>JAJYLH010000057.1 GCA_021787845.1 Myxococcales bacterium | reverse complement strand
CGCACGGTCGAATTCGAGCTTGGAAACTGGGTCGGACATCGACTCCTCCTCTCTGATAGCCCTTATACTATCAGACACGCCGGAAAAACAAGCCCCATCTCCGTGCTCACTTCTCCGACTTACGCCCCTTCGGGTCCCCCGGGTTGACGCCGCCGCGCGGCCTTGCTAGTTGAATGAGGCTTCATTCAGGGCGCGGCGCGCGCCGGGGCGAGCGAGGCGGGAAGTGGCGGTGGAAGCGAACGAGAGGCGCCAGGAGCGGCGGGCGGAGAAGCGGCTGGCCATCTTGGACGGCGCGGTGCGGGTCTTCGCCGAGAAGGGTTTCTTCAACGCGACCGTCGCCGAAATCGCCCGGGCGGCGGGGGTCGCCGACGGGACCATTTATTTATATTTCAAGAGCAAGGACGACCTCTTGCTCAACATCTTCGACGAGAAGATGCACGAGCTGTGCGAGGCGGCGCGGGGGGCGACACGGGAGCTGCCGTCCTGTGCCGCTGCTCTCCAGCGTGTGGTCGACCTGCACCTGAAGGCGGTGGAGACGAACCCGTCGGTGGCGGCGGTGCTGATCGTCGAGCTGCGGCAGTCAAACGCCTTCGTGCGCGATTCGGACAAGCCGCGGCTGACGGAGTACCTGGGCCTCATCGGCGACATCGTCAAGCGGGGGCAGGCGAGCGGGGAGTTTCGGCCGGACGTGCACCCGTCGGCGGTGAAGCGGGCGCTGTTCGGGGCGCTGGACGAAATCGCGCTCGGGTGGCTGGTGGCGCGGCGCAAGTTCGACCTGGCCCAGACGGGCCGGGAGATGGGAAACGTTTTCGTGCGCGGGCTCTTGGCGCAGGAGCCCCTGGGAAAAACGGCAGCGGCTTAGAGGAGCGCCGCCCAAGCAACAGCCGGTCGCGCGGCGACAAGGGAGAGCCAACGTGAAGATCCTGGTGACGGTCAAGAGGGTCGAGGACTACGAGTCGAAGATCAAGGTGAAGGCCGACGGGTCGTGGATCGAGACGGCGGGGGTGAACTACAAGTCGAACCCCTTCGACGACATCGCGGTGGAGGAGGCGCTGCGGCTGAAGGCGGCGCACGGCGGCGAGGTGGTGGTGGTCAGCGCCGGCGGGCCGGCGGCGACGACCGAGCTGCGGCAGATGCTGGCGACCGGCGCCGACCGGGCGGTTCTCGTCAAGCACGAGGGCTTTCTCGACTCCGACACGGCGGCCAGGCTGCTCGTGAAGGTGGTGGAGAAAGAAAAGCCGGACCTGGTCTTGATGGGCAAGCAGGCGGTGGATCTGGACGACAACCAGGCGGGGCAGCTCGTCGCCGAGTACCTCGGCTGGGGGCAGGTGACCTTCGCTTCGAAGCTGGAGAGCCTGGAGTCGGACGCGGAGAAGAAGGGGGTCCCGGGGGTGCAGCTTTCCCCGGACAAGAAGGCGGCGCAGGTCTGGCGGGAGGTCGACGGCGGTCTCGAGCAGCTCGAGGTCCAGCTCCCGGCGGTCATCACCTGCGACTTGCGGCTCGTCAAGCAGCTCCGGTACGCGAAGCTGCCGGACATCATGAAGGCGAAGAAGAAGCCGATCGAGGAGCTCGCCGCGGCGAGCCTCGGCGTCGACCTGACGCCGAAGGTCAAGGTGGTCCGGGTCGAGCCGCCCCCGGCGCGGCAGGCGGGCATCAAGGTCCCCGACGTGCCGACGCTGGTCGACAAGCTCAAGAACGAGGCGAAGGTTCTCTAGGCTTCCCGCAGCGCTCCTAACCCCTTCAAGGGAGAAGACGATGGGCAACATTCTCGTGGTGGCCGAGCATTTCAAGGGCAAGCTGCGCAAGGCGTCGCTCAACGCCATCGGCGCGGCGCAGCAGGTGAAAGCGCGGGCGGGCGGCGAGGTGGTCGCGCTGGTCCTGGGGAAGGGCACCGCTGCCGTCACCCAGGAGGTCGCCTCGCGCGGCGTGGCGAAGGTGCTCGAGGCCGACGCCGACGCGCTCGCGAGCCCGCTGGCGGAGACGTACGCGCAGGTCATCGCGCAGGCGGTGCAGGCGTCCGGCGCGACCTACGTCGTGGCGGCCGCGACCAATTTCGGCAAGGACATCCTCCCGCGGGTGGCGGGCAAGCTCGGCGCCGGGCTCGCGAGCGACATCGTCGGCCTCGCCGGGGAAGGCGCGAACGTCCTGTTCAAGCGGCCGATGTGGGCGGGCAACGCCATCGCCACGGTCGAGGTGGCGACGCCGGTGAAGGTGGTGACCATCCGGCCGACGGACTTTCCAGAAGCGGTGCCGTCGGGCAGCGCCCCGGTCGAGAAGCTCGCGGTCGACCCGACCTCTCCGAAGACCAAGTTCCTCCAGTTCCAGGAGGTCAAGAGCGAGCGGCCGGAGCTGACCGAGGCGAGCGTGGTGGTCGCTGGCGGGCGCGGGACGAAGGGCGACTTCAAGCCCATCGAGGCGCTGGCGGACCTGTTGGGAGCGGCCATCGGCGCCTCGCGGGCGGTGGTGGACGCCGGCTGGCAGCCGAACGACATGCAGGTCGGGCAGACGGGCAAGGTGGTGGCGCCCAAGCTCTACATCGCGGCGGGCATCTCGGGAGCGATTCAGCACCTCGCCGGGATGAAGGGGTCGAAGACCATCGTCGCCATCAACAAGGACCCCGAGGCGCCGATCTTCCAGGTCGCCGACTACGGCCTGGTCGCCGACCTCTTCAAGGCCCTGCCGGAGCTGACCGAGGAGATTCGGAAGGTGAAGGGCTAGGGCCCGCCGGCTCTGCGGTGCGCTCACGCCGGTCGGACCGATCGGTCGGATCAGACCGATCGGTCCGACCGCGCGTTCCCCACGGGTTCCCGGAGAAACCGACTGAAAGCCGCATGCATCCATTGACTGAGCTCGGCATCACGCGCGTTCCCTGCCCGGTCCCCTTTCCGGAAGCCGGCGGCCCGGTCAACGTCTACGTCATCGAGGAGGACGGCGGCGGTGTCGCCCTGTTCGACTCGGGCCTCGGGACGCCGGCCGGCGAGGAGGCGGTGCAGGAAGGGCTCAAGGCGCTGGGCCTCGGCTTCCAGAGCGTCCGCCGGGTGCTCCTCTCCCACGGCCACATCGACCACTACGGGCTCGCCCAGACCATCCGCGAGGCGTCGGGCGCGCCGGTGTTCGTCCACGAGCTGGACCGGAACAAGGTCGAGCTGCCGGGCGAGGAGTTCCAGCGCTCCCGGGCGGCGTACGACGGCTACCTGACCCGGCTCGGGGTGGACCGGAGCGCCATTGCCATGCTCGGCAAGGGACAGCGGTACACGCTGACCATGGCGCGGGCGGTCGAGAAGACCGAGCCGCTCTTGGACGGCGAGCAGTTGCGCTTCCGCCACTTCTCGGCGACGGTGGTCCATGCGCCGGGCCACACTCCGGGCCTGTGCTGCCTCCACGTGCCGGAGCACGGGCTCTTCTTCGCGGGCGATCACCTGCTCGAGCGGGTGAGCCCGAACCCGCTGTTGGAGGTGGGCCCCGAAGGGGAGACGGCGAAATTTCGGGCGCTCGCGACGTATCTCAAGACTGCGGCGAAGACCCGCGAGCTCGACCTCGAGCTGATTCTTCCCGGGCACGACCAGCCGTTCCACGACCACCGCAAGGTGATCGACGGGCTCGTCTCGTTCTACGCCCGGCGGCAGGGCCGCCTCCTGGCGAAGCTCGCCGACGGCCCCAAGAGCGCGGTCGAGCTCGTGCAGCACCTGTTTCCGCACGTGGGCTTGAGATCGCTCTACCTCACTTTGAGCGAGGTCGTGGGGAACCTGGAAGTGCTCGAGGAAAAGGGCGCGGTGGTGATGCTGCCCGCCGAGCCGATCTACCGCTGGCGGCTCGCTTAGCTGGCGGCTGTGGGCGCATCCGACGGTGGCTCTCGCCCGCGGCCGTCGTGTACCCTCGTCGATCTCGACCCGCGAAGGAGGCCGCCCATGGCTCGCCTGCTCTGGCTCGTGCCGCTCCTGATGAGCGTCACCGCTCTCGCCGACCCGACCGAGAAGCCCATCGTCCTCGTCCACACCGGCTACCTGCTCGACGCCTCCGACACGCCCATCACCACCGACGGGCAGCCGATGACGTTTCGCATTTTCGACCAGAGCGCGCCAGTGGCGAACGAGAACAAGCTCTGGGAAGGGTCCTGCAGCGTTTCCGTTCTCCACGGCTACTACGCGGTCACCCTCGGCGGCGATTGCGGGACGAGCCTCTTGCCCTCGATGTTGCCGACGGACCAGGCGCGCTACCTCGAGGTCACGGTGGGGTCGACCCGGCTCTTGCCGCGGCTAGAGGTGGGCACGGTGCCGACCGCGGCGGTGGCGACGAACGCCCTCCTCCTCCAGGGAGAGGCGCTCGCCGACCTCGACCAGCGCTACGCGCTCTTTCAGCCGGACGTCGCGAGCGCGGTGGCCCAACCCGGAAACCTCGACGTCGGCGGGTCGGTGCAAGCCGGCTCGCTGTCGACGAGCGGCGATCTGTCGGTGAGCGGCTCGGTGAGCTCGACGGGAGCGGTCTCGGGAAGCGCCGTGACCGCGTCGGGCATGCTCTCCTCGGCAGCGCTGTCGGTGACCGGCGACGGCGCCATCGGCGGGAAGCTCGACGTCACGGGAGCGGTGTCGGGGAGCAACTTGGCCGCGTCGGGCACTCTCTCCTCGGCAGCGCTGTCGGTGACCGGCGACGGCGCCATCGGCGGGAAGCTCGACGTCACGGGAGCGGTGTCGGCGAACGCGTTTTCCGGCGACGGGTCGGCGCTGACGAACCTCGACGCCGCGCAGCTTTCGAGCGGAACGATTCCGGACGGGCGCCTTTCGGGCACGCAGTCGGCAACGGTGAGCCTGACCAACTCGGCGAACGCCTTTCGCGGCAGCTTCAGCGGCGACGGCTCGGCGCTGACGAGCTTGAACGCGACCGAGCTCTCCCAGGGCACCGTTGCCGACAACCGGCTGTCGCCGAACGTCGCCTTGCTCGACGCCAACAACGCCTTCACCGGGACCGACACGTTCACCCAGTCCGTCGGCATCGGCTCAACAGCACCGCCGCAGGCCACCTTGGACGTCGCGGGCTCGATCAAGGCGCAGTCGCTGACCGTCAACGGGACTGCGATGCCCGTGTGCGGCATCTTCCATCCCGATCACTCGAGCACGAACAACAGTTGCAACGCCGAATGCCAGAACTTCAGCGCGATGGCCAAGGCGGCTGGGTGGAACCACTGCGTGCCGCGGCAAGCGGTCGGCACTCCGACTGCCTGTGGGGGGCGCGCTTACTTCGTCGATTCCGCCTGCACCCTCGCCACCGGGCCAGGCAGCACCTACTTCGAAACGCGCTTCACCACTCTCGACGCGACCGAGCGCGACGGGGCTGGCGGCGGTGCCATCTTCATCCAATGGGGTTGCTGCAACGACATCACCCCGTCGTTCTGGTGTTGCCAGTAGCGCACCTGCCCTGCTTGCGACTGTTCCCCGACCCACCCTTGTTCCGGCGCTCGCATCGGACCGAAGCTGCGCCGCCTTTTTCGCGCCGAGGTGCCGATGACGATCGCTCCTGACCTTCTCGCCCGCGTATTCGCGTTCGTCGCCGACGACCCGGACCGCGACACCGCGCGGGAGGCCCTGGATCTGGTCGCGAACGACGACCAGGCGGCGCTCGCCGACCGCTTCGACGGCCGTCTCGAATTCGGCACCGCGGGCTTGCGCGGCGTCATCGGCGCCGGCCCGAACCGGATGAACCGCGCGGTCGTGCGCAAGACGACCGCCGGTCTGTGCGCGTACCTCTTGCGCACCGTCCCGCACGCGCACGCACGCGGGCTCGTCATCGCCCGCGACGGCCGCCGGCTCTCCGACGTCTTCGCCCGCGACGCCGCCCGGGTCGCGACGGGGATGGGATTCCTCGTCCACTTCTTCGAGGAGCCGACCCCGACGCCGGTGTGCGCCTTCGCCGTCAAGGACCTCGGCGCCGCTGCTGGGGTCATGATCACCGCCAGCCACAACCCGCCCGAGTACAACGGCTACAAGGTCTACTGGGGCAACGCCGCGCAGATCGTCCCGCCGCACGACCGGGGCATCGCGCAGGCGATCGACGCCATCGCGAGCGTCAAGGACCTGGCGCTCGTCGACCGGGAGGCCGGCCGGCTGATGGGCCTCTACCTGCCCGTGCTCGCCGATGTGGAGGAGCGCTACTGCCAAGCGGTACAGGCGCTGGACTTCGGGCTCGCGAAAGACCGGTCGCTCTCCATCGCCTACACGCCGCTGCACGGGGTCGGCGGGCGCTTCGCCCAGCGCGTTCTTCGGGACGCGGGGTTCGAGAACGTCTTCGTCGTCGACCGCCAGGCCGAGCCGGACGCCGCGTTCCCGACGGTGCGCTTCCCCAATCCGGAAGAGCCGGGCGCGATGGACCTGGTCCTCGCCCTCGCCCGCGAGAAGCAGGCGGACCTCGTCATCGCCAACGACCCCGACGCCGACCGCATCGCCGTGGGCTACCGCTCCCGGGGAGGGGAATACCTCCTGCTCTCCGGAAACGACGTCGGCACCCTGCTCGGCCACCACCGGCTGGTGGAGGACCCGCGCCCGCCGAAGAACCCGCTCGTCGTCACCACCGTCGTCAGCTCGCCGATGCTGGGGCACCTCGCGGCCACGCTCGGCGCGCGCTACGAGGAGACCCTGACCGGGTTCAAGTGGATTGCGAATCGCGCGATCGAGCTGGAGGCGAAGGGAGAGGCGGCCTTCGTCTTCGGCTACGAGGAGGCGCTGGGCGCGACGGTGGGCGACGTGGTGCGCGACAAGGACGGCATCGGGAGCGCGGTGGTCGTCGCGCTTCTCGCGGCGTTCCTCAAGACGAGGGGGCAGACGCTGGGCGACCGGCTGGACGAAATCGCCCGGCGGTTCGGCATCTACGTCTCGCGCCAGCACAACGAGGCGCTGCCGGGCGCGAGCGGCGCCGCCGCCATCCGGGCGATGATGGAAGGGCTGCGCTCTCGCCCCCCGAAAGCGCTCGGGGTGACCGAGGTGCTGTCCGTCCGCGACTTCCTCGCGGGCGAGAAGCGCTTCGCCGACGGGCGCACGGAAGCGCTGACGCTGCCGAAATCGAACGTGCTGACCTTCGACCTGGAGGGCGGCGACCGCATCGTCGCCCGGCCGAGCGGGACCGAGCCGAAGATCAAGTTCTACTTCGACGTGCGCGTCACGCCCGGGCACGGCGAGTCGCTCGACGACGCGCGCGCCCGCGGGAAGGCGAAGCTCCAAGCGATTCAGGACGCGTTCCTCGCCGTCGCGCATCAGGGATAGCGAAAGCGCCTTGGCAAGGCGAAGGCTTGCCACGATCCAAACGCTTGGCGATCAGGGCGAGCCAACGCAGATGCAGTACTTCGCTGAGGCGCTCGTGCAGCTCTTTTGCACGGGGATCGCAGACCCGTCGTACGCACCAAGGCAGTAGCCGTTGCCGCAGGCGCCAGTTGCGCCGGTGCAGGTCGTCAAAGACACGGTCGTAGCGGCTTCCCAAACCTGTAGCTTGAGCTGGCTCTCGCCGAACCCGACCACACCATTTGTGTGGAGGTCGCCGGCCGAGCTGACCGACGCCACGGTGGAGCCGCCCACCTGCCAGTCGGTCAAATCGACGCTCGGGGTGGTGGAGGGATTGACGGTCAAGGGAACCGTGCCGCCGCCCGGGCCGAGCGTCAGCGCGCCGGTCATGGTCCCACCGGCAGCGTCGAGCTTCCCATTCCAACTCGTGATGTCCGGGCTCGTGATCCCATGCGCGGCGGACGCGGTGAAGACCGGGTCCGTCTCGGTTGCGCAGGCCCAAGCCGATCCGTTCCACTCCAACATCTGGCTGTTCGTGCAGCCGCTCTGCGCGATGTCGCTCGCCGCGACCGAGCTCTTCGTCGCCAGCGACCCCAGGCCAAGCGAGGTTCGCCCGGTCGCCGCGTTCAGGTTCGTCGAGCCGCCGTTCCACTCCAGGTCGTGCCCGTACGCCGTGTTCCAGTTGGTGATGTCAGTGCCGGCGATCCCGTCGGCGGGGGACGCGGTGAAGACCGGGTCGGTCTCGGCGGCGCAGGCCCAGGTCGAGCCGTTCCACTTCAGCATCTGGCCGTTCGTGCAGCCGCTCTGCGTGATGTCGCTCGCTGCAATCGAGCTCTTCGTCGCCAGCGACCCCAGGCCGAGCGAGGTCCGCCCGTTCGCCGCGTTCAGGCCGGTCGAGCCGCCGTTCCACTCCAGGTCGTTCCCGTACGCCGCGTTCCAGTTGTTGATGTCGGTGCTGGTGATCCCGCTGGCGGCGGACGCTGCGAAAACCGGGTCGGTCTCGGTTGCACAGGCCCAGGTCGAGCCGTTCCACTTCAGCACTTGCCCGTTCGTGCAGCCTCCTGAGGGAAGCTGGCCGAACGTGACCGCGCTCTCGGTCGCCAGCGCGCCGAGCCCAAGCGAGGCCCGGCCCGTCGTCGCGTTCAAGCCCGTCGAGCCGCCGTTCCACTCCATCCTATCCGTGTAAGCTGTGTTCCAGTTCGTGATGTTGCCGGACGTGATGCCGTCGGCCGCCGACGCCGTGAAGATCGGGTCGGTCTCCATGCTGGCGAGCTGGCCCCACGTGGGAGCGCCAGCGCCGCCAGAGACCAGCAGCTCTCCCGAGGCACCTGCCACCGAAAACGCGTACCTACTCCCGATGCCGTAGGCCACCGCGCCCGCCGTGGGCGCCGCGCTCCCGCCCGTGCCGCCCTCGCTCACCGGCAGCGCTGTCGTCAAGCCCGTCAGCGAGGTGATGTCGTGGTTCGCGCCGCTCGCGGCTTTCGAATTGAAGGTGGTCCAGTCGCCTTGCGCCAGGTAGCCGTCGGTCGACCCATTGGCCTGGGGAATCGTGATTCGCGAGCCCGTCGTCCCGTCGCCCGTCAGGGGTGCGTTGACGGACACGCCCGTCGCCGTGGAGCCGACGAACTGGGAAGCATTGACCGTGCCAGAGAACGTCGCGTTGCCGGCGTAATCGATCGTGAAGTACTTCGTCGCGCCGCCCGAGCTGTTCACGTCGAGCACGTCCGCGGTCGGGCTCGCGTGGCTGGTCTGGTCGACGGTGAGGCTCGTCGTGTTGCCGGTCGTCGAAACGGTAGCGCTGCCGGAGAACGTTTGCGCTGCCGTCCAGTTATTCGCGTGCGTCAAATCCAGGCCGAGGCTCGACGAGCCGCCGTTTCCCACCAGGGTCGCGTCTCGGTTGAGATTCGCGGCCAGGGTGGCGTTGCCCCCCAGCGCCGGGGTCCCGCCGCCCGTCAGGCCTTGGCCGGCGGTGATGGTCAACGACGGATTCGCCAACATCGAGTTGGTCACGCCGCCGCTCGCGATGGACAAGGAGAGGCCCCCCCCCAGGGAGACAGGAGTGCTGCTGCCCCCCGTGAGGCCCGAGGTGTTCGGGGTGTCGATGGTGATGGTGGAGTGAGCGAGGTTCGCATTGGGGATGCCGGTCGGCAGGTCCCCGACCGTCAAGCTGCCCCACCCGAAGTTCGTGCCGGCGCCGCTGGAGCGCAGCACCTGATCGGCCTGGAGCGGCGCGGCGATGCTGCCCAGGGGACTCGTGCCCGCGCCGATGAGCAGTCTGCCGCTCCCGACCGAGCTCACCCCCGTGCCGCCGTTAACGACCGCCACCGTTCCGGTGACGTTGGACGCGGTGCCGGACACGTTTCCGGTGAAGGTCGAGGCGCTGATGCCCCCGTTGAACGTCGCTGGTCCGCTGATCGTCAGCGCTCCCGTGGAGCCGACCGCAAGGTATTTCGTGTTGCCATCGGCGCTTGTCACGTCGAGGGCGTCTCCGGTCGAGGTGGAAAACTTGGCCCCGGCGCCGAAGGTCGCGCCACTGGAGAACGCTTGCGCTCCCGTCCAGGTGTTGGCGTTCCCAAGGTTCACGCTCAACCCGCTCGCGCCGTTCGCCAGGGTCGAGCCGTCGAGCTTGAGCGCGAGGCTCGCCCGGTCCACGCCGGTCGGATTGGTCGTGGTGACCGTCAGCCCGTTGCCCCCGGTGAGCGCGGTCACGAGTGGCCCCTCGAGCTGGCTGTCGGTCGCCTGTCCCGCGATCAGGTCGAAGCTGTAGTCGCCCGGCTGGGGCACGATGTCGCCCGTGCGCCCGTTGAAGCTCGACGCGTCGAGCGACGGGCTCCACGAGCTCGTGGCCGCGTCGAAGCGCAGCACGTCCGTCGCGTTCGGCGCGGCGGAGGAGACCGAGACGCCCTCGAGCCCGCTGACCACGGTTGCGTGCTCGGTGCCGGTGACGTCGCCGCTCAGGCTGCCGGAGAAATCCTGGGCGGTGGTGGCGGTCGCGGCGTTGCCGGTGATGTCGATGCTCGCCGTGCCGGGCGAGAGCGCTGCCGGATTCAGGTTCGACAGCTTGGAGCCGTCCCCGCCGTTGGAGCTCAGGTAGCTCGCGGCGGGAACGCCCCCCAGGTTCTCGGCGTCGTGCGCGGTGCCGAGGAACTGCCCGCTCGAGTCGATGACCGGCGTGCCGTCGATCGAGACCTGGGTCGCGTCGACGCTCGAGTTGGTGATGGTCGCGCCGGTGATGGTGCCCCCCGCAAGGTCATGGGCGAGCTCGGCCTCGAGGGCGAAGGGAACCGACCCGACCTGCAGCCGGGGCTGCAACTCCTGGCCGCCGTCGATCGCGACGCCGAGGAAGAGCGGTGTCGCCAGGCTTTCCGCGGACAGCGGCGCGACCTGGCCCAGCTCCAGGGCGTAGTAGCCGTTGACGACGTCGACGGTATCGCTTTCTTGCCAGATCGCCGTGGGGCTCGTATCCGACGAATAGAGCGAAAAGGTGATCTTCAAGCCCTGCTGGGTGACGGGCTTGTTGGTGGAGTCGAGGAGATAGCCCTGGGTGGGCAGCTCCATCGGAACGATGGGCGCGGCAGGGCTGGCGGCGTCCGCGCGGGCGAGGCTCGAGACCGCGGCGACGAGAAGGAACAGCACGGTGCGCTTCATCGGACAATCCCCTTCGCTGAGTCGGAGCAAGCGATGGCCGAGAAATCCGGCGAACGATCGCATGTTCCCTGGTCAGGGACAAGCGAGCGGCGGTCACGGCGGCACGGCAGGAGGCGCGCCCGGGAAGGCGGGTCGCAACGGCGTCGAGGGCGAGCCCGTCCTTCGAGTCTCGGGGGTCCCCGAGGGGCGGCAGGGCTGGCGCTTCCCGTCGCGGCTGGCAGAGGGTGGGGCCTTTCGAGCGTCGGATCGGCGAGGGACTCGTCCGTGCGATAACCGGGAGGGGCTCGGCGGCTCGGCGGCGAGGGTCTGGATGCGCGCGGTGGTGCAACGGGTGAGCCGAGCGCGGGTGACGGTGGTCGAGGGCGTCACGGAGCGCGAGACCGGTGCCGTGGGGCTCGGCCTGGTGGTGCTCGTTGGCGTCGACCGGCTCGACACCGAGGAGGACGCCCGCTGGATGAGCGAGAAGATCGCCGGGCTGCGGGTGTTCGAGGACGCCGCGGGAAAGATGAACCGCGACGTGCGCGAGGCCGGCGGCGCGATTCTCTGCATCAGCCAGTTCACGCTCTTGGGCGACCTGCGCAAGGGGCGGCGGCCGAGCTTCATCGACGCGATGGCGCCGGAGCCGGCGAAAGCGCTCTACCTGAGGACCTGCGAGCTGATGCGCGAGGGCGGCCTCGAGGTGGCCGAGGGCGAGTTTCGCGCGACGATGCGGGTCGAAATCGTCAACGAGGGGCCGGTGACGCTGCTCCTCGACTCGAAGGGGACGTTCTGAAGGCGGCGCGGGCGGCGTCGGATGCGCTGGTTTCTCCAACGTGCGGCCTGGAAGCGGTCTGGGAGGAGCAGATGCCCGATTGCCTGTTCTGTCGCATCATCGCGGGCGAGATTCCGGCGGCGAAGCTGTTCGAGGACGAGGAGTGCGTCGCCATCCGCGACGTGAACCCGATGGCGCCGACGCACGCGCTCGTCCTCCCCCGCGAGCACATCGAGAGCGCTTCCGCCCTCGATGAGCGGCACGAGGCGCTCGCCGGGCACCTGGTGCGCGTCGGGGCGCGCCTCGCCCGGGAGAACGGCATCGCCGAGAGCGGCTACCGGCTCGTCCTGAACACCAACGCCGACGCCGGCCAGACCGTCTTTCACCTCCACCTGCACCTCCTGGGCGGCCGCCCGATGGAGTGGCCGCCAGGTTAGGCGGTCGCCGTATACGCGCCGCCCGACCGGACGGAGCGGACCGATCCGTCCGATCCGGCGGGCGAAGCCGGTGACCGTCAGCGACCATGGTGGGCTTTAGCGCTGGCGCCGAGCGGATCGACCGCGTCTTCGCTTGCGTTCTCGCGCCTCGCTCGCCAGCTTCAAAATCGATGCCGTGGAAGGCCTGGCGCCGAGCGCTGATTTGCACCGTCGCCGGCACGACGCCGCTCTTCTTGCTCGTGCGCGCGGGCGCGCGCGCGTCCCCGCCCGGGCGCTGGCTTGCGGCGGGGGGCATCGTCGTCCTCGTCGGCCTCGCGACCTTCCTCTCGTGGATCTACCTGCCGGACGTCGACTGGCCCGGACGGACGCTGCGCCGGCTGCGCCGCGGCACCGGCCGCATCGCGATCACCTTCGACGATGGCCCCAACGGCGAGCACACCGAGAGCGTTCTCGCTGTCCTGCGCAAGCACGGCGCCCGGGCGACCTTCTTCTTGGTCGGCGAGGCGGCGAGGAAGTACCCGCAGCTCGTCGCCCGCATCGCTCGCGAGGGTCACGTCGTCGGCAACCACACCTTCGAGCACGCCCTCCTGCCCTGGCGGTCGCGGGCGGAGGTCGAGCGGCAGGTCCGGCTGACCCAGGACGCCATCGAAGCCGCCGGCGCGCCGCGGCCGAAGCTCTTTCGGGCGCCCAAGGGATTCAAGAGCCGCCACCTGCGTCGAGTGCTCGCGCGCGAATCGTTGCGCCTGTGCGGCTGGACCCGCGGAGTGTGGGACACCGACCGGCCCGGCGTGGACGTCATCGTCCGGCGAGCGCTCGCGAGCCTGAGCGACGGCACCATCCTGCTCTTGCACGACGGCTTGCCGGGGAGGGACCGCTCGCAGACCGCGGCCGCCCTCGACCGGATTCTCGCCGAGTGCCGCCGTCGCGGCCTCGAACCCGTCAGCCTTCCTGAGCTACAGGAGCGCTAGAAGCGTATCGGCGGCGCGCCGCTCCCCGATGGTCGCGGTACGGACTCGTGCTCGAGTCGGACGGGATCCGTACCGCGACCATCAGGGAGCGGCGCCCATGGACCCATGCCTATCCGGTCGACACACTTGGAGCCGGACACATCAGTGTCCGGTCGGATGCGGCGTCGCGAGCCAACTCGGGCGCTGACGTTCCCGGCTCCAACGTCCGGCAAGCGTGTCGGCCGGATAGGCATGCATGGACCGACCGGGTGGCCTCCAAGCGGATAAGCACCAAGAGGAATCTGGACCGGCGCTCAGGCGGAGCGGTTCATCCCATCGGTTCCGGTCTCGGAGCCCGGGGGCAGTCCCGGGCTTTGCGATGCGGCGGCCGGCGGCGGGGCCGGGGAGGGAGCGGGAGCCTTCTCGCCAGGCAGCACCGGTGCTCCATGGGGGAACAGGTGCTCGTACTCGCGCGCGTGTTGGCGCTTCAAGTCCTCGAGAGTGATGTAGCCGGTGAAGATGCTCTTGTCGATCGGGAACACCTCGGGGGACAGGTGCGACCCGTACACGTGCCAGATGATCAGGACCAGGAACGCGAGCACCGCTTCGTTGGTGTGGAGCACCCGCGCGGCCGGAATGATCTCCCCCGGGAGGAGCGACGCGGTCGCCTGCGGATAGAGCAGAACGAGCCCGGAGGCCACCATCGCGAGCCCGCCGAAAACCATCCCCAGGTACTCGAACTTCTGCCGGTAGTCGAACTTGGGCAGTCTCGGGCCTTCGCTGCGGAACCCGAAGTAGTAGAGCAAGGTGTCGCGCGCGTCCTTGACGTCCTCGGTGGTCGGCAGGAGGGCGAGCCGCATCCGTCCGGTGACCACCCCGATGAAGTTCGCCGTGATGTGTGCCGCCGCGTGCACGCAGAGGACGAGGCCGGCGACGCGGTGGATGTGCCGGGCGGCGTCCAGACCGCCGAAGAGCCGTAGCATCGTGGCGCCGACCTTGCCGTCGAGAATCTGCGGGAGCCCGGTGAGGAAGAGGGTGGTGACGGTCAAGAGCGCGAGCGCGTGCTCGAGCCGGCGGGGAAGGGAGAATCGCTCGACCAGAATCTGGCCGTTCTTCCCCCGCTTGAGCTTGGGATGGCGAGTCATGGCGTCTCTCCCTTAGCGGTGCGTGCGGACCCGGAACAGGTGCAGCAGGATGTGGAGGACGAGACCCAGAACGATGGTGGGAATGATGAACCGGTAGGCCCACTTGATGGCCCACACCAAAGGAGCCTTGGAGAGCGTCGGCTCGTAGTGGAACATCCAGGCGGAGGCGAACTGGAGCGGCGCATTGTCGTGGCAGCGGCGGCAGCGCTGGATGATCCGCGCTTGCATCTCGGCCCGGGTCTGCCCTTTTTCGACCGCCTGGATGTCGTGCACGCCGTGGCAGTCGGTGCAGGTGGCCATCGGGCGGCCGGGCCGGCCGGCGCCCATCTGGTAGAGATGGTTCGAGTGGCCGTGGAAGTCTTGCAGGTAGGTGGTGACGACCGCCGGGCTCAGCCCGTACTTCGCCATCCGCTTCTCGTCGGCGTGGCACTTGGCGCACAGCTCGTAGGAGGCGGTGTGGAACGCCGGCCTGGTCGGGTCGTGGATGTCGTGCGCGCCGTGGCAGTCGGTGCAGACCGGGACGTCCGGGTTGCCGTCGACCAGCGCCTCGCCGTGGACCGACTTCTTGAAGGTCTCGACGATTCGCCGATGGCACTTGGCGCAGCGCTGGGTGATCGACAGCCGCGGGACCTGCGGGTTGGTGATCGCGTGGGCGCCGTGGCAGTCGACGCAAGTGGGCGCCTTCTCGTTACCCGCCTCCAGGAGCTTGTAGTGGATGCCGTCGAGCATCCGCGTGTAGAAGGCGAAGTGGCACCGCTTGCAGCTCTGGCCCTGGGCGAGCTCGAACGCCCGCGCGCTCGTCGCGGTCACCGCCGGATGCGGATAGTCGGTGATGTTCAGATGGCAATCGGTACAGGCGAGCTTGCCGCCGTGCACCGAGCTCTTCCACTTCCGCGGATCGACGAAGACCTGGAAGCTCGAGCCGTCGGCGAGCTTGACCACCGAGTCGTGGTCGTTCGCGTGGCAGCCCAGACAGTCGTCGGTCGAAAGCGCCCTCGCGGTCGGCGCCAGCGCTCCGGTCGCGAGAAGCGCCGCCAGGACCCCGAGCGCCGCGTGTCCTGACTGCCTGGCGTGCTGGGATGAGGGAGTCATGTTCGCTCCAGGCTAGAGGCAGCGCCGCCGGTGACTAGGACCGCTCTTTCTCGTCTTGCGCCTTCTCCTCCGCCCGGCGCTCGTCGACCGCCTTCTCGAGGTCGGCGAGACCGCTCTCGGTCTCCGCGGTCGGGCTCTCATCGCCCGCCGGCCGCTCGGTCTGGGCGTGGTTCAGGTAGGCCACCGCCGGCTCGAACCGGCCCTCGGCGACGTAGGCGTGGCGGTCGGCCGCGAGCCGAACCCGATCGGCGAGGGCCTGGCCGAGGACCGCGAGCGTCGCGGCGATGACCAGCACCGGGAAGGTGATGACGAAGAGCCCGCCCAAGAGCGGTCCGGCGGCGATGACGAGCAAGGTCGGCACCTTCCGGTACCGGCCGCGCCGGACGCCGTCGATCGACTCTCCGTCGGCGCCGACGAACCGGACGTCGGGCCAGGCGAAGCTCACGTACACGCCGTACGGGGCCGACTGGCCGTTCTGGTAGGTCTTCATGGCGTCCTCCTGGGGATCGGGTGGGCTCGCATGATCCCCGCTCCTTCCACCCGCGAGTGTCGGCATCGGGCCGTGAAGGCCCAATCGGAACACGGCCCGAGAGGCGCTGGGTACGATTACCTAGAGGGCAGGACGATCGCGCCCGAGCGCCCACCGGACAGGGAAGCACTGGGGAGGAATGCGGGATGGACGAAAGTATTTATCGCTCGGCGCGTCCTGGGTGGAGTGGGAAATCGGAACCGACGCTCGTGCGTCCGATGCGGGCGGGAAGCGGCTCTGGCTGCGCGGTGGAGTAGCGGCAATCGCCTGCGTCGCCCAGCGAGACGACCGCGCCGTCCAGCAGGCAGGAACCTGGTCGGGCGAACTGCCTGAAGGGCTTTCCGGTTAGCTCAGGTCGGATTTCTCCGCGAGCCTTTCCGAGCGGAGGCCACGACGGCAGCAACGGCCGGAGTCGAAGGGCGGGCTCGGGAGATCCCGCGAGATCCGCCCTTCGACGAAGTTCTTCCTGACTGCCGAAGGGCTCCGGCTGTCGCTTCCGCTCCGCTTAGCGCGGGCCGACGCCCGCAACCCAAGCTCGACCTTGGAGACGATCGGAATCGTGGCACGGGCGTCCTCGCCCGTGAAAGCCCAGTCGAACCCGCTGGCATGGAAGGTCCCCAAGCGCTCACGGGCGGGGACGCCCGTGCCACGAAGTCGTGCTACGTGGCGTCGAGAATCTGTGCGCGCCGCGCGAGCCTTTCGAGGCTTAGTAGCTCAGATGGGCGCGCGGGCAATGGCCGGGCGCGACCTGAGCGAACCGCAAGGCCCGTCGACCTTGAAGACCCGGCCGGCGGGGCAGTGCGCTCAACGCAGCGCGGACGTCTCGTCCACCCAGGGATACCGGGCATCCCGCCCTGGCGTCGGTCGGCGTCTCCCGTCGCTCCGGCCGATTCGGCCTTGACTTCTCGCGCCCGATTGCTGGGATCAAGCGCGATGCTCCTGCGGGCCGTCATCCAGAATCTGGCCCAGGGGGTGGTCGCCCTCGTGTGGATGGCCGGGCTCCGGCGGCTGGCGGCTGCGCTTGCGGCTCCCGCCTGGTCTGACCTCCTGCGCCGAGCGGTGTTGCTGCCGCCCCTCCTTCTCGCCTGGCGCCTCGCCGGCCTGCCCACCTTGCCCGAGCGCCTGAGCGTGTTTCGTGCGGACGAATGGGCCGTGCTCGTCGGCGAAGGGGGCGTCGCGACGGCGGTCGTGGCGGCGGCCCTCCTCGGCGGCACCGTGTTGCTCTTCCTCTTCCAGGAGGTGGTGCCCGCGCTGCGAAGCCGGATGAGACCGCAGCCGGCTACCGAGAGCGCTGACGATCGGCTCGACGCCGCGCTCGCCCGGGTGCTCGCCGCCTTCCGCGCCGCGGGATGGACGCTGCCCCGCGGCCGCCTCCCGCGCATCTTCCGCCTCGAGGTCGACGACCGGGTTTCCGCGCTCCACGGGTTCGCCGAAAATCGGATCGTGCTCTCGCGGGGGCTGCTCGACCAGCTCGACGACCAGGAGCTCGACGGCGCGGTGGCCCATGAGCTCGCGCACCACGCCCGCGGCGGCAACCTGCGCCTCTTCGGGGTGTGGCTCGCGCGCTGCCTCCAGGCGTTCAACCCGGCGGTGCTCGCCCTCTTTCGCGAGTTCGTGGAGGCGGAGGAGGCCGCCTGCGACGCGGTCGCGGCGCGGGTGCTCGACCGGCCCGCCGCCCTCGCGAGCGCCATCCTCAAGGCCCACGGCACCCCCGCGCCGGCGCCGGCCGACGCCACCCCCTGGAGGCGCGCGCGCGCCGAGGTGGTTCGTCGCGCGAATGCCGCCGCGACCCGCGACCGGGTCGAACGCCTGCTCAAGCCCTCACGCCCCTGGGCAGCGCCGCCGCTCTTCGTCACCGGTGCCAGCCTGCTCCTGGCCCTCCTCCTCTGGTCTCTCGGATGAAGCGCCTGGCGAGTACCTTGAAAGCGCTCCTATGGACCATCGTCCTCGCGGCGGTGGTGCTGGCCGCCGACCGGCTCCTCCTGGGGCCCTCCCGCTCGGTCGGGTGGGTGGTGGTCGGCTCGGTGCGCGCGCTCGAGCGCTCGATGGAACCGGTGCTGCTGCCCTCCTACCTGCCGGAAGCGCTCTCGTGGCCACCGGCGCGGGTCTTCCGGCGCGACGGCCGGCGGCCGGGCTGGTGGATGGAGATCGAACCCCGTCGGACACCGGGACCGGTCCTCTGGCTCGGAATCGGTTCCCCGGTGCCCGACGCGATGCGCGCCGCCGCGAGGTGCCTGCCCGCGTCGACGCCTAGCGGCTGCGCTCCGCCTTGGCACCAGCTCTCCCGCTCCTTCGACGGCCGGACCGCCTGGGTGATCTCGACCCTCGCTCCGACGGAGCTGGAGCGGGTGCTCGACGGGTTGAAGCGGCGGTAGGTCCGACCGGCGTCGGCGCTCCGTCCTCACTCGACCGCGACCAGCCCCATCTTGATCGCGAACTGCACGAGCTTCGAGTGGTTGCGGATGCCGAGCTTGTCCATCAGGTTCGCCCGGTGCGCCATCACGGTCTTCACCGCGACGTCCAGGCTCTGCGCGATTTCCTTGTTGCTCAACCCCTCCGCGACGAGCTTCAACACCTCCCGCTCGCGCGGCGTCAGCTTCTGGAAGGCGTCCTCGACGCTCGTCGCCGTCTCCTCCCCGAGCGCCTGGGAGACGAAATCGCTCGCCAGGCTCGGCTCGATGTAGGTCCCCCCGCTCAGGACCGCCCGAATCGCCGCCAGGAGCTCCTCGCCGCGCGCGCTCTTCAGGATGTACCCGTTCGCTCCCGCCTCCAGGAGCCGCTTGAGGTAGACGGACTCGGCGTGCTGGGTGAGGACCAGGATCGGAACCTTGAGGCCGCGCCGCCGCAGCTCGATGGTGGTCCCGAGCCCGCCGAGGCCGGGCATCGAGATGTCCAAGAGCAAGAGCTCCGGGTGCGTGCTCTCCACCAGCACGATCGCCTGCTCGCCGTCCGCCGCCTCGCCCACCACCACGAAGCCCGGATCGGTCTGCTCCTCGAAGAAGGCGCGCAGGCCGACCCGGAGCACCGTGTGGTCGTCGGCGAGCACCAGTCGGACCGGCGACCTCATGCGCTCTCCTCGATGGGGGCTTGAGCCCTCTCGCCTTGCGGCAGCGGAACCGTTACCCTGACGACCGTGCCCTCTTGCGGCCGGCTGGAGATCTCGACGGTGCCGCCCAAGAGCCGCGCCCGCTCCTCCATCCCGGTCAGGCCGAGGCCGCGCCCGTGCTCCGCCGGGTCGCGGTGGCGCAGCGCCGTGAGGTCGAAACCGCTCCCGTCGTCCTCGACGGTGAGAAGGACCCGCGCGGGCGAGAAGGCGACCGTGACGAAGACGTGCTCCGGGTGCCCGTGCGAAATCGCGTTCTGCAGCGCCTCCTGGAAGATGCGAAAGAGCGTGACGCTGCGCTCGTAGGCGAGACGCACCTCCTCGCCGTCGACGGCAAGCGTCCCGCGGACCTGGTGCTCGCGCTCGATGCGCTCCAGGTGCCACTGGAGCGCCGGCAGAAAGCCCATGTTCTCCAGAACGCTCAGACGCAGGTCGAGAACGGTGCCCCTCACCGCGAGGAGCATCGCGTGGGCCCGGTCTTCCAGGTCGTGCAGCTTCGCCCGGAGGGACGGGTCCGACGCTCTCTTCTGCAGCCGCTCGATCTCCAGCCGCAGCGCCGCGAGGTCCTGCGACACCGTGTCGTGCAGCTCCCGCGCGACCCGGCGGCGCTCGTCCTCCTGGGCGTCCAGCACCCGGCGCAGGTACTCGGCCTGGAGCTGCTGGCGCTCCAGCGCCTTCTGGCGCAAGAGCCGGTTCATCACGCTGATGCCGAGGTGGGAGAGCAGCGACTGGACCCAGCGCTCTTCCACCGGCCCCCGCGCTTCCGGGTCGGCGAGGACGCAACTGATCTCCAGGCCTTGCGGCGCCCGGTGGAAGGCTCCGAGGACGGTCTCGAGAGGCGGGTCCGCCTCAGGCAGGCTGGATGGCGTCCGGCCGCTCTGGCAGACCGCGAAGCCCAAGGCCGGGTCGGACCCGGCCGCGCGGCAGAGGGCCCGCTCGCACCGGCCCAGAAGCTCTTCGGCAACGCTCTCGGACAGCTCGCGGCGGGCGAGGAGCGTCCGCTCCTCGTGCCGCACCCGCAAGGCGCCCGCCCTGAGGCCCAGGAGGTCGAGCGTCCGGGTGAGCCCCTGCTCGACGATCGCCTGGGCGTCGGCGCCGAGCATCGCCTGCGCCGCGATGAACTGGAGCGCTTCCAGGTGGCGTCTCGTCGCCTCGATCTCCTCGTGCAGCGCTTCTTGGTGGCGCCGGACCGCGGCCAGGGAATCCATCAGGTTCCCCCGCCACTTCTCCAAGGTGCGCGCGAGCGTCCCCACCTCGTCGCGCCCGAAAGTCGGCAGGTGGAGGCGACCGCTCTCGTTCTCCTGCTCGCGGACCGCCCGCGTCAACCGGGTGACCGGATGGACCACGCTGCGGACGGAGGCGCCCGCGAAGAGCAGGAAGAGGACGACGAACGACACGCCCAGGCCGACGAGCCGCCGGCGCAGGGTGAAGGCGGGCGCCAGCGCCTCCTTCTCCGGCTGGTGGACGACGACGCCGAGCTCGAGCGTCGGCAGCGGCGCGAAGGCCATCACGTCGGTCGCGCGCATGGTCCGGTGGCTCGCCGCGAGGTGGCAGCGGTGGCACTGGCCGCGCAGGTCCTGGTGCTGAGCGATGGCCCGGGTGAGGACCTCGCCGTGGTCGGCGCTGCGAAAGAGGGTGTGCCGGTCGGTCGAGGCGACCACCACCCCGTTCGCGTCCACCAGGTCGAAGTCGGCGTGGCCGGTCCCCGCTTGGCGCGCCAGGGCGTGGAGGAGGTCGGTCGAAGACGGGCTCAAGACGCCCGCCAGGTAAGCGGCGACGCTCCCGTTCGGCGTCAAGAGCGCCTTCACCAGGACGAGAACCGGTCGCGAGCCCTTCGGCGGGTAGACGAGAGGGGTGATGCTGAGCTTCTCGCCGCCGGCGAGGCGTCCGGGGCCCGGGAGAGCGAGCGCCGGCCGCAGGTCGGCGATTTGCGGCGGCACCGCGGCGAGCAGTGCGCCCTTCGCGTCCAAGACCAGCGCGCCCTGGGAGAAGATCGTTCCGCCGACCTCCCGCTTCAAGCTCGCCTGGAGCGCTTGAGTATCGAGGAAGCCCTGCCGCCCCCCGACGAGCGGACTGACCACCTCGGCAAGCCGATCGAGATCCGCCGCCAGCCGGTCCTCGAGCAGCACTCCGACCGTCCGCGCGAGGTCGGTCCGTTCCTTGAGCAGGCGGTCGACCGATTCGTCGAGCATCATCGTCGAGAGCGCGGTCACCGCGCCGATGAGGCTCGCGCTCCCGAGAATCCAGAAGAGGGCAGCTCGCGCGTAGAGGCTGTTCTGCCAGCGGCGTCGGCCCGGTGAGCAGGGCATCGACGGCTTGTTACACCTGCCGACAGAATCGGGCAAAACAGGCGCCTCGGATCCCGTAAGGGCACCCTCGCCGTCTTCCAGCCCCTGCCAGCGGGCACCCGCGCTCGGGTGGCCTTAAGGAATCGACTCCCGCAGCACCAGCGGCTCATGAGCGACCGTGGAAATCGCCCGGCCGGGGAACCCCGCGAGGCCCGCCGACTTCTTGCCGCTCGCGAGCCGGCCTGCTCGTCGCCATCGCCGCCGTCGGCGATCCGAGAGTTGACGAGTCGACGGGGCGGCGCTAGCGTGCCTCCTCCATGAGAGACGACGTGGTGAACGATGCCCCGTGGAGCCGCGTGCGGACTGCGCCCGGCCCGAGCTCTGGCGCTCGCGGCGCGCGAGGCGGCCCGGAGCGGGCGGGCACCCGGTCGGCCTCGCGGCCGACTCCCGAGAATGTCTGGCACCGGCCGGTCGTCTAACGCCGAGGTCGGGATAAACGGGCCCACGCTGGGTCCCATGTCGCGGTGAATCGACACCGAGGAGAAGCGCAATGAACCGCATCGGACGCATTCTGGGAATCCTGGGGGCCGCCATCTTCCTGGCGGCAGCGCTGCCGGCGACCGGCACCGCCAAGGCCCCCCCGAAGAGCGTGACGTTCAAGGCCAAGCCGGGGAACGTCACCTTCCCCCACCAGAAGCACTACATGGCCCTCCACCTCAAGTGCACGACCTGCCACCACAAGGGCGTCCAGGCCGGCGCCTGCACGAATTGCCACAAGGCCAAGGCCGAGGGAAAGAAGCCCAGCCTCAAGGACGCGATGCACACCCGGTGCAAGGGTTGCCACGAGAAGGAATTGGCGACCCACCCGAAGGCGCCGGTCAAGTGCATGCAGTGCCATAAGCACTAGCGCCCCCGCCTGGTGGTTGCGGTTCCGGTCGGCGGCGGGAAGGCCCGAAACGAGGCCGTCCCGCCGCGGGAATCTCGCGCCCGCTGACGCTCGAGAGCTGTTCGACGCGGGAGCGCGTCGCGCGAGGGATGGATCTCGACAGCCGTACCCAGACGGCCCGGGTGGGCGCGCCGCAAACCCACCGGACGCGTGATCCTGGCCGGCGGATGGGGCAAGATCTGCTGCCGGAGCGATGCGGCGGTCGTTGGTTCTCCGAGTCCTGCTGCCCTTGACCGTGGCCGGCGCCGGCGCGTGTCATGCGCCGGTGTCGCTTCCCAAGAGCGCAATCGCCCGGCAGCAAGTCCTCGGGGAGCGGATTCTCGTCGCCCTCGCCAAGGCGCGTGGCGGCTCGCCCGCCGCCACCGCCGACCTCGCCCTGGCGGTGAGCGCCCTGAAGGTCCCCGCCCAGGTGCCGCGCCTGCGCCTCCTGGTCGCCGGGGACGATGCGCTCCTCGCCGCCGGCGCCGCGATTGCCCTCTGCGGCATCGAGGCGCGCGACGGGGGGAAGTCCGGCCTCGCCGACCTCGCCCGCACCGACACCAACCCCTTCGTCCGCGAAGCCTGCCGCCAGGAGCTCAGCCACACCGCTCCCGCCCTCTCTGAGGGCCTCCCACCGCACCCGGAGCTCATCGCCCCTCTTTTCCGCCGCCGCTCGGGAGATGTGCTGCCGCTCATCGAATCCGGTTCCGCTGAGCATCGGCGGGAGGGTCTGCGGCTGCTCCTGACGGGGCCCGACCGCCCGGGAAACCTGCGGCTCGACGGCGACATCGTGCACGCCCTTTCCGATTCCGACCGGCGGGTGGCGCTGCTCGCCTCGGCGGTGCTCCTCGAGCGATCGCTCGCCTCGAGCCCGCCCCCGGCCGACGCGGCCGTGCCCGACGCCCGGCTGCGCTAGGACCCAGGTCGCGTTCCTTCCCGAGAACCGCGTCCCGACCGGGCGTCGCAGCTCGGTGGCTCGAGGGCGCGCAAATCCTTTCCACCCTGGACGGACCTATTGCGCCGGGCGCCGGCGAGGTTGCGCCTCGGTCCAGCCGCCGCCAACTTGGTCGGGCGATGGCGCCGTCGGGGCCGGACATCGAACGGCTTAGGCTGGCGGAAGACCCCGCGGGGTTCGTGCGCCGGGCATGTCCGGCCTGTTCCCGGCAGTTCAAGATGCCCGCTCGCGGCGCCGACGAGCCGGTCCTGCACGCCGTGTTCGTGCTGGCGCTCGCCCACGCGAACGCCCAGGAGCTTCCCGCTCTCCCGAACCGCTTCTGCCCCTATTGCGGCCACGCCGCCAGCGCCGAGAGGTTCTTGACGGCGGCGCAGCGCGAGTACGTCCAGGCGCGGGCGCGCGCGACCGCCGGCGAAGTCCGCTATGTGCAGCTCAAGGAAGTCGAGCGCCACCTCGACGAGAACCCGTACCTGACGTTCATCCCGGTGCCCCCGGAGCCCGCGCCGGGAGACCTGCCGCCCGAGCCGGACGACATGGAGGCGGCACCGCTCCTGTGCTGCGGCGGCGAGCTCAAGCTCCAGGCATCCTGGCGGCAGCCGTTCTTCTGCCCCCACTGTCGCGCGCGGCACGGTGGCTAGCGCCGCCAGGTCGAATCGCCGACAGATCGGCCTTGTGCTTTCTTGACGCCTGCGCGGTCCGACTGCACTCTCCTGTTGGCCCGATGGAGCGCCCCGAACCCACCGAGAGTGCTGCCGTCCTCCTTGTGGAGGACGACGACGATCTGCGCTTCGCGCTGGCGGACCTGGTGCGCTCGGAGGGCTTCGAGGTCGTGGTCGCAGACGGCGTCGAGATCGTGCGCACCCGCTGGCGCGAGCGCCGCTACCACGCGGCGATTCTCGACGCCCACCTGAGCGAAGGCTCGGTCGGCGCGAAGCTCGCCGGGGAGCTGCACCGGTCGGATCCGGCGACGCTGGTCGTGGTGATGACCGGCGACGATGCGGTCGAGGTGCCTCGCGGGGTGGAGCTTCTCGCCAAGCCCTTCGGGACCCGTCGCCTCCTGGAGCTGCTGCGTCGTCCGCCTCGCTCCGCGCCCGCTTAGCGCTTGCGGTCCTCTTGGCGAGACCGCCTTTTGCGCATCCTGACTCCATCCGCGCCAGGGCTTCGCATTGTTACGGATCCTCCACGCAAGCCCGCTTGGCGGCCGCTGGGCGCGCGCGCAAGTTGGCTTGGGCGAGGCCTCGCGCGACGTGGAGAAAGAGCCGATCACCGTTCGGGCGTCCTTGAGAATCGCGCTGGTTTGGCTGGGCGTGGTGGCGTTCGCGTGGCTTCTCTATCGCGCGCGGGCGGCGGTGGCGGCGATTCTCGCGGCGGCGGTGGTCGCGGTGGCGCTCGCGCACGCGGTGGAGGCGCTGGCGAGGTGGAGGCTTTCGGCGCGGGCGGCGAAGGCGGTGGTGGTGGCGGCCTTCCTCGGGACCCTGGCCGGCGCCGGTTTCGCCCTGGTTCCCCGAGCCGCCGGCCAGGCCGCCGACCTGGCCCGGCGGGCGCCGGTGCTCATCCGGCACGTCGAGAGCGCGTCCGTCGTCCGGCACTTCGAGCGGGCGTTCCATCTGGCCGAGGGCGCGAGGCGGGCACAAGCGCCGCCGTCCCTCAAGGAGGTGGCGCCGCCGGCGATCGCCGCGGTCGGAGGAGCCATCGGCGCAGTGGTCTGGCTGGCGATGGTCCTCTTCCTCTCGGTCTTCATGGTGATCTTCGGCGAGGAGCTCGTGAGCGCTGCCGTTCTCCAGACGCGCCAGGAGCACCGGGAGCGCTACCGCCGGGTGCTGGGTTCGGTCTACCGGTCGGTGGGCGGCTACCTCGCGGGGCTGACGCTCATCTGCACCATCAACGCGACCCTGACCACGACCTTCCTCGCCCTCAGCCGGGTGCCGTACTTCCTCGCGCTGGGGATTCTCTCGGGCTTCGCGAGCCTCGTGCCCTACGCGGGTCCGGCCGTCGTCCACACGTCGATCGCGCTGTTCGCGTGGGCGACCGGCGGTCCCTGGCAGGCGCTGGCGGTCGCCGCGTACTTCGTCGTCTACGACGCGCTGGAGGGGAACGTCCTGGGGCCGCTCGTCTACCGGCGGACCGTCCACATCAACCCGCTGGTGAGCCTGATGGCGGTGTTGATGCTGGGGGAGTTCGCCGGGGTGGTAGGGGCGCTGGTCGCGGTGCCCGTCGCCGCGGCAGCGCAGATCATCGTGCGCGAGTACGCGTCCGCGCGGCGCTCCTCCCCAGCGGGAGGGCAGCCGTAAGGCATGGCGTCGGGCGATGGACCGATCCGACCGATCCGACCGATCGTCGCGGCCGGCCTCGGACCTTCACCGCGCGGGCGAGCGCGCGAGCAACGCGTACCCGCGCGCGCGCGCGACCAGGTGCCACCCGGCGGGCAGGCCAGAAACGCTTCCGGACGCGATCGCCAGACGGTCCCCGGCGGGCACCGCAGCGAGCGCGGTCACGGTCGCCGACGGGTACGCCGCGAGCGATCGTTCCTCGGCGAGCTGGGCGATGAGGTGCCAGTCGGTCGGACGCGAAACCACCGGCACCTCGGTCCCCGGCGGCAGACGGGCCAGCTCCGGCGCGAACTCGGCCGCGACGACGCAGGCGGGCTTGTCCCACCGGCGCCCGATACCCGAGAGCGCTGCCCCCCAGCACGCGCCCGCGAGCACCGCCGCCCCGAGCGCCACCCTCGCCTGCGCCGGGCGCGAGCGAGCGGCGAGCCAGGGACCGACGCCGACCCCGCCGACGAGCGCGAGCAGCGGATAGGCGACGAGCTCGTGGTTCCACACCTTGCGGCCCGGGAGGGTCAGAAGCGCCACCTGGGCGACCGCGGTCAGGGCGAGAAGACGTGCCGCCTCGACCTCGGCCGATGGAGGAGAGCGGCGCCGTAATGCTTGAGCGATTCCGAGTGGCAGGAGCGCAAGACCTGGCCAGAACCGCCGCCCGAGGTCGGTCAACGGAAAGGTCCAGGCGAGGTGGCCGTCGTGGCGGACGCCGAGCGCGGAGGAGACGAGCTGCTTGACGACGTAGCCCGTCCACCAGGTGCCGTCGCCCCACCAGCGCTCGGCGAGGAGGAAGCCGGCGGCCGGGAGGAGGGCGGCGACGCTCGCCGTGGCGCCGGCGATGAGCGCCCGCGGGGAACGGTCCAGGATGGCGCGAGCGAGGGTGGCCGCCGCCAGCGGGACCACGCCGAAGGGGCCCTTGACGAGGGCCGCGAGGGCCGCGAGGCCGGCGGCGAGGAGCCAGCCGCGGGCCGACGGCCGTCCGAGCAGGACCGGGACTGCGGCGGCGGTCGCGAGCAGCACGAGCAACGGGTCGAGCCGCGGGCGGCCGCCGTAGAGCACGAACGATTCGTTCGTCGCGAGCACCGCCATCGCGAGCGCGCCGGCCCACGGACCGGCGAGCTTCCGGCCCAGCCAGCCGGTGAGGGCGAGAGCGGTCAAGGTCTCCAGCGCCGCGAGGGGAGCGAGAGCCCTCTCGCCGGCAAGACGGATGGCGGCGACGAACGGCCACAAGCCGAACGGCAGGTGCTCGCGGAAGTGCGGGTAGATGCGGGGGAGGTAGCGCGGGTCGAGCCACGAATGACGCGCCGCCATGCCGCGGGCGACGAACTGGTAGAGCTGCGCGTCGGTGTCGTCGACGTGGCCCCACCAGGGCGCGACCAGCGCCGCCGCCGCGAGCGCGAGGACGAGCCAGAACGCGAGCTGGCCGGGATCGCTCTTGCCTGCCAGGTGCGGCGGCCCCGAACGCTGACCCGATTCCTCCGCCACGGCGGCGGGAGCATACCCGACCCCCGGCCTGGCTCGACCCGCGCCGAAATGGCTCCGACCTATTCCGCGAGCCCTGAGCGCGGGAGCGCTGCTACTTCACGACCGTGCAGGGGATCTTGACCGAGTGTCCCTCGACGGTGGCGGTGACGGTGGTCTGGCCGACCTCACCCGGCCAGACTTGCCCGGTCCCGTCCGGCCGGCAGATCTTCACGTCGTCGGTGCCCCAGGTCAGGGTCCGGTCCTTGAGGACGCGCCCGTCGTAACCCATCGGCACGACGCCCGGGTCGATGGGCGAGCCCTTCGAGTAGCTGAGCGTGATCGAGCCCATCTTCGCCGAGAGCCCCTGGACGAAGGACACCTCGACCGGAACCCGGGCCGACAGGTTTCCGTAGTGCGCCACCACGGTGGTGCGGCCGCTGGAGATGCCCCGGACGTAGCCGTCCTGATCGACCGAAACGATTTTCGGGTCGGAGCTGGTCCACTGCACCGGCGCCTTCGCATCCTCGATGCTGCCGCGCATCACGTGGCCGACGAGTTGGACGCGCTCCTGCGGCGTCTTGAGGACCGGCTCCTTCGGGTCGATCCAGATGCGGGTCGCGGCGGTGCAGGCGGCGAGGAACGAAGCGAGAACGGCGATGACGGTCAGACGCATGGGTGGCTCTCCCCGAGAAAGCCGCTTTTTCTACCACGTGGCCGCGCGAAATTGGGCATCGTGTCGGCGGCCGAACGCCAGCGGCCTTCCACCGTCGGCGGTCGGCCGCGCGCCCGGCGCTCCTCGGAGGACGGATTGAACCGTGAGCTGTTGGTCAAGGTGCTCGAGAGCGCTCGCGGTCGGCCGCTGGGCATCGAGGACCTCCTCGTGCGCGGAGGCCTCGACCCGGGCCTCGAGCCGCTCGTGCGGCGGGAGCTGCGGGCGCTGGTTCGGGAAGGCCGCATCGCGGGCCTCGGCAAGCGATTCGCCGCGCGCCCGGCCCCGCCGAAGGTGGAAGCGGAGCCGATATGCAATAGCGCTCCCGTTCACCAGACGGCCGCGAAGGCGCCCGGTGTCGTCGAAGGGGTCTTGCGCCGGCACCGGGACGGCTACGGCTTCATCAATCCGCTCGACGGCGGGGACGACCTGTTCGTGCCGCCCCCGGCGATGGCCGGCGCGCTCGACGGCGACCTGGTCCGGGCGCGGGCCGGCGTGGGGCGGGACGGCCGCCGGTTGGCGAGAGCGGTGGAGGTCATCGAGCGGCGGCGGGTGCTCGCGGTGGGCACCTATCGGGTCGTGGCGGGGGCCGGGGCGTGGGTGGAACCGCGTGACCGCGCCTTGCCGCCGATCTCCGTTCCCGAGACGCGAGTGGCCGCCGATGGGGACGTGGTGCGGGTGAAGATCCTGGACTTCGCGGCACCGCCTGCCGAGAGCGCTCATGGTCAGCGCGGTGGGCGGTCGCGCGGCGACAAGTGGCTCGGGTTGACGGGGAAGGTCCTGTCGCGCCTGGGCCGGCCGGGCGACCCGGACGCGGAGGTGCTGTCGGTCGCGTACGGAGAGGGCTTCTCCGATTCGTTCCCGCCGGACGCGCTCCGGGCGGCCGAGTCCGTGCCGCTCGAAATCGCTGCCGGGGATCGGCTGGGCCGCCGGGACCTGACGGCGCTGCCGCTCATCACCATCGACGGCGAGGATGCGCGCGATTTCGACGACGCGGTCTTCGTCGAGCGCACCTCGCACGGCTTCCGGGCGGTGATCGCCATCGCCGACGTCAGCGCTTACGTGCCCGAGAACGGCGCGCTCGACCGGGAGGCGCGCCGCCGGGCGACCAGCGTCTACTTCCCCGGCCACGTCCTGCCGATGCTGCCGGAGCGGCTGTCGAACGGCATCTGCTCGCTCAATCCGGACGCCGAGCGGCTCTGCCTGGTGGCGGACCTGGTGCTCGACGAACGAGGCGCGACGCTCGACACCGACCTCTATCCCGCGGTGATGAAGAGCCGCGCGCGCTGCACCTACGGCCAGGTTGCAGCGCTCCTGGATGGCGACAGCGTTCCCGAGCTGCGTCACCTCCGGGAGATGCTCCTCGTCGCCGGCGAGCTCGCGAAGAGGCTGACCGAGCGGCGGCGCGCGCGGGGAGCGCTGGACTTCGACCTCCCGGAGATGCAGGTGAAGCTCGGGCCGGCGCCCGAGCGGCCGGTCGTCGCCGTCGAGCGCCAGCCGCGGACCGACGCCCACCGGCTGATCGAGGAGCTGATGCTCGCGGCGAACGAGGCGGTCGCGCGCTATTTCGCCGAGCGCGACCTGCCGGTCGTCTACCGCGTCCACGGGCCGCCGAAGGAGGAGAAGCTGCGCACGTTCGCCCTTCTCGCCGGCGCGTTCGGGTACGACATCCCGCTCGACGCGAAAGGAAGCGTCTCGGCGATGGCGCTCAACGATTTCCTGGAGCGAGTCGAGGGCCGCCCCGAGCAGCGCGCGCTCCACCACCTCCTCTTGCGCTCGATGATGCAGGCGGTCTACTCGAGCGAGAACATCGGCCACTTCGGGCTCGCGGCCGAGGGTTACCTCCACTTCTCCTCGCCCATCCGACGCTATCCGGACCTGGTGGTCCACCGGCTCCTGAAGGGCCACTGGGCTCGTGCCGGACGGGTGCCCTCCCGGGAGGCGCGCGCGCGCGACGCGCGGGCGCTGGAGGAGGTGGCGGTGCATTGCTCGGAACGGGAGCGGGCGGCGACCAGCGCGGAGCGCGAGATCGACGCCTACTATGCGGCGGCGCTGATGCAGGGCAGGACCGGTCAACGCTTCCCGGGAACGGTGGCGTCGGTGGCGGAGCTGGGGCTGTTCGTGGAGCTGGACGACCCGTTCGTCGAAGGGCTGGTGCGGGCCGAGACGCTCTCGCCGCGGACGCGCTTCGACGAGCGGCGGCACCGGCTGGAGGCGGGCACGCGGTCGTTCGGCATCGGCGACCGGGTGGAGGTCGAGGTGGCGAGCGCCGACCCCGTGACGCGGCGGATCGACCTTCTGCTTCGCGCCAAGCACAAGAGGCGGTGACGCCGAAGAGGCACTGGCTGCCCACGCCGATCGGACGGATCAATCGGATGGTCGGATCCGACCGATCGGTCGGATCGGTTGCGCCTCTGCCGGAACGAGCCAGCCGAGCGGCCGCGGCCTGCCCCGCGTCCGCCCGGCCGCCCCACGCTCGAAACGGGACCTCAGGGGTTCGCCGTCGGTCCCGCCTTCTCCCAGTACCGCTGCGCCAAGGCGAGGTTCACCCATTCCAGGTGCCGCGCCTCGTCGTTGCGGTTTCGCTGGACGATGCTGCGCACGTCGTCGGGCATCGTCAGGTCGTCCAGCGCCTCCTGGTACTTCTGGTTGGTCAGCTTCTCGTTCGTCTGCATCGCCTTGAGCGCCATCTCGTCGCCTGCCATCGACTGGATGGCGGTCATCCCCTTGATGAAGAAGCCCTTGATGTCGGCGTGGTCGCGGGCTCTGCCCTGGTAGCGGACGACGCAGTCTTTCAAGTCCACGATGTGGCGGCGGTGGTCCGCCTGGAACTCGCGCAGCTTGTTGCGGCACATCTCGCTGTCCATCCGTTTGATCGCCTGCTCGTACGCGTCGACCGCGTCGTGGTCGAGCATCAGCAGGTCGTTGAGCCGCTGGATGAGCTTCTCGCTGACGGCCATCGCCCTCTCCCGCGCGCCAAACTTTGGCGGGCGCGCCTTCTCCATCGATAGTCACGCCTCGAAAGACTGGCGCCAGCCAGCCGGTCGGCGAGACGTTCGGGCCTGGCTTGCGCTATCCAAGTTTCTGCGAGGGGCGAGGTTCGGCCAAAGGTCAACCAGGTGTCGAAGCCGACCGAGATCGCCGGTCTTTCGCCGGCCGCGCTGGCGCGCGAGGTCGCGCCGGAGGTGGTGCTCGCGCGCCTGGCCGACGTCCGCGCGGTCGAGCCGAAGGCGCGTCGCATCCTTTCGGCCCGGCGGGTGCACGACCTCCGGGTGGCCCTGCGGCGTTTGAGGGCGGCGCTCCAACTCTTCGGCGCGCCGCGGTCGCTCGACCGGGCCGCGAAACAGACGCAGGACGCCCTCGGCCAGGTGCGCGATCGGCAGATGCGCATCCGCTGGCTGGCAGGGCTCGAGCTAACCGGCATCGATGCCGTCGTGCATGGCGAGCAGGCGGCCTTGGCGAACGCCTGGGCCCCCTTGCACGAGGCGCTCGCGACCTGGCGCGAGCACACCAGCGCCGAGGTCGCCCGGGTCGCGCCGGCGCTCCGCCCGAAAGGAAAGCTCGCCGGCGGGCGGGCTCGTCGCCTGGTGCGGGAACGCCTGGCTCGGCTGGAGCACGCGCTGCCGGAGGTCCTCGCGGGCGCGCCGCCGCCGGCCGCCCATCGGATGCGGATTCAGCTCAAGAAGCTGCGCTACGAGGCGGAGGTGGCGGCCATGGCCGCGCCCGAGGTGTTCGGCCCGGTGGTGGAGACAGCGGCACCGCTCCAGTCCCTCTTGGGGGACCTCCACGACGCCGACGTGCGGGAGGGGTGGGCGCTCGGGCGCGCCGTGCAAGCCGCGAACGACCAGGTGCCGGTGCTGCTCGCCATCGCCGAGCGCGCCCGCCAGGAACGTGAGCAGCTCGCCGCGAAGACGTTGGCGCGCCTGGCGACGCTGCAAACGGAGGACCCGTTTGGCCGTCTGGCGCGGCTCGTCCGGGGATAGCGCCCTCTTGCGAGCATCTCTTCGGGAGCTGACGCATCCGAGGCGCCGGGTGTCTGGGTGGTGGAAGTGCCTGCCCAATCGCGGCAAGCTCGCCCCGAACGGACCGCTCGGTCGGAGCCGACGGATCGGTCGTATCGGCGTGGACGCGTCCCCGATCGCGCGAGCGTCTCGCTGACCGACCCTGCTGGGGGAGCCCGCCGTCATGACGCGCAGCCACCTGAAGGCCACCGCGACGTTCCTCGTCGTCACCTGCGGCTTTTCCTGGGCGCTCTTGGCGATCTTCTTTCTCACCGGCGGCGCTTCCGGTCGGCTGCTCGAAGTGGTGCTGCCGTACTCGATGGGGCCCCTCGCCGGTGCCCTCTACCTGCAGTGGCGCCGGCAGGAGAAAGCGCTTTCGCTCCTCGGCGGCGACCCGTTCCCCAACCTCTGGTTTCTCGCCGCCTGGGTGATTCCGCCGGCCGTCGGGCTGGTCGTCGTCTTCGCGAGCCCGCTCTTCGCGCCGGCGCATCCCTCCTTCAGCGGTCTCGCCCACCTCGAGGCGATGCGCTCCCATCTGAGCGCGGCGACGTACGCCGCGGCGCACCAGCGGCTCGCCCAGACCTCGCCGGGCCTGGTCTTCGGCGCGGCCTTGGGGCAGGCGCTCTTCTCGGGCGCGACGATCGACGCGGTGATCGCGCTGGGCGAGGAGATCGGCTGGCGGGTGACGCTCCTGCGCGAGCTGGCGCCGCTCGGATTCTGGCGGGCGTCGCTCCTCATCGGGCTCGCCCGCGGGCTCTGGATGGTCCCGCTGGTGCTGGCGGGCTTCCCCTTCCCGACCCACCGCTTGACGGGTGCGCTCCTGATGACCGCCTTTTCGATCGTCGCCAGCGTCGTCGCCACGTTCCTCCGGCTCAAAGGCGGCTCGGTCCTGCCGGCGGCGCTCTTCGCCGGAGGCTTGAACGCCTCGAGCCACCTGCCGAGCTTCTTCGTCCTGGGCGGGAGCGAACGGACGACCGGCCTCTTCGGCGTCACCGGCATCGCGGTGCTCGCGCTGGTCGCGCTCGTCATCGTGTTGCCGCGCGCGGGCAAGACCTCGCGGCTCTTCGCGCCCGCCTAGCTTGCCGCCCGCCGCTTGAGGCGCTCGCCGCCGCGACGCTAGAGTCGGGCACATGACCCGCCTGACGCCTGCCCTCGCCCTCGCCCTCGGCCTGTCTCTGGCCGCCTGTCAAAGAACCGCTCCTTCGAAGACGGCGGCGGCGAGCCCGCCGGCCCCGAAGGCGACGACGCATCCGGCCCGGCGCGCTGCCGGAACGCCCGCGGCGGGCACGTCGATCGCGAACGCCGACGGGGGGACGACCGCCGACGCCGGCGCGGCGACTGGACCGACGCAACCGCCGTACGCCTACACCCAGCACGAGCCGATCAAGCCTTGTTCGCCGCATGTCGACGGGTCCGACGCCGACCACCGTCTCTCGCTGGTGGAGACCGCGGCCCACGAGAGCGCTACCGGGGGGCGGGCGACGCTCGAATTGCTCGGTCTCGACGCGCCGGGTGCCTGCGCGTTCGCCAAACGCAAGCCCGCCTCGTTCCGCGGATTCGAGGTGGACATCACCGCTCCGGGCAGTTCGGTGCCGATCGGACATTACCTGGTCGGCCACCATGGCAAGTCGACGACCGCGCTGGCCTTCGTGTTCACCGGGCCCAAGGGCCACAAGCACGTGCGAAAGATCCTCACCGGCTTCGTCGACCTGATCAAAGCCGAGCCCCGGCAGGTGGAAATCGGATTCGACGTCCACGACGCGACCGGCGCGAGCTACGGCTGCTTCACCGCGCCGGTGTGTGGGAAGTAGGGCAGCGCTTCCGCCTGGCGAAGGCGTGAGACCGCCCTGCGGCTGCCCGACTCTTGGTCGCTTGCATCAAGTCCAGTGCGGCCCGGCACCGAAGGCCATCGCGGTCATACCGGGCCAGAGGGCCGGCACTACTGAGTCCCGTGAGGGGTGTAGCTACTTTCGTAACAAGGGGTATCTCCTTCGTTCAGGTTCAGCGCGGGCTCTTCTCCCGTGGCACGGGCGTCCTCGCCCGTGGCCGCTTGGAGATCTGCCATGCCGGCGGTTCGGCTGGG
>JAJYLH010000118.1 GCA_021787845.1 Myxococcales bacterium | reverse complement strand
TCTCGCCCGGCGCGGGTTCGGCGGGGTGCCGCCGTCGGGACCGTCGGACGGCCCGGGCGCGGGAGGCAGGACCCGGGCGGCGAGCTGCGCCACCGCGCGCGCGGGAGCGGGCGTGCCGCGCGCGCCCGAGGCGATTTCCCCGGCGATCTGCTCGAGCTTCTTGATCAGATCGTTCGCGTCGTCTTCGTGGTCGTAGAGCGAGCTCGCCAGCCGTTCGGACCGCTTGAAGGCGCCGCGGGAGCTGTTGGCGAGCGGGAGCGCCGCCCGGTAGGCCAGGGTGCCGGCGACCTGCTCGCGCACGAGCGCGTAGAGCTTGCGCGCGACGTCCTGGGTCTGCGCGTCCGCCGTCGACATCGCCATCCACGGGAGCGAGCCCTGGGAAACGTTGGCCGAGAAGGCGACGAGCTGACCGGCAGGGGACTCCTTGAGCGAGACCGAAACCGTGGCGCTGGAGGGGAAGTCGTCGGCGAAGATGTCGTAGTAGAGCGTGCCATCCTTGTCCCGCCGCACCCGCGCGGTGCGATCGCCCAGCGGGAAGAGCGGGGTCGTGGTCGGCTGCGCGAGCCAGGCGAGGGTATGCACCCGCAGCTTCGGCCCCGGCGGAACCTCGTCGGGGTCGGGCGGCGGGGGGCTGGGGGTGAAGTGGTCCATCAGCGCGTGGAGCTGGTCGATGCCCACCACCGCATTGAGCGCGGGCGAGTCCCGGTAGCCGGCGTGATAGATGCCGACCAGCTCCGGTTCCCCCGTCCGGCAGGAGATGGCGAGCACGGGGCTGCCGGAGTTGCCCTTGGTGAGGAGCGCGTCGGTCAGGAAGTCGGTGTGATACCAGCCGTTCTCCCGGTCGAGGTCGTAGGCGTCCACCACCTTGCCGGTGTTCGTCGCCTCGAGGAGCCCGAGCGGATAGCCGCGCACCTCGACGAAGTTGCCGACCCGCAAGAGCCCGCTGCGTCCGATGCGATAGGGCATCACGTTCAGGTGCGCGCGGGTCTTGACCACCGCCGCGTCCAGCACCGGGTCGCTCACCACCTTCTGCACCGCAATCCAGCCGGGCCGGTAGTCGTCGTCCTCGTCCTTGACGATGTGGAGCTGCTCCTCGACCTTCTTGCACCCGTTGGGCACGCCCTCGACGGGATCGTCGTCGTCGGTCACCGCCGGCCAGGTGGCGACGTGGTCGTTGGTCAAGAGGAGCGTCTCGCCGTTCTTCTGCACTCGGTAGGCGAAAGCGGTCCCGTGGGCCGTGACGTCGACGTGCTTCTTGTGCACCTTGCCGTCGTCGCCGTAGAAGAGGCACTCGTAGGTGGCGGTGTTGCGCAGGCAGTAGCTGAAGTTCGCGGCGGGCTCGCGCTCGAAGGCGCGCATCGCGGCGCTCTCGGCGAAGACCGCGTCGGCGTATTCGCCGGAGCAGGCCGCTTGCGCCACCGCGCGCTGGACCGCGTTCGGCGCGGTGGGCAGCACGGTGCCGGGCTCGACGGCGAGGGCGGTCGGCGCGACGAAGAACACGACCAAGGCCAGGGCGGTCATCGCCCCCACCGTGGAGGCGCCGCGAGTCCGGCGCAATCGTTCTCCCCGGAGGCGCTTCCCCTGACCGTCGTGCGCAAGAGTGAGACACCGCATCGCGCCCTCCATCGATCCGCAACCGGCGAGTTGGGCCGCGCATTCGCCTTCGGCAAGCCCGGACCGGTTTCGGGGCGGGACCCTCGTGCCCGTTGGAGAAGATCGCCGCGCTCGCCCCGCGAAGTCCGTGATCGCCGACACCAACCGCGCCCGACGGCGTCACCGCGGGACGCGGCCGCCGACCGGCGCCTCTTGCGCCGCCGCCTTGCGCTCGCTACTGCGAACATCGATGACGACCGCGAGCCTCCCCGATGGTTTTCTCGCCCGACTGGAGCGCGAGCTCTCCCCGGATTCGCTCCTGGTGGACGAGAGCGATCTCGTCGAGTATGGGCGCGACCGGACCCGGATGTTCGAGCCGCACCCGAGCGCCATCGCGCTGCCGCGGACGGCCGACGAGGTGGCGGCCCTCGTGCGCGTGTGCGCCGAGGCGCGCTTTCCGGTGGTCCCGAGCGGCGGCCGCACCGGGCTCGCCGGCGGCGCGATGGCGACGAGGGGCGAGCTCGTCGTTTCGCTCGCCCGCCTCAATCGACTCGACCCGGTGGACGAGATCGGCGCGACGGTCCGGGTCGAGGCGGGCGCGGTCACCGAGGCGGTCCACCGGCACGCGGCGCCGGCGGGGCTCACCTGGCCGATCGACTTCGCCGCCAAGGGCTCGAGCCAGGTCGGGGGGAACATCGCGACAAACGCCGGCGGGGTGAAGGTGATCCGCTACGGGTCGACGCGCCAGTGGGTGCTGGGGCTCGAGACCGTTCTCGCCGACGGCAAGCGCATCCGCATGGGAGGAGCGCTGGAGAAGGACAACGCCGGCGCCGACCTCAAGCAGCTCTTCATCGGCAGCGAAGGAACGCTGGGCATCGTCACCGCGGCGACTTTGAAGCTCGTCCGGCTCCCGGAGAAGCTCGACGTCTTCCTCTTCGCGGTCCCGGACCTCGCGGGCGCGGTGCGGCTGCTCATCGACGCGCGCCGGGCACCCTTCACGCTCACCGCGTTCGAGCATTTCACCGACCGTTGCCTCGCCCGCGTCGAGCGGCACCGCCGCCTCTCCCCGCCGTTCGACACGCGCGCGTCGCACTACGTCCTCTTGGAGCTCGAGCGCGCGCAGGAGGCGGCTCTCGAGCGGTGGCTCGCGAGCCTCTTCGAGCGGGGCCTCATCGCCGACGGCGTGCAGGCCCAGAGCGCGGCGCAGACGAAGGAGCTCTGGGCGTTGCGGGAGAACATCAGCGAGAGCCTGGCCGCGACAGGCTTGCCGTACAAGAACGACGTCGCGCTGCCGATCGCGCGGCTGGCGCCCTTCTGCGCCGAGCTCGACCGGGTGTTCCAGGCGCGCTACCCGGATTTCGAGATCTGCCTCTTCGGCCACCTGGGCGACGGCAACCTCCACGTCAACGTGATGAAGCCGGAGGCGATGGAGAAGGAGGCGTTCTTCGCGAAGACGCACGAAGCCGACCAGGAGCTCTTCCGCCTCGTACAAGCGCATCAGGGTAGCGTTTCGGCCGAGCACGGGATCGGCCTCTTGAAGAAGCCCTACCTCGGCTACACGCGCTCCGCCGCGGAGATCGCTCTCCTGCGCGCGATCAAGCGGGAGCTCGACCCGATGGGTATCCTCAATCCGGGCAAGGTGTTCGACGGGTGAGAGATGCTCCTCGAGCCGATTCTCGGCTTCCTGCTCTTGGCGGCGCTGTACGGGGCCGTTCGTCTCTATGCGCGTCTCTGGCTCCGGGAGGCGTGCGAGCAACCGGCGTTCGAAGCGTGGGTGCGGTCGCGCCCGCTGGTCGCCGCGCTCAAGTGCCGGCCGGGGCGCGAGGTCGAGCTGGCGCGGGAAGTGCGGCTCACGCTGGGCCGCGGGGAGATGTTCAACCCCGACGGCGGCTACCCCTGGCAGCACTACGTCGTCACCTATTTCTGCCGGCCGCTCGGGCCTGGCGTCGTCGGCCTCTTCGCGAGGCGCGCGGTGGTCGGACGCGTCCACCAGAAGCGGCCGCTGCTGCGCGAGCTGTGGAAGACGCTCGGTCGCGAGCTGGGCAGCGAGGTGACCGAGATCTGGCTGCACGGCCGGCTGCGCAGCCCGGGTGTTCGCGCCATCGCGGACCGGCGGAAGATGAGCTGGTTCGGCGCGTTCGACGAAGCGGGCGCGCTTTCGATGACCGCGATGATCGGACACCCGCGCTGGCTCGGCTCGAGAGCCGCGTGATCGCCGCCCTGCCGTAGCGGTCCACCACCCCGTGACCGCTCCCGCCGGCAGTTGCCGGGACCAGCATGGATGCTCGCGGCCACGCCGTGGTAGTGTTGAACGATGGCTTCGCATCTACGCGTCGACAGCGGTCAGCCTCGTCCGGGGAGGGAACGGTTCTCGAGCGGAGCCTTCGGTCGGATCTGGCCGGTCGTCGCGGTCGTGGGATGGGCCTGTGGAGGCACGCCGCCGATCAACAAGGCGCATCCGGAGATCTCGGTGGCGCCAGCGGTCGTCGACTTCGGCACCCTGAGCTACCACGAGAGCGCGATCCAGTCCTTTGTCATCTCCGACTCCTCGAGTGTGCCGCTGGACATTTTCGGGATGACTCTCGAACCGGCGGCGCTCGCCGGCGACTTCGTGATCAAGGCCGTCGAGAGCGTTCCGGGCGACGGCACCGCGCAGGTCCAAGTGACTTTCACCGCGCCGGCGCAAGCGGGAGCCATCAGCGGCGCGTTGACCATCGCGAGCGACGCGGACAACGCTCCCGACTTTCTCGTCGAGCTGTTGGCCCGTGTCCAGAGCCCCTGCGCGACCGCGACGTGCGCCGCGCACTCGACGTGCGACGACTCCTCCGGAAGCGCCGCATGCCACTGCGATACCGGCTACCATCAGGTGCTCGATGCCTGCGCGCCGGTCGACTTGTGCGCGACGAACAACGGCGGCTGCGATGCCAACGCCGCCTGCGTCGACACCGGTCCCGGGACCGACGCTTGCGCGTGCAAGGCCGACTACAGCGGCGACGGCCACACCTGTACGCTCGATGCGCCCGCCCATCTCAGCTATTCGCAGAACCCTGCCGTCTACGTCGTGGGTGTGCCGGTGGTCGGCAACGTCCCCTCGGCCACCGGCGGCCCCATCGCATCCTACGCGGTCCAGCCTTCGCTCCCGGCCGGCCTTGCGCTCAGCGACATCACCGGCATCATCTCGGGAACGCCGTCCGAGGTGGCGGCAGCGAAGGCGTACACGGTCACCGCGCGCAACTCGAGCGGCTCCGCCACCGCGACGGTTCAGATCACGGTCAACGACCAGCCGCCGGCGAACCTCGCGTACTCTCAAAACCCCGCGGTCTTCACCAAGGGCGTCGCCATCGCCGACGACGTTCCAACGAGCGACGGCGGCAAGGTGGTTTTATATTCAATAGATGGAGTATTGCCGACCGGCTTGAGCTTCGACTCCGCGACCGGTGCCATCTCGGGAACGCCGCTCGTCGTCTTCCCCGAGGGCCTGGTCACAGTGACCGCACAGAACAGCGGCGGGAGCGCGACGGCGAAGCTGAGCATCACGGTCAACGATCAGCAGCCGACCGGTCTGAAGTACTCGCGCAACCCCGCGGTCTACGAAAAGGATCTTCCCATCGCGGCCAACACGCCAACGAGCAGCGGCGGGGCCGTCGTCTCCTATTCCGTCGCGCCGCCGCTACCGAACGGCTTGAGCATGGACCCGGCGACGGGAATCATCTCTGGCACGCCTTCGGCCCTCGGTGCCGCTACGGACCATTCCATCACCGCCACCAACAGCGGCGGATCCACCACTGCGAAGGTCAACATCACGGTCATCGACCAGCCCCCGGCCGACCTCACCTATTCGACGAATCCCGCCGTCTGGACCAAGGGAGTTCCCATCGCGCCGGACGTGCCCAAGAACGCCGGAGGGACCACGACCTCCTACCGCGTCGCTCCGGCGTTGCCCCCCGGCCTGATCTTCGATGCGGCAACGGGGACCGTCTCGGGAACCCCGACGAGCCTCAGCCCGGCCGCCGATTACCAGGTCGTCGCCGCCAACGGGACCGGCGCGACCCAAGTCAGTCTGAACATCACGGTCGTCGACCAGCGACCCGCGAACCTCAGCTACTCGGTAAACCCGGCCAGCTACCCCGAAGGCCTGGAGATAGCTCCCAATCTACCAGCGAGCACCGGTGGCGCGGTGGTGTCGTACGCCGTCTCTCCCGACCTGCCCCAGGGATTGACGTTGGACCAGATCTCGGGCGTCGTCTCCGGAACGCCTCTGGCGGTCACGGCGGCCGCGGACTACACGGTGACGGCAACGAACAGCGGCGGCAAGACCGAGGTGGCTCTGAACCTCGAAGTCACTTGTTCCTTGGGCGAGCATCTGTGCTCGGGAACCTGTGTCGCCGAGGACGCCGCGAGCTGCGGTCCATCGTGCGGCGTCTGCCCTTCGGTCGCCCACGCCACCGCGACATGCGCCGATGAGACTTGCGGCTTCGAATGCCTTCCTCCCTACGCGAGCTGCGATGGGAAGGCGGACTGTGACACCGACACGGCGCACGACCCGCTCAACTGCGGAGGGTGTGGGCTCGAACCCGCGGCGGGAAGCTGTCTGAGCGCTGCGGCCGATGCCACAGCGTGCACGTCCTTGCCTCTGCCCCTGCCCTCGGGTCTGCAAAGAGTGGAGTTCGACGCGACCGAGGCCAACCAGTCGTGGCCAGTGCCGGCGGGAGCTCAGAAGGTCTATGTCAAGCTCTGGGGCGGTGGAGGCGGGTCTCCTCAACGCGGCGGGGGTTCGGGCGGCGGAGGTGGCTTCGCGTTCGCCAGCTTCTCGGTCACGGCTGGGCAGACGCTTACCATCATCGTCGGTGACGGAGGCTCGAATGCGGCCAACAAGCAGGCCTATGGCGGCGGGGGGCAAGGCAGCAATTTTGGCGCTGGCGGAGGCGGCCGCAGCGCGATTCGGCTCGGCGGCAGCGAATCGGTCACGGCTGGTGGGGGTGGCGGCGGGGCCGGTTGCGACGTCGGGGTCGCCTCGTGCGCCGGCGGAGGCGCGGGGGGATTCCCGGCCGAGAACGGCGCCGACCCGCAACCGGGTTCGGACACCTCTTATGGCTTTGGCGCGACCGGCGCGACCGCGCAGTGTGGAGGAACCGGCGGCAACAGCACGGGCGGTTGCGCTTACGGATACGGCGCGGGCCAGGGCGGCTCAGCGTTCCAAGGCGGAAGTGCGAAGGTCACGTCGAGCGACAACGGCGCTGGTGGCGGCGGCGGTGGCTACCTGGGCGGCGGGTCTGGCGGCGGCGATGGGGCTGGCGCCACAGGCGGTGGCGGGGGCGGCGGCCTCAGCTACGTGTCTTCTTCGACGGGATGCGTGATGAGCGGTCAAGGGTCGACCGCGGCGAACGCAGATGATCCGGACCGGGGCTCGGCGGGGGCCGGCGGCAACGCGGGGAATCCGGGCAGTCCAGGCCGCGTCGTCATCTACTATTGATCTACTAAGGCCTTTGATCGATATTAACTATCCAACTTCGCGAGGCGCGAGTTCATAGTTCCACTCACCGTGAAAGGTGTGCGGTCGCAAGTCCAGTCCCCGCATCTGGGCCTTGGTGATTTCGACCCCGACGTTG
>JAJYLH010000056.1 GCA_021787845.1 Myxococcales bacterium | reverse complement strand
TCGCGTTGGGCGCGCAGCCCTGGCCGTTGCAAGTGCCTTCCGATCCCCATTGGCCGCAGGCGTCGCAGGTCTCTTGCGCCGTGCCGCAGTTCCCGCAACTGACATTCCGGGTGGCGTTTGGCGTGCATGCCGGATTGCTCGGACACGAGCAGCTTCCCCAGGCGCAGGAGCTGGAGCAGGTCTGGCTTCCGTAGGTGTTACACGTTTGCGTCGCGTTGGGCGCGCAGCCCTGGCCGTTGCAAGTGCCTTCCGATCCCCATTGGCCGCAGGCGTCGCAGGTCTCTTGCGCCGTGCCGCAGTTCCCGCAACTGACATTCCGGGTGGCGTTTGGCGTGCAGGCCGGATTGCTCGGACACGAGCAGCTTCCCCAGCTACAAGAGCCGGAGCAGGTCTGATTGCCGTAGGTGTTGCACGCCTGCGTCGCGTTCGGCTTGCAGGCGCCTTCGCCGCTGCAGCTTCCCCAGCCGCAGCTCGACGAGCAGGTCTCGGTTCCGCAGTTGCCACAAGCTTGTGTCGCGCCGGCGTCGCATCCGACCTTGGTGCAAGTCCCTTGCTTGCCGGTCACGTCGCACGCATGGCAGCCCGCGTCCGAACAAGCCGTGTCGCAGCAATAGCCGTCCGCGCAGTACCCGCTCTCGCACTGATCTGCCGTGGTGCAGCTTCCGCCGTTCGCCTTCTTTCCCACGCACACGTCGCCAGTGCAGACGTCGCCGCTCCCGCAATCCGCATTCGAGGTGCACGACGTCGGACACGACGCGCTCGTTCCATCGCAGAGATACGGACTACAGCTCGGGCTCCCCGCGCTGCCCGCGGCGACGACGCTGCAGGTGCCGAGCTTGCCGCTCACGTCGCATGCGTCGCAAGCGTTCGAACACGATGTATCGCAACAATAGCCATCCACGCAGAAGCCGCTCGCGCACTGATCCGCTCCCGCGCAGCTCGTGCCCTTCGACTTCTTCGACTCGCACGCGCTGCCATCGCAGTAGTCCCCGCTGATGCAGTCCGCATCCGCGCTGCACGAGGTCGGACACGACGACGACGAGCCGCTGCAAACATACGGGCTGCACGTCGGACTCCCCGCGCTGCTGGCCGGCACGTCGGTGCAGGTTCCCTCCTTCCCGCTCACGTTGCATGCGTCGCAAGCGCCCGAGCACGACGTATCGCAGCAGTAGCCATCCACGCAGTTGCCGTTCGCGCACTCATCGGACTTCGCGCACGTCGCGCCGGTCGACTTCTTCAACACGCACGCCGTGCCAGCGCAGTAATCTTCGCTGACGCAGTCCACGTCCGAGGCGCACGCGGTCGGGCACGACACGGACGTGCCATCGCAGACGTAGGGCGCGCAAGCCGGACTGCCGCCGCTACCCAGATCGTCCGGCGAGCAGGTACCGATCTTTCCCGCGAGGTTGCAGGCGTCGCACGCGCCGGCGCAGTCCGTGTCGCAGCAGACTCCGTCGACGCACTTGCCGCTCGCGCAGGAATTGGTGCTGACGCAGCTCTTCCCGTTCGCCTGCCGCGCGGCGCACTGGCTGTTCACGCAGTAGCTCGCGCCGTCGCAGTCGGCGTCCGTCTGGCACGCGGTCGGGCACGACGCCGACGTGCCGTCGCACACGTACGGCGCGCAAGCCGCGACCGGGAAACCTCGCGCTTCCGGCTCGCAGGTGCCGGCCGAACCCGACAAGTCGCAGGTGCCACACGCGCCGGCGCAGTCGGAATCGCAGCAGACATTGTCGACGCAATGGCCGCTCGCACACTCCGACGCCGCGGCGCAGCTCGCTCCGTTCGTCCGACTCGCCTTGCAGCTCCCGCCCGTACAGTTGTCCCCGCTCGCGCAGTCCGAGCTCGACGTGCACGCGGTCGGACACGCGGCCGAGGTCCCGTTGCAGACGTAGGCACCGCAGCTCGGATTGCCCGCGCCCCCCTGGGCGACGACCGTACAGATGCCTTCCTTCCCCGAGACGTTGCAAGCATCGCAAGATCCAGAGCACGATGTGTCGCAGCAGAAGCCATCCACGCAGTTCTGGCTGGTGCACTCGCTTGCTGCCTGGCACGCCTGTCCGTTCGCCTTGTTCGCGACACAGGTTCCGGAGACTCCGCCGTCCGCGGCCGCGCAGTAGTCCCCGGCCGCGCAGCCGTCGGCGGTGACGCACGAGGTCGGGCACGCCGCGGTCTGGCCATCGCAGACGTACGGCGCGCAGCTCGGATCGGCGCCAGGGCTTCCGGCGCTCGCGATCGAGCACGTTCCAGCCTTCCCATCGAGGTTGCAGGAATCGCAGCCGCCCGCGCAGGCGGTGTCGCAACAGACGCCGTCGACGCAGTGGCCGCTCTCGCACTGATCATCCCCGGAGCAGGCAGTGCCGTTCGCCGCCTTCGAAGGATTGGCGACGCAGGTTCCGCCGGTGCAGGTGTCCCCAGGCACGCAACCGGACGCAGCCGAACACGTCGTCGGGCACGCCGCGGCCTGGCCGTCGCAGACGTACGGCGCGCAGTCCGGACTGCCGTTGCCGCTGCTGCCCGCGGGCAGAGCCGAGCACGTGCCGACTTCACCGGGATCGTTGCAGACGTCGCAGCCGTCGTTGCAAGCGGTATCACAACACACGCCGTTCACGCAGAAGCCGCTCGCGCACTCGCTCGCCGCGCTGCACATCTTCCCGTCGCCCTTCGGATTGCAGTTCCCGTTCACGCAGGCGCGACAGAAGCCCGCTTCGCACTTCGAGCCCGCCGCGCAGCTCATCCCGATGCACAGCGCGTCGACGCAGGCCGAGTCGCAGACCTGGCCCCCAGAGCACGCCTGCCCATTGCACGTCGTCGGGTAACAGCTTCCGAACGCGCAGACTTGCCCCGACGCGCACTTGACCCCGGCGCACCCTTCCGGAACGCACGCGCCCGAGATGCAGACGCCGTTCGCCGGGCACTTCGACCCGCCCGAACATTCCTCCGGATAGCAGGTGCTGGCCACGCAGGCCTCGCCGGCGCCGCACTTCACTCCGACGCAGGTCGGGTCGAGGCAGGTGTCGTGGTCGCAGACCTCGGTCGGGGCGCACAGCCGGCTGGCGCAGCTCCTCGTCACACAGTCCCCGGCGACGCAGGTCGCGCCTTGGGGGCAGGTCTTGCCCACGCAGGCGGGCGCGACGCAGGCGGAGCGATCGCAGACCTCGCTCGGCGGGCAGACCTGGCCGCCACACCGCTTGGGGGACGGCGAACCGCACCAGACCAGCCAGAGCCCTCCGAGAACCACCAGTGCGAGCCCGGCCCACTTGCGGGCGCCCGTCCGGAGCCACTTGATCTGCGACATCGGATGCTCCTTCACCTACGGGCCCAGGAGGATGAGAAAGCCCTTCGAGCTCGAGGTCAAGCTCGGCGAGGCCCCGATGCGGCTGCTCATCCGCGCGACGCCACAGCCGCGCCAGCGCCAGGCCGCCGAAACCCGACCCGAGCTGAGGGCAGGTGCGCTCCCGCAGGGCACCCAGGAGGTCGAACCCCGGGGCGCCGTTCGCGGCCGCTCGAGTGGGCAGTACCCTTCATGCCAAGCGGCAGCGCTCACGGTAGCCGTGTTGGCCAGCCGACCGGCCTGCGGGCGAATCGCCAGGCGGCACCGCTCCTGCTCAACGTCGCGCCGGGACCGTCTCGAGACAGCGCCCGGCCGTCTCCCCGTCGGGGCGGCCCCTCCACGCTCCACCCGAGGATGCTCGTCGCCGCCGCCGCCGGTCGCTTTCCCTCCGGGGCTCCCCCGCCGTCGCCGCCCACCCGCGGCGCCAACCTCACGGCACCGGCGCCGAGCGTCGAGGCTCTCTCCCCGTCGATTTCGCTTCCGCCGACGCGTCAACCCGCAGCCCTTCCACCTCGCCTCGCCGCGAGAACCACCGGGGCTTGCGCCCGTCGCGGCAAAGTGGTTTAACCACGCTACCTGATTCGGAGGCCGAGATGCAAGCTCGTCAACTCGCAGTGCTCGCGGTGGTGTTGTCGGGGTGCCAGTGCGGGGAGTCCAAGCTCTCGACGCTCCACGCGACCCTGGTCCCGAAGCCGACGGCCGTCGACTTCGGCGACGTCGACCTGGGCTCGAGCGTGTTTCAGACGGTGACGCTGTCGGTCGACGGCAACCGCGCGGTGCACGTGACGTCGATCGCCCTCGCCGGCGAGTCGTCGCTCAGCAGCGAGCTGTCGCAAGACGGCAAACCCGGCACCATCGACGTGGGCGTGCCGGACAAGGTGAACGTGAGGTTCGTGCCGACCAAGGCGGGCGAGGTCCACGACCACCTCGTCGTCCAGAGCGACGCCGACGGCGACTCGGCGACCCTGCGCATCCCCATCCAGGGCAACGGCGTCGACCGCTGCGTCGACAAGGACGGCGACGGCTACGGCGACCACTGCTTGAAGGGGCCCGACTGCAACGACAACGACCCGAACGTCCATCCGGGCGCGCCCGAACTGTGCGACGGCAAGGACGACAACTGCAACGGGCAGATCGACGAAGGATACGACGTCGGCGCCGCCTGCGAGGTGCAGGTGACGCTTCCCGACGGCTCCGTCTGCCAGCGACCGGGCGTGCTCGCGTGCAGCGCCGACGGGAAGTCCACCGCCTGCCGGGCGACACCGGTGCAGGACATCTGCAACGGCAAGGACGACGATTGCGACGGCATCGTCGACAACGGTTTCGACGTCGGCGCCGCCTGCCAGGTGCCGGCGGACAACGGCTGCCATTACGACGGCACCAAGCAGTGCACCGCCGACGGCGCGGGCACGACCTGCGTCGAGAGCGCCGGCGCCCAGCTCGTCTGCTGCCCGGACGGACAGGCTCGAAACGCGGACGACGCGTGCTGCGCGCCCCTGCCGACGGACGCCTGCCAGTACGAGTGCGACGTGGACGTGACCGCCGGCACCTCGACCTGCGACGCTTCCCATGGGGTCACCGTGCAGTCGCTCACCGCCGGTGGCTTCGGGACGATGGAGCTCGATCTCAGCGGCTACGTCGGCTCCAGCAGTGCCACCTGCAGCGCTGCCGTCCCCTGCGCCAACGGTCAAACGTGCGTCAACGGCGTCTGCGAGGGCCACGACGGGGGCGTGCAGTTCGACCTCACCGCCAACAACCCCCAAGGATATTGGTTCCACCTCGCCGACTCGCCGACCTGCAACGGCTGGGGTGGCGACGGCGGCCAGTTCTCGAACGACGCCGAGATCCAGCTTCTCAATACGACCTTGAGCCTCTTCGGGACCGACGGCAACAACGGCGCCGACCTCGGCGATTCGAACCCCTTCGTTCCGGCCTCCGGCCTCTCGACGCGCTCGATCTGGGTCGCCGACGAGGTGGTGCAGTCGTTCGACCCCTGCTACACCGTCAACTCGCCGTACGCGCTGCGCCTGAACGCGCCGGACCCAGAGGGCGCTCCGGATGCCCTCTGGTACGTCGGGCTCAACGGCGTCTACAGCGGGGAATCCGACCGCCGGGGCTCCGGGCTCACGAAGGTGCACCTCTGCATCCGCTAGCGCGCCGTCATGGAGGACGGCACCGCCGCCGGTAACCGTCCGCCCGCCCGGGCGAGCCTCCAGCGCTTGCATCTTTCGCGTTCCGGGCGCGGCTGGGCGAGCGGTCGTCCGGTGAAGGGCAGCAGCGCTATCGCCAAGCGAATCTGCGTCGCCGCGCCGCCGGACGCTCTTTCCCGGTCCTACCCAAGGCCGGTAGGCTCGCCTCCGAGAACCGGGGGTGCGCCGGCGCCGGTCCCGCGGGACAAGGAGAGCGACTGCGCTCCTGCTGACCGTCGGCGCTGCCCGGGAAGGTCGGCGGATGAGCGACGCGCAAGCCCTGATCCTGGTCGCGTGGCTCGTCGTCGGGCTCGCCTTCATCGGCCTGGGCGTCCTCGTCCGCCGCGCGCTCGGCCTCGAGCTCACGGGGGGCGCCGAGGGATGGCTCGGCTCGTTCTGGCTCGGATTTTCGGGCGCAATCGCCCTCTTGCAGCTCTGGCAGCTCGCCTGGCCCGTCGACGACCGCGCCCTCGCCGGCTTCCTGGTCCTCGGCGGCGCTGGCCTCGTGCTGGAGGGCAAACGCCTCTCGCTTGCGCTCCTCAGGGGCTTTCGCCGCGGCTGGCCGGCACTCCTCGCCCTCGCCCTCGCCGCCTGGTGGATCTCCAATCACGCCCTCGGCGGCCCCCGCAACGGCGACAGCGGCCTCTACCACGTGCCGATGGTCTGCTGGTTCGACCAGCACCGGCTGGTCCCCGGGCTCGTCAACCTGGACTTCGCCTTCGGCTACAGCCAGTCGTATTTCCTCTACGCGGCGCTCCTCGACAAGGGCCCCTTCCTCCACGGCGCGCACCACCTGGCGAACAGCCTGCTCCTCTTGGCGCTGCTCGCGCGGGTGCTCTGGGGCGCTCTGGCGCTCGCCCGGCCCGGCGCCGGCGGCCTCGAGGCGCAGGACCTCTACTACGCCTTGTGGCTACCGGTAGCGCTGCACCTCACCCTCGACATCAACCTCACCAGCCCGGCTCCCGACTTCGCGGTCTTCGTCCTGGGCGTCGTCCTCGCGGGCGAGTTGGTGGGGCTCGTCGCGCGCTCGCGAAGCGGCAGCGCTTCGGCTGAGCCTCTCGCGCTGGCGCTCCTGGCGTGCGCGGCGACGACCCTGAAGCTCACCGTCGCGGCGGACGCCGCGGCGACGCTGGGGGTCGGCATCGCCTGGTGGCTGCGCAGAGCGCGCCCGACCGCCCGGCGGGCCCGCCGCCCGGCGATGGTCATCGCCGCCGTCCTTCTCTTGGTGCTCGTCCCCTGGATGGCCCGAGCGGTCATCCTCTCCGGCTATCCGCTCTACCCCGCCCACTTCGCGCCCTTCCCGGTCGACTGGCGCGCGCCGACCGCGCGCTTCATGAGCATCTGGCCACGCAGCGCGGTCCAGGATGCGACCCACCGGACGTGGCTCGCGATGTTCGCCCGCTCGTGGGGCTGGAATCAGGTCGGCGTGGTGCTGCCGCTCGCGCTCGCCGGCAACGCCGCGCTCCTCGTCTTGCCGCTGCGCCACCTCGGCAGCCTCGCGCGGCCCCCCCTCCCGAGGACGAGCGGCGTCATCCTCCTGCCGACCGCCCTCGCGCTCATCTTCTGGTTCGTCAGCTCGCCGATGGCGCGCTTCGCCGGTGCCGCCTTCTGGGTCCTGGCGGCGCTGATGGTCCTGCTCGCCCTCGAGGGGCAGATGCACCGCTGGCGGTTGGCGAGAGTGGTCCTGCTTGGCGTGCTCCTCGCGACCGCCGCCGGGATGCTCGCCCGCAGCCGGCACCTGCTTCGCCACCTCTCGGACTTCGAGCCGATGGCCGCGCCGATCGTCCGTCCGGTGACCCTCCCGTCGAGGTTGAAGATCTGGTACGCCGAGCGGTACCAGCAGTGCTGGGATGCACCGCTGCCGTGCACCCCGTGGATCAACCCGGCGCTCCGCCTGCGCCGGCCGGGGGACCTCGAGTCGGGCTTCACCGTCGAGCCGCCCGCCCGGTCAGCGAGCGGCGGCGGCGCGAACCCGGCGGTCAGCTCGAGCCCGGCCAGGTGACGAGCCCGATGTCCGCCCGCACGCTTGCCCGCACCGCTCTCGCCTACCTTATCGACCGGCCGGCAGCCCTGCCGCTACTCGTGACCGCTGCCGGCGGCGAGCGCGTGCAGCGAGTCGTCCGCGACGCTGTAGTGCACCACGCTCACCACGAGGGAACCGTCCTCGCGCAAGGCTCGCGCGGCCGCCGCGGTCTCGTAGCCGTGACACCAGCCGACCACCGGCGCGCCCGTGGCCGCGAGCTCGCGCGCCCGCGCCCGCGCGCCTGGCGGTAGGCAGGAGCGCTTCCGTAAAGCATTCGGGCTCGTCGAGCGCGAAGACGTCCGGCACCGGCCGGCTCGGGGTCACCCGCTCGACCTCGAACCCCGCCCCGCTCGAATTCCGCCTCGTCGCCGATGCGCAGTGCGACGACCTGGAGCGGCCGCCCGACGAGCCGCGCCAGCGCCCGGGTCGCCTCGAGGACGTAGATCGACTGCCCGTCGGGCGCCCGCACGGGGCTCGGGAAGCTCGAGCTGACGACGAGCAGCTCCGGCGGGTCGGGCCTGACGCTGTCCGGCATCGGTGCTGCCTCTCGCGCCCGAAGCCGCCTTCGGCGCGGACGGCGATCGGCGGTCAGCCATATCACTCTCCCGCGGCCGGCCGACGCTGTCCGGTCTGTTCCATGCCTATCCGGTTGACGCACCCCCGATCCGCGGCACAGGCGTCCTCGCCTGTGAGAGCCAGATCGGTTACACGGGCGTGGACGCAGCGTGGACGCCCGAGCCACGAGATTCAGACGCGGCGCGGACGCGTGCGGCCGAGGCAAACGTGTCAACCGGATAGGCATGGTCCGTTCCCGCTCGATGCGGGCGCTGGCTCGCCCGAGGCGCGCCCGGTTGGCACCGCCTCCAACGTGCCGGTCGGGTGCGTGAACCGGGCAGGCATCGCTCGCCGGCGCCCTGCTTCCGGAGCCCGTGGTAGCATTCGGAGCGTCTTCTTGGCGGCGGCCAAGGATCTCGTCGGAGCGGCGCCGACCTTCAGGCGACGCCTTCACCTCACAGGAGGGCACAGTATGGTGCGATCATCGATTTTCGTGGCGTGTCTGACGCTCGTCGCTGTCGGGTGCCATAGTCGGTCGACGGCGGCGACCAGCACCACCTCGACCAAGGCCGAAGGAGCGCCGGTCCCCGCGGTTGCCGCGCCTGCCACGACGGCTCCCGCGAAGGTCGCGATGGCCGCGCCAGTCGCGAGGGGCTCGGGCGTGACGGTCGACGGCCTGACCGTGAGCTTCCCGGCCGATGGCACGGTCGTCGTCACAGGGAAGAACCGATGGGGCAGTAGCCTCGACGCGACGTATCAGGACTACGGCTACTTCTCGCGGGCGGTGCCGGTGCTCGCCCGTCAGGTGACACCGAAGCAGGCGAGCGCGTTGAAGCAGCTCGTCCAGCAGCGCCCGGACACCAAGGGCGCTCAGCAGCCTTGAGGCGGAGCCGGGCGAAGGGGCTCAAGACCGCTTCGGGGTGCCGATAGCGCAATCGCCCTCGCATGGGCGCCCACGTGACGGCACGGTCGCCTTCGTCGGCGCGCTTTCCTGGACAGCGGCGAGTTCGACGGTCGGTCTTTCCGGCTACCCAATCTACCTGGACGGCACGCTCACCACTGCCTCCGGAACGTTCGTCGGCGGAACCAACGCCACGCTGTCGCCGCTGCTCTCGGGCGCGGGCCGACCGCCCGGCGCCGTTGACCGAGCCGCGAATTCGAGCCAAGCTGCGCCCGCCGGCGACGGATCGGCGGAGCGGCCCGATGGCACCTGGGCGGAAAAAGACGAGGCTCGTGCTCCTTTGTGTCGTCGGTCGCGTCAGGGACCTGCTGGGCGTGCTCGACCTCCTCGACGCCGCCGCGACGTATCTGACGAGCGCCACGCTGGTGCTCGTCGACAACACGGGAAGCGACATCGCCTGGCGCTTCCTGCGAGGTCTGGCCAGATGGCAGCGCCAACTCGTCGTGCTGCGCAACACCGAGTTTCGGCCGCCTCTGGATGGTGTCAAAGAAGAAGTCCGCGGCCGCCGCGACGCCCAGTGGTTTCAATACGTCCGCGGTACGGTCACCTGGTCGCTCCTGAAAGGCATGCGATACGCAGTCGAGCATCTGGACTTCGACGCGCTGCTCAAGCTCGATCCCGACTCGCTCATCGTCGGTCCCGGGCTGGATGGTGACATTTGCGACTACCTCGAGGCGCACCCCGAGGTCGGCCAGCTCGGCAGCTACAAGCTCGACTGCAACGGGAAATCGCGCGCCCGGGAGTTCGAATGCTTCCCGGAGGAGTTCGCAAGAGACCGGCTGAGCTGGAACGAGGTCCTGCGACCCCTTCAAACCACGCGCGCGGACTTCATGCCCGGAGAGCACGCGCAAGGCGGCGGCGTCGCTTACTCGCGCCCGTTGGTCGAGGCGCTGCTCGCTGGCCGCCCGTTCCCGCCCGAGCGGCTGCGGGACTCCCTGATTTTCGAGGACATCGTCTTCTCCACGCTGTGCCTGCACCTGGGTTTCGAGATTCACGGCTTCGCCGATCCCGGTCAGCCGCTGGCGGTCGGTGCGCGCGCAGGGCTCCCGATGTCGATTCGGCGCACGCGACGCGCACGCAAGAAGCTCGTTCATCCGCTCAAGGTCAGCCCCTCGGGGCTTGCGCGCCGAGCCGGATTCGCCGCCTGGCGTCTGGCAGACCGGCTGCGATGAAGCTCCTCGCGACGGCGCGACGTTGGCGGCGGCGGGTCTTCGATGGTCTCGTGCCCCTCGTCGCCGCCAAGCTCAAAGGCGAGCCGATGCTCCTGGAGGCGAAGGAGCTGCGGGCGATCGCCGCGTGCCTCGCCGACCGCGGTCCCTGCCGCTTCCTGATCTTCGGCCTCGGCCACGATTCGGCGTTGTGGGCGCGCGTCAACGCCGGCGGGCGCACCGTCTTTCTCGAAGACCAAGCGAGCTGGCGCGCCAAGGTCGCCGCGGCGCATCCGGCGCTGGAGACGCACCTCGTGACCTACGCGACGCGCCTCGGGCAATGGGAAGCGCTGCTGGAGAGCCCGCGGCAGCTCGCGATGACGCTCCCCGAGACCGTCGCCGCCGAGCGATGGGACGTGGTCCTCGTCGACGGCCCCCGCGGAGACCTCGAGAGCTTTCGCGCCGAGCACGGCATCGATCCGCCTGGCCGCATGTGCAGCCTCTTCGAGGCCTCGCGGCTTGGCGCGCCGGGCGGCGACGTCTTCGTTCACGACTGCGAGCGCCCGGTCGAGCGCGCCTACGCTGCCCGCTACCTCGGCGAGCACAACCGCGTCGGCGACGTGCGCGGCCGCGCGCTGCTCGCGCACTACCGCCTCCCCGAGGCGAGCCAGAGCCTAGCCGAAAAGGGATCGGCGGTTGCGGCCTGCGTTCTTTGTCTCCATTCGAGGCACTTGCGGACCGTGGACGGCTTGAGCCGCGGGCGTGAGCCCGCGGTTCTTGGCAACCACCCGCGTCGCAGACAGGTACCGCGGGCTAACGCCCGCGGCTCAAGCCCTCGCGAAATAGGCGATCGGCCTTTTCGGCGAGGGTCGAGCTAGGCATGCCGGCCGAGCCCCGACTGCGCGTTGCGTTCGCCTGCGATGGCCTGGGCTTCGTCGAGCGCGGGTACGAGACGACGACCGCGGCGTTCGCCGACGCGCTGCGCGAGCGGCCGGACCTCGGCATCGAGGCGACTCTCTACAGCGGCGGGCCGTTTCCGGGAGCGGTGCCGCTGGGCTTGCCGGCGGGCGTGGTCCGACTTCTGCGCCGAAGATTGCCGCGCCGCGACCACGACCTGAACCAGTACGCCTTCGCCGCCGAGCTCGCCTGGCGCCTGTGGCGTGACCGTCCGGCGGTGCTGTGGACCAAACGCGCCTGGCTCGCCCGGGTCGTTCGCCGGGCGAGGGCGCTCCTGGGCTTCGAGACGGTCATCGTCCTCGCGAACGGCGGGCTCGACGATCCGCGCAGCTTGCGTGGCATCGATTTCATCCAGCAGCTCCACCCGGAGAAGCGCGAACGGGCGCTACGCGCCGGCCTGCCGGACGAACGCATGGAGGTGCTCGCGAACCTGGTCCGGCCGATGCGTCCGACCCGGTCGCGAGCGGCGACGCGCCAGGCGCTCGGCCTCGAGCCCGACGACTTCGTCGTCATCAGCGTCGCGGCCTGGATTCGCAGCTACAAGCGGCTCGACTACGTCATCGACGAGGTCGCGGCGATCGACGACCCGTCGGTGAAGCTCCTCTTGGTCGGCCAGGACGAGCCGGGGAGCGGCGGTCTCGTCGACCTGGGGCGCCGCCGGTTGGGCTCGCGGGTGAAGTTCCTCACGCTGCCGCACGACCAGATTCCCGACGCGCTCACGGCCTGCGACGTCTTCGTGCTCGCGACGCTGGAAGAGGGATTCGGTCAGGCCATCCTGGAAGCGCGCGTCGCCGGCGTGCCTATCGTCGCGCACCCCCACGGAGGGAGCCGCTACATCCTCGAAGACGACCCGCGCGGACTCTGCGACCTGAGCCGCCGCGGCGCACTTGCCCGGCGCCTCGCCGAGCTGCGCGCGCACCCGCCGGATGCCCCGTCCCTGCAGGACAGCGCTGCCCGAGCCCTGGAGCGCTTCGGCCCGACGTCGGCGGTGGACCGCTTCGCCGCGCTGCTCCGTCGCGCCCAGGCGCTGGGGCCGCTCGCCGGAGGGAGACGAGGTCCGATTCCGCCATGACGATTGAGCAAGACACGGGGTCTTCGCCGCGCGGCCCGGAAGCCGTGCCGGATGCCGCGAGCGGTCTCGTCACCCCCGCGGAGGGTCCACGCCGCGCCTGGCTTCCACTGCGCGCTCCGGACGGGAGCTGCCTTCCGGCGGGCAAGCTGGAGGTGCTCTGCCGCATCTTCGCCGACGGCCTCGGCTGTCAGGAGGTGTGCCTCGACCTGGGCGGCGAAGAGCCGGCTCACCTCGCGGACGTGGTCGAGCTGTGCCACAGGTTCCACCTCGACGTGCGCTGCATCGCCGATCGCTCGGCGGCTCGTCGGTCGCCCGCGCCGGCCGCGGCGCTCGACGTCGATGCCGCCGCCGAGCGGTTGCTCACGCAGTCCTTGGCGCTGCCGGACCGCTCGCGGATCGCGTTCCTCGACCGGACGGCTTCGCGCCTCGATCGCACGGTTGCACGGCCGCTTCCGCGGTTCGTCGAGGACCGCGTGCTCGCGCTGGCGCACGGTCGATATGGTCGTGCCGCGCAGAAGCTGTTCGCGGCGCCGCTCGAGCGGCTCATGGCCTCCCCTGTCGTCCAGCGGCTTCGCTCGCGGGAGGCGATCGAACGCGTCGGTCGCTCGCCGGAGGCGCAGGGCGGGCCGGAGCGCATCCTTCGCCCCTCAGCGGCGCTGCTCGGCGAGACCACTGCCGACCTCCGCGACCTCGCGCGGGCGCGAGAGATCGCTTCGTCGGGCTATCGCGTCGTCAACGCCTTCGACGTCAAGATGAACGGGAGTCGCTTCTGGCACGCGCTCCAGGACCGGCTGGCGCTCTCGACGGTGCTCGCGACCGGTCCTCGCCCGATGACGCTGAGCGCGGTCTTCGCCGGCCGCGCGGCCTATGTCGGCTTCTCCTTCGCGCCGAACGCGCAGGCGATGTGTTTGATGACGCGGGCGCACCATCGCCTGGCCGTTCACGTCGCCGCGGACGGGCAGCTCCTGCTCTTGAAGGACGGCGAGCCGGTGACGCCGGCGCACGTGCCAGCCTGCGTGTTTCGGGCGCACCGCCTGCGTGGCCAGCTCGAACCGCGCCTCGCGGCGTACGGCATCCGCGACCACCTCGTCACGCAGGAAGTGCTCCTCTGGTCCGCGGAGCGTCCGCGGGAGCCGGCACCGGTCTCGCTCCCCATCGAGCTGTCGGTCGTCGTCGTCTGCACCGGGTTCGCGCGGCGGCTCAGTCAGCTCGTCCGTTCCATCGCCGAGCAGCAGGGCTTCGACCGGCGCCACGCGGAGCTCCTCGTCGCGTTCGTGCCCGGGCTCGATGGCACCGAGGACGTGCTCGACAGCGCGCGTGCCTGTTGGCCGGACCTGCGCATCGTGCCAGTGGCCGCGCCGGCGAGGGAGCAGACCGCCAAGGGCCGTCTCATCAACCAGGCCGTCGCGCGCGCCAGCGGGCGGCGGGTCGTCCTCACCGACGCGGACATCATCTTTCCGCCGAACCTCTTCGCGGAGTTGGAGGGCCGCTATCGCGACGCGCCGTTCGTCGCGGTCGCTGGCCGCAAGATGCTGGACCAGCGGACCACGGCAGAGCTGCTGCTTGGCGTGCGCGACCCGGTGGCGGACTTCGCCGACCTGCGCGACCGAGCGCCGGGCGAGCTGCGCCGGGGGGAGGCCCGAGGGGTGCCGCTCGGCTACTTCCAGTGCGTCCGGCGAAACTGCTTCGAGCGCGTGAGCTATCCGGAGCAGCCGCACTTCGAGGGGGCGGATCATCGGTTCGCGTTGGACGTCCGCCGTGTGCTCGGTCCCGAAGAGGTGATGGCGGACGTCGTCGTCCTTCACCAGGACCATGCCGGCTCGCGGTGGTACGGCACCGATCGCCACTTGTGAGGTTGCGCCGGCCAGCCGCAGGCCGTCGGTTCCCGCCGTCGAAGAGGGAATGGCCAGCGATCGACCCGCGATGCGCGATCCGCTCAGCCCGGGCGCAGTCGGGCGCGCAGGCGCGCGCAGCGTCGTGGGCTGAGCGGCTCGTCTCTTCGACCGCGATTGATCACGATGACTGGCACCTGCCCGCCGCTCTCACGCCAGGCGCGATTGGGTGAGGCCCGCGGACGTCGGCGCCTCGGAGCTCGACGCGCGGAACGTGGATGTCCAGAGCCGCGTCCCTCGCCGGCGTGTGGGCTACGGCGCATGCGCTTGGACCGCGCGAACAGGCTCCGGCCAGGATGACCAGCGGCAGGAGCAGACGCGCGAGGAGCAGGTGCCCCCTCACGCCGCGCGCACCGGCGAGCGGCAACTCTCGTGCCTTGTCCTTCTCGCAGTCGCCGCCTGGTTCCGGTCCCGGCGGGCAGGGCGACGACAGCGGAGGATCGATTTTCAGCATCCCCTCCCGCCTCTATCCCGTCAGGTCGGGCGCGTGCCGGGTCGCCCATTGCCGGTAGGCGAACGGCGGCCGTCCGGTCGCGCGCTCGACGTCCTCCGTCAGTTGCGCCGGCCGGCCGGCGTTCTTGGCCATCATCGCCAGCAGGTTGTCGGCGATTGCCGGCGGCGCGGCGGGCATGAACTGGCGCGCCCGCTCCGGCGGCAGCTCCTCGAACGTGATGTCGCGGCCCAGGACCTGCGCCAGGATGCGCACGCGCTCGACCACCGACAGCGACTGCGGACCGGTCAGCGAATACGCCCTCCCCTCGTGCCCGTCCTGCGTCAGCGCCGCCGCGACGACCGCCGCGATGTCCCGCTCGTCGATGGGCGCGGTGGTCGAATGCCCGTAAGGCGCGCGCACGATGCTCGTCGTTTTGATTTGCCCGGCCCAGCGCAGGTCGTTGGCCATGAACGCCGTCGGGCGCACGAACGTCCACGGCAGGCCCGACGCGCGCACGACCGACTCGTTGGCGGCATGGACCTGGCCCAGCGCGCCGCTCGGATCGCTCGCGGAAGACGACGACAGGAGCACCACCCGCTTTAGCCCCTGCGCGCGGCCGAGGCCCAGAAACGGCTGCAGATGGCCGCTGACTGGGAAGAGATACGCCCGGTCGATGCCCTCGAGCGCCGCCGGCAGCGTCTCCGGGTCGGTCAAATCGCCGCGCACGACCTCGACGCCCGCCGGCAGCCGCGCGCTCGCGGGGTCGCGCGTCATCGCCCGCACCCGCTGGCCCGCCACGAGAAGCTGCTCGACGACGTTCCGGCCGACGTTCCCGGTCGCTCCGGTGATCAGAATCATGACCGTGGCTCCTCCCCGATGCGCCCGCATCGGAGCGGCGGAGCTTTCCAGCTCTCGCGACCTGGAGTCAAGGGCCGTCCGCCACCTACGTATTAATCGTTACGAAAGTAGTCGCAGTCGGAGTCTCGTGGCAAAGGCGTCCTCGCCTGTGGAAGCCACAACGAAGGTACACGGGCGGGGACGCCCGTGCCACGACTGATGATGCGAGGTGCAGATACTTTCGCAACGACTTGCTTATCGGGTTGACCCCACCTCCCTCGAATTCCCGGCCGCTCGTCCTGAGCGGTCATCCTGAGCGCCAGTCGAAGGACGAAGGACGGGCGGTTTCGGCTTCACCGCGCTCGTCCCTCGACTGCGCTCGGGATGAGCGGCATTGCCCCCGTGGCCTGGTGTGGTGAACCCGATAAGCAGTTCGCAACGATTAATAGCTGCGGCTCGGGCTTGGGCTTGTTGCCAGCGGGCTCGGCGGGCACGTCCGGCAGAGGCTCGCCTCGATGCCGGCCGAGGCGGCCCACTTGGGCTTGGCTGGGTATCGACCCCTCATGGCGCAGGCGGATGCCCGCAACCCAACGTGGCTTCGGTTGACACACTTGCGTTCCGATCGATCGTCGTAGGGGCGGAGGCTTGTCCTCCGCCGAAGCTCAAACACCGCGAAGACGGCGCGGAACAAACCCCGTCCTACGGTTCCTGCACGGAAAGTGTGTCGACCGGATGGGCATGGAACGAAGCGCGCCTATCCGGTTGACACACTTGGAGCCGGACATGTCAATGTCCGGGTCGGATCTGGCGTCCCGAGCCAACCCGGGCACTGACGTGCCCGGCTCCAACCTCGGGCAAGTGTGTCGACCGGATGGGCATGGAACGAAGGGCATCCCCCGTTCCCACCCGTTAGAGCTTGCCGAGCGCGCGGGACTCGAGATCCTGACGCAGCTTTCGGAGCGCGGCCAGATCAGCGGGGTTGGCAGTCTTCTCCCGCGCATCGATGACCTCTTCCAAGCGCGACCAAATGGGGCGCGGCTCCTGCTGGGCCACGGCCTCGGCGATCGCGCGGAGGATGCCCGGGGTGGGCTCGGGCGGCAGCGCCGCGATGCACACCGGCAGCCCGAAGATCCACATCCGGTCGCCCTCTATCCGCTGAATCTCCGGGAGCAGCGTGCGCAGCGACGTCTCGGGATTCGGCGTGGCCCGGATGGCCCCGCTCAGCGAGGTCAGGGGGTCGCCGTGGCAGTCCTGGCCCAGCTTCAGCAGCACCCGAATCGAGGGCAGGTGGCCGGCCGCGGCGCCGATGAAGTCGTCGAGCTCGAGGCAGAGCAGGTGCTTCGCCTCCTGCCGCCGCGCGAGCTTGAGCAGCACCGGCTCCATCCGGTCGCCGAGGCCCACGTCGTAGGCGCGCTGAAGGAGGTCGTCACGGTCGTGGAGGTCGCCGAAGCCGGCCTTCGGGAGCAGGCGCTCCACCAGCTTCTTCTCCCGCGGGTCGTGGTAGCGGGCCAGGATGACGTGTAGGGCACCGAAGGCGAACTGACGATCGTCGCGGTGCGCCCAGAGGAAGTCGAGGTCGTCCGGGCGCAGGGGCATATCCTTGGCCCAATCCAGGTCGCGCTCGAGGTCCAACATGAGGAGCGGCTCATGGCGGATCAGGCGCCTGGTGTCGAGCAGGTAGCGCGCGGCCTCAGCGCCAGGCTTGCCCACGCGGAAGAGCAGCTCGTACTTGGCCAGCACCACCGCCAACGAGCGCTCGCCGCGGGCCTGGGCTTCCCAGCGGATGCGCTCCCGTGCCCCGACGAAGAAGAAGTTCCGGTCGGCGACATCCATGCGGAAGAAGAGGAGGAAGCGCACCCCCCGTGTCCAATCCTGGATGCGGTACCGGGCGTAGTAGGCCGCGCCCGCGAGACGCTCGGTGAGGTCGTCGGAGCCGAGCCAGGCGACGGCTTGATCGGCGCAGGCACGGTCGTACGCCACGCCGCGGAACACGGGCGCATGGGGGTCGACGTCCTTGAGCCCGAAGGTCTCGCCATGGCCGATGGTGGCCGCGAGCTCCTTCACCCGGCCAGAGAGCGCGCACGGCTGGGCCGCGGCCAGGGTCAGCAGGGGCAAGAGAGCGAGGAGGGGCCTCGGCGGGACGTTAGGACGCCCAAGCGGCCTGCGGGGGCGAACTCGGGCCTCAGTGGCGTCGTGAAGGGTCGCTGGCGAGGTGGTCGACATCGTCCACGGGCGAAGGAGGGTACCGGTTCTGTCCGAAAGCGTCAAGTCGAGCGCTGGGGCCTGGGCTCGAGACGAGCTTCTCCCGGCGGGCGGCCTGAAAGCGCCCGAAGAAGAGCTTTCGGAAGGATCGAGAGGAACTACGCCGCGATGCTCGGCGGGCCCCGGGCGTACGTGGTCGTCTCGCAGGGTGGTGAGGTATTAATCGTTGCGAAAGTATCTGCACCTCGCATCATCAGTCGTGGCACGGGCGTCCCCGCCCGTGTACCTTCGTTGTGGCTTTCACAGGCGAGGACGCCTGTGCCACGAGACTCCGACTGCGACTACTTTCGCAACGATTAATAGCGGGCGATCTCATCAGGGTCGTGCAGCGCGGCGATCGGGCGCAGGCGTCCCTTGCACAGCGGCTCGAGACGCCGCTCGATCTCCGTCGCGAGGTTGTGCAGCTCTTCCGCCGTCGTCTTCGGCACGAAGGAAGGTTGGCGGCTCGCCTGGCTCTTGCGCGAAGGCACCGTCCACCAGCAGTAGGTGCACATGCAGGTGAGGTTGACGCTGTGATCCGAACCGATGTCGGATCAGTAGCACAGCCGCCGTCGGCGACGGCGTAGGAACATGCTGACGCCGACGCAGAGAGCGACGAGGAGCGACCCGGCGGCGGCCCGCCCTTGGAGACGGTTGAACTGACCCGAGAACGTCGCGCAGAAGAGGGCGTTGACCGCGAGAAAGAGCAGCCAGTAGAAGCACAGACGTCGCTCCTCGGGATGATGGCGACCGAGCGCGACGATGCCGGCGAGGAAGATGAGACTCGCCCAAGTCGCGAACTGATCGACCGCCGTCGAGTCGGCATAGATGCCAAAGAGCCGTCCCTGTTCTTGTCTCGAAGATTCGAACTGGGGCGCCGCTCCAGGAATGTCGTGTCGAAGCTCGGTCAGCCAACCTCCCCGGAAGGAGTCGACGCAGCCATCCAGCAGCTTGACGTCAAAGAAGAGCTCGACCCCTTCGCGGCCGGCGTCCAGCACCCATCGAAAGGGGTGATCGCGAACGCTCGCCCCCAGGAGGCGATATGCCTCCGGAGTGAATCGTTTCCAGCCTCCAAGCTGCATGACGGGCGCGGACGGATTCCAGATCAGCCACATGCCTCGGTGTTTTCCCAAGAGCGTGGACCCGAACCGACAGAGAGCGAAATGTTCATGCGGACAGTCCTCCTTGAGCACCCTTTCCAGGGTTCCATCGGAGGCCAGGCGGGCCAGGGTGAAGATGGGGAACGCCGTTGTGGTCGGAGCCCTGCCCATGACCGCGGAGGTCACCGGAAAGACGAGAGCCGCCGCCAGGGGGAAGACCGCCAGCCGCCGCCACTGGGGCTTCCACGGTCTGGCGAACAGCCGAAGCGTTCCGAACGCCACGGCGGCGGTGATGAAAAAGATGGGCAGGTGGCTCAGGTGGAGGCTGCAGTCGAGAACGAAGAGGATGAGCAAGGCGGCTCGCTGCTTCGGGTTGGCCCGTCCCCATCTGAAGAGCAAGAGGTATCCGCTCAACGCGACGAGGGTGGTCGAGAAGTCGGTCATGATCTCGCTGGCGAGCCAGCTCATCGACGTCAACAGGAAAACCGCCGCCAGGATGGCGCTCAGCTCCCACAGTCGGACGCGGCGCCATTCGATCGCCAGAAGCAGGTACACCGCGAGGCCAAGCAGCGCTCCTTGAACGGCGATGGTTGTCCAAAGGGTCGTCATTCCGAGCGATGTGAGCCGGAGGAAGATGGGATAGAACACCGTGCGCCGGAGGTGGCAGCCGGGTCGAAGGCCCGAAGCGGCGTTTGGGAGATATCCCATCGAATCCAGGAGCAGAAGGGGGGCGCCGTTGACCAGCGCAGGCCAGATCGACAAGAGCCCGCTGCCCACGAGCAACGGTGCCGCGAGAACCATCCGAACCAGTCGCAAACGCCCGCCCTCCGTCCAACTGGTTGAACCAGTTACCACGCCGGTCTGGTCGCCGCAAGCGGGACAATGCCGCCGGCGCCTCGGGGAAGCGCAGGTCCAGGTCGAGGTTGTCGCTGTTCTTCTCCGGCGCGTCTCCCTGCATCTGGCCGAACGGCTTGGTGTCGAACTCCCAGACGACGTTCCCGCTCTGGTCGGTCGCCGTTCGCGGCTCTCCGAGAAGGCCGTCGTTGATGTAGTAGATCCCCCCGTTCGTGTCGTCCTCGGTCCCGGTCGGCGGCAGCGCCGCGCTCAAGAGCGCAATCGGCTCGCCGTTAAGCCAGATGTAGTCGTCCACCGGCCGCGAGTGCGTCGCATCCCAGGTGCAGGTCGAGTCGCCGCACCCGAGATGCGCGTCCAGCTCTCCGTTGCGCTCGTAGTAGAAGTCGTCTCGCGCGTTGTTCACGCCCCACGAGGCCGCCGTCCGCAGATCGTCGTAGTCGTACGAATACGTCCGCGCTCCTCCGCCACCCGGGTAGATGTCCTTCAGCCGCCCGGCGTCGTCGTAGTCGAACGTGTTGCCTCCCTCGTTCACCCAGGTCCCGTTCTGGTACGCGCTGAAGGTCATCGAACTGGGTGCCCCGGCGCTGTTCATCACGAAGTCGACCTTCTGATCAGTGTCCTGCTGCGGCACGCCGTTCAGGGTGTCCTCGTCCTCCAGCTCCGTGAACCGGCTGCTCCCCGGCGCCCGAGTGGTCGTCTCGTTGTGGACGAGCCCCGGCGTCGTGGGGTCTACGTCGGACCACTTCGTCCGGTCGCCGAGCAGCGTCGTCTCGTAGTTGAAGTCCTCCTCGTCGTACGGGCTCGTCCCTGACGTGTACGAGTCCACCTTCCCCTGCGTCAGCTCGTGCAGGTCCGGGTCGTACTGGTACGTTTCCGAAGTCGCATCGGTCATCCCCGAGACCGCCGTCGGATACCCGAGGGCGTTCGTCGAGGTCACCTCGCGTTCGTCGAGTTTCCCGGTGCTTCCGTACGTCGTCCGGCCTTCGGGGCTGCCGTCGAGGAACCACTGGTAGAGATTGCCGGTCCCGTTGCCATAGAGGACGGCTCCGAGCTCGCCGCCGGCTCCATAGTTGATGCTCTGGACGATGGTGTCGGTCTCCCAGTTGCCGTTGATCTGTCGCTTGGCCCTGATCGAACCCGGACGGTCCTGGTCCAGGCCATCGTAACTGTAGTCGACTTCCCGGCCGTCGGCGTAGACCTGCGAGCTCAGCCGTCCGTCCGAGTCGTAGCTGTACGACCAGACCCGAGCACAGCTCTCCGTTTTGCGAGCGTCGTAGAGATCGATGACATGGCCGTCCGCGTCGTAGCTGAAGTAGTGAGTCCCGATGGAGTCGGCGATCTTCGTTACCCGCCCGGTTCCGTAGCGGTTCGCCGGCCAGGTGATGGCAACGCCGGTCTTGCAATCCGTCAGTGCCGGCGTTCCCTCCGCCCCGTCGTAGGTTCGGGTCACCGCCGTGTCGTGCGGATAGGTGATGCCGGTCAGGCGCGATGCGTCATCGTAGGCGTAAGCAATCGTGTTTCCAACAGCGTCGAGCTTCTTCGAGACGTTCCCCGCTGCATCGTACGCGTACTGGACCGTGCCGGCGTCGGGGCTCACCACCTTCAACAGCTCGCCGAAGTCGTCGTACGTATAGGTCGTCTGCGACCTCTGGGCTCCTGTCGAGCCATCGTAGTAGGTCACCGACGCCAGATCGCCTTGCAGGTCGTAGGTGTAGGCCACGAGCTTGGTCCGCGTGCCGCCGATGGCGCGGTCGATCTCAGTGAGGTTCCCCTGAGCGTCATAGGTGTACCAGACGTTGGGGCTCGTCTGATTCTCTTCCTGAACGCTCTCGACTCGCCCGTCGGGATCGCGAGTCCAGGTCCGGGTCGCGTCCGGCGAGCCGACGGTGTAGCTCGTTCGATGTGTCTTCAGCGCGTCGACCCGCCGGTAGATGTCATAGCCGTATTCGGTCAGCCCCGACACCAGCATGCACGCCTTCGCGCCAGTGGGGCCGAGGCACAGCTCGCTCCCGTCGGCGGAACAGTCGCTGGTTTGGGTACACGATTTCGGCGCGCAGACGTTGGGTTGAACGTTGGTGTTGCAGGTCATCCCGCTGAACAGGCAATCGGCGTCCGCCGAGCAGTCGACGCCCTCGGTCGGAATGCGGCTGGCGGTCTTCACGCTCGTCGGGGTGTTCAGATCACCGCCGGAGTCGCTCGGATAGGTCAGAAAGGTCTCGGAGAGGAGCGTGCCGGACGGTGTCGACCGAGACGCCGCGCTGAGAAACCCTCCCGCGAGGTCGCCGACTCGCCCACCGGCGAACGCCCGCTGCGTCGTGGTGCCGGTCGGGTCGACGACGGAGACGAGGTTGTTCGACTGGTCGTAGGACAAGGTCCATCCGCTCGCCGCGTCGGCGCGCTGGACCGACGTCAGCCGCCCGAGCAGATCCCAGCCGAGGCACCAACCGACGCCGTTCGGATCGATGACCGTCTGCGGCCGACCGACCGGGTTGTAACCCGAGGCGCTGCAGCCCGTGACGGCGGCACCGAGCTGCGTTTCCAGGTAGTGCGTCGAATCCGTGTATCGTTTGATCGTGCTCAAGTACCCGTCTGTTCCGTAGCCGTACTGTGTCACATCGCTGGTCCCCAAGGGACCGGTGATGCTCAGGAGCTCGTAAGGAGCGGAGGTCGAGTACGTGTAGGTCGTGACGCGCACCGTGCACGCGGACGTGAAAGTCGAGTCGTTCGTCCAGCCGATCTCGATCTTCCGCCGAAGGAGCCCCGCGTTCTGCGTTCCAAGCGGCACCCCGAAATCAGATGGAGGGTCGCTACAGGTAATGTTCGCGGTCGCGATGGACGGATTCGGGTTGTAGTCGTAGATGGTGGAAGTCGTCTGCCCGGCGACGATGCTCGGACGCTCGATGGCAGTGACCAAGTTCGGGTAGACCGCGTTGTCGTACTCGTAGGTCGTGACCTCGGACAAGCCAGGGCCTTGACAGTGCGCGGTGTCCTCGGTCCATGGATCCGGGTCCGCTACGCACGAGGTGCCGTTCCAGCGCATGTTGTTCTCGACGGCACGCAAGACGCGGCCGCCGTTCTTCGCCGCGTAGCTGTCCCGACTACGCTGGATGTTGTAGCTCGGATAGGTCCCCTCCGGGATCCCGGACAGGCTCAAGAAGGCGGCGCTCGAGTCGAGGGTGGTGACCGGCGCGGGAAGGACGCCGCCTCCGACGTCGATTTGGTCGTTCGGCGCGGCGTAGACTTGAAAGTTCTCGTTCGGATCATAGAGCAGCTCTTCGTCGTCGGTGGCGTACACGGCTCCGGTCGTGATTGTCGTTCCACTGCCGTCCAGGACGCGGTATCCGTATCCACCCTGCCCATAGCCCGAGATGGACCCCGTCAGCGATAGCCATCGGGGGTCCATGGCATCGTCTGTGTCAACGTAGACCGTGGCAACGACGTTGCTGTTCACATCGAGGACATCGACCTCGTCACCCGCCTGAATTCCGGCGTTCGTGAAGGCGGGATCTGACGCGCTGTTTTCAAGAAGATGCCGCGTCTTGATGCTTCCGTTCGTGCCGTTGATCACGTTGTCGTATCGTTTCTCGCGCACGATCCAGTAGTTCGGCTTGGCGCCGGTGTCGACCGTCGAGTCGAGCTGGACGTGTGTCTGGTCGATCACCTGCGCCACGATGTTCTCGTCCTGGTTCCCATCGTTATCGTCGTCGCAGAGCCGACCCGGGGCCGGCGTGACCAGGCAGTTGCGCGTGCCGTCCGCGCGCAACCATCGAAAGACGTCGCCCGGCTGGACAGGAGTGTCCCCCGGATTGGCCCCGGTAAAGTCCGCGGAGGGATCGTACAAGACGTCGGGCTGACCCGTCGTGACGGTCGCGGTCGAGTTGTTCGCGCCGTTCCAGATGACCTGATCGTCGTCATAGAGATACGTCGTCCACTGGCCGTGCACGTTCTTCACCGCGGCCCGGTTGATGCGCCGGTCGAACTCGAAGCTGACGCCACGGTTACAGTGTACGCAGTGCATCGGGTAGGTCGCGTCCGGCTCGATGTCGTAGACCCGGATGAACTCGCCAGTGCCGTACGAAGTCCAGTAGTACTTGGCCGAGGGCGGACCCGACTGCGTGTTGTCTGTCACCGTCGTGTCGCCGTCGTTGCTGTCGTACGTGAAGTCGAGATCGTTGTTGCGATCTTTCAGGGTGCCGACCAGGTCGCTGGTATTCCAGGTGTACTTCACGAGTCGGACCGGGTCGTTGCTCGTCGAGCTGGTCTGGCGGTCGACCGTCGCGAGGCTGCCGGTCGTCGGGTCATAACTGAGAAGCGAGTAGCCGCCGGCATCCGTGAAGCCGCTGAGCACCTGCGAATCGTAGGTGAACGCGGCAACCGGAAACTGGTTGGCGCCGACAACCTCGGTGACGGTGCTCAGACCGTCGTTGGGCGGGTCGGTGCCGAGGTTGACATAGCTGAAGTCAAAGGTTTCCCCGTAGGTGGGAAGAGTGATGGAGGTGATCTCACGATACGGCGCGGTCGAAGAACGCTGAATCACGATCTTGTTCGCACCGGTGCGATCGGCAATCTGTACCAAGCAATGAGTTTCGGGTTGGCCACTCGCGGCGCAGTTCTCAGCCCCGAACGTCCAGACCGTCCCATCCTCGCGAGTCCAGTCATACCCTCCATCGGTCCGGGCGGTGAGGGTCGTGTAGTTCTGTTCGTCCAAGGGATCGTAGACGTTGGTGGAGACGTTGAGAATCGGCGTGTTGGTAAAGGCATGCTGCCCGCCAATCTCGTCTTTGATGGCCCAGAAGCCGCCGAGAGTGCCATCGTTGGTCATCGTGACATCGAGGCTGTCGGTCCATCCCGGATTAAAGGTGCCAAAGTCCTGGGAAGTGGAATCCTCCCATCCCGCGCTCTCGTACTCCACCATGAAGTCGAACATCAGCCCGCCGCCCGCTGGCGCCGAGAAGAGCCGCTCGCGGTGGTAGGCCCACCCGGTCCCGACCTGGACCGGGTCGCCGATGTTGTCGGCGGAGCCGGGAGAGTCGTCGCTGGCGGGGCTGCTGCCGCCGGTGGGCGTGAAGCCGCAAGCGTTAGGGTCGCGTGCGCGGCAGTAGTAGGCCCGCGCGCCGCTGGCGGCGAGGGTACTGGCGAGAAAGATGGCTGCCGCGAAGTAGACCGAGCGCATCGTCGTCTCCTGTCTTACCACAGGGGCTAGCGCCGGCGCCAGCCCCGGCCCTCGAAGGTGCAGTACCGTTCGACGTGTCCGCGCATCCCGCGCCAGGTCTGACAGAACCCGGGCGCGGCGCAGTCGGCGTCGGTCTGGCAGGCCTTGGTGCAGCGCCCGCCGTCGCGCGTGTGCAGGCACGCCCCGTGCGGACAGTCGGAGGGCTTCGTGCAGGCCGGAGCGCTCGTCTCCGGCGGCGGCGAGGTCGTGCCCGACGCGAGGAGCGGGCTGGAAAATCCGGCGATCGCCGCGGCGAGGACCAGCGCGAGGACGCTCGTCCTTCGACTGCGCTCAGGATGAGCGGGGTGGAGCCGCTCAGGATGAGCGGGGTGGAGCCACTCAGGATGAGCGGGGTGGAGCCGCCCAGGATGAGCGGGGTGGAGCCGCTCAGGATGAGCGGGGTGGAGCCGCTCAGATGAGCGGGGTGGAGCCGTAGGATGGGTGGGGTGGAGCCGCCCAGGATGAGCGGGGTGGAGCCGTAGGATGGGTGGAGCGGAGCCGCTCAGGATGAGCGGGGTGGAGCCGTAGGATGAGCGGGGTGAAGCCGTAGGATGGGTGGGGTGGAGCCGCCCAGGATGAGCGGGATGGAGCCGTAGGATGGGTGGAGCGGAGCGGAGCCCATCAGCGACGCCCGCAGGTTGTCCCCCGACGCAAACCGTAGGATGGGTGAAGTGAAGCCCGATCCGCCGCGAGACAAAGCGCGGTGCGTCGGCGAGGTAGAGGCGGATCACCTTCGCTTTCGGATCGCGAGGCTTCCGCGCCTTTTCCATATCAGGGACGCCGCCAGCGCTCGCGCTCGCTGCCGACCATGTCCGGCACGCGCTGCGAAAGAGCGCTCACTCGTGGTGCCCGCACCGACGAAACGCCGGGGCTCCGCTTGCGAGCACCGCCACGACGAGCCGACGCCGAGCGAGGCCGCCGAGGAGCCGCACGCCGAGCGCCTCCTCTGGGCCGAGCTGATCCGCCGAACCTGGGGCGGTGACGCCCTCGAGGGCTCTCGCTGCAAGGGACGGCTGCGCCCGATCGCAGTGCTACACGACCCCGAGGAGATCGCCCGCTACCTCATCCACCCGGCGAGGCGACCACCTACGCCCGCGGCCCACCGCTGATGGCGGCGTAGCTCCTCTCGATCCTTGCGGCAGCTCTTCCGCGGGTGCTTTCAGGCCGACCGCCGGGAGAGGTTCGTCTCGACGCCGGCCAACTGCGCTCGACTCGACGTCTCCGGGCCGAGCCTGCACCCTCTTTCGCGGGTGCTTTCAGGCCGACCGCCGGGAGAGGTTCGTCTCGACGCCGGCCAACTGCGCTCGACTCGACGTCTCCGGGCCGAGCCTGCACCCTCTTTCGCCCGTGACCGATGCCGACCACACGGAGCGACCTCGACCGCGACCCCACCGCGGCCCGGGTTCGCACTCCTCGACCGCTTGGGCTTCCTTCTACACGCCAGGAACCCAGCGCTGTTGCCGCCACTCTGCCGTCCGGTGTATGTTGCCGCGGCGTCCCGCGGGATGCCGATTATTAACGGCGGGCGGTGGAGCGAAGGACATGTCCTGGAGTGAGGAGCAACGCGCGGTCCGAAATCATTTGCGCGCGCTAGCCGAGCTTGACTTGAGCGATCCAGACGTCGCGCACTATCTGCATCTCGTTCGGCGACAGGAGGCGAAGCCGGAGGAGAACCTCCGCGAGAAGTTCCTCGCGCCCCTCTTGGGCGCGCTGGGCTACCGGCCGGCGAGCGAGTTCCACCTCGCGACCGGCGATGCGGACTACGCGCTACCCCTGAGCGGCGACAAGCTCGCCGCCGTCGAGGTCAAGGCGCCCGCGTTCAACCTTCGGGCGGATGCCTACCGCTGCGCTCTGGGAAAGTCCGCGGAAGAGAAGAAGAAGTATCTCGAGGACCCGCGCGTCGAGTACCTCGTGCTGACCGACGCTCTCACGTGGATGTTCTTCTCGCGCTCGGAGCTGCGGGGCGGCGCGGAGCCGTTCTACGTCGTCCGCTCGGAGCAGCTCATCGGCTCGTCTTCGCCGGACCTCCTGGAGCGGCTCGGGCCGGACCGCTTGGCCGACACGCTCGCCCGCGCCCGCGATGAAGGGAAACGCGCCGACCTGGCCGAGCGTTTCTATCGCGCGCTCTCGCGGTGGGTGGAGCTGCTCTGCGGGAACCTGCAAGACGGCTCCCCCGAGTCGCGGCGGGCGTCCATCCTTCTGCTGAACAAGTTCCTCTTCGTTCGCACGCTCGAGGATCTGGGATGCGTTCGGCATCGCGACCTCGCCCGGCGCCTGCTCGAGGCCGTCGAACGGCGGAAGCCCTCCAAGGCAGTCGGCTACTTCCTGAAGGATCTGAACGAATGGTTTTACGACTACTACGACACCGAGATCTTCCACGAGGTCGGAACGGAAAACGTCTCTGTCGACGCGCTCAAGGCCGTGCTCCTCGGCGCGCCGGGCGCGGATCGGCTCTTCGGCGACGACCTCTATTCGTTCAACTTCGCCGCGCTCGACGTCGATGTCCTCGGACACGTCTACGAGCGCTATCTCGCGGGACTTCGTCGCGAACGGGGCATCTACTACACGCGGCACGAGGTGGTGGAGGGCATCGTCGAGCGCACCGTGGGCGCCTTGGTCGATCGAATGGCGCGCGAGGCTCTGGAACCCCTGCGCGAAGGCCATCTCGAGGAGTCCCGCCGCCTCATCCAGGAGCGACTACTGAGCTTGCGCGTCTTGGACCCCGCGTGCGGCTCGGGTTCGTTTCTCATCGCGGCCTACCGGCGCATCGTCGCGGTCTATCAGGACTGGGAGAAGCAGTTCAAGGAGCGCCTGCGCGAGCAGGTCTCCGCGGCACAGGCCAACGGCTCGCAGCTCTCCCTGACTCAGCCGCGCGCGCCCGACGAGATGCCGAAACGACTGCTCGTCGCCTGCATCTTCGGCATCGACCTCGACCCGGGCGCGGTGGGAGTGGCAAAGCTGAACCTCTGGCTCGCGATGGTCCGCGCGAACCCGGCCGCGTTCGACTGGCAGAACCTCCAGGGGCACGAGACGAACCACGTGCTGCCGCCGCTCAAGGTGAACGTCTTCTGCGCGAACAGCCTGCTTGGGCCGCCGCGCGCGGACGTGATCGCCGCGGCGAAGGAATCGGGGGCGAACCTCCACCGCATTCGGAACCTTCGTGGGCAAGTCGCGGCGAGCTTCGGGCCGAACCGCGATGCCTTGGAGGAAGGGATTCCTGAGATCATCCGCGGGGCGCACGAGAAGCTCCGCGCCGCGGGGATTCGGTTGCCGGAGCCAGCGTTTTTCTACGATGTCGAGCTGCACGGCATCGAGTTCGACGCCATCATCGGCAACCCGCCCTACATCGGCGAGGAGGATCACAAGGAAATCTTCCGACTCGTGAAGGACTGGCCGTTCCTCGCGGACGCCTACGAAGGGAAGATGGACTACGCCTTCTTCTTCCTCCACCTCGGCGAGCGGCTCCTGAAGGCGGGCGGCCGCCTGGGATACATCCTTCCGATCTACTTCGAGAAAGCCGAGGGCGCGGCGGGCTTGAATCGGATGCTCGCGCAGCGCATGACGCTGGAGGAATTCTTTTTCTTCGGCGACGTGAAGGTCTTCAAGGAATCGGCGCCGGGGCAGCACAACGTCGTGCTCCTCGCGCGCAAGGAGCCTGCGCCGGAGAACCGCCCGCGAGTGGCGCGCGTGCGGGATGTTTCCGATGAGGCGGCGGTCTGGCGCGCGTTCGGCGGCGAGGACCTGCCGGCGGTGCGACGGTACGAGGCGCCCGCTCAGCGCGAGCTCGTCGATGACCGGGGAGCCATGAAGCTCGCGCCCGCGGCCGCCGAGGAAATCTGCAAGCGGATGGCGGCGCAGCCGAACAAGCTCGCCGACGTCTTTCTCGTGAACCAGGGCGTCGTGACCGGTCCGAACGACGTCGGGCGCAAGGCGATCGCGAAGCTCGTGCGGGAAGAGAGGAAAGGCGAAGGCGAGCCCTCGGATGAGGAGATCGAGGACTACTGCGAACGACACCATCTGGAAATCGGTGAAGGCGTGTTCGTCCTTTCGCGCGACGAAGTGCGCAAGCTCGAGCTTTCACCGAGCGAACGCAAGCTCCTGAGGCCCTTCCACTTCGCCCGTGACATCGCCGCGTTCGATGCCGACCCCGAGGCCGAGTCACAGCTTCTGTATCTCAGCGAGAAGACATGTCCAGATATCGCTCGGTTCCCGCGCGTCGCCAAGCATCTCGCGCGCTTCCGCGAAATCATGGAGAGGCGTCGCGAGACCGAGGAAGAAAAACGGGAGTGGTTCCAACTCCACTGGCCACGCGAGGAGAGTATCTTCCTCAAGCCCAAGATCGTGACTCCTCGGCAAACCCCAGAATCGGCGTTCGCGTATGTCCCCGATGCCTACTACGTCGACCTCGCGTGTCAGGTCCTGACAGCGCACGCGGAGGCGAGTGACGAGTCCCTGCGCGCGTGGACGGCGGTCCTGAACAGCGCGCCGGTTTGCTTCTGGCTCTACCATCGCGGCAAGCGCAAAGGAGAGATGCTGCAGCTCGACCGTGGTCCGCTCGACGAGGTTCCGGTGCCGGCTGCGCTCGGCGAGGCGCAAGAGCCGCTGGCGCGGGCATCGGAACGGCTCTCGGCGCTGGTTCGCCTGCGGCGCGAGGCGCCGGTGCTCATCGGACGGTTGGCGCGAGCGTCGAAGACCGCGATGACCATCCGCGCGCTGCTCGAGAGCCGATGGTGCGACCCGCTCGCCACTCGGACGTCGGGCAAGCGCGACGAGCCGGGAGAAGTCACGGTGGTCTGGCGCGGGCTGACGGTGGTTCTCTCGACCCGCCACGCTGAGCACGAGGCGGTGTTCACTTCGTCGGACCGGGCGCGTTGGGCGGCGATGGTCATCGAAGCGGCGCTCAGAGCGCGCACGCGCAAGGCTACCTCGCTTGCCGCCGCGCTCGATACTCCTCTTCCCGTCGAGGCTGGCCCTGGACAGGATGAGCCGACGCTGGAAAGAAACCTGGCGCATCTGGATCGCCATGCCGAGTCGGTGGGCGCGGCGCCCTTCGACCTAGTCGCATACGACGAGGAGATTTCTCGCCTGCGCGGCGAGATCGACGGCATCGTTGCAGGGCTCTACAGACTCGACGACGTGCCGCTCGACCTCCTTCGGCGCCCGGGAGATGCCTACTGATTGGACGCTCACGTCCGTTCCTGCGCGGCGCGCAACGGGGGGTGCGGACGTGCTCTTGTGTTTCGCCGCGGATCTGCTGATCCGGTCGACCCTACCCACACGCGAAGCGCCGGGCAGCCACGAGCGTAAACGAGCGCGACCACTCCGCCTCGCGTAACCGCTGCCGGGTGAACGCCAGGGGCTTCGGCGAGAGGCGCTGGTAGCGCTCGCGTCGGCGCTTGCTTGCGCGCGCACTCGCGCGAGGAGCCCGCGCGGGCGCTGCGGGGCTTTTGTCGTCGGCGATCGTGGCCCGTTGGCCCGGGGCAGGGTCTCTGAGTTCGGGGCAGGGTCTCTGAGTTCGGGGCAGGGTCTCCGAGTTCGGGGCAGGGTCTTGGATCTCGGGGCAGGGTCTCCGAGTTCGGGGCAGGGTCTTGGATCTCGGGGCAGGTGTCCTACATCCTCGGGGCAAGGTCTTGGATCTCGGGGCAGGTATCCTACATCCTCGGGGCAGGGTCTTGGATCTCGGGGCAGGTATCCTACATCCTCGGGGCAGGGTCCTGGATCTCGGGGCAAGGTCTTGGATCTCGGGGCAGACCGTTTTCGGGTTCGGGGCAAGGTCTTGGATCTCGGGGCAGGTGTCCTACATCCTCGGGGCAGGGTCCTGGATCTCGGGGCAGACCGTTTTCGGGCTCGGGCCAGGGTCTTGGATCTCGGGGCAGGGTCTTGGATCTCGGGGCAGACCGTTTTCGGGCTCGGGCCAAGGTCTCGGATCTCGGGGCAGGGTCTCCGGTGCCGGGGGAGACCTTTCGGGCACGGCTCCACCTCCCTTGACGGCGGTCGGGACGAGCGGCCGGGCAAACGGCGCGGTGCAACGGTTCGTCCGCAAGCGGATCCGTGCCGTGCCGGGCCGGGCGGCCGCTCGCCGCCAGCCCTCTTGACCCCGGGCTCGAACCGTGTCCATCCTCGGCCGTGCCCAGGAAGGTCGTCATCAGCGGCAAGGGCGGCATCGGCAAGTCGACCCTGACCACGATCCTCGCGCAACTCGCGGTGCGCGCCGGCCAGCGCGTCTTGCAGGTCGGCTGCGACCCCAAGCACGACTCGTGCGCGCACCAGGGCGGCCCGGTCGAGCCGGTGATGAGCTATTTGGCCACGCGGGGGCGGCTGAGCAGCGCCGACCTGGAACGGCTGATCGTCCGCGGGCGCGCGGGCGTCGACTGCCTCGAAATCGGCGGTCCCGAGCCGGGCGTCGGCTGCGCCGGGCGCGCCATCAACCTGGTCCTCGACCTGATGCGCGAGACTTCCGGCTTCCTCGACCGCTGGGATCTCATCATCTACGACCTCTTGGGCGACGTCGTCTGCGGGGGCTTCGCCGCCCCGATGCGCACCGGCAAGGACTCCGCCATCTACATCGTCCTCTCGGGCGAGGTCGCGCCGATCTACGCGGGCAACAACATCGCCCGGGGCATCGTCAACCTCGCCCGGCGCGGCGGGGGCCGGCTGGCGGGCCTGCTCTTGAACCGCCGCGGCACGCCCGGGGAGGACGAGCTCGCCGACACCTTCGCCCAAGCCATCGGCACCCGCGTCGTGGGCAGGATTCCGCGCGACGACGCGGTGGTCCTCGCCGAGCTGCGGGACACGACCGTGGTGGAAGCGTTTCCGGATTCGCCCGCCGGTCTCGCGTGCGCGCAGGCGGTGGAGGCCCTGCTCGCGACCGGCCCCGACGACCTCGTCATCCCGACGCCGCTCGAAGACGCCCAGCTCCAGGCGCTGCTCGAAAGCCATCTGCGAAAGGTGGTCGAGGGATGATCGCGCCGTTGGAGACGCTCCTGGGCCAGCTCGCCGGGCACCTCTCGCGGCCGCCCCTCGTCTGCCAGGACGCGGTGCCGAGCCAGCGCGGCGAGCTTCTCCTGAGCCTCGTCTACCGCGGCCGGCCGGTCCAGGCGAGGCTCGTTTCCGGCTGGGGCCCCAGCGACGTCGGGCTCAATCCGCTGTTCTCGGGGGAAACCAGGCTGGATTGGATTCAGGCGCTACGAGGCGGGCTCGTGGCCGCGCGGCGAGAGGCGTTCGCGCCCTGGCTCGACCGGCTCAATCGGGAGCACGAACGCGTCGAGCTGTCGGCGCCGGGCCTGCTCGGTCTGATCGCCTTCCAGATCGAGCCGGGCAAACCGTTCTGGCACGACTGGCAGCTCGCCGAGCTCGAGTGCGTGAGCGGTCCCTTCCCCCGGTTCGTCTTCGACCTCGTTTCTTCGCAGCCGCCGGGCCGGTGTCTGCTCGGCCTGACCGCGGGACCCTTGCCGCCAGGCGAGACCCCGCTCATGACGACGCCCCTCGGCACCCTGACGCGCCTCGAGGAGGGCTCGGCGCCCGGACGCGAAGCGCCTGCCTCGCAACCCGAGGCGGCGGTCGCGTTCGTCCTCTCGCGGGCATTCCACAGCGACATGCGCTGGCAACCCGTCGAGCCGGGAAGCGTGGGAGCGCAGGGCGATCGGACCGGCGATCGAACGGGAGAGCGCACCGGTGACTCCAATGGCGAGGCACCGAACGGGGAGGCGCGCCCGCCGGAGGACGTGAACGCGCCGCCCCCGGAAGGCCCGCCGGGGTTCGACGAGCCGCTCATCAAGCACTGCTTCCGGAGCTGGCGGCATTGGGATTCAAAGCCGAGCCGCTTCTTCCACGTCTGGGGAGACCAGGACGCCTTCGCGGTCACCGCGGCCGGCAGTGAATCGCTGGTGTTCGTCGCCCATGCGAGCCGCGAGTGCCCCATCGCGAATGGCGCGCTCTCCTCTCATGGCGCGCTGGGCTCGACCCCCTGGGAAGAACGGCCGAGCCTCGCCGCCACCTCCTCCGAGTTCCTAGTCACCGACACCGACGAGAGCTCCCTCGTCTTCGGTGGCGAGAAGCGGTTGGAGTCGGCCCTGGACCAGGTCGCCGACTGCCCGGTCCGGGTGATCGAAGGCTGCGACTTCAACGTCATCGGCGACGACACCGCGGGCATCTGCCGGCTGAAGAGAGAAGACGGCCGGCAAGTGCGGCTGCTGAACCCGCCGCTCCCCCGTTTCACCGACGCCTGGAGCTGGAACTGGTGGCGCGACCGACTGGCGAGCGCGGCTTCGACGGACCGGGAGCCGCGGACGGTGAATCTCGCCGGTCTCGATTGGCCCGACGGGCGAGTCTCGCTGGAGCTGGACCGGCTGCTCGCGGCCATCGGCGTGCGGGTGCGGACTTCCTTCTTCCCTGGCACCCGAGCGGATTTCGAGGGCGAGGCCGGCCGCGCGCAAGTCACCATCGCCACGCCCTGGGCGCCCGTCGGACGCGTGCTGGTGCCGCTCTTCGCCGAGCTGGGATTTCCGTATCTCGAGCTGCCGTCGCCGTACGGGCCCGGCGGCACGCGCGCCTGGGCGAGCGCGGTCGCGCGCGCGGTGGACCTGCCGGAACCGGATGACGCGACCTGGGCGGCGCTCGTCGAAACGGTGATTCCGGACCTCGCGCGGTTGCGGGAGGCGGCCTCGCAGGTGGAGCTGGTCCTCGTCGCCGACCGCGGAACCGTCGCGCAGATGTGCGAGCCCGAGTTCTTCTATGGCGTCGATCCGGTGCGCGCGGCGCTCGACTTCGGATTCCGGGTGCGCCTCGCCGGACCGGGCGCGCAAGAAGAGGCCGACCGCCAGGCCGCGGCGGCTCCCGGCCGGGTGTCCGCCTGGGAGTGCGCTCGGGGGGAGAATCCGCTCCCGGCGATCGTCAGTGGCAAAGACCAGCTCGTCTATTGCGAGGTCGGCGACGGCGCCGCCGCACGAGCCCAGGGCGCGGTGCCCTTCACGGTGCGGGACCTCGAACCGGGTCTCAAGGGCGCACGGCGAACCCTCCTGCGCCTTCTCGCCAAGTCTCGGTTACGCCTGTTGAGCAGGACGGGTGAAGCGGAGCGAAGCCCATCGAGCGGCCATGGGATCGGCATGCCATGAACGATTTCTCGCTGCGCACTTCGCCGACTTTTCTCGACGGCGTTTTCATGACCGCGAGCGGCATCGCGGACGCGGTTCTCCTCTACTGCGGCGCCGCGTGCGTCCACGAGCACGCGATGAGCACGCTGCGCCGCCACGATCCGCGCGGGAGCCTGGCGACGCCGGCGGACAATCCCCGGCTCATCACCACCTTCACCGATCAATCGGTCGCGCCGATGGGAACGCTCCCCGTCATCGAGAAGACGGCGCGCAAGATCGTCGAGCGGTGCCGTCCGGGGCTGCTCATCCTGGCCGAGCTGTCGCGCATCACCATTGCCGGCGAGGACCTGCCGGGACTCGCTGATGAGTTGCGGGCGAGCATCGAGGTGCCGGTCGTCGCGGCTTCCTTCGGGCACGTGGAGCGCGATTCCGGCGACGCCGCGACGCAGGTGCTCGCCGACCTGGCCTCGCACCTCGACGTTGCCGGCCGCGCCGACGAGGCCGTTGCGATCATCGGCTATCCGTGGACGCGCACCGGCGGCGAGCACGAAGGAGACCTGCGGGAGCTGGCCCGGCTGTGCGAGGGCGCCGGCCGCGCCTATGCGGGAAGTTGGCTGTCGGGGCAGACGACGGCCGAGCTGGCGCGGGTCGCGGGGGCCTCGACGCTCGTCGCCACCGGTGCCGGGCGCAAGGCCGCGTCGATTATCGCGTCTCGCACCGGCGCGACGGTGCATGAGTTGCCGCTGCCGATTGGCCTCGGTCAGACCGCGGAGTGGGTGCGTCAGCTCGCGGCGGGCGAGTCGGAGCAGGCGGAGAAGTTCGTTGGCGCCGAGCTGGCCGAGGCGACCGAACGGATGGAACGGGTGGTCACCGGCCGCCTCGCGGGGCGCCGGGCGGCGATCATCGCGAGCGACGATTGGCTCGCGGGCCTGGCGCGGATGTTCGAGGAGGACTTCGGCATCGAGGTGCCGGTGCGGCTTGGCCGGAGCCGGCACGGTCCGGACGGCGCCGACCCTGACGCGCTCGACCGCGATTTCGACCCCAGCGTGCGTCTGTTGAACGAGCGGCTCGGAGCGGAGCTCGCGGGCGGCGGGCTGGATTTCATCGTCGGTAGCTCGTGGGAGCGGCGGGCGCTCCAAGGCGAGGTCGCCCGGGTGCCGTTCGTGGAGCTCGGCTATCCCTCCTTTCGAGCCCACTACCTGCGTCCGGCGCCGCACCTCGGGTTTCGCGGCACCGTCACCTGGGCCGAGAGGATCAACGGGGCTCTCCCGGAGATCTGAGGCTCCGCGCTGTTTCAAATGGGAATCGGAATTGGAGTTGGAGCCGGACACGCCAGTGTCCGGGTGCAGGCAGGGACTTCAAGAACCGTAGGGCGGGGGCTTGCCCCCCGCCGCACGCTGACGCCGC
>JAJYLH010000117.1 GCA_021787845.1 Myxococcales bacterium | reverse complement strand
TCGTCGGCGACTCGTTCGCGTTCGAGATCGACCCGTTCGCCCGGCGGATGCTCCTCGATGGCACCGACGAGATCGGCTACGTGCTCGCGCGGCTGCCGTCGATCGAGGCCTGGGAGGCCGCCAGCCCGGCGAGAGTCCACACCCTCGAGTGAACGCGCGCGCTCGGCCGCAAGGTGAACGAGCGCCGGTCAGACGTTCACGCGCATGCGACGCACGTCGGTGACGGACCGTGTTCGCGCATCGACGGTCGCGATGACGAGCTCCATTCCCGTGCTCGCGAGCACGAAGGGGGCGGCGTCTGGCGCCCGGCCGACCAGCTTGCCGTATGCGATCTCGTAAACCCCCGCGCGGTTCGGATCCCACGCGGCCCACGCCAATATGTCGTACTCCGCACGCACTGCCGCAATCCGCTGGTCGGCGGAGGCGATCCGATCGAGCGCGGCCACGGTCGCCTTGGGCAAGGCGTTGAGCTGCGAGTTCGTCGGGTCGAACGCCACCTGCCCGTTCGCGGCGATCGTCACACCCCAGGTATCGTAGCCAGCGCTGTCCACGCCGCGGCCGACGATGATCGCATCGCATCGCTGCGTACTGCATCGCCACACGTGGATGTCGAGGCTCGCGTCGTACGGACGTCCGTCGGCAGTCGTGAGCCACGCTGCGAGCCGACCGAGCAGAACCTCGCGAGGCGGCACATCCGGCACATTGGCCGTATACCGTGTCGGGTCGGGCAGGTGACCCACGTACGGTCTTCCGGGTCGGATCGCGAGCGGGTCTGCGGCGGGACTCTCCGAAACGACTACGGTCGGAGGTGACGCCGTCATCGGCGACGGCGTCGCGGCCTTTGTCGCAACAGGCTGCGGTGCGCTCGGCACCGGCGCACCGCAGGCCGCGGCCGCGACGACGAGCCCGCAGGAGATCAGGGCGTTGAGAACGCGACCCACGCCCAACCGATCCGTTCGCTCGCGAGAGAAGGGTCCCACGAATAGGGTCGAATCTCAACGGAGTAGTTTGTGCCTGCATTCGCGACCCATTCGACGTGCTCGACGTTGGTGCTCGCGGACAACGAGGAACCAACGATATTCCCGCCAGGATCGCGAACGATCACATCAATGTCGCTCAGGCGAAGGTCGCTGAAGCTGGTGTACCCGCTGGAGTAACCGTGACTATCCCACGAGATGTCGAACCGTACCTTCCGGCCGCCGCCGGTCGCCACGTTGATAAATGTGGACGCGGGCTCTTGATAGGCGCCGGGTGAACCAGATGCAGTCGCAATCCAGTGACCATGATCTCCGAGAGGATAGCCGCCGGATGTCGCACGTGCGGCGAAAAGGTTCGCCCACTTCGTGCTAAGTGAACCCAGTCCCTCACGGTCATCGAGCCCGCTTGGGTCTGGTGACAGTCTATGGGCGTAGGATGAGGCCATAAGAATGGCCCGGGTCGTCTCAGGGAAGTACTGCAGTTCCGCAAGGTTCTGCCCGACTAGCAGTCCGAACGCGCCCGCGACCTGCGGGGAAGCGATGCTCGTGCCTGTTGAACTGCTGCAGGCGCTGCCGTTGACTGTGACGCACACCGCCGGTGCAGAGATATCCGGCTTGAAATGCCCGAAGCTCTCGCCTGGATTGGCGGGCGGATCGATATAACATCCTCCCGTCCAGATCGAGTCATCCGCCCATGTGGTCGTCCCCGCGTCGTCAATACCGCCAACGCCAAGGACATTCCACGCGCTGGCCGGCGATGGCACCACAAGGTCGGGGCAGTGGTTCTGCGCTTGGTTGCCCGCGGCCGCGGCCCCGTGGATGTGGTAGACGTTCACTTCGTTGTCAAGCCATGCCTGGAGTGCAGCCTCGCCCTGCGTCGTGTCTTGGACGAGGCTGAAGTTCAGGACGTCGGCATTGCCGTAGCTCGAATTGATCGCCTTCGCTGCTGCCGTGATCACCGCGGCATCGCTGTTGTTGGGGCTGTATCCACCGGTGCTCGAGTCGACATAGAACGCTCCGGGCGCAATGCCCTTCCGTCCTGCCGTCTGACTGGCGATCGCCCCCATCACCCACGTCGGATGCGACACCGAGTAATTGTTGATACCGGTCGTCGAGTAAGAAACGTGGCGAGCGGCGGGAACAGCAGCAATATCGGTCGCGGACCAGTCGACGTTGCTGTACTCGACAACGCCGATTCGCGCGCCTGCCCCGGTGTAGCCTTGACCGTACGACCAGTTGGCCTGGTCGGTCGGACCTGCCTCACTTAGCGCCGGGCTTGTTGTGCCAGACTCATCGACACGTAGCACGCCAGGCTGCGCCGCCATCTCATCAATCTGCTTGGCAATGCCCGTCACCCAGATCATCGGCGAGTCCGTAGAAATGGTATCTACCTCGAGACCCAGGATGCGCGCCCTCGAAGCGATCTCACTCGTGATCTGGCCGATTGCTGACTCATACTGACGCTCGATCAGCGTCTGTATCTCCTGGTTCAGTTTCGGGTCGCCAGTGTCAGGCACCCCGCCGGCCAGATTCGCTGTTGGATATGACTCCTGCGCCTTAGCTACGATGTCGTTCAGGTCGGGCCCGGGCATGGAAATGACGAACGTGCGCTGTTGGCCAGCATCCATCCCGTTGAGAGTCGCACGAACCTCTGGGGGAACAGGGCCATTCGCACGCCCCCACGCCGAAATCTTCTCGCGGAACCCCACTTCGTCAATGATGGTTCCATCCGGAAGGAGGTAGGCCGATAGTCCCTGCTCGAGCGTCGGCGAGTACATCTTCGCCCACACAGTCCCATGAGGAACGAAGGGCTGATCGACGAGACCCTTGCCGACCACGCGGATCACGGCGGCGGGAACCTTCAGTCTGCCCGCCGCAGATGCGACGAGTGCGGTCGTAGGCTCGATTACTGCCGCGGGTTCTTCGCCACCGCTTCGCCTGTACTCCGGGGCCCCCAGCACGGGCTGGGACGCCTGTGGCGCGACTGACGATCCCAACACCGGCACCGCGACCGCCAAGGCAATCGGCGAGCGGAGGCGGCGCTTCCGTGTTGTAGGGCAACTCAACGCCCTTCCCTCCTCTCTACTCGTGGGGCCAAACGCGCTCTTCCGTGAGTTGCGGCGAATGCAACCCGCTCCCGTCGACTCACGGGGATCTCCCATCCGTGTCGTTGTACTGTCTATCCGGGTAGGTGCGCATCCTTCAAATGGACCAGGCTGCCAAGCCACTACCTTGCCGAAGTGCGCGGACAGTCCGGGGCTTCCGTGGGCCACCGAGGTGGTCCGCAATGCGACCAGGGAGATCCGTTCGAGCTGAGGGACCAGAGTGCGCCTTCCGCGGCGTCCACCTGCGTCGGATCCTCGGTCGCGGCCCTGTTTCGCGGCGACTGGCCCCGTGCCGGCGCTCGTGTCGCTGCCGCGGCGGCCGGCGGCGTTTCGGCCGGGTTCGCTGGCCGGGAGCGAGCGTGCCCGAGCCGCGAGGGCCACCAGGCACGATCGCCCACCAGCATCGTCAGCGCCGGCACGAGGATCGAGCGGACCACGAACGTGTCGATCAGCACGCCGAGCGCCACCGCCACGCCGACCTGGAACAGGATCACGAGCGGCGCCGTGGCCATGGACCCGAACGTGCCGGCCAGGATGATCCCGGCCGACGTGATCACGGCGCCTGTGCGCCCTGCCGCGAGCCGGATGCCGTCGCGCAGCGGGTGCTGCTCGCTCTCCTCGCGGACCCGGCTCATCAGGAAGATGTTGTAGTCGGAGCCGAGCGCGACGAGCAGCACGAACACCATCAGCGGCAGGAAGTAGCTCACGCCGGCCTGCCCGAGCCCGGACTGGAACAGCCAGGACGACAGCCCGAGCGTGCTCAGGTACGACAGCAGGACGGTCAGCACGAGGTAGATCGGCGCGACGAGCGCCCGCAGCAGCACGCCGAGCACGGTGATGAGCGCGACGCGCTGGAAGTCGTTGTCGAGGGCGGTCTCGTGTCGGCGAGCTCCGCCGTCGGGCCGCCGACGTAGGCGAGCGTGCCGCGACCCAGCTGGCTGCCGATCGGGCGACCACCGTGCGCGCGCGTCGGACGGTGTCGAACGCCGCCGTCGAGTACGGGTCGTCGCTCGTGATCACGTACAGCCGGGTGACGTCCCGGTTCGCGGACATGAACGCCGCGAGCGTCGAGCTCACCTGCTGCCCGGCCGACCCGGTGAGGCCGGTGGGGATGAAGACGTCGTCGGGCAGAGCCGCGTACTTCGCCGCCAGGGACCGGAGATCGCCCGGCAGCTTTCCAAAGGTCGTCGAGATCTGCTGCTGGAGCGCCGCGGCCTGCGGCGTCTGCGGGAGGCTCTTCGGGAAGAGGACCGCGTCGGGCTGCGAGTCGAAGTGGGTCGCGAGCGCGTCGAGCTGACCCGAGAGGTCTGCGACGGTGGCGGGCGACGGCTGGGTGCCGGTCGCCTGCGCCTGCTGGAGCGTCACGAGGTCGGCACGCGCCTGCCGGAACGCGGGCTGAGACGCCGTCGACGGATAGGCAGTGGCCAGCTCCTGGAGGTACCCGGCGACGTCCCGGACGTACCCGGCGAACGACTGGAGCGATTGCGTGCCCCCCGCCTGGGGCGTCGGCGACTTCAGCGCGGCCGACGACTGCCGCAGCTGGGTGGACACACGCGCGCCCTGCCGGAGCTGGGCGATGAGGCCGGGCGCCGCCTGGAGATCGTCGAGCGCCGCGGTGTATGCCGCCGTCGAGGCAATCGACGGGGAGGCCCGGCCGAGAGCCTTGACATAGGCGGTGGCGGACTCGAGCCCGCCGGTGACGGATGGCTCGAGGAGCGCCCCGGGATCGGTCGCGGCCGACGAGCCGGACGACGACGCGCCTGACGAGGCGAACCCGGTCGCCATGGCGTCGAGCTGCTTCGACGGGACGAACGCGGCCGGCACGCTTCCGTCACCGGTCGGCGCAATGACGCTCGTTGCGCTCTGGACGCCGTTCGTCTTCACGAGCGCCTGCGTGACGTCGCGAAGGCGCGCGAGCGAAGCGGGCGCCAGCAGGTCGACGCCCGGGCCGGCCTCCACGACACCCGTCGACGGCATGATCTTGCCCTTGCCGAGGTGCGCCGCGACCTGGTCGAAGCCCTGTCGCGCGTCCGAGGTGGCCCGCAGGTCGGTCAGGACGTCGAAGTTCGTGCTCATCGCCGGCACGTGCGCGACGGGGACCAGGAGCGCGGCGAGCAGCACGACGGTGACGAGCACCGGACGCCGGGACACGGCACCCGCGAACCGTGCGAAGAAGCCGGTCGGCTCGGTCGCCGCGCCCGTCTGCTCGTGCGCGGGCCAGAACAGGTAGTGCCCGAAGATCGCGAGCAGCGCGGGCGCGAGGGTCAGCCCGGCGAGCAGCGTCACGAACACCGCGACCGCGAGCGCGGGGCCGGTCGTCTGGATCATCCCGAAGCTTCCGAAGATCATCGACCCGAGGCCGACGATGACGGTCGCCGCGCTGGCGGTGATGACCGCCCCGATCCGCTTGACGGTCGCCTGCGAGGCGGCGTGCCAGTCCCTCCCCGCGACCTCTTCTCTGAAGCGCGAGATGAGGAAGATCGTGTAGTCGGTGCCGACGCCGAACACGATCACGACCACGAACGTGTCGAGCAGCGACGAGATCTTCCAGCCGGCCGCGGCCAGCGTGCCGAGGACGCCCCGCGAGACGAGGAACGCCGCCCCGATCGTCACGAGCGGCACGAGCGCGGCGAGGGGGGCGCGGTAGATCAGCAGCAGGATGACGAGGACGAGCACGATCGTGACGAGCGTCGCGCTGTCGGTGCCTTTCGGGATCGCATCGAGGTAGTCGATGCTGATGCCAGCGGAGCCCGTGACGTTGGCCTGGAGCCCGGAGGGCGCCGAGCTCGAGAGGTGCGATCGCAGGGCGTCGACCGCGTTCCCGGCGCCGCCCGCCATCGACGCGACGGTGAGGTTGACGTTCATCAGCTCGAGCTTCCCGTCGGCGCTCCGCATCATCGACGCGAGCTCGGGGTTCGACTCGGGGGTGTCGACGCTCGCGACGACGCCGCGAAGGTCGGTGGGCGCGGCCGAGCTCGTGACCCACGAGGCGACCTGCCCGATGTAGGTGCGGTCCGCCGCGGTCAGGCCCGACTGGCGTGTGAACGCGACGGTCGCCGTGCTGGCCGCCACCGCCTTCGGGAACGCCCGCTCGAGCGCGTTCCGGGCGAGAACCGACTCGGTCGTCGATGGCAGGAACGAGCTCTGATCGGTGGAGCCCTCGGTGGCGAGCGACGGCGCCAGGACGAGCGCCGCGACGGCGGCGGCCACCCACGCGACGATGATCGCGTAGCGGAACCGGTACGCGAGCGAGTCGAGTCGTTCGAACATCTGATCACTTTCGGTGCCATCGGCGCGAGCCGGGGCAAGAACGAGCGCCAGGACGCGTTCGTCCGCGTCACGGTACCCATGGGGAACGCGCGAGGACAGCGCCGGTCGGCGTGGCCGGAACGGGCAGGTCGGCGCACCCTGGCCGCGTGGCCGGTTCGAGCCGGGATTTGGGCCGTTGGGCCCTACCGCGAGGGCCTCGGCGATGGCTCACTGGCGACGTGCAGAAATCCGACCTGAGTGCTCTGAAATCCGTGGCGCGGGGGCGCCTGCAGGGCGACCAACGCGACGGCTGGCCGTGGCAGCGACACCGGCGCCGCGAGCAGCGGGATCCGCGGACGGCGGGGCCTGCGTTCACGCCGTCGGAAGGGCCTCTCGACGCGCTCCCCCTCGGTTCCCTCCCTCGCGCCCTCCCGCTCGACGCGCTCTCGCTCGACGCGCTCCGGCCCGACGAACTTCCGCTCGACGCGCTCTCGCTCGACGCGCTCCGGCCCGGCTCGACCGCCCGCGTCTCGGCGGTCGGTACCGCGCACGCCGGCGACCTGGCGCAGCACGGCGTGGTGGCGGGTGCGATCGTCCGGATCGAGTCGCGCGCGCCGTTCGGAGGTCCGCTCGTCGTCGCGATCGGGCGAGCTCGACTCGCCATCGGCGCCGCGGTCGCACGGTCCATCCTCGTGGACGCCGCCGGGCTGCCGCCACGCGGAGATGGACCCGAAGCAGCGCAGCCCGTCCTGCCGGACCCATCGCCGGACGCTGGCCGGCCGGTGCTCGAATGAGCCTCCGCCTCCCGACGCGTCGCGGCGCCGGCTCCCGCGACGGATGCCACCCGGCGCGACCGGCAGCCGGGACGGAGGCCGAGCGGGATCCGCAGCGACGGGACGTGCGTGACGCGCTTCCGGTCGTCGCGCTCGTGGGGCGCCCGAACGTCGGCAAGAGCACGCTGTTCGCACGGATCAGCGGCGCGTGGGCGGAGTCGGTGAACGCTCCCGGCACGACCGTCGGGACGGAATGGCGGCGCGTATCGA
>JAJYLH010000116.1 GCA_021787845.1 Myxococcales bacterium | reverse complement strand
TTCCAGAGCGAATGTTGGTCGACGGAACGGCGCGAACGCTCGCTCTCGGACGGACAGCCCGCCGCGCGCGAAGAACCGCGCTCGTCGGGACTGTCCATCCTACTGTTTTCGGCCCCGCCGCGCCCCCCTCCCCGACCGTCCGCCGACCGAAACCTGGAGCCGGACACGTCCGTGTCCCGGGTTTCGTGGGCACAGCCTGTACCCGGACACTTGCGTGTCCGGCTCCAAGTCGGGCCAAGTCCGCCAGCCCGGCATGGGCCGTTCGCTTCGCGACCGCGTTTCCTGCTAGGCTGCCGCCGGCCGTTCTGGCCTCGAAGGGAGCCGTTCATGTTCCGCCGCCTGTCGCCCATCGCCGTCGCGCTGTCCTTCCTCCTCGCCGCCCCGCCCGCCCGGGCGCACGACTGGAACGCCAAGCAGATCCACTGGGTCGGCTTCACGCAGGGGCTCAAGCTCGCGCGCAAGAAGCACAAGCCGATCTGCCTCATCATCTTCACCGAGTGGTGCCCGCACTGCCGGAACTACGCGACCGTTTTCCACGACCCGCGCGTCGTCCGCGAGGCCCGGAAGTTCGTCATGATTCACGTCGACAAGGACAAGCACCCGGACATCAGTCGTCGCTTCGCTCCCGACGGCGAGTACATCCCGCGAACCTACTTCCTCGACTACCACGGCGACCTCCACTCCGAGCTGCGCGCCCCGCAGGAGCAATACAGCTACTTCTACGACGAGCTAGACCCTCGGTCGATCCTCGCCGGGATGAAACGGGCCGCGAAAGCCCTCCACTGACGGCGCGGTCCGGGCTTCATCCCGCCGTTTGACGCACCCGGACGACCCGAACGGGCTCTCCGCCAGCGGAGAGGCGATCCGGACGACCCGGACGGGCTCTCCGCCAGCGGAGAGGCGATCCGGACGACCCGAATGGGCTCTCCGCCAGCGGAGAGGCGATCCGGACGACCCGAACGGGCTCTCCGCCAGCGGGGGAGCGATCCGGACGACCCGAACGGGCTCTCCGCCAGCGGAGGAGCGATCCGGACGACCCGAACGGGCTCTCCGCCAGCGGAGGAGCGATCCGGACGACCCGGGCGTTCCTTCTTGCGCCACGCCGGCCGATTCCGCGGTAGACTCGGCGCCACCGGGAGGCCCGACGATGAGCAGCATCCGCCCTGATCCAAATCTGCTGAAGAAGTACCCCAACGCCATCACGCAAGCGGACATCGACCGGCGCAACCGCTTTCTCGGCGTCCTGCCCGGGCTCGCCATCGGCGACGCGCTCGGTGCGCCGGTCGAGTTTCAGTCGGCCGAGGCGGTGGCGGCGGCGCATCCCGACGGCGTGCGCGAAATCACCGGCGGCGGCGTCTGGGAAAAGGGCGAGCCGACCGATGACACGCAGCTCGCGCTGCTCTTGGCGGAGAGCCTCGCGCTTTCGGGAAGGCTCGACGTGACGGACCTCGCGCGGCGGCTCGTCGCGTGGCTCGAGTCGAATCCGAAGGACATCGGCAACCTGACGCGGCAGTCGCTGCAAAACCTGCGCGGCGGCGACCCGCCCGACCAGTGCGGCGCCATCGCGTGGGAGGACAGCGGGCGCAACTCCGCCGGAAACGGCAGCCTGATGTACGTCGCGCCGATTGCGCTGGCGAACTTGCTCCGGCCGGGCGAGCTGGCGGAGGACGCGACGACGGTTTCGCGCATCACCCACTACGATCCGCGCTGCGTCGGCGCCTGCGTCGCGCTGACGCATGCGATTGCCGGTCTCCTGCGCGGAGAGGACGACGCGCTCGCGTCGGCGGCGCAGGCGGCGCAGGGCGTCTGCGACGACGTGCGCGCGACCGTCGAACGCGCGCTGGCCCGCCCGCCGGCGGCGCTGAAGGTCGATGGCGCCGACCGAGGCTACGTGCTCGTCACCCTGGAGCTCGCTTTCAGCGCGGCGGCGTTCGCGGCGGACTTCGAGTCCGCGCTCGTCGAGGTGGTGTCGAAAGGCGGCGACGCGGACACCAACGGCGCCGTCGCCGGAGCGCTGCTCGGCGCGAAATTCGGCCGGAACCAGATTCCCGAGCGCTGGCTGACCGCCGCGCAAGCCGTTCCGCGGCTGACCGCGCTCGGAGAGAAGCTGCATCGGATGGTGACGGGAAAAGGGCGGTGACCGTCCTTCCGGTTCGGCGTTCCCGTTGAACCGCGCGGGGAGCGTCCGGCGTTCTTCGCCGGATGCGCAGCGAGCGACTCCCGCGGACGGCGCGTAGCTCACCCGGCGCGGAACCTTTGGTTCGAGCCGCGCGTTTTCGCGAGCCGTGACGAGCCTCGGTTCTCGAGCTCGCCGCCAACTCGCAGGACGGTGGAGCCCGGCGGAACCGATCGGCGAGAGCCGCGACTTTGGGGCCGCGCTCCGCTCCGCCCTCCTATTTTCCTTCCAACGTGGTGAGCGACTCGATCTTCGAAGGCAGGGGGGCGCTCTTCAGCGCCTGTTCGACGTCCGCAGGTATCTGGATGGCGAGCTCGACGTTCCGATCCTCGGGGTTCCCTTCGGCGCCGCTGGTGTTGTCATCGTCCTGGATGTCCTCGAGCGACAGCGAGCGCGACGTCGCGGTCAACGAGCCGTCCGGGGAGTTGTGATTGACCATCGTCGCGAAGATCTCGCCGGTGCCGTCCCCGTTATCGGCGATTTCGATGATGCGCGACTCCTGCGGGTAGTCGATGAGGCTCGAGGTCTCGACTTCCCAGTAACCGGGCGCCGCGGCCGACGTTCCTGGCTCCGGCCGCACCACGTTGTTGTGGCCGTGGCCGACCAGGTGCAAGACGACGTTCGGATAGCTCTCCAGGAGCGCCTTGAAGTCTTGCGACGACACTTCGGTCGCGTCCGGGTTCAGCGCCTCCGCGGCCTGGTGGCTGGCAATGATCACCAGCTCGTGCTTTTGCACCGCGTCGTCGAGCTGCGGCTTCAAGAAGTTGTCCACGTCGTCCTGGCGCAGGCAGCCGTCGGCGCTATCGGCGTTGCGGCATTCCAGATCCAGATCGATCACCTTCAGCGGCACCGCCGGGTTCGGCTGGAAGGCGTAGTCGCCGAAACCGCTTTGGAGATTCGCCTGCGTGAAGCCGTGCCCGACCGGGAGGGTCTTGGTGTCGAAGAACTGCTGCATGTCGCCCAAAGGTCCGAGCAGCGCGCGATTCGGATCGGCGACGATCTTTGTACCGTCCGGAATGATGTTGCCCTGGTCGTCCTCGGAGCCGAGATTGACCGTGTCGCCGATGGCGATGGCTTTCGCCTGGTCCGTGACGCGAAATGTGCCTTCGACCTCGTAATCGTGATTCCCGAGCGTCGTGTACCAGGGCACCTTCTTGTCGAGCCCCCACGCCTGGAACGGATCGTGCGGGTCGTTCAGCGGCCCCGGCACCACGTCGACGATTTTCCCGCTGTTCGGCAAGACCACCTGGCCGTCGAGGACGCCGATGAACCAGCGCAGCTCGTCCTTCGAGGTGTTGTCGATGTTGTCGCCGAGCGCCAGGAAGAAGTCGTAGTGGCGCTTCACGCTGAAGTCGTTCAGCGTCCGGACCATCGCGTCCAGCACCTGGGAACCGTACCGATCTTGCGGCCGGTACGCGCCTTGGAACGTTCCGATGCTGTCCGCTTCGCACAGCCGCATCGGACTCTTGGTATCGGAGATGTGGACGTCGGTGACCACCGGAAAGTAGACGACGGAGCGCGCTTGCGAGCCGAGGGTGTCGCTGGCGCCGGCGATGGCCAGGTCGTTGCGGAAGGTGAAGCTCTCGCCGGGGCCGGTACTGAACTGGCCGAACTTCGCGCGCGTCGCGGCGGGGATGGCGTCGGGGTTCTCCGGATTCACCGCCGGCTCGACCGGAACCAGCGTTTGCTGCAGGGTCGTCTTCGACGGCGCGAGCTTGAAGCTCGGCCCCGGCAGCTTGCCGACGCCAGCAGGCGTCTCGGTGCCGCAGCCGAACCCGAGCATCGCCGCGAGCAATAGCGGGACGGCCGTGCGCGACGGGAACGGGCACTCCAGGCTCATGACGGGACCTCCAAGCGTTGACAGCGCCGGAAATTGGGCGTTTTCGACGTCTCACGCCGCCCAAGACGGCGCATCGTCACGCAACCGTCACCGGAAGTCAACCGAGCCGACACCGTTTCCCGGTTCGCTCGGACGCGGCCATCGACCGACCTCGGAACCGCGCCGGACGCGCCCGCCCTTCTCCACCGGATGCGGAACGCGCGGAGCCCGCGGAACAGGCGGAACCGGTTCGTTCCGGTGGACGGTTTTCGGTGACGCTGCCGGTGAACCGCGCGTGGAGCGAGCCGAGGCTCTATTCGGCTCGCGGAGAAAGCGGCTCCCGCGGAAGCGAATCGATCATCGCCCCAGGAGCCTTCGGCTGGAGCCGCTTGCTCCGCATCCGGCCAAGAACGCCGGATGCTCCACGCGCGGTTCAAAGGTGAATGGCCATCCGGGTCGTTCAGATCGCGGCGGCGCTCCCCCTCCCCGACCCCCTCCCTCGCAAAGAGCGCGGGAAAGGGGCTGACTCTGCCTTCGGGTTGGCGATCTCTACCTCCCTCTCCAGCGCACTTGCGGGCGAGGGTCGGGGAGGGGGCGTGGCGCCGGATCCGGTCGGCAACCCGAACGAAGCGGATGTCCCGACAAGGTGAGGTGCCGGCCGAGGCCGTCCATGGCGGCCGATTTCCCTTCGCGGCCGATGTCACCAGCGGAAAACGACACCCTCACCCGAGCTCGTCGGAAGTCGGCGCGCCTTCTTTCTTTTCCGCGCGCCTCCCGCCGGGAAGGCGGAGGCCGACGGTCAGGCTCTTGGTCGGGCAGACGCGCACGCATTCCAGACAGCGCGAGCAACTGTACGCGTTCCCCGGCGCCTTGGCCGCGGGCCTGAAATGGCTCCTGTCTTTGTCGAAGGTCGCGATGTAGCACATCTTGTCGCAAGCGCCGCAGCTCGTACACTTCGACACGTCGTTCTTGAGCGTGAAGAGGCTGAGCCGGTTCAACAGGCCGCTCACCCAGGCGATGGGGCAACCCATCTTGTAGTACATGTAGAGTTGTTGCTGCCGTCCGCGCGGATCGGTTCCCAGCATCGACTCGATGATGAAGCCCATCGGGCATGCCCAGCGGCAGAAGACTTTCCCGGCGACGATGCCCGAGAGGCTCCCGAAAAGGAGGACTTCCGCCAGGGTAATCCAGTGCATCCACAGCAGGATGACGACGAGGAAGGCGATGACCGCCTGGATGGTGCGTCGATGCTTCGCGAGCCGTTTGAGCACGAAAGACTCCTCCGGCGCGCGCCGCGCCCGCCCCACCTGAGCCACGCCAGCCGCCGCGCGATTCGCCCCCGCGCTCCGTTCCGCGACGGCGATGCGGCGGGAGCCCGGCCCGGGAATGGCTGGCTCTCGTCGCCCGACCGGGTTTCGTTCTCGCGGCCCCGGCTCGACCGGCCCGGCTCGGAAGCCTCCGGGAGAATCATCCTCGGACGAAACGACCCGGAAACGGCGGTGAACGCCTCCCGGGGACCGCGCCCTTCGCGCGACTGGCGCGCTGGCGCGACCGGTGCCATCTTCGGCGCCCATGGCGGCCGCTTCTCGCCCGTGGGTCTGGATTATCGTCGCGCTCCTTCTCGTTCTCGCCGGCGCGATCGCGATTCTGCTCTGGCTCGTGCGCCCCACGTACATCCCGGCGGTCGTCGGCGCTCCCGAGACGCATCACGCGCTTCCCTTTCGGCTGAGCGAGACGGTGAGCGCGCTCGCGCATCCGCGCAGCCTCGACGATCCGGCGGCGCTCGCGGCGGCGGAGAACATCGCGGTCGCGCGGCTGCAAGGCGCCGGATTTTCGGTCGAGCGCCAGCCGCTGTCCGCTCCGGGCGGCGCCACGGTCCACGACGTCGTCACGCGCCTCCCGGACACGGGTCGATTCGTGATCCTTGCCGCGCACCTCGACACGGTGCCCGGTTCGCCGGGCGCCGACGACGATGCGAGCGGCGTCGCGGTCGTTCTCGAGGTCGCCGACCTCGTCGCGCACTCGAAAGCGGCGAATCACGTGGTCTTCGCGCTCTTCAATCGCGAGGAGTCGGGCCTCGCGGGGAGCCGCCGCTTCGTCGCGTCTTCGCTGCCGACCTTGCGAAGACGACTCCTCGGAGCGGTCGTGCTCGACGCGGTCGGCTTCGCCTCGTCCGTCGACGGCTCGCAGCGGGCGCCGTTTCCCCTGAACCTCTTCACCCGCACCCGCGGCGATTTCCTCGCGGCCATCACCTTGCGCGGATCGTCCGCCCTCGCCGAGAATTTCCAGCGAGCGCGGTCGGTCGCGGCGCCGGCGTTGGCGCTGGAGCTGCTGAACCCGCCCAGGTTTCTCGCCGCGGGCCTGCGCGACCTGTGGCGCGCGGATCACGCGCCGTTCTGGAAGGCGCAGCTTCCGGCGCTGTTCCTGACCGACACCGCGAACTTCCGAAATCCGCACTACCACCGACCGACCGACGTGCCGGAGACGCTGAACTACGACCTCCTCGCCGCCGAAGCCGACGCGCTGGCCGAATTCGTGAGGCTGGAAACCGCCCGGGAGAAATGAGAGCGCAGATGGCCTCAGGTTCGGGGCGGCTCCGGTTGAAGTCGCCGTTTCCCGTCGGCTGGAGAAGCGCGGTGAGCACGGAACAAGCCTTGGTCCCTGCGGGACCCCGGGATAGATGGCACCCCGCCTTCGAATCTTACGATCGGACCCGGCGCCAGGAGGACCTCGGCCTGCGTCGCGCTCGACCTCCGCGTCCGGCCGCTAATCCGCGCCTCGCCGCTGGGGACCGCCCTCGCCGAGGAGGAACGCCACGTCAGAAGCGGCGCGCTTCCGCCGAAAGCGCGAAGCCACGTCGCTGGCGGGTCGGCCCGACCGCGCCGATGTAGGCGCATGTATCCCCGGCCGATCCCGGCCCCGAACACCTGAACAAACCGGCCTTCGCGGACCTGAACACGCCCTGAGACCCCCGTAGAAGGCACGTTGACGGCTCCACCACTGATCATCCGTTCAAAAACACCTTTCGGGCTCCCCCACAGTGGGGGAGCTCGGACATCGGAAAACGCGTTTTTTGGACTCTCCAACCGTGGGGGAGCTCGGAGAACGCGTTTTTTGGACTCCCCAACCGTGGGGGAGCCCGGAAGACGCGTTTTTGGGACTCACCAACCGTGGGGGAGCTCGGAAGACGCGTTTTTCGGACTCCCCAACCGTGGGGGAGCTCGGAAGACGCGTTTTTGGGACTCCCCAACCGTGGGGGAGCCCGGAAGACGCGTTTTTTGGACTCCCCAACAGCTTCGCCGCTCGTCAGAAGTGACCCGGGGATGCTCGTGAGAATCGACCCGGAGGGGGAGCGCGGCAGGGGCGCGGGCGGAGAGTGCGCGCGCAAGGAGGTATCGAGGCGAAGCGAGCGGCCCCCGG
>JAJYLH010000115.1 GCA_021787845.1 Myxococcales bacterium | reverse complement strand
TGACAGACGCCGAGATGCAGAGCATCAACCTTGAACGAGACAAGTTCCACGGAGAATGGAACTACACGATCCGCCCAAGACCAGCCACACCCAAATGATACCTTTATTTATTTACGCCGCCTAACTCGATGCGATCCGCGAGAAACTCGATGCGATCGTCGAGAAACTGGTCCGGAAATCGAGTAACTCGATGCGATCGTCGAGAAACCGGATGCGATCGTCGAGAAACTGGTCCGGAAATCGAGTAACTCGATGCGATCGTCGAGAAACCGGGTGCGATCGTCGAGAAACTGGTCCGGAAATCGAGTTCGCCCGCCGAGAGGAACGCCGCCTGGCCCGGATGCCGCGCGTCGCTCATCCACCGAGAGGCAGGTCGGGCGGAGCGAGAACGTCGAGGTCGCTCACGCGCTCCAAGGCGAGCTGCTCGAAGCGTTCCTGCTTCACCTTCAGGTATCGCCAGGGCACGCCGGTCAAGCTGGTCGCGTTGTCGCACCACGATCTCGCCGCGTGGTCCTTGTGCGCGACCTCGGCGCCTTCGTAGCCCTTCGTCTCGATGAGCAGGTGCACGCCGTCGTCGCGACGGACCACGAAATCGGGCGTGTAGAGGCGCAGCGACTGGTCCGGATCGACGTACTCGATGGCGAAGCCGAAGCGCATCGGGAGCTTGGCGAACGCGGCGCAGTCCTTCGCGCCGTCGAGAAACCGGGCGAAGGCGCGCTCGAATTCGTTGTCGCAGGGGATGAGGTTGAAGACGGTCTTTCGCGCGGGCTCGGCGACGCGGCTCCAGGGGAAACCCGGGCAGGTCGACAGGAGCCGCGGCGGCGCGAGCAGCTCGGGCACCCGCGGCTCGTTGACGATGGCGGCGAGCGCGCGCCGAAAGGTTTCCACCACCACGAAGTGCATCAGCGGGTTGGCGATGCCGCGCACGACCATCGGATCGTCCAGGTCGTACGGGCCGCCGGCGGTGCGCGTGCGGATGAACTCGCGGACCTTGGGAACGAGAACCGCGAACTGCGCGGGGAGCTTCAGCTTCTCCGCGATGCGCCGGGCGTAGTAGCCGATGACCTCCTGCGCCGTGGCGGGCGGCTCCAGCCGGTACTCGCGTTCGAGCTCCTTGCGCAGCGTGACCGCATCGTAGCCTTCGTAGATGAAGGTCTCGATGTCGGTCTCCTTCGCCTCCAGCTTGACCTGCGCGATGGGCAGCTTGGACACGTCCAGCGCCTCGATCTCGGCGGCGATGCTCTTCTTGCGGACCAGCATCGGCGACAGCACGGGGATGCCGAGGTCGAACTCGGCGCGCTTCGCTTCGGGCTCGATGGTAACGAGCTCGACCTGGTCCTTCCCGAGCTGGAACGTGCCGAGCTGGACGCCTTCCAGGCGTTCGAGATCCTGCACGAACTCGAGGAAGCGCGGCGTCCCGATGACATCGACGCGTTCTTCGTAGCCAGCGCCCGGCGCGCCGCGGAACATCAGGCGCAGGCCGCGGCCGACGGTCTGCTCGGGCAGAATGCTCGCCTGATACGGCCGCAAGCCGACGATGACGGTGACGTTCTGCACGTCCCAGCCTTCGCGGAGCATCAGGACGCTGACGATGGCGCGCACCTCGCTCGTGTCATCGTCGACGCGACGCGCCTCGTCGCGTGCCAGTTCCAGATCCTTCTTCGAGATTTCGCCGGACTTGTCGGTGTGGATGACGAGCGTCTTCTCGCTTCCGAACTCCTCGGGATACGTGGTCTTCAGCCAGTCCGAGACCTCTTCGGCCTCGTCGGTGCTCGTCAGCATCAGGAAGAGGACCGGCTTCTTTCCCAGCGGCTCCAGCTTGTCGCGATACTCCTTCCAGCGCTCGACGCCCGCGACGAGGAAGCCGCGATACCGGACGCTGGCGTGTTGGCTCGGCGTCTCGCGCAGGTTCGCCTTGCCGACCATCGGCCGCTTCACGAGCCGGTCGAGGATGGCTTGCTTCAGCGGATAGTCCGAGATGGTCCACGGGAAGAGGATGCCCTTCGCGTCGCGCGGCGTCGCGGAGAAGTCGAGCTGCGAGGACAGCGGGACCTCGGACGCGAGCCGGTCGATGGCCGCGTTCCACATGTTCTTGTCATCCCAAGTGTGGTGCGCCTCGTCGTTCAACACCAGCAGCCGCTCTCCTTTGCGAGCGACGATGCGCTCGGCGAAGTCGCGCTCCCGGACGAGGTTCGCCGGCGGCTTCGGACCGAGCACCGCCGTCATCGCGTCGGGCTCGGCGGACTTCGGCCCGCGGTCCTCGTAGAGCTGCTGGATGTTCGTCAGGAAGAGCGCGCCATCCGCGTGCGGCCGCTCGCCGTCGCCGCGCACGATGCAGTCGAAGTCCCAAAAGATCTCCCACCCGCGCGGGAGCATCGGATCCGCCTGGAAGATGCGCCCGTTCGCGAAATCGGTCTTCAGCCGTTCCAGCACGATGACGTTCGGCGCCACGACGAGGAACGTCCGCGCGTACTGTTTGGCGATCTCGTCTTTCTCCCGCTGCGCGTTCAAGAACTGCCAGGCGATGGCGAGCGCCATCACCTTCGTCTTGCCGCTGCCGGTCGCCATCTTCACGGCGTAGCGCGGGAAGGCATCGGTGCTCGGGAACGTCGCGCCCATCGAGTCGTCAGCGAACCGTTCGATCAGCTCCGCCCGGGAACGGACGCGCTCGACTTCCCATACGTAGACGAGCGTCTCCATCGCCTCGCGCTGCGCGTCGAACCAGCGAAACCGCATCCCGGTCGGCAGCCGGTGGTCGCGATGGAACCAGTGCAGCAAGAGCTCGCGCGTGGTCTCCGTCGCGCCCTTGTAGCGCCGCGGACCCGCCGCCCACTCCTGCACGAGCCGCCTGAGCTTCGGCACGCACGGCGCCGTCGTCAGCTTCGACGTGACGTCGAGCAACTCCGACTGCCGATGATCTCGTTGAGCGCGGGCTGGCATCGAAAGGTTCCTCTCGACTACGCCGGCTTGGGCAGAGCGGATAGCAGCCCCCGGCGAAACACCTGGAAGCTTCCCGAACGGTTGCGCTCAGGCACGAGGTGGTGCGCGACGCTGCGAGCGCAGGCGATCTTCTGGAGTCCGCCCCGGAAGTAGCCCGCCTTTTGGAGAAGACGCTCCAATTGTTCCCAGGTTCCACCGGAAACAGCATCGGGGTCGCGGAACTGTGCACGCCGTTCAAACGTGTCCGAGGCTGGGTATCCAGACATCTCAGGTTGTCGTTCCCGCTCGCCCTGAGGCGGCCGGGCCCACGGACCTCGCTCGTTGCCACCGCCCTCGTGCCCGGCCCTCGAAGGGCCGTGAGGGCTCGGCACAGCCTGTGCCACCCTCGCGCTCGCCCTTCGAGGCCCGCGCATGCTTGCCGTGCTCCATTCATGCTCCGTGGGCGCGCGGGCACCTCAGGGTGAGCGGATCGGGGACCAAGACACCTGAGGTGTCTGGATACCCAGTTGTCCGAGACTCCTGGGAACGCGGACCGCAGCGCCTGCGGGTCTCCCAGCATCCAGGCTTCCAGCTCCTCGATCGCGATTCGCGGCAACACCTGCCAGGCCGAGGTCTTCTTGCCCTCGCGACAGATGAGACCAGCTTCCCGGGCTGCCGACACGATCGATTTGCGAAGCTTGCGGCAGTCGTCGCGATCCTGGTCAATGAGCACGATGATCCGATGATCATCCGGCAGCCATCTTGTATATCTTCTGAGCTGTCGGGTGAGAGTCCCGAGCAAATCCTTCTTCCCACGAAACGCCACGATACTGACTGTGTGTTCCGCGCCCACGATTCGGGGAACGACAATCTCCAAGAACGCGGCAGAGGAAACCTCCTCGACCAGGAGCTCGAAGTGCATCTTACTTCCCCAATCCGTTTCGGGCACCGCGTTTCGAGAGATCCGGGCTTCCGACCTCGAAATGCCCCTCTGCCCAGAGGGCGCCGAGCAGATCTTCCTCTGCGAACTCCGGAATGCCCGGCATGTCGCTCGCCCGCTTGGCATGCGTGTAGCCGTCGCCGCCCCGGTAGAGCGCCCACAGCTCGTTCGGCCGCACTCCGTTGACGAAGAAAGGCGAGTGGGTCGTGACGATGAGCTGGGTGCGAGCCGATGCTCCTCGGCATTCTTCCGCGAGCTCTGGGAGCAGCTTGGGATGGAGCTGGTTCTCCGGCTCCTCGATGCCGATGAGCGGCGGCGGCCTGGGATCGTAAAGCATCACGAGATACGCAAGAAGCTTCAAGGTTCCATCTGAAGCGTACCTGGCGAGGATTGGTTGGCTAAACGGCGCGTCTTTTACCTGAAGCAGCAGGCGTCCGTCATCCAAGGTCTTCGTTTCAATTCGTTCGAGAGGCGGCGCAGTAGCTGCGAGCATGTCGAGAATCTGATCAAGGCGCTCCCGGTGGTTCTCAGCAAGGTACTGGATGACGTTTGGAAGATTGTCGCCCGTCTGTGAGAGTCGCTCCTGCGGACCCGCTTCTGGGAAGCCCCGTGTGGCGTCGGCCGAGAGGTGCGAGAGCTGCCATCCCGCGATGAGGCGCTGGAGCGCGTTCACCCGAGGGTGCTTCGCGAGCTTCCCGAAGGTGGTGATTGCGAGGACATCGGGGCCGACGAGCTTCTCCGTCGTCAGTTCGTCTTTCTCGGTCGGTAGCTCGCCGATGACCAGACTTCCCGAGCCGCGCGCGAAGTCGACGAACCGGAACGGGTGTCCACGGCCGCCGCGAGTCCACTGAAGCCACTCCGACTCCACGAACGGACCCTCGGTCTTGGACTCGCCAATGGCCAAGTGGTAGGTCATCAGCGGAGCCTGGGGGCCTCGCGATAGGCTAGCTCGACCTCGATGGGGCCTTCCGAGCTCCGAGATCGAAGTTCGCTCAATCGCCCTCGGCGATCCAATGCCGCGCCGAGGCCATCGGAAAAGCACTCCTTCAAGAAAGCGAAAACGTCGAACACCGTCGACTTCCCGCTGCCGTTCGCGCCGAGAAGAACCGTCAGCGGCGTGATGGGTTCGAGCGAAAGGTCTCTCAAGGCGCGATAGTTCTTGACGTGCAGTGACTCGATGCGCGGGACGCCGCGGAAGTCGATGGGCCGAACGCCAGACTTCTTCTTCGGCTTGGCCATCACTTCACCTCCACTTCGACGGTCTTGGTGGTGTCGTTCCCGAGGATGTCGATGACCTTGATCATGACGGTGTAGCTCCCCGGCTGGTCGTACTCTTTCGTCGCGGCGAGGTCAAGGTCGGGCTTGGCGCCGGTGCGGTAGGTCTGCCACTCGTTGTGGAAGGTGTCGTTGCGGAAGTTCCAGTCGACGGCCCAGTAGTCGATCCACTGGCTCCAGTGCTTCACGGCCTTGCGCACCTCGTCGGGCAGATCCTCCGCCGGCAGCACGAAGTCGGTCAGCTCGACGGTGACCTGCCGCTTCTGCTTCTTCACCTTGGTCGAGAGCGCGCGCAGCTCGAAGAAGTCCTTCGGGCCGAGGTCGACCGCGTCCTTCTCCATCACCTCGCGCGGGATGCGCCGAAACCGCACCTGCACTCGCGCCTCCGCGGCGACCTGCGCGGCCAGCTCGTTGAGCTCGAAGGCGAAGTCCCAACCGAGAATCTCGACCGCCGCCTCGACGCTCACGCCCACCTTGCCCGCCGCCTTCCACACCTCGCGCGCGATGGCGTGGACGTCGGCGATGGTCACCGGCGCATCGACCGCGCCCACGTGGACGAACTTCTTCCCGCGCACGCCGTGGAGCCACGACCAACCATCGAGCGGGTCCGCGTGGAACAGCCGGAGGATGAAGTGACGATACGCGTTCTCCTTCGCCGCGCGCTCCGCCGGCTCGGCGAACTCCGCCGACATCCATGCCTGGCGCTCGTACTTGCCGAGGTTCTGCACGACAGACGGCTTGACACCCGGAATCGAAAGCAGACGCTTGCGCGTCGTGTGGATGGCGAAGCGCCCGAGGTCACAGGCGATCCACCGACGGCCGAGCTTCTCGGATACCGCCGCCGTCGTGCCGGAGCCGCAGAAGCAGTCGAGAACGAGGTCGCCGGGGTTAGAAGATGCCTTGATGATGCGTTCGAGAAGCGCCTCCGGCTTCTGCGTGTCGTATCCAAGCCTTTCAGATGCCTGAGAGTTGACCGGAGAGATGTCCGTCCAGACCGACGTGACCGGTTGCCCGGGCGACTCATCGAGATAGCGCTTAAGCTGTGGTCGCTTGTCCTTCGAGTCGGGATACCAGATGCGGCCTTCCGCATGAAGCTTGGCCATCGTCTCTTTGGAGTACCGCCATCCTAGGGCCGGGGACGCGTGTCCTCTCCATTCGTACATCATGTTCGGCCGAGGGTTCGGACTCGTCATGTTGTCGAGCCTGTACTTGCGACCGTCCCCGTCATCGAACCGGTACTTGTCACGAACGTACTCAGGATCATGCTGCGTAAACGTGTCATTGAACGCGTGGCCGGCCCGCGCGTAGTAGAAAAGACTGTCGTGGATGTGGTTGAAGGTCGACGAATCCGCGCGCGCTGAGGTGCGCTTCCAGACGATCTCGTTCTGCAGTGTTTCGGCGCCGAGCGCTTCATCAAGGAGAAGCTTCGCGTAGTGACCGATGTGCCAATCGATGTGAAGATAGAGCGAACCCGTCGGCGAGAGAAGATCGGACAAGATGCCAAGCGCGTTCGAGAGCCATTCGACGTACGAGTCAACGCCTCTTCCCCAGGTGTCTCGGTACGCTTTCTGCTCGATGATCGAGGGTTGCTTGGGAAGCGGCTCGTCACAGTCCGGGACCTCGGCAGTGAACGAGAAGTCCGCACCAACGTTGAAGGGCGGGTCGATGTAGATGAGGTCGACCTTCCCGGCGAACTCGGGGAGCAAGCTGGGGAGGACGAACTTCTTGTCGCCCCAGATGAGGCGGTTGCGCCACTCGGAGGGCTTGCCGCGGGCGAAGAGGTCCAGGGTGCGCAGGCGGTCCTGGGCGCTCTCGTTCACCGTCTCGACCGTCTGGAACGGGAGCGCCACCCGCGTCGGCCCGACGCGCTTGCCGTCCTTGTCGTACTTGCCTTCCCACACCAACTCGGCCATCGTTGTCCCGCCTCGTCGCCGTTCGATTCGCGATCCGCGGCCGTCCACCGGCACGCCAGGAATCTTGCGTCCGAAACTCCGGCCGCGCCGGTTGCCGGGCGCGCCGCAGACTGCCAGCGATGCGATCGACCTGTCAAGCTCCCGACCAGCGAGTCGATGGGCGATGGCGCGGGTGCCGCCGAGCGGTTCGCCGGTCGAAATCGCCGAGCCGACGGCGTCGGAGGCGAGCTTGAAGTCGAAATCGATGCGAGGGTTCGGGTGGACGAGCGATCTGGAGTCGAAATCGCTTCGAGGGGTGGGGTGGTCGAGCGATTTGGAGTCGAAATCGCTTGGGTGCGGCTATTCTGAAACCACATGGAGATGAGCCTTCTGGTGGGCTGGGGCGGAGCGTAGGATGACGTTGCGTGGGTTGCCGTCGGCGTAGCGG
>JAJYLH010000114.1 GCA_021787845.1 Myxococcales bacterium | reverse complement strand
GTTCGCTCGTCCAGAAGCGGCCACGTGCTCGCGAGTCTCGCCTGCAGATCCTCTGGTGCCCTCATCCCCAAGAGGGTACAGCCGACCAGGCGTAGATGCAACCTTTATTTATTTACGCCGCCTAACCCGAAGAGGTGCTTATCGGGTTGACCGCACCAAGCCAAGTGGCATTGCCGCTCATCCCGAGCGCAGTCGAGGGACGAGCACGATGCCGCACGGACCGCCCGTCCTTCGACTGCGCTCAGGACGAGCGGCCAGGAACCCAAGCGAGATGCGGTCATCCCGTCCGCCGGCCCCGACCATTCCTGCGCGGTCGTCGGCGGAGGCGGGGTCAAGTGCTGGGGTGCTATCCGCTTCACGGCGATCGGAGAGCGTTCCGACCGCGGCCCGGATCGGTCCGGCAGGTCTTCTCCTCCTCGACCTCGCCTCACGCCGATTCGATAGCCATGCTCGAAATCAGCCGCGAAAGGAAGGCGGCTTCAAGAGAAGTAGACGATGAGACCGAGGCCCTCCGTGGCGAGGCCCGCGACGAACTCCTTGAGCGCTTGGTAGTGGACGCCGACATACTCGTCCTCGTCGTCGGGTTTGTCCGGGTCGACGGCATAGATCTCCGCCTCTCGCATCGCATCCCGGTTCCATCGCGACATCAGGTCCTCCCTCGTGATCGGCGCCAGGGCCGCGGCGACGCTACGGACCTCCACGCTGGTGAGCGCGCTCGCAGGCCCGTAACCGACGTCGACGTCGCCGATCTGGCGGCCGGCCATGATGAACCCGAGCGGCAACTCGCCCTCCCAAGGCTGCCCGGCCAGCAGGAAGTGGATGGCGTGCCACGCCTTGTCGGCGTCGAGCTCACGAGCCCCCTCGCGCTCGATGAAGTCCGTGATGCCCTCGGGTTCGCGCATCAGGCGGGCGATCTCGAGATCGGTGGCCGCGCGGAAGTTCGCGATCATGCTCATGAAGGACTCCTGTCAAATCGCGGGCATCTGCTTATCGGGATGACCGCACCAGCGGCTCGCTGACTCGGTGGTCGCGGGCCGCTGGCCCGCGAGACGAGGCCAAGGATGCACTTCTGGCGAGCCAGCGGCCCGCGACCACCGACTGTGGAGGCGCCCTCGTCCAAGTGTGGCGTGAAGCGGATAAGCATGTCGCGGCGAACAGCGCCTCGCCTACGCCGCGCTCTCCTGCGGCTGGGTGGCGGTGAGCTCCAAGCTCTCGGCGACGATTTCGGCGATGTCCCTCGCGGCGAGCTGATCGTCGCGACCGGTCTCCGCGATGCCGTCCTTGATCATCGTCAGGCAGAAGGGGCAGCTCGTCGCGACGGTCTTGGCGCCGGTCGCGGCCGCCTCGTCGACCCGGTTCTGGTTGATGCGCTGGCCGATCTTCTCTTCCAGCCACATCCGTCCGCCACCGGCGCCGCAGCAGAACCCTTGCAGCCCGTGGCGCGGCATCTCGACGAGCTTGAGCTGGGGCACGCTCTTCAACACCTTGCGCGGCTCCTGGATGATGCCGTTGTACCGGCCGAGATAGCAGGAGTCGTGGAAGGTCACCTCGCCCGCCACCGGCTTCGTCAGCTTGAGGCGTCCCTCGCGGATGAGCTCTTCGATGAGCTGCGCGTGGTGCACCACCTCCGCCTGGAAGCCGAACTGCTCGTACTCGTTCGCCAGCGCGTTGAAGCAGTGCGGGCACTGGGTAATGATCTTCTTGACCTCGTACTTGTTGAAGGTCTCGACGTTGGTCTGCGCCAGGGTCTGGTAGAGGTATTCGTTCCCCAGCCGGCGCGCGCTGTCGCCCGTGCAGCTCTCCTCGGTGCCGAGGATGGCGAAGTCGACCTTGGCCTCCTTGAGAATCTTGACCAGCGCCAGCGTCACCTTCTTCTGCCGATCGTCGAAGGAGCCCGCGCAGCCGACGAAGAAGAGGTACTCGAACTTCTTTCCCGCCTCCGCCAGGTTCGCCGCGATGGGCACGTCCAGCCCCTCGGCCCAGTCGCCGCGCTTGTTCGAGCCCACGCCCCAGGGATTGGACTGCTGCTCCATCCCGTTGAAGACCCGCTGCGCCTCCTCCGGGAACGACGACTCCATCAAGACCTTGTTGCGCCGCATGTCGACGATGCGCGGCACGTTCTCGATGAACAGCGGGCACGCCGTCTCGCACCAGCCGCAGGTCGTGCAGGCCCAGATCGTCGCATCGGGAAGTATCGCGCCCTCGCCCGCGAGCGCCAGCGGCTCATAGGCGGGCGTCGCCGGAGCCTCGGAGCTCTCGCCCTCGGCCGGCTTCTTGGGAAACGCCATCGGCATCTTCGGCCCGAGCTCCTGGATGTGATGCCGGATGGCGCGGTTGACCTCCTTGTGCGAGAGCGGCTTGCCGGTGATGTACGTCGGGCAATGGAGCTGGCAGCGGCCACACTCCGTGCAGGAGTAGGTGTCCATCAGCTCCTTCCAGGAGAGGTCGAAGACCTCGACCGCGCCGAACTGCTCCGAGCTCTCGAGGTCGAGCTTGGTCAGGACGCCGACCGGCGGGAGCCTTTGGAAGAAGACGGTCGGCAGGCCGGTGATGATGTGGAAGTGTTTGCCGTAGGGGAGGAAGTTGCCGAAGGCGAGCACGGTCGCGACGTGGCCCCAGAAGCCGACGTAGAGGATCACCTTCAGCGCGGTCGCGTGGAGGCCGAGCGTGCCGAGCCAGCGCCCGACGGGGCTCTCGACCCAGAGGAAGCCCGGCCAGACCATCGCGTGGTTGTGCAGATGCTCGAGCGCGAGCGAGCCGCTGCCGAACATCACGTCGGTCACCATCAGCGAGATGATGGTGAGGAGGATTACCCAGCCCTCCGCGTGCATCGTCAGGCGCTCCTTCTTCTGGAACCAGCGGAACCAGAGGAAGATGCCGCAACCGATGACCGCGGTGATCAGAACGAGCTGCTGCAGGACGTAGTAGGCCATCCCGAGCGGCGCCTGCTCCGAGAGGAACGGCAGGTGGAAGTTGGGGCCGCCGAAGCCCATCCCGATGAGGGTGAGGCTCCGGAGCGACACGACGAGGAAGGCGCTGAAGACGAGGATGTGCGCGAGCCCGCTGTCGCGCTCCCCTCGCATGCCGAAGCGGCGCTGGCCGAAACCGTACTCGAAGAGCACCGTGAGCCGTTCGCCGAGGCGGTCCCAGCGCACGTCCTTGCGGCCGGCGAGGAGCGGCGGGATGCGCCGGCGCATCGTCCAGGCGAAGAAGGCGGCGTTCGCGAAGAGCAGCAGCGACATCCAGATCGGGTGCGAAGTCATGGTGGTCCTCGGCTGTGGCGCTGATGGGCAGGCGTCCCGACGATCGCCACCCGCGCTGACGCGTCGCGGCGATCTGTCGGGCCGCGCACCCTAACAGAAGCACGAACCCGCGGCAATGGACCCCGTGCGTCGCTCGCGCGCGGGCGGGCCGTTCCATGCTCTGCGCCGTTGGGTATGGGTGCCCACCCACCGCAAGGTTCCGGTGCTCGTGTGCTTCCCGCTCGTCCTGAGGTGGTACTGGCGGATCGACAGGGTAAAGGTCCTCACGTTCCGGTGCTCGTGTGTTTCCCGCTCGTCCTGAGGTGGCCGGCCCGGCTGCTTCGCGATGGTTGCTGCCACGAGGCCGGCCCTCGAAGGACGACCTGGGGGCTCGGCACAGCGATCAGATCTCTCCAGAGTCGCCCTTCGAGGCCCGCGCCCCGGCCACACCTCGAGCAACCGCACCGGGCGCGGGCGCCTCAGGACGAGCGGGAAATATACGAACCCCTGGTTGCCGAGACGGCTGTCGACCCACCGCGAGCAGCGAAGGGCCCATCTTCTGCCCTTCGCGAGCGGATCGCCGAGGAGCTCGCGTCCCATCCATCACCGCGCGCCTGATGCTTCCCCCGCCCGCCAGTTGACCGCCCGCCGACGTTCGCCTACCGTGCGCGCGCTCGGGAGGTGGACGATGCGACGGACGACAAGCACGCTCCTGGGCCTCGCGGCGGTGGTCGCGATGGCCTGCACGCCGCCGGGCCGCGGCCGCGGTGACAACAACTCCAGCGACTGCACCAGCGACGGCTGCGGCAACCCCGTGCCCGACGCGGGCACGCCCCTCCAGTGCGACGCGCCGCTCTCGCCGTGCGGCCAGGAGTGCGTGAACCTCGCCGCCGATCCGCACCACTGCGGGTCGTGCACCATCGACTGCGGCGCCGACGCCGTCTGCGGCCAGACCGGCTGCATGAGCCTCCCGCAGGTCTGCCCGTCCACCGGCTGCCCTGCCGGCTCCTACTGCGACGCCTCGACCAACAAGTGCATCGCCGGCTGCCAGAGCGACAACAACTGCGCGTCGAGCGAAATCTGCACCGCCAACGCCTGCGTCCCCGGCTGCCGCACCGACGCCGCGTGCCCGACCGGTGACGTCTGCGACCAGCTCAAGTGCCGCAAGGCATGCTACGGCGACGCCGACTGCGCGCTCGACAGCATCTGCAACACCGAGACGAAGGCCTGCGTCGTCGGTTGCACGAGCGACTCGCGCTGCCAGTCGACGGAGGTCTGCGATTCGTCGATCGGCCAGTGCCGGGCCGGCTGCCGCACGGACACCCAGTGCCCTCTCGGCCAGATCTGCTCGTCCAGCTCGCGCACCTGCACCAACGGATGCACGGGCGACGAGCGGTGCCCGTCGGGACAGATCTGCGTCGGTGGCTACGGAAGCGGCACCTGCCGCGCGGGCTGCCGCGACGACTCGCAGTGCGCCTCGGGCATCTGCGACGCCGAGACCTCGACCTGCCGCCAGGGCTGCCGCGACGACTCCGCCTGCCCGCTGGGCGAGATGTGCGACACGTCCACGTCCAACTGCGTCGTCGGCTGCGATGGCGACGCCCGCTGCCAGCAAGGACAGATCTGCGACTCCTCGAACGGGCAGTGCCGCGCCGGCTGCCGCGACGATTCGACCTGCTCGCCCGGGCAAATCTGCGACCCGTCGACGCTCACCTGCCGCACCGGCTGCCGGGCGAGCGCGACGTGTCCGCTCTCGCAGTACTGCGACACCAATGCGTCCTCGAGCACCGCCTATACCTGCCAGACCGGCTGCAACGGCGACCCGACGCGCTGCCCCGACGGGCAAACGTGCGTCGCGTACACCAACGGCACCTACGGCTGCAGCGCGCAGTACTGCGATGGCAACGGCGCTTGCCAGGGTTCGGCCTACGGCTGCCTCACCATCTACAACAGCGCCGGGGGCACCGAGGATTCGGTGTGCCGGCTCAAGTGCACGTCCGACTCGAACTGCCCGAGCGGCGACTACTGCGCGCCGTTCGCCAACGATGCCGGTTTCACGTCAGGCTGGGGCAGCCTCGATCCCGTCGCCTATTTCTGCGCGAAGCAGTGCACGAGCCCGGCGAGCTGCTCGGAAACGGAGCAGGACAACATCAACCCCCAGCCGTGCGCGTGTGTCTCGGGGAAATGCATGAGCGACCCGAGCGGCGGCTACGAGTGCTACGCCATCTCGACCAGCTTCGGTCAGTAGGCCGCCTTCGGACCGCCCGCGTAGGATGGGTAAGGCGGAGCGGAGCCCATCGTTGGTCGCGCGCCGGCCGCCTGATGGGCTGCGCTATCGCTCCACCGATCCTACGCGCTACGCGATCTCGACCAGCTTCGGTCAGTAGGCCGCGACCTTCGCCTCGGTCGATCGCTCGAGCTTCGCCAGGATGCGCTCGACAGCGCTCTCGCCGCTCAGGAGCGCATCCTCCATGCCGGAGTACTCCCAGAGCCCGTAGCGACCCGCGAGCTCGATGCCCTGCGCGGCGAGGTGGTCGACGATGGTCCGCCGCGCCTCGGCGTACGCGTGATCGACGAGCACGTAGGCCGTGGGAATCGTGCGTGCGCGCGCGAGCACCAGGTCCGACCGCCGGAGGACGCCCATCGCTTCGAGCCCGCGCACCGCTCCGTCGATCGTGCGCGCCGGGTCCGGCGGCGGCCCGAGGTGCGAGTGCTCGACCGCGTAGCTCGTGTGGTCCGGCGGCGCGAGCCCCGGGTTCACCTGCGACGGCGAGCCGACCCGATAGAAGGGGAAGCGCTCCTCGGGCACGTAGGCCCAGTGGAACGGCACCCGCGGCGGACCTTTGACGCCCAGCTCGACGGTGGTGACCGAAACACTCCTCAGCGCCGCTGCCGCTGCCCGCACGGAGTCCGGGAGTGGATCGAGCGCCGAGCACAACGCCTTGAGCGGCATCGTCGAGAGGAGCTGCTCGTACTCCAGCTCGCGCCCGTCGGCGAGCCGCACCCGATGCTCCGCCGTCCGCACATGCTCGACCCGCGCTCCGAGCGACACCGGGCCCGTCAGCTCCGCCGCGAGCGCCCGCGCCAAGGACTCGATGCCGCCCTCCTTCGGGTAGACGAAGGTCGCGTTGTAGCCGAGCCCCTCGCGAACGCGACCGACCGCGCCGTCGACCACCTCCGCGAGCGTCGGTCGCGGCACGAAGCGCCCGCCCCAGTCGGCCGACAGCTCCGCCGTGTCGACGCAGTAGAGCTTGCGGTTGTAGGGCTCCATGAAGTGCCGCGCGATGCCCTCGCCGAGGTAGCGCAGCACGAACTCCCGGAACGTCCGCGGCTCGCGCGACCGCAGCGTTGCGCCCTCGGGGCCGACCGTCGCCTGGATGAAGCCCTGCAGGCACTCCGACACGACCTCGGGCGGCAGGCCGAAGGTGTTTACCTGGAACGGAAAGCGCGTCCACACGCCGTGCGAAAAGATGCGCGCCTGCCGCTCGACGGTGAGGAGCCCTCCGGGAAGGAGCCGCGCCGCTTCCGCTCTCCATCGCGCCGTGCGCAGGTGGAGCCAGTGCCCGGTCCAGTCGAACCAGAACCCGTCGACGACGTCGGTCCGCGCCAGGCCGCCCAGGCGATCGGAGGCTTCGAGGAGATGCGCGCGCTCCCCGAGGGCGCGTGCCGCCGCGAGCCCAGCGAGACCGCCGCCGATGATCAACGCCTCGCTCATCCGCCCGCCATCCGCATCGACCGTCGGTCATAACAGACCTGCATCGGCGGTGCCGGCCACCCGGCACGAAAGCGCGGTCGTCAGCCCGCATCGGCGGGCGAGGACGCGCGACGACGCCCGCGGTCCGAGTGGGCGGTGGTCGTGAGCTCCCTCGTTCGCGGGCGATGAGGCGCGGCGCGGCTGGTGGTAGGTTTGCACGTCAGTGGCTTGTTCCCGAGAGCCGCTCGCCTGGCCCGACCGCGTCGGGCGCGAGCGTCGAAGTCAAGGTTGCCGATGAAGATCCGCTGCCCGAGCTGCAACGCCGCTTACGAGATGGACGAGAGCCGGGTCCCCGCCGCCGGCGCCAACATCAAGTGCCCGAAGTGCCAGGCCGCGTTCCGCGTCACCAAGCAGGGCGTCGTGCCGAACGGCACCGCCGTCCCCCTGCCACCGCCCGATCGCGCGGCGCTGCCTCCCTCGCCCGCGCCCGCGCCGCCGAGCCCGCCGCCTCGACCCGCCGCCGCACCACCGCCGGGCCGGCCGCCTGGAGCCGCGCCGCC
>JAJYLH010000113.1 GCA_021787845.1 Myxococcales bacterium | reverse complement strand
ACGGCCCTTCGAGGGCCGGGCACGAGGGCGGTGGCAACGAGCGAGGTCCGTGGGCCCGGCCGCCTCAGGGCGAGCGGGAACGACAACCTGAGATGTCTGGATACCCAGCCTACAGCCAGGAGCTATCGAGCTATGCTGGCGTGGCGAGCGTCGACAGCTCGTTCGTCACTGCGGACGCGGACCTGTTGGTGTGGAAACAAGTGGCCTCGAGGGCAAGCCCGCCCAGCCGATCCCTCGCCGCCATGGCCTATGACTCGGCAACCGGGAAGATGCTCCTCTTCGGCGGCATGGGTAGCAATGGGTACCTCCAAGACACCTGGCACTGGGATGGCACGAACTGGGCGAACGTCTCGCCTGCGAACCACCCGTCTGCGCGGGGGTACGCCTCGATGGCCTTTGACGCCGCGACCGGGAAAGTGCTGCTCTTCGGTGGGGTAGAGTCCTCGGGCGCTGTGCTCAGCGATACCTGGGAATGGAACGGGTCGACGTGGACGAACGTCTCGCCGTCGCAGAGCCCGCCCGGGCTCGGTGGAGCCGCCATGGCCTACGACTCCGCGCGGGGCCGGATAGTCCTCTTCGGCGGTTTTGGCGCGTCAGGGTACTCGAGCGACACCTGGGAGTGGACCGGGACAACGTGGGTGAGGGTGACCCCGGCGGGAGCGAGCCCGCCCGCACGATACAACGCCGCCATGTCCTACGACACCAAGACTGGGACGGCTCTTCTCTTTGGCGGCGGGAGCCCAACCGGAGGCTACTTCGGCGACACCTGGGCGTGGGACGGGACGAACTGGACAAATGTTTCGAACACCGGCCCCGCCGCGCGAGCTTCCGCCGCCATGGCCTACGACGCCCCTCGCGACCGGACGGTCCTTTTCGGCGGCCAGAATAGCAATCCCTATCTCAACGACACCTGGGAGTGGGACGGGACGAACTGGACCGAGATGGCCCCTGCGTCGAGGCCGCTGGCGCGACAGGGCGCCACGATGGCGTTTGACTCCTTCCACGCTCAAGTCGTCCTCTTCGGCGGCTGGGGACTTGACGCAGGCGGAGCCCTGGGCACCTTCGGTGACGGTTGGGAATGGAACGGGACGAACTGGAAGGACGTCACGCCTGCGGGGAGCCCGAGCGCGAGATCGTCGCCCGCGATGGCGAATGGCCCGGCGACAGGGACGACGGTTCTTTTCGGCGGCTTGTCGAACTCCTATCTACCCTTGGGTGACACCTGGGAGTGGAACGGGAGACAGTGGACGAAGGCCCAGCCGACGTCGAGCCCCGTCGCCCGGGAAGGCGCCTCCATGGCCTACGATGCCGCGACTCGGAAGGCGCTTCTCTTCGGCGGTGACGACCATTCCGGTGGATACTTCGGCGACACCTGGAATTGGAACGGAAGCAATTGGGCACAGGCCACGCCGACATCGAGCCCTCCCGCGCGGACCGACGCCGCCATGTCCTATGATTCCGCTCACGGCCGGATCGTTCTCTTTGGTGGCTACCGCAGCGCCGGGTATCTCCGAGACACGTGGGAATGGAACGGGACGAACTGGACACAGGTCTCGAGCACAGGCTCATCCGCTCGGATGGGCGCCACGATGGCCTATGATTCTGCTCACGGCGAGACAGTCCTCTTCGGCGGGGCGAACGGCTCTGGAAACCTCGCCGACACCTGGGAATGGAACGGGACGAGCTGGACACGGATCACGCCAGCGACATCTCCGTACCAGCGGGTGTTCGCCTCCATGGTGTTTGACCCCTTCGATGGCGAAACGGTCCTCTTCGGCGGCGGCAGCGACCTGGATCGAACTTGGGAATGGGACGGAAACGACTGGACAGGATTTGCCCCCTCCCGGACCCCTTCATGGCGGGACGCGGCCGGCATGGCCTACGATGCTGCGAACAGCGAAGTGCTCCTCTTTGGCGGTTTCGACCAGGGCGCCACCGTGGGCGTGGCCGACACCTGGGTGTCGCCCGAAGATGTCAATCGTCGCGCGGCGGAGATCGCGCATGTCTCGTTCGCCGCCGCTGGAGCGACCGCTCCGGTGATTCAAGGGATTACCTTCGACGCCTACGCGGGAGGCGACAGCAACGATCCGACCACCGGCTCGGACGTTCCGGGCGCGACGCTGGCGGTCTGGGATTCCTGGAGCGGGGCATGGCGGCCACTTGCGACCGACACGAGTGGCGCGGCGACGCCGACGGAGCTCACGTATTCGACCCAGTCCCCCGCGGAGGCGGCTCGCTACCTGGCGGATCCGGACGAGACCGCGGCCATCGACTTCGCGCTCTTCCCCACGGATGCTCGCGGCAAGCGGTCACGACCGCCGCAAGTCACAGTCGATTACCTCGACCTGACCGTGAGGTACCAACAATGACCTCCGAAGTGACTGAGCACCTGCCGCTTCCTGGAATCGCTCTGGGAAGGCGACGCCCCTCGCCGTCCCTCGCCTTCGCGCTGGGCATCGTGGCTCTGGCAACATTTCCTCGGACTGCCCTTGCCCACGAGCAGGACAAGGTGGTCCTGAACATCTCCATCGCGGGCACGCGGGTGCTGGTGGACGGAAGAAAGGTGTTTGAGCACGCTGGACAGGTCGCGGTTTTGCGCCTTGGTCGCGGCTACCACTCGCTGCGGATCGAGCGTCCGGGATTCCAGACCTGGACCAAGGAGATCAAGGTCCCGCAGCGCCCCGCGCGCATCGACGTGCTGCTCGCGGTGGAACCGCCTCCACCGCCCGCGCCAGTGGCCGCGCTCCATCCCAAGATCCCGACGAAGGTCCGCCTCACCCCGCCGCCGCTCCCCGAGCCGGCCGCGAAAGTGATTCGACCGATCCGGGTGGCCATCTACCGGGTCAAGGTCCTCGGGGGTGTCGAGCCGCGCCTCGCCAACGTCACCACCGACGCCCTCCTCGCGGAAGTCCGCAAGCTCTCGCGTATCAGCGCCATCGGGATGCAGGAAATCGCCCAGATGCTCACCTTCGAGGAACGCCGCGAGCTGATGGGTTGCAGCGACACCGGCTGCATGGCGGAGATCTCGGGCGCGATGGGCGTCGACGAAATCGTCACCGCGACCCTCGCGAACGTCGGCAAGGCGCGGCTCTTCACTTTGCGCCGCATCGACATCGCCCACGCTCGGGTGATCGGAAGCGTCGTCCGCCATCTCGTCACGGGGAACGGAGACGAGGTCCTCGCCGCCATCGGGCCGGCGATCGCGAAGTTGTATCCCGAGTACCCCTTGCGTCCGGGCCTGACGCGGGGCGTGCCGAAGGCGGTGGCCGAGGAGCTCAATCCGCCGCCGCTGCCGCGGGTCGCCTTCTACGCCACGGCCGGGACCGCGGTCGCCGCCGCGCTCGTCGGCGGGTACTTCGGGCTCCGGTTCGAGGACGCGCAGTCGCAGCACAACTCGCTCGTGCAACGCGCCCAGACGGAGCCGGTCTCCGCCGCCGACCTCCAGAGCGCCGACCGGCAAGCGACATCGCAGGCGCACTCGGCGAACGTCGCGCTTGCCATCGCCGGGGGCCTGGCCGTGGCCGCTGGCATCGAAGCGCTCTTCACGGACTGGCACGGGTACCGGGAAGAGGCGTCAGCCTCGAGCACCGCGGCGGTCGCAGCTCGCGTGGTGCCAGCGGGGGTGATGGTCACCTGGCGATAGCATCGGCGAATCTCCCCCAGTCCTGCACTTATCCTACCATCATAATTACCGTGGCGCCGTTCGACGATTTCGAAGACGTCTACCGCGAAGATCGCCCGGTCGATCCACTCCCGAGAGCCGAGGACGTCCGTCGCGAGCAGTCCGTTCGCAAGGCTGAGCACGAGGCGCTCGACCCCGTCCCGGTGCGGTAGGAAAGGCTCGAAGCCCGTCGCCTCGAGCGCCCAGGCGAGGGCCGCCATCGCCGCGACCTCCTCGGGGCAGAACAGCGGACCCGAGCAGTAGACCCGTGTCATTCTCTTTCCCTCCGGCTTCGGGTACGTCGAAGAGCCTCGATCCACTCCGCGTCCGCCGGCGGCGGATCGGACAACGGCAGGTCCAGCAGCGCGATGCGCTGCCGGGTCCGCCCGTGCGCGCAGACCACCCACGATCCGCTCGTCGTCGGTCAGCTCGAGCTTCTCCACCGACACGGGTGCGCCTAGCACCTCGGTCGAGAATGGCAGCGCGAGGTGCTCCTCGAGCATCGTAAAGAAGCCGGTGATCTGCTCGGACTCGCCGAACGCGTCGACGGTCGCCGCCTCGATGAGCTGGTCGAGCAGCGCCGTCGTGAGCTTCGCCCGCCCGTTGGAAGAAGCTGGCCTACCGGGTCTGGTCATTGCTCCTCCGTGCTCTTTGCGCCGCATCCATCCGTAACCGTCGGCCCCTGCACACGGCCCTGCACGCCGCGCTTCCTTCAGTCGTCGTCCTCGAAGTGCCGAAGCGCCTCGGCGTCGTACTCGACCCGGCTCTCGAGCGGCGGCTCCGACATCTTCGGGGCCGCGAAGCCCAGCGGCGCCTCGTCGCGCGCGTAGCCCATCGCCCGGTAACCGCGCAGGCGCTTCTCGAACATCCGTAGCAGGACGGGCACTCGCGAGTCGACGTAGTCGTAGATGCGGACCTCGCGCTTTTCGGGATGCAGCCGATGCAGGCGGCCGGCGTACTGCGCCAGCGTGCCCTTCCAGGCGACGGGCATCGCGAGAAACAGCGTGTCGAGGCCCGGGTCGTCGAAGCCCTCGCCGACGAGCTGCCCCATCGCCAGGATGACGCGCTCCTCGCCTTCCCGCAGGTTTCCGAGCAGGTGACGCCCGGCCTTGCGGGCACGCGCGGTCATGCCGCCCTTGAGCACGACCACGTTCCGCACGATGCCCTGGAGACGGCCCGCGAAGAAGTCGAGATGGTCGGTCCGGCGCGTCAGCAGGATCGGCGAGCGCCCCTGCCGCACGGCCTCGCGCACGTTCTCCAGGATGATCCGGTTGCGAACCTCGTCCGCGGCGAGCCGACCGTAGACGTCCTGAATGCGCTCGTCGGCAGCACCCGGCGCGACCGCGGTCTCGCGCACAATCAGCCGGTGATCGAACGGTCGCTGCGCCCGCTGGCTGCGCGCATCGACCGTGAAGCGCGCCGGCCCGAGCTGCATCTCCGCGATGGGATGGTGGCCGTCGCGGCGCAACGGCGTGGCGGTCAGGCCGAGCACGAACCGCGCCTTCGCCTCGCCGAGCACGCGCTCGACCGACCATGCGGAGGCGTGGTGGCACTCGTCGACGATGACGTGTCCGTAGCTCGCGACGATGTCGTCGACCGCCTCGCCCTTGACGAGGCTCTGCACCATGGCCACGTCGAGGCGTCCGTTCGGCTCCCGCTTGCCGTCGCCGATGCGTCCGATGGTCTCCTCGTCGAGCCCCAGGAAGAGCGCGAGCTGCGTCACCCACTGCTCGAGCAGCGGACGCAGATGCACGAGCACGAGCGTGCTGCGCCTGCGCCGGGCGATGAGCCACGTCGCCAGCACCGTCTTCCCGACGCCCGGAGGCGCGACGAGAACACCCTGATCGTGGGAAAGCAGCGCGCGGCCGGCGGCGTCCTGCAACGGCGTCAGCTCGCCGTGGAACGTACAGTCGAGCGGCTGGCCCAGCTCCCGCTGGTCGTCGACGTCGACCGCGATGCCATGCTCATCGAGCAGGGCGGCGACGTCTGCCAGGCAGCCGCGCGGGATCGACACGTGGGCAGCATGGTCCTCGGCGCGGGAGATGACGCGCGGCGTACCCCGCGTCGACAAGCGCATCCTCTGCTTGCGGTGAAACTCGGGATTCTGGAAGGCCGCGATGCGCTTGATCCGGTTGACGAGCGCCGGCGACATCTCGGACGTCTCGACGAACACGCGCTGTGCCAGCACGACGCGCACGCGCTCCGGCAGAGGCCCCTCGATGCGCTGCGTGCGTGGGCGGCCAGACGGCAGGCGCAGCCACGGCGTCTGCTCGTCCTCGGTCTCGGGTGCGCGAACCCCGAGGACGCGGCCGGTGCTCGTCGCATCCCGCGCGAGCGCGCTGGCCTGTTCGGGCGTGACGCGCTGAACGTTCGCTAGGTAGTCCCAAGGGTCCGGGACCGGCTGGAGGGCGTCGTCGACGAAGACCGAGTTGCCGGCCCGACGCGGGCCGTCCTGATACGGGAGCGCGATCAGGTTGCCGAACCCGCCCTGCGGCATCGAGTCCTGCGCCGGGAAGAGCCGGTCGTACGACCGCATCGAGAGCTGCGGCCGGCGCGACATCGTCTCGGTGAGAACGAAGCTCGCCACGTTGCGCGCGAGCGCAGCGGGCACGGGCGCAGCGAAGAAGATCCACGCGTGCGCGCCCTTCCCGCTGCGGGACCGCTCGACCGCGACGTCGATGCCGAGGCCCCGGCCGGTCTCGGCGAAGGCGAGCACGTCCTCCTGCCAGGCCGCCTCGTCGAAGTCCGCCGCGACGAACCAGCAGGTCTCGTCCGCGAGCATCGGGTAGACGCCGATGGTGCGCCCGTTCAGGTGGTCCAGCACCACCTGGTCGGACACCGGCACGAACGCCCGGTGCGGGCACTCGCGGCAGCGGACGCGCGGCTTGTTGCAGAGCCCGGCGACCCACTCGTTCTCGCACACCGGCGCGTAGCCGGCCTTACCGGGCTTCTCCCACCGCCTCGGGAACACGTCCTCCCGCCCGCGAAACAGCGAGCGGAAGAGGCGGATCTTGTCGGGAGTCGTTGACGGCGCCGGCGTCCTCGGACGCGTGCTTCGCGGGACTGGAGGCGCAAGAGGGAGAGCGGGAACCGAGCGTGCTCGCAGTTCCTCGATGCGGCGGCGCGCGACCTCACGCTCCCGGTCCAGTTCCCGCAGACGTGCCTCCAGCCGCTCGAGTTCTGCCGCGTCCGGCGGGAGGTCGCCCATCCTCGATGCCCTACCGGCTTTCCGGCGGAGCGTCAACAGCGCAGCTCATGGCGGCTCAGCGAGTCGACCGCCCCGCGCAGCCCGCGCGAAGGCGTCGCGTGGAACTTCGCTTCTTGTGTCGGTCATTCAGGCTGCTTCGGTCCACCTTGTCAGGGCCTGCGGCTTCCAGGATTTCCGGCAACGTCGCCTGCACTCTTCACACGCCGGCAGCGGCCATGGTGCACCAAGCACGCCGGCGCCGCGAAGTCGCCCCGCGCGTGCTCGAATTACTGCCGCCTGCGCCGTATTTCCGTTTTCGCGAGCACGAGGATCGGGACCCGCGCACCGTACCTAAAGTCTTGCCTTTCTCCAGGTTCAGCGCGGGCTCTTCTCCCGTGGCACGGGCGTCCTCGCCCGTGGCCGCTTGGAGATCTGCCATGCCGGCGGTTCGGCTGGGCTTCCACGGGCGCGGACGCCCGTGCCACAAGAAGATGGGCGCCAACCTGAACGAAGGAGATACCCCTTTACCCTAGCCCTAGTTTCGCATCCGGGAGGAGAGCTGGGCGGCTGGTGGGCGTTATTTCCTGGCGTTTGGGGCAGGGCCGGTGTACATGAAAGACATGCACACGTTCAGCCGGACGATCAACGGGCAAG
>JAJYLH010000112.1 GCA_021787845.1 Myxococcales bacterium | reverse complement strand
GGCCGTCCTCCGACTGCGCGCCCTGCGAGCCTGCGACGATTTCCACCACTACTGGAGCTTCCACCTCGCCCGCGAACAGGCGCGTAACCACCTCTCCCGCTACGCCGACGGCAACCCACGCAACGTCGCCCTACGCTCCGCCCCAGCCCACCAGAAGGCTCATCTCCATGTGGTTTCAGAATAGCCGCACCCGCCCCATTTGGGTGCCCCGATGGAGCCACCGACTGGCTCGTCGCGACCATTTTGGAGCCCGAGGCTGTCACCGACTGACACCTCGGGGGGGGCTCAAGTCGCTCGCACGTGTCACCGGATGACACCTCGCGACCATTTTGGTGCCCGAGGTTGTCACCGACTGACACCTCGCGACCATTTTAGTGCCCGAGGTTGTCACCGACTGACACCTCGGGGGGTCTCAGGTCCCTCGCACGTGTCACCGACTGACACCTCGCGACCATTTTGGAGCCCGAGGCTGTCACCGACTGACACCTCGGGGGGGGGCTCAAGTCGCTCGCACGTGTCACCGGATGACACCTCGCGACCATTTGGGAGCCCGAGGTTGTCACCGACTGACACCTCGGGGGGTCTCAAATCCCTCGCACGTGTCACCGACTGACACCTCGCGACCATTTTGGAGCCCGAGGTTGTCACCGACTGACACCTCGCGACCATTTTGGTGCCCGAGGTTGTCACCGACTGGCTCGTCGGACCATTTGGGTGCCCTGAGAGTGTCACCGATTGGCTCGTGGTGAACATCCAGGCCCCCTGGTCGCGTCACCGGCTGGCACCCTCGGGATGGGTACGACGCCACGAGACGCCGAGGCAGCTCAGTAGGCGTAGTCGACGCGCACCGTGGCGGACGCCGGGAGGTCGCTCGTGACGGTCAAGCTCGATCCGGACAGGGTGAGGGAGACGCCGGGCGACGAAGAGGGCGAGGCGCCGACCGCCGCGGGAGGCGTGGTCGCGCCCGCGATGAGCGCCGCCTGAGTCACGATTCGTCCGGCTCCACCCGTGCCGCCGGCGCCAGAAGGGGTGCAACTGGTGCCGCTCGTGCTCGGCGCGCCACGCAACTTCCGGGTCGATCCGCGCCGACCGCGAGGGGAAGGCGGGACCGTCGGCGCGCTTGACCGCGGGATCGAAGGCTGCTAGCGTCCGAATGCCTTTCTGTGCCCGTGGAGGACTCGATGCGCTGGCTCTTCGCTCTCGCCCTGGTTGTCCCGATGGTTTCCTTCGCCGCCCGAGCGGACGTCGGCGTGCCCGGCACGCTGTCGTACCAGGGCCGCCTGCTCGACGCGAGCGACCAGCCCGTCGAAGGTCAGCACACCTTCACCTTCTCCATCTGGGACGCCGCGCAGCCCCCGGCGACCGGGCAGCAGCCTCAGCCGCGCTGGACCGCGACGGTGAAGGCGATGGTCTATCACGGGAACTTCGCGGTGCTGCTCGGCGACGGCTCCGACGGCAACCCTCCCTTCGACGCCTCGGTCTTCGACGGGTCGTACACGCCGTGGATGGGCGTCGCGGTCGACGGCGGGACGGAGCTGTCGCCGCGGCTGCCGTTCGCGTCGGCGCCGTTCGCGCAACTCGCCGGCCACGCCCTCGACAGCGACCGGGTCGGGGGAAAGACGCTCACCGACCTCGACGCTCGCTACGCGCAGCTCGGCGCCAGCTCGCCGCAGACCGGCAGCATCTCCATCGATGGAACCATGACCGCCGCCTCGTTCGCCGGCGACGGGTCGGCGCTGACGAACCTGACCGCCGGGAACCTCAAGGGCTCGTTCGGAGCCATCGACTCGACCGGGACCGTGACCGCGCAGGGCTTCATCGGCGACGGGTCGCAACTGACGAATCTGACCGCGGCGAACCTCAAGGGCTGGTTCGGGGCCATCGATTCGACCGGGACCGTGACCGCGCAGGGCTTCGTCGGCGACGGGTCGCAACTGACGAACCTGACCGCCGTGAACCTCAAGGGCTGGTTCGGGGCCATCGATTCGACCGGGACCGTGACCGCGCAGGGTTTCGTCGGCGACGGATCGCAACTAACGAACCTGACCGCGGCGAACCTCACGGGCTCCTTCGGGGCCATCGACTCGACCGGGACCGTGACCGCGCAGGACTTCATCGGCGACGGCTCGCAACTGACGAACCTGACCGCCGGGAACATCAAGGGCTCGTTCGGGGCCATCGATTCGACCGGAACCATGACCGCGCAGCGCTTCGTCGGCGACGGATCGGGGCTGACAAATCTTCCCGCCGCGCAGATCACGGGGACCATCGCCGCCTCGCAGATAGCGCCCAGCGTGATGCCCGCCGGCCAGAACCTGATGCAAGACACCCAGTACTTCGGCGGGCTCACCCCGGACGCGGGCCAGACGGTGTTCACGTCCGCGAGCAACGGCGTGGCTCGGGGCGCCTGGATCTTCTTCAACTACGATGCGGCGACGATGACTAGTCAGGCGCTCGACCCTACCTGGGGCGACGGAGCGCCGACGGACATCTCCGCAATCGCGAGCCAGAGCGATTGGGCCTGGTGGGGGCGGTCGATCAAGATCCTGCACTTGACCTGTGATGCCGCTGCCACGAACGCGGCCCGGCTCGGTCAGACGTTGCTGCCGTCGTTCAAGGGCTCCTCGGCCGTGACCGCCTCGTCGATGTGGGTCAACGTGGCTTCGGGAGCCATCGCGTTCGGTATGGAGCATGGTGCCTCGCAATGGGACTCGACGGCCGGCTGGCACTACTACTCCCATGTCGACTCTGGGGTGGCAACGCTCGGCGGCTACTACGTCTTCATGTGTAAACCGGGAGCGGCGGCGGACGTGTACATCGCCATGCCCAAGATCGAGGTCGGGGCCATCGCCACGCCGTGGGAGCCCGCGGCGGCGGACCTTGCCAGCCAGTCCTGGTCGGTGCGCTCGACGACCGGCACCATCCCGCCCAATGCAGACACAGGCATGATCCCATTGACCGGCTTGACCAAGACGTTCATCCTAGCGCGCCCATCGCACGTCAACCTCACCGCCGATGGCGACCAGCGCACGCGAGGGACGGGCTTCGATGGCAACGGCTGCCAGGTCGGCTACGGATTCGTAGTGGACGGCGTCCAGGAGGGTAACCAGAACTGGGGCCAGCGAATCCAGGACTCACCCGTCGCCAACGGCACCGGCCACATCGGGTGGAGCCTCTCGTGGGGCCTCGACGTCGGTCCAGGTCCGCATACCATAAGCGTCGAAACGGCACAGGACAGCGGACGTGGATGCATCGTCTGCAGCGAGTATGACGGCAGCGCTCGCGATTACGACGCCTGCGATCTCATGGTGACGGCGACCGCCGCGCCCTGATGCGTGCCCGGTGCGGTCGGTGGGTCTCAAGGAGAAACGGCGGGGGACGAGCCCTCGCCCTGCAACTGGCTGTCTCGAGTCGACAGCGGCGCCGTTTGGGAGTCACGGATGACAAAGCGTGTGTGGTCGTGGGTGTTCGCGGGTCTCATCGTCGCGTCGATGGCGGCGCGGGCGGATGAGATTCCCTTCGTTCCGCAGGGGCTGCCGCATCAAGGGCGGCTTCTGACCGGCAACGATCAACCGGTCACTGGCCAGGTCGACATGACTTTCAGCCTCTACCACCAGGCCACGGAGGGGACGCCGGTGTGGACGGAGGAGAAGACCGTCCAGGTCGACAACGGCTACTACGCGCTCATCCTCGGCGACCCGTCCGACCAGAGCGTGCAACCGATCACCGACGCGGACCTGACTGGGCCGACGTACCTCGCCATCACCGTCGATCAAAACGAGATGTCGCCGCGGTTGCAGCTCGGAACCGTGCCCTACGCGGAGCGGGCGGATCGCGCGAACAGCATCGACGGCGGCACCATCAGCAACGCGACGATCACGAGCTCGAGCCTCGACGCGACCCAGGTCAGCATCGGCGGTCATACGATCATCGACGGGAGCGGGAACGTCGACGCGACCAGCGTGAGCGTCGGCGGGAACACGGTCATCGACTCGAGCGGCAACCTCAACGGCAAGCCGATGTCCGACTACGTGACGAACGACAGCCTGACGCAGAGCTACGCGACGTCGGCCGACCTGTCGCAGCAGGGCTACGACAACCTGGTGCGCAACGGCTCCTTCGAAATCGGGCAGGCCGGCCAGCTTCCGACCGACTGGAGCGCGGTCGGGACGGGCAACGGCACGCGCGCGCAGGTGGCGGACCCGCTCTTCGGGGCGAGCGCGCTCGAAGTCAACGATACCGACACGACCGCGCAAGTCGCGGTGCAGCAGGTGGTGATTGCGAGCGGCGCCGTCGCGGCCTACGCCGGCGACACCTTCACCGCCTCGGTCTACGCGAAGAAGAAGAGCGGCGCGCCGGGTCGCTTCGGAAGAATCTGCTTGGTGGAGGCGGACGCGGGCGCCTCGGGCGCGATGGACTGCGCAGCGCTGACCGGCGATTCCGCGTACGCGCGCGCGTCCGTCAGCCATGTCGTCTCGGGGTCGGCGACCTACCTCGCGGTGCTGCTCGACAGCGGAACCGTCGCGGGCGACGCCAACGACTATGTCTTCGATGGGGTGATGATGACGCAAGGGAAGCTCGCGGTGAGCTTCGCGCCGAGCGTCGCCGAGCAGGTGCCGAGCGAGCTGCCGGACCGGAGCATCCCCGATGCCGCGCTGCCGGCCGATGTCGCCTTGCTCGACGCGCCGAGCGACCCGTTCACCGGCGACCTGAGCGCGAAGTCGTTTACCGGGAGCGGCTCGGGACTCACCGGTGTGCCCGATGCGGCCCTGTCGGCGAACATCCCGCGGATCGATGCGACGACGAACGCGTTCACCGGCGACCTGAGCGCGAAGTCCTTTAGCGGCAGCGGTTCCGGGCTCACCGGCGTGCCCGACGCGGCCCTGTCGGCGAACATCCCGCGACTCGATGCGACGACGAACGCGTTCACCGGCACCCTGACCATGAGCGGAAATGTTGGCATCGGGGTGACGACTCCTGGCTCGGCACTCCAGATTGGCGCGAGCGGGACTTCGGGAAGCGCAAGCAGTGTCATCACTTTCGGGATTACCGGCTCAAATCCGCAGGGGTACTCCAACCTTCCGATCCTCGGCGAGACCAACGATGTCTTTGGCGGCAACAGTCTCGTCGCCTCCGCGACGAGTAATTCGGGTGGGCTGATCTTCGACACCTTCGACGGAACTAGCGAAGGCGCTCGCATGGTTATCAGCCCGCCAGGCAACGTCGGCATCGGGACCATGAACCCTCGGGCGAGGTTGGACGTCTATGAGAACGTCAGCAACCTGGCGGCCGGAACCTGGGAGGCGAACCCCGGTCTCGCCGTGGGGAACACCTCCGCGACCGGGACGAAGTACTTGTTCGCTGGCGTGGATCAGGGAGCCGACTACGGCTACCTCGGCGCGGTCGACCAGGGGAAGAACTACATCCCGCTCTCGATCAACCCTGGTGGCGGCAACGTCGGCATCGGCACCACGAGCCCGGCGGCGAAGCTCGATGTGAACGGTTCGATCCAAACCTCGGGTGGCATCACAACCACGGCGACCGACGCGGGCGGGGACGGGATATTCACCTACTGGCGCACGGGTCCGACCATCAACGGATGCTCCGGGACGAACACGATTACCTCGGCGATGATGGACGCCGCTCTGGGCAACGGGATCTACTACTGCATGATGTGGGCGAACTGGGCCGTCAGCCCGGGCATCTTCACTTACGTCCACCAGGCCGGAGCAGGAGCGCGTTTTGGGAAGGTCACCGAAGCGGGTGACTGGAATTGCCCGAGTACTTGCGGGGAGACGACCACCGACTGGAGCACCGGCGTAACCTACACCCACAGCGACGGCGGTTGCGGCGACAACCTGTACACCCGTTGCGTGAAGATTCAATGAGGTGCAGCCGGTGCGGGCCTCTCGAAGTCTTGTGTAGGCACCCGCGGGCGGAGTCACCGAGACGGTGAGGTCACCGCGTGCCAACCTACTTCACCTTCCTCGACGGCGCGCTGCGGTACGATTGCGCTACCTGTGGGCAGGCCTGCTGCCGCGGCAAGGGGATGGCGCTCGACCCGCGCGAGTTGGTGCCGCTTCTTGTGCGGGAACCGCGTCTGGCGCCAGTTCTCACCGCCGCGCCGAGCGGTCTCGCCGGTTGGGCCGACGTGACCGACGGCTGCTGGTTCCTCGAAGACGACGGCTGGTGCGCGGTCGAACGGCGCCATGGCCGCGACGCCAAGCCGACGACCTGCCGGCTCTTTCCCTTCAACCGCGTCTTCCGAGTCGGCCCGACGCGGGTCGTCGATTTCAACAGCGTCATCTGCCCGCTCGATGACGCGGGCGGCACTGGGATCACCTGGCGCGAGCTCGAAGAGGATCTCGCGCGTGTGCCCGACGGCCCGCTCACCGCGTCGCAAGCGCCAGCGCCGGCGAGTGGCGACGCGCGCTGGGAGAACCTCGAACGCGCGATTCTCGAAGCGACCCGGACGCATCTCGACAAGCCGCCGGTGGAGCTCGCCGCCTGGCAGCACGCCGCGACGATCGCCTGGCTCGATACAGGCGACGGCGATCGTTTCCCGCCGTCCTTCGCTGGCCTCGACGACGCGCGCGAGCGCATGTCGCGGCTCGAGAAGGCATGGGCGGAGTTCTATGGACTCGCGACCGAGGAAGACCCCGCGGCGCCGGTTCGGCTGGGCCGCGCGCTCGCGCTGTTGACACCGTCGCTGCGGTTCAACACGCTCTTTCGTCGCGGCGGCCCGCCCTGGGCGGCGGCGGTGCTCCGGCTGCCGCGCCTGCTTCTCGCGACAGCGTTCCTCGCGCGAGCGGCGACGGCCCTCCGGCCTCGACCGGGTTTGCGCGCCCTGACCGAGCTGCATCAGAACACCGTCTTCGTCCGCGAGCTCCTGTCGCGATGGGAGGAGCCGGCGGTGCTCGCGAGCTCGCCCGCCATCGACGCGCCGGAGCCGTTCGGGTCGGCGCTGCGACTCGCCGCCCAGGCGCTCTCGCCGTTTCGCGCGCCGCCGAGGCCACTCGGGGTGACGCTCTCGGAAGCCTGGGCACCACTCCCGCCCCCGCTGCGCGCCGCCACGCTGACGATCTTCTCCCGGATGTCCGGTGAGCTCCGGTTCGAAAGCTGAGGTCACTGCTGTTGAGGTATCAATCGTTTCGAAAGTGCTTGCGCCGTTACCAGTAGTGCCGGCCCTCCGACCGGGCACCCAGCGACATCGCTGTCACGCCGGGCCAGAGGGCCGGCATACCGAGTCCCATCTGCGGTGCAGCTACTTGCGCAGCGATTAATAAAGGGCTCCGCGCTGTTTCAAATGGGAATCGAAATTTGAGTTGGAGCCGGACACGCCAGTGTCCGGGTTCAGGCAGGGACTTCAAGAACCGTAGGGCGGGGGCTTGCCCCATGAGCGTTAACCTATCGTCGCGTCGGGCCGGACCGGGATCGTAGGGCGGGGGCTTGTCCCATATGCGTTAACCTAAAATCCAGGTTCGGAGGAGTTCAAAGAGGCGAGAGGACTGGGGCTGGCGACGGCGACGGCCGTCGTGCAAGTGGCGGCCGAGGTCGCCCCGA
>JAJYLH010000055.1 GCA_021787845.1 Myxococcales bacterium | reverse complement strand
CGGTAGACCTCGGTGATGGATCCGCGGCGCATGTCGCCCGTGGCGGCGAGCGCCTGTAACAGCGCCGCACGGTCGAATTCGAGCTTGGAAACTGGGTCGGACATCGACTCCTCCTCTCTGATAGCCCGTATACTATCAGACACGCCGGAAAAACAAGCCCCATCTCCGTGCTCACTTCTCCGACTTACGCCCCCCGCCGAATCTCGCGTTGACCGCGACGGGCGTGGCCGCTAACCTCGCCAGCTTTTCGAGCCCGGTTCGGGCGGAGGATCCAAGGATGCAGCTCGACTACCTGTTCACCTCGGAATCGGTCACCGAGGGCCACCCCGACAAGATCGCCGACCAGATTTCCGACGCCATCCTCGACGCCATCCTGGCGAAGGACGAGCGCGGCCGCGTCGCCGTCGAGACCTGCTTGAAGACCGGCTTCGCCCTGGTCGCCGGCGAGGTGACGACGAACTGCTACGTCGAGATTCCCGAGATCGTCCGCAGGACCATCCGCCGCATCGGCTACACCGACTCCAGCATGGGCTTCGACGGGAACACCTGCGCGGTCCTCTCGGCCATCGAGAAGCAGTCGGCGGACATCGCGCTCGGGGTGGACGAGGCGACCAACGAGGCCAACGAGCAGGGCGCCGGCGACCAGGGGATGATGTTCGGCTTCGCCTGCGACGAGACGAAGGAGCTGATGCCGGCGCCGATTTCCTGGGCGCACAAGCTGACCCGGCGGCTTGCGGAGGCGCGCCGCACGAGCTTGCCGTTCGTGCGGCCGGACGGGAAGAGCCAGGTCACCGTCGAGTACCGGGGCGGCCGGCCGCAGCGCATCGACGCGGTCGTCATCTCCACCCAGCACAGCCCGGACATCCCCATCGAGAAGCTGCGCGAGGCGGTGCACGCCGAGGTGATCGAGGCGGTGATTCCGAAGGAGCTGGTCGACGGGCACACCAAGTACTTCATCAACCCGACCGGCCGCTTCGTCATCGGTGGCCCCATGGGCGACGCGGGGGTGACCGGCCGGAAAATCATCGTCGACACCTACGGCGGGATGGGCCGGCACGGCGGGGGCGCCTTCAGCGGCAAGGACCCCTCCAAGGTCGACCGCTCGGCGGCGTACATGGGCCGCTACGTCGCGAAGAACATCGTCGCCGCCGGGCTCGCGCGCCGGGCGGAGGTGCAGGTGGCCTACGCCATCGGGGTCGCGGAGCCGGTCAGCGTCCTCGTCGAGACCTTCGGGACCGGTGCCGTCGAGGAGGAGCGCATCGCCCAGGCGGTACGGCAGACGTTCGGCTTGAAGCCGGCCCAGATCGTCCGCACCCTCGACCTGCTCCGGCCGATCTACGAGAGGACCGCGTCGTACGGCCACTTCGGGCGCGCGGAGCCGGAGTTCACCTGGGAGCGGACCGACAAGGCGGCCGAGCTCAGAGAAGCGGCTGGCTTGCGCGGCTCGCCGACGCCCATTCGCTCGGTCGCCTTGGCGTAGCGCGTTGGCGGCCGGCCACCGGTCCGGCCGGGCCTTCGCGCCAGGACCTCAGGCCTCACGGGCTTTTCGCTCCACCTGGGGCGTGGCAGCCGTTCCCCGCGAGCCCCGAGCGGTGGCCGCGACGGCAGGAGCGGCTGGAGTCGAAGGGCAGGCATGGGCGGTCCCCTCGATGCCTGTCCTTCGACTGCGCTCCGGCTATCGCCTCCGCTCGGGGCTCGCGGAGAACGTCAGCCGGAGCGAACCGGAAAGCTCATCACGCCTCTTTCGCCGCTGCGGCCTCCGGCACCGCTCTTGCCTGGCTTGCGGCGTGGACCAGCACCTCGTTCAGCTTCTCGAGCTCGAGCGGCTTGTCGAGCCAGCGCTCCGGCGACGGGCTCGCGTCGAGGCCGTCGATTTCCTCGAGCACGTTGGCGCTCATGAAGACCACCTGCTCGGGCCTGACCCCCCGGCGCTCGACGAGCTGGCGCGCCACCTCGAACCCGTTCATCCCGGGCATCATCACGTCGCACAGGACGAGGTCGAACGCCTCGTGGACGCTGTGCTCCAGCGCTTGCGCTCCGCTTTCGCACGCGGTGACGCGGTGGCTGACGAGCATCCGCTCCAGGACGCGGAGGATGCGCGGGTCGTCGTCGACCACCAGAATCGACAACGGCGGGTGGGTCTGGCAGGCGGTCGAACGCGGTGGCTCCGGGGGACGCTTGGCGAGCGCGGACCAGCTCGCCGGGGGCAAGGTGACCGTGAAGGTGCTGCCCCGGCCGACGGTCGAGTCGACGGTGAGGTCGCCGCCGAGCCCGCGCACGATGCCGCGGCTCAGGTAGAGGCCGAGCCCGGTCCCCTGCCCGGGCGGCTTGGTGGTGAAGAACGGCGCGAAGAGCCGGGCCTTGACCTCGGGAGCGATGCCGGGCCCGTTGTCGGCGACGCTGGCGGCGACGCGCTGGTCGGGGAGGGTCGAAATCGTCAGGATGATTTCGTTGCCCTCCGCCCGCGGCAGGAAGGCCTGCACCGCGTTCATCAAGAGGTTCAGAAACACTTGGCCCAGGCGCGACTCGTTGACGACGACCGGCCCCGTTCGCCCGTAGCGCTTGACGAGCCGGGCCCGGTGCCGAATCTCGTTCCACGCGATGCGGACCGCGCTTTCCAGCACCTGCTCCAGCCGCGCCGGACGGGCCTCGTCGGTCTGCGCCCGGGAGAAGGTGCGCAGGTCCCGGACGATGGTCTGCACCCGCTGCGCGCCGTCGAGGGCGTCCTTGAGCCCGGCCGCGAGGTCCGCGCCCTTCTCGCCGAGCGCGAGATCGGCCTGCTGCGTCAGCTCGACCGCGAGCTGGAGATTCGAGAGGACGTAGGTCATCGGGTTGTTGATTTCGTGGGCGACGCCCGCGGCGAGGCGCCCGACCGAAATCAGCCGGTCGCTCTGGACCAGGTCGGCTTGAATCTTCCGCCGCTCCGACAGGTCGCGGAGGAAGACCGCTGTCGCCTGGCGGCCCCGCAGCTCCAGACCGGAAGCGCTCAGCTCCACCGGCAGCTCGGCGCCGTCCTGCCGCCGGGCCTCGAGCTCGCGGTGGACCGTCAGGCCGCGCGCGCCCATCGCCTGCTCGAGCAGCCGCGACACCTCCCCCCGGCCGTCCTCCGGGAAACAGAGCTCGACCAGCTCCTCGCGCAGGGCCTCGTCGCGGGTGTAGCCGAAGATCGCCTGGGCTTGCCGGCTCCATTCGACCACCCGTCCGGACTCGTCGCAGGTCACCACCGCGTCGAGGGACGAGTCCATCGTCACCCTCAGGCGCCGTTCGGCCTCCTGGAGCGCTTCCGACCGGCGTTCGAGCTGGGACCGCTGGCGCTCGCGCAGGTACGCGGTGACGGCGACCAGGCTGGAGAGGAATGCCTGGAAGAACGCCGGGATGACCACGTCCCGAAAGGTGATGCGCGGGTTCAATAGCGGCAGCAGGAACACGGAGCCGAGGCTCGACACCGCCGCGGCCACCGTCGCCCGCGGCGACAAGAGGAAGCTCGCGTAGAGGACGCCCAAGACCGCAAAAGAATCCGCCGCCAACGCGCGGACCGGCTCGTGCTCGTCCACGCCCGCGAGGAACGCGCCCAGGATGTTGATCGCGACGAGCACCGCCGCGCCCAGGCGCTGGTTGGTGCGTGCGAGCTTCCAGGCAAAGGCGGTGCCGCCGATGAGGACCACCGGAATCGCGTACGACAGCGAGGTGAGCGGCTGCCGCCGGGCGACGACCGAGGCGATCGCCATCAACGCGAACAACGGCAGCAGGACGGTGAGGATGTCGCCCATCAGCCGGATCTGCATCCGTTCCGCGAGCGGCGTGATCTTGCGGGCCGGCGCGAGCAGCACCCGGGCGCTGCGGCCGAGCCGGAACGAAAACAGACGCCGGCGGCGCGCCATCCTAGACGGCCCCCTCCGGCGCTACCCTCGACCAGGACCGATCCTGGTAGGCTATCGAGTGCCCGGAGATGGCGCGCGCGAGGTGGTGGACGACGGGCCGCGTGCCCGGAACGACGGGCGTGCCGGTGAACGGACGGAGTGGCGGGCCGGCACCGCGGCGAAGCCGCCCGCGAGCGTCAGAGGACGGGGCCGAGCCGGCGGCGGCTCCGCCGGTCGGGAGCGCGAGCGAGGGCCTGACGGCGGCGGTGGGACGGGGCGTCGGTCGGCTCCTCAACTGCCCCCACATGGCCGAGTCGAGCATCGCACGACGCCGGGCCACTTGTCAGGTGGTGGACGTAAGCGCCTGGCGAGCCTAGCATCGGCTTCTCACCGCGCTTCTGGAGGTCAGGCCGTGCGGCTGTTCTGGGTGCTCGTCGCTCTCGCGTCGTCGGTTCTCGGCCTCGTGTACCTCCAGCACCTGGGAGACGTCCATGGGCGCCACGTGCACTGGTACCTGGTGCACGAGCTCGTGCTGGGGCTCGGTCCGATGGCCTATCTGCTTGCCACGACGCTGAAGCAGGCTGCCCGGCGCCGGCGGGTCGCGTTCATCCTGACGAGCGCCCTGCTGATCATCATCGCCGCCGTCGCCGAGCAGGTCGCGATCGAGCACTGCTATTGGGGGTTCGATACCCGAATCGACGCCTTGACCGGATGGACCATCGGCGACATCCCCCTCGAGGAATTCCTGTTCTATCCGCTCTTCTTGAACCTGCCGGTGCTCTTCTACCTGTGGCTCGACGGCCAGGTCCCGCCCCATCCCAAGGCGGGGCCGACGCCGAGATGGATGAAGCTCGCGTTGCGAGGCACCGGAGCGACTCTCATCGCGAGCGCGATCGGTCTGTTCGTCTACGGCCATCTGCAAACCGGTCCGGCTCTGCCAGACACCATGGTGCCGACGGAGCATTGCCACGCGACCGCGCTGACGTACTCGGCCGGCGCGCACCAGTTCGGCTGGACGTTCGTGATGCTGGCCGCGCTGGGGGCCGGCGCTCTTCTTTACCCGAAGGTGCGCGACCGCGTCGACCGCCGGCGCTTGTGGGTGACGGTGGTCGTCTACTTCGTCTTCGTGCTCTTCGTCGAGCTGATGGGGTGCGGGCGCGGCTGGTGGGTCTGGAACCACCAGCAGGTGCTGGGGCTCTTCACCTGGATTCTGCCGGTGGAGAGCTACGCGATGTACTTCAACGGGGCGCTCTTGCCGATCCTGATCTACGAGGCGATCGAGGCGCGGCTGGCGCCCGGCACCGAGCGGGCGAAAGAGGGCCTGGGGTTCTCCTGGTGAGCGGAGATCGGCCGCGCGCCGACGACGGGAAGCTCAACCGATCCGGGCGAGCGAGAGCTTTTCCGCCCAGCGGCGGCGCAGCTCCTGAGCGATGCCGCGGTGCTCCGGCGCGCGCAGGCGCTCGTCGCGCTCGACCAGCGCGAAGGCGGCCTCCCGCGCCTCCTTCAGAATCGCCTGGTCGCGTAGCAGGTCGGCGATCAACAGGTCGGGCAACCCGCTCTGGCGCGTCCCCAGGAACTCGCCTGGCCCCCGAATCTCCAAGTCCTTCTCCGCCAGCTTGAAGCCGTCGGTCGTGCGCACCATCACCGCCAGCCGCTCGCGAGCGACCGCCGACGCCTTCTGCTCGTCGTGGACGAGCAGGCAGTGCGACTTCGCCGCGCCCCGCCCGACCCGGCCCCGAAGCTGGTGGAGCTGCGAGAGCCCGAAGCGCTCGGCGTGCTCCACCAGCATCACGCTCGCGTTGGGCACGTCGACCCCGACCTCGATCACCGTCGTCGCGACGAGGACCTGCGCCCTGCCCCGCCGGAAGGACTCCATCGCGCTCGCCCGCTCCTCGCTCGACATCCGGCCATGGACGAGGCCCAAGCTCAAGCCCTTTAGCTCCGCCCGCCCGAGCCGCTCGAACTCCTCGGTAGCGCTCCTGAGGTCGAGCTTCTCGCTCTCCTCGACCAGCGGCAGCACCACGTACGCCTGGTGACCGCGGGCGATCTCCCGGCGGACGACGTCGTACGCCTTCGGGCGCGTCTTCGACGAGTAGCTCTTCGTCACGACCGGCGTCCGGCCCGGCGGCAGCTCGTCGATCACCGACAGGTCGAGGTCGCCGTAGAGCGTCAAGGCGAGCGTGCGCGGAATCGGGGTGGCGGTCATCACCAGGACGTGCGGCCGCTTCCCCTTCTCCATCAGCCGCGCCCGCTGAAGGACCCCGAAGCGGTGCTGCTCGTCGACAACCGCGAGCGCCAGGCTCTCGAACCGGACGTCTTCCTGAATCAGCGCGTGGGTGCCGACGACGATCCGCGCGGTGCCGCTTTCGACCTCGCGCACGGTCCGCTTCTGCTCCTTGGCGCCGAGCCCGGCGGTCAGGAGCACGCTTCGCACCGGCGAAAGGCCGTGCCTCGCGCGCGGGAAGAGGCCGTCGCCGAGGAGGTTCTCGAAGGTGCGCTGGTGCTGCTCGGCCAACAGCTCCGTCGGCGCCATCACCGCCGCCTGGTAGCCGTTCTCCACCGCGACGAGCGCGCTCGCCAGCGCGACCGCGGTCTTCCCGCTGCCCACGTCGCCCTGGAGGAGCCGGTTCATCGGCGTCGGCTTCGCGAGGTCCCGGGCGATCTCGTCGAACGCCCGCGCCTGCGCCTTCGTCATCTCGAACGGCAGCCGGCCGATCGCCCGCGCGCGAATCCGCTCGTCGACCCGGAGGGCGATGCCCGGCTCCACCCGGACGCCCTGCTTCTTCAGCGCGAGCCCGAGCTGGACGAAGAAGAGCTCGTCGAAGACCAGCCTCCGCTGCGGCGGTGAGCAGAAGCGGACCAGCTCATCGAAATCGGCGTCGGAGGGCGGGAAGTGGACCCAGCCCAGCGCCTCGCCCAACCCGACCAGGCCGTGCGCCGCCCGAAAGCTCTGTGGATAGAAATCATCGACGTTGGTCCCGCACGCCTCGATCGCTCGCCGGGCGATGCGCCGGTAGTGCCGCTGGGAGAGCCCCTCGATGTCGGTGTAGACCGGGACGATGCGGCCGAAGCTCGCGTCGTCGGAGGCGTCGCCGATTTCCAGGTCGGGGTGGATGATTTCCTTCTGGCCCCGGTAGCCCGCGCGGACTTCGCCCGACAGCACCACCGGCGCGCCGGTGACGAACGAGCGAAAGGCGCCGGGCTTGAACCCGAACCAGCGCGCGACCAAGAGCCCCGTGTCGTCGTCGACCTCCAGCTCGAACAAGGGCTTGCGCGCGAAGCGTTCGCGGTAGGCGACGATGCGGGCGGCCACCACCACGTGCTGCCCCGGCCGCGCCTTCTGGATGGAGGTGACCTGCCGGCGGTCCTCGTACTTGCGCGGCAGGTAGAGCAGCGCGTCGCCGAAGGTGGCGAGACCCCTGCCGGCAAGCTTTTGCGCTACCGCCGGGCCGACGCCCCGCAGGAGGGTGAGGGGCTTCTGGAGCACCTCGCCCTCGAGCGCCACCGGCGCGAGCGACCCTTCCGCCGACAAGGACCGCACCCGGGGCCGGCCCGCCGGCTCGCCCGGCGCCTCCCGCGGCTCGGCGAAGAGAATCGCCATCTCCGCCGCGATGCCGTCGACCGCGCGCCGCCGCTCGTCGAGCGAGGCGTGGTCGAACGACTTCGCATGGAGGAGGAGCCGACCGATCGCGCGCTCGTGCGCCGGGGAGAGCTTGAGCTTGCGCGCCTCGGCCGCCGCCCGGGCCGCGAGCTGGTCGAGGTCGCGCAGCGACAAGAGCGCGTGGTCGCCGCGAGAGGCGAAGCGCACCCCCCCCTCGAGAGGGGCGAAGGCCTGCTTGAGCAAGGCAAGTTCGTCGCCCATCGGGGACCGCTCAGGAGCTGGGAAGCGTTGATCCGAGCATCTTCGGGCGTTGACCCGCTCCCGCTCGTCCCAAGCGCAGTCGAGGGTGAGCGGTCCAGGGCTCCGTGATTCGTGCACCCTATTCTCTTCGAGCTCCTACTCTTCGACGACCTGGTCGTCGCGAAACTCGACCGCGATGATTTCGTAGTCCTTGCCGCCGCCCTTCGGGCCGCGCACGGTCACCGTCTCGCCCTCCTCGCGCCCGATGAGCGCCCGCGCGATGGGGCTGGAAACGCTGATGCGCCCTTTCTTCAGGTCCGCCTCGAGGTCGCCGACGACCTGGTAGACGAGGCGGGCGCCGTCCTCGTCCTCGAGCGTCACCGTCGCGCCGAACAGCACCTTGTTCCCGGACAGCTTCGCGACGTCGATGATGTCCATCTGCGTCAGCTTGTGCTCGATGTCGGCGATGCGGCCTTCGATGAACGCCTGCCGGTCCTTCGCCGCCTCGTAGTCGGCGTTCTCGGACAGGTCGCCGTGCCCGCGCGCTTCGGCCAGCGCCGCGATCACCTTCGGCCGTTCGACCGCCTTCAGCCGCTTGACCTCGTTCTTGAGCGCGATCGCGCCCCCGCGGGTCATCGGAATCCGTCCCTCCATCGCCATCGCCTTTCTCCACCAGCCGAAAAAACAAGCGGCCGACGCCTCAAGAGAGCAGGCCGGCCGGCTCCTTCGTCGCACGGTCCGCGCTTGTCCGTCAAGACGAAACCGAGCCCGTCCCCCGAAGATGCCCCGGCGGTCGGTCCCGCGCTCCGTGTCTGTCGGCCCCGCAGGCCAGGCGCTTCGGCGCTCGCTATCTCGCGTCACTCGCTGGCGGTGCCGTGCGATGCTCCCGAGCCGATGCGCCGACCTCTGTCTCAGCCGGTCCTGGCGGCGCTGCTCGCGCTCTGCGTTCTCGCCGTCTTTCGCCCGGCGATTTCCGGCGGGTTCGTCTGGGACGACCACACCCTCATCGAACACGCGCCCCGGCGGTGGCAGCGGGCGTTCACCGAGAACTATTGGGCGGCGTCCGACCAGCTCAGGCCGGGCGTCGAGCACGATTCCCGCCTCTACCGGCCGCTCTTGACGTTCGCGATCATCCTCGAGCGCCGGGCGTTCGGCGAGAAGCCGGTCGGCTATCACCTGGTCAGCATCGGGCTACACCTCGTCGTCTGCCTGCTCGTCTTTCTCTGGCTGGAGAAGCGGGCGGGCGACGAGCTCGCGGCGCTCGCGGGGGCGCTCGTGTTCGCGCTGCACCCCTCGAGAGCGGAGTCGGTCGCCTGGCTATCGGCGGCGTCGGATATCTGGGCGGCGGCGGTCTTGCTCCTCGCGATGCTCGCCTGGGAACGGCGCACGGCGGGCTTCACCGCGCTCGCGACGGCCCTCTTCGTCGCCGCGACGCTCTTCAAGGAGTCGGCGGTCGCGGTGCCGGCGGCGCTGGTGACCGACGCCCTGCTCCTGCCGGCGAATCGCGAGCGGCTCCGCCAGGCGCTCCTCCCGCTCGGCGCGGTCGCGGTCGCCTTCGGCGCGCGGATGCTGGTCGTCCCCTTCAGAGCGCCGCCGTCCGGCTTTACCGCTCTCGGTTGGCTCGAACGGGTCCTCGGCAGCGCCGGGCAATTCTTTCGCCACCTGGTCGCGCCGTTTTCGCCGAGCGTGCAGTCGGGGTTCGACCTCTCGAAGGCGCTCGGCGGCCCCCACCGGACCTCCCCGTGGATGGTCGCCCTGGGCGTCGCCGCCGTCCTGCTCGTCGTTCTCCTCGTCGCGCGCGCGCGCCAGAAGCCTGAGCTGCGGCCCTACCTCGCGGACGTCGCCTGGTTCTTGGTGCCGGCGCTGCCGATGCTCAACCTGGTGCCGCTCGGCGGGCTCTACTACTACGGCGACCGCTTTCTCTACCTGCCGCTGCTCGGCATCGCCGCGATCGTCGCGCGCGGGTTCGCGGGATTCCGGCAGCGCTCCCGACCGGTGATTGCGCCGTGGCTCGCCTATGGCGCATTCGGGTTGCTGCTGGGCTCCTGGTGCCTGGTGGCGGTGCCGCACCTGCGCGACTTCCGCAGCGACCTCGCGCTGTGGGAATCGGAGCACCTCGAGCATCCGAACGATCCGGTGGTCGTGAACTCGGTGATGCGCGCGACGTGGTCCGCGGGCGATTTCGATCGCGCGTCGCAGCTTGCCGTCGAGCGGCTGCGGCTCTTCCCCGGGCCGAAGGACAAGGGCGACTCGCTCTTGCGGTGGATGGACATCGAGGAACAGCGCGAGAACGCCTCGCCGGAGGCGCTCGACCGGCTCCGCGAGGATGCCGAGGCGCTCGCCGCCGGCCGCCCGCCGCCGTCGCAGAGCGTGAGGGCTCTCGCCCGGCAGGTGCCACCCGCGGGCCTCCGGTGGCTGCGCCAGTCGGACCGTTTTCGAGAGCTGCGGGGGCGTCTGGCGACGGAGACGGGCGAGTTCGCGCGGGCGATCGCGATTCTGGAAGCCCCGAGCCTGCACGACGCCGGGGACCTCCTGGTCGCGTTGGTCGTCGCCGGAAGGTGCCCGGAAGCGCTCCAGCGGTTCGCGCCGCGGCTGAGCCCGGAGCAACTCGCCGCGGTCGAGCGATGCGTGAAGGCCGCGCCGACGACGGCGGCGGACGAGGCGGCGGCGATGCAAGTGCGCCGGGCATTGTCGCTTCGCGCTTACCTGACGGCGTTGCCGCTGGCCGATAGATGCCTTGAGCGCTTTCCCAATTCGGCAGCGGTCTGGCTGAGCGCCTTGAACGCGCACATCGCCACCTCTCACCTGAACCGGGTGCGGACCGACCTCACCGAGCTGCGCCAGCTCGTTCCCGACCCCGCGCGATGGGATGGCGTCGCGCAGGCGTTGCAGCTGAATTCTGGCACCGGACGCTAGGCCGGCTTCCGGTCCCCGAACGCTTGCGCCGCGCGCGAGGGGCCGCGCATGATGCGTTCCCTGGAGCTTGGCGATGCGAATTCAGCGGCGGCTCGTGGCGGTCGCGGTCGGTGCGCTCGTCGTGGCGGGCGGGTGCAACTGCTCGCCGACGCACGTGCAGAAGGTGGACCCCGCGCTCGGCCCGGTGCCCGACGGCATCGACTTCGGTCTCGTCGCGGTGGGCGACTCGGGCACCCAGGTGCTGACCTTGATCGCGGAGTCGAGCGCGGACCTTTCGCTCGACGCGCACATCGAGGACCCCTCGGGGCCGTTCCGGGTGTCGCCCGCTCCGCCTTCGATCATTCCCGGCGACGGCGACGTGGTGCTCACGCTCCTCTACTCGCCGACCAAGGTCGGCACCGACGCGGGCACCCTCGTCATCAACACCGACGACCCGGACCACGCCCGCGGCGACCGGCGGGTGCTCTTATCGGGACAAGGCAAGAGCCCCGAGATCCAAGTGACGCCCGACCGCATCACGATGGCCGCGACCGCCTGCCCCACGGGAGCGTCGTCGGCGACCTGTAGCGCTTCCACTTCGTTTTCGATCAAGAACGTCGGGCAGGTACCGCTGAAGCTCGGCACCGTCGACCTCGAGCCGCAGGATCCCTCGAAGCCGATTCCGCCGGTCTCGCAGCTCGGCATCGCGCCGCTCATCTCGACCTCGACGATGACCGCGGGGCAGACCGTCACCTCCCAGGTCGTGTGGAAGCCGCTTCCGTCGCTGCTCACCGGCTCCGCTGCCGAGACCTTCGACGCGAACCTGGTGGTGCCCTCGAACGACCCGGCGCATCCGACGGTCAAGGTTCCCGTCGAGGTGACGGCGAACCCGAACCTGCCGCCCAAGGTCTGCCTCAGCGTCGCCAAAGTGACGCAGACCGTCTACCTCTACCAGAATGGGGAAGCGACACCGCAGCAGCAGACCTTGCCGGCGCAGGATTACGACTGCGCGCAGAACCCGGCGCTCGACTGCCCCGCGGGTGTCTCGGCAGCAGTCCGGCCGGGCGCAGTGGTGACCCTGACGAGCGAAGGCACCGACCCCGCAACCGGCAAGCCCTGCACGTTCGATCCGGAGGGCGGCGTGCTCTCCTACGCCTGGTCGACGGACTTCACCCCCGACCCGAGCGCGACCCAGGCGACGAGCCGCGCCGAGGTGACGCCCGGAACGCCCCCCAGCACCGGTGCCCTTCAGCTCGACGCGGTGGGGAGCTACACCGTCCATCTCGTCGTCAAGGACAACCTCGGCCAACCGGCGAGCGCGAGCGTCACCGTCGACGGCGTGCCGCACGACGACCTGGCGGTGCAGCTCTCCTGGCAGGGGCAGCAGTACCAGGGCGCGGACCTCGACCTGCACCTGTTGACCGACCAGGGCCCGAACCTCAGCGGACCGGCGGTGCTGTTCTGCGAGCAGGACACGTTCTGGGGAAACCCGGCCTGGCCGGTCTTCGGCAACTGGGACGGCGGGGCATTCGAGGCGATTCCGCATCTGTTGCGCGACGACCAGGGGACAGCCGGGCAGCTCGAGAGCACCTCGCTCATCTCGGCGCCACCCGACTCGAAGTTCCGGGTGGCGGTCGACCTCTGGAACCCGGGTCCGCTGGGCGAGAGCGGCGCCATCACGCCCACGCTCGACGTCTGGTTGAAGAACGACGCGGTCCATCAGACACTGAGCCCCACGACAGCGCTCCAGGGAACCGGCGACGTGTGGGTCGCCGCGGAGGTCGACTTCCCGACCGACCCGACCGCGCTGCCGACCGTGACGAAGGTCGATTCGCACCTCAAGCCGGTGAAGGACGCGCCGACCCAGACGGACTCCACGGGACAGCCGCTTGCCGGCTACTACTGGAACTTCGACCACACCAACAATACGGTCGGCGCTTGCCAGTAGCGGTGCTGCTCGATCGGGCCGCTTGACCTCTTCCGGCGACGTCCCTATGTTCCGCCTCCCTTTTTGCCCGAGGAGAGACGGATGGCCATTCGCTTCGCGATCAACGGTTTCGGACGCATCGGACGCTGCATCCTGCGCGCGGCGATTCAGCGCGGCGAGGACCTGGAGTTCGCGCTCGTCAACGACATCGACACCCCGCAGACGCTCGCCCACCTCTTGCAGTACGACTCGGTCCACGGCGTCTTTCCGCACCCGGTGAAGGCGACCGGGAGCGGTCTCGAGGTGGCCGGCCGCCAGATCCGCGTCACCGCCGAAAAGGACCCGTCGAGGCTGCCGTACCGGGAGCTGGGCGTCGACGTGGTGCTCGAGTGCACCGGCAAGTTCAAGGAGCGGGACACCGCCGGGCTGCACCTGAAAGCGGGAGCGAAGCGGGTCCTCATCAGCGCTCCTGCCAAGGGGCAGGACATCACCATCTGCTACGGCATCAACCACGAGAAGTACGACCCGCAGAAGCACTTCCTCGTCTCGAACGCCTCCTGCACCACCAACTGCTTGACCCCGGTGGCGAAGGTGCTCTTGGACGCCTTCGGCATCGAGCAGGGCTTGATGACCACCATCCACAGCTACACGAACGACCAGCGCATCCTCGACCTGCCGCACAAGGACCTCAGGCGGGCGCGGGCGGCGGCGATGTCGATGATTCCGACCACCACCGGCGCGGCCAAGGCGGTGGCGGAGGTGATTCCGGAGCTGAAGGGCAAGCTGCACGGCCTGTCCATCCGGGTGCCGACGCCGAACGTGAGCTTGGTCGACCTGACCGCGAACCTCTCGCGGGCGGTGACGGTGGACGAGGTGAACCAGGCGTTCCGGAAGGCAGCGGAAGGGCCGCTGAAGGGCATCCTGCAATACGACGAGGCGCCGACGGTCAGCAAGGACTACAACGGCAACCCGCACTCGGCCATCTTCGACGCGCTGGACACCCAGGTCATCGGCGAGAAGATGGTCAAGGTCTTCGCCTGGTACGACAACGAGTGGGGCTTCTCCAACCGGATGATCGACGTCGCGAAGATGATGGCGAGGAGCTAGGCGGCACCGGACTCATTCCTCGACTGCGCTCGGGATGAGCGGTAGCCCTGCCGGTTGGCTGGAACGCGAGCGCGCAGCCCGTCCATCCGCCGGAACGTGGCCTGGTGGCGTTGGTGCTCGGGAGCGGTGCCGCTCATCCCGAGCGCGGTCGAGGAACGAGCGGCGCTCGCGCTTCTCGAGGTCCGCATGCTCAAGTACATCGATCAGCTTTCGCTCGACCAGAAGCGGGTCTTCATCCGGGTCGACTTCAATGTCCCTTTGAGCAAGCAGCGCGAGGTGACGGACGACTCGCGCATCAGGGCAGCGCTGCCGACCCTCAGGTACGCGCTCGAGCACGGCGCGAAGCTCATCCTCGCGAGTCACCTCGGGCGGCCGGACGGCAAACCCGACCCGAAGTACTCGCTGGAACCCGCGGCAGCGCGGCTCAGCGAGCTCCTCAAGCGCGACGTGGTCCTGGCGGACGACTGCGTCGGCGACGGCGTCGCCAAGATGGCAGGCGACCTCGAGCCGGGCCAAATCCTGATGCTGGAGAACGTCCGCTTCCACGCCGAGGAGGAGAAGAACGACGAGACGTTTTCCCGTGAGCTCGCGAGCCTCTGCGACGTCTACGTCAACGACGCCTTCGGCACCGCCCACCGCGCGCACGCCTCGACCGCCGGGATGGCCAGGTTCGTCCCGGTCAAGGGCGCCGGCTTCCTGATGAAGAAAGAGGTCGAGTACCTGGCGCCGCTTTTGGGCGCGCCCGCCCGGCCGTACGTCGCGGTGCTCGGCGGCGCCAAGGTCAGCGACAAGATCAAGGTGATCGACTCGCTCCTCTTGAGAGTAGATGCGCTCCTGGTCGGCGGCGCGATGGCGTACACCTTCCTCGCCGCGAAGGGCGTCGCCACCGGCAAGAGCCGGGTCGAGACCGAAAAGATTCCGCTGGCCAAGGGCATCCTCGAACGCGCGCAGGCGAAGGGCGTCGAGCTGCTGCTCCCGGTCGACCACGTCGCGGCGACGGACCTCAACGGCGCCGGCCGCGCGAGCGTCCACGGCGTCGAGATTCCCACCGGGTTGATGGGGCTCGACATCGGCCCCAAGACCCAGGAGCTCTTCGCCGGCCGCATCCGAAACGCCAAGACGGTGTTCTGGAACGGTCCCGTGGGGCTGTTCGAGAGCCCGGAGTTCGCGCGGGGCACGCGTGTCGTGGCGCAGGCGATGGCGGAAGCAAAAGGCGCGATCACAGTGGTCGGCGGCGGCGACTCGGCGGCGGCAATCGCCAAGGCGGGCTACGCCGACCAAGTGAGCCACGTCTCGACCGGCGGCGGCGCGAGCTTGGAGTTCGTCGAGGGCCGCACGCTACCCGGCATCGCTGCCCTGGAGGAGTAGCGCAAGCGGTGAGCGTCCGCGAGCGCTACTATTTTTTTCGGATTTCCGGTCCTGCAAGCAGGAGGGGTGAAGCGGAGCAGAGCCCATCGTGCGGCGACGCGGCGACTGACGGGCTGCGTCACGCTCCACCCATCCTACGGCCCTCCAACGTTCGTCGTGAAGCGGGGCAAGATTGGTCATGCGCAAAGCTTTCATCTGCGGCAACTGGAAGATGTTCAAGACACCGGGCGAGACCGTCGCTCTGGTGCGGGAGCTGCGCGCCAAGCTCAACGAGAGCGCTTCCGTTGAGGTCGGCATCGCGCCGCCGTTCACCTCGCTCGCGGCGGCTCGCCAGGCGCTCTTGGGCTCACACCTCCGGCTCGCCGGCCAGAACTGCCACTGGGAGGCCCAGGGCACGTTCACCGGCGAAGTCTCGGCACCGATGCTCAAGGAGGTCGGCTGCGATTCGGTGATCGTCGGCCACTCGGAGCGGCGCCAGCACTTCGGCGAGACCGACGAGGCGGTCAACCGCCGGGCGAGAGCGGCGCTGGAGAGCGGCCTGACGCCGATCGTCTGCCTCGGCGAGACGCTGGCCGAACGCGAGGCCGGCCGCACCTTGGACGTGGTCTCGCGACAGATCCGCGCTTGCCTCGCCGGCTTCTCACCCGCTCAAGTCGAGGCGCTCGTCGTCGCCTACGAGCCGGTCTGGGCCATCGGCACCGGCAGGGTCGCGACGCCCGCCCAGGCGCAGGAGGTCCACCAGGCGCTGCGGGGGTGGATTTCCGACCTCGCCGGCCGGGCGGTCGCCGACAAGGTGCGCATCCAGTACGGCGGCAGCGTCAAGCCGGACAACGCGGCGGAGCTACTGGCGCTGCCGGATGTCGACGGCGCGCTCGTCGGTGGAGCGAGCCTGAAGGCGGACGATTTCGCGCGCATCGTCGCCGCCGCCCGCCGCCGCTAGCCGGGAACGATCCCGCCACCGCGGCGGTTTTCGCTTTCCAAACGCGGGCCTCCTGCGTTATGGAGGGCGCCCTTCACGCGGCTTTGGCGCCGCGTCAGGCCAGCTCCGAGCGCAACGCATGCAGACGCTTTTGACCATCGTGCTCGTCCTCGTCAGCCTCTTCTTGATCCTCGTGATCCTGATGCAGCCGGGAAAGGAACCCGGTCTGGGCGGCATCACCGGCGGCGGAGGGTCCGGCTCCGCTTTCGGTGGGCGCGGGTCGACCTCGCTGCTCGAGAAGATCACCGTCGGCTCCGCCGTCCTCTTCATGGCGGTCTCGATGCTGCTCGCGATCATCTCCTCCCGGTCGAGCTCCGTGGTGCCCTCGAGCGCTCCTGCCCAGCATGCCGCCACCACGGCCCCGAAGCCGGCCGCGACCTCGTCGACCGCGCCGAAGAGCGCGCCGGCTCCAGCGGCCTCGACCGCGCCGAAGAGCGCGCCGGCTTCCGCTCCGCTCCCGGCGCCTCCCGCGGCGAAGAAGAAGTAGCCGCGGAAGAATCGGTTGCTCTCGAAGGTGGCCGGTGCTAACAAGGCGTCTCCGCCGCGCGGATGGGCGAAAAGCCCGCGGCGACGACCCAAGAGCCCAGGTGGTGGAACTGGTAGACACACTATCTTGAGGGGGTAGCGCCTCGCGGCGTGCGAGTTCGAATCTCGCCCTGGGCACCATCGACGCGGCCGATTCCGTCAGCGGAGTCGGCCGCGCTCGTTTCTCCGCGCGCTGTGCTCTTTCGAGGCGACCTTGCGAGCGCAAAGGCCGCGTCCCAGCTTCACCGCTCGGGGGAAGGACCATGGCCGGGCGGACGCGAGGCGGCGCGCTTTGGAGGGCGGGTGCGGTTCTGCTCAGCATGACCCTGATGCCGGGCTGCGGCGGCGCCGACAAGCCCCTGCCGCCGCCAACGGCCGAGCTGGTCCCGCTCGCGTCGCCGCTCGTCTCGCCTTTCGTCGCCGTTCAGGGAAGCGTGGTCAGCGACGGGGTGCCGCCGGTGGTCTCGTTGACGGCGGGAGCGCTCCCGGACGGCATCACGCTAGACGGCAACGGCACGCTGCAGGGCATGCCGACCGTCGTCGGACAGTGGCGGCGATTCACGGTCCAAGCGAAGTCTAAGGACGGGGTCCCCCTCGGAACCGAGAGCTACCTGCTCGCGGTGAAGGTGCCCGACACGACCCTGGCTCGGGCGCCGGCCGTTTCCCAGAACGAGGACGTGCTGTCGCTTTCAGGCGGTTGGGGAACGACCATCGACACCGCGTGGGCGTACGACCCGCAGTGGAACCTGTTGTGGCCGCTCGAGGCGGGCACCCAGGTGAGTGGGGAAGCGCTGGCGTCATCCGGCGGCGCTCTCGTCCTGTACGTGGCCGGAGCCGCGGGCCACGGCGCGTTCGACGTGGTCGCGAAGCCGAGCGACCCGCGCATCGGCGTGATCGCCGAGCTGACCTGGTCTGGCGACGCCGACCTCGACCTGCGGCTCCTGGTCGGGCCGAAGCTCGGCGGGGCCGAAGTGAACGCGAGGACGCCGACCTTCGTGGCGGATGGGGCGTGGCAGGCGAAGCTCGAGCTGTCGAGCGCGTCGAACCAGGGGGCGGAAGCGGTGGTGCTCGCTGATAGCGCTCCTCGTGGGCGATATGCGATCGTCGCGGCCAGGGCTGGCGGAAGCGACATCGAGGTCCCGGCCTGGCTCTCTTTGCGCAAGCGCGACGGAACGGTGCTCGCGGAGAGGCGGTTCGACCTGATCCTCTCGGACCTCGCCAGCGATTCGATCGCCCAGGACGTCGCCGGCGGCAAGCAGAGCTTCTCCTGCTTGGGGCTTCTCACCGTCGGGGCCGACGGCGAGGTGAGCTACTCGGCAGCGCCCCCGTCCACCGACCCGTTCGCGGCGCCGTGAGCGGTCGCGGGCGCGCCGGCGTGGCGAGCTCTTGCGAGGCCGAGCGGGACGACTGGTGGGCGGCGACCCCCGCTTGGGTGCCCGATGTGGTTCACAACAGCGGCGAGAGGAGCCGCGCGCCCGCTTCGCTGAGCTTGTCGAGAGCGCCGCGGCCCTGCCGATCCTCGACCGTGATCTCGCGGGAGACCGTCAGGTCCTGCTCGAAGATGGTCGCGAGGTCCTCGGCGACGGTCTCGCTGTAGAGGAGCGCTGTCGCCTCGAAGTTGAGGCGGAAGCTCCGCTGGTCGAAGTTCGCGCTCCCGATCGCGGCGAACGCCTCGTCGACGACCAGCGTCTTCGCGTGCAAGAGGCCCGGCAGGTACTCGTAGATGCGCACCCCCGCCCGCAGCAGCTCGTCGAAGAAGCTGCGGCCGGCGGCGCGGGTGAGGAGGGAATCGGTCTTGCGCGGCAGGAGGAGCTGCACGTCGACCCCGCGCAGGGCGGCGGTGGTGAGTGCGGCGAGCGCGGGCTCGTCCGGGCAGAAGTAGGCGGTCGTCAAGAGCACCCGGTCGCGCGCGCTCGCGATGGCGGCGAAGAAGACTTGCGCAATCGCCTGCCAGTCGCGGTCCGGGCCCGAGCCGACGATCTGCACCAGCGCGTCGCCGGTCCCGGGATGCTCCTCGAAATAGGAGCTGGTCGCGATGGAGCGGCCGGTCGCGTAGCTCCAGTCCTCGGCGAACAGCCGTTGGAGCGCGAGCGCTCCCGGTCCCCGGATTTCCAGATGGGTGTCGCGCCAGGCGCCCGCCGTCGGCGCGAGGCCCAGGTACTCGTCGCCGACGTTCAAGCCACCGGTGAACGCGACCTCGCCGTCGACCACCACGATCTTGCGGTGGTTGCGAAAATTCGCCGGACGCAGGCGGGCGAAGGCGACGGGGTTGAAGAACGCGAGCTCCACCCCCGCGCGGCCGAGCGGAGCGAGGAACCGGCGGGAGAGCTTGTGGGAGCCGAACCCGTCGACCAAGAGACGCACCTCGGCACCGCTCTCGGCCCTCTCGACGAGCAGGTCGCGAAAGCGGCGGCCGGCTTCGTCGGGCTCGAAGATGTAGTACTGGAAATGCACGTGGTGCCGGGCGGCGCGGACCGCGCGTTCGATGGCCGCGTAGCAGGCGGCGCCGTTGCGCAGGACGCGCGCGTCGTTGCCGGCCGACAAGGGCGCTTGGCTGTTGTTGAGCGCGAGCGCGATGAGCTGCCGCCGCCGGGCGTCGAGCTTCTCGTGGACGACGCCGAGGCTCGGGTCGGCCAGCGCGCGCACGTCCGGGAGCGACGCCCGGATGCGGCTGAGAGCGAGCGCGCGACGCGAGCGCTTGCGCCGGAGGCGGCGAGGCCCGAGCAGCCAGTAGAGGGGAAACCCGACGATGGGAAGCAGCGCGAGCGAGAGGACCCAGGCGATGGTCGCGAGCGGCTGGCGCTTCTCCAGCACGATCCACGTCGCGAGCGACACGACGTAGACCACTTCGGCGACGACGACCCAGGTGACGTGCACGGCAAGGGCAGTCTAGCCGCGTTGGTCAGGGTGGCGGCAGCGCTTCGAACGCGCCGCAGACGCTCGGATCGCCGGTGAGTCCGGTCCAGTCGTCGCGGTAGCGCTCCCGGCCGTTCCAGCAGGCGGTGCCCTTCAGGACGCCGACGACGTCGCCGCCGTCGAGCTGGTAGTCGGCGCGGCCGGCGGTCGCGTGGGCGCCGCTCCATTGCACCGCCGCGTGGAGGTTCTCGAGAGCGCTGCCGCGTACCAGGTTGACCGGCGCCACGAACGCGAACTGTCGGTGCTCGTTGCTCGGGCCTCGTTCGAACTGGTAATCGACCCCGCCGACCAGGTCGCTCCCACCGTGGTCGGCGTAGCTGAGCTGCACGTCCAGGGCGTGGGCGGTGTCGTCGCGGGTCCAGCCGATGGTGACCGACGCCGGGTCGTGGAGAGCGGCAGCGCCGCCGAAGGCCTGGTCGACCGACTTGTCGAAGGTCAGGCTGCCGCAGGAATGGTCGAAGTCGGAGCCGTGTACCTGGCCGGTGACGACCCCACGGAAGGTGCCCGTCGTCGCGTCCGACAGCTCGACCGTGAAACGGAAACGCGGTTGGCCGTCATCGACCGCGGCCGCTTCGCCCGGACAGGTCGCGGTCGGGTCGCGGCCGATCGTCACCCGGGCGAAGTACCGGCCGCGAATCGGAAACGGTCCCCAGACGAACCGGTGCCCGGCCCGGCTCGACGGCCGCCGCTGGGCGATCGACTGGATGTGCGCGACCACCTGGGCGAGGTAGAGGTTCAGGACGGCCGCGGTGACGTTCGCCTGCCGGACGATGCCCGGGCCGGTGAGGGGAGCGGAAGCGTTGCCGGGGCCATTCGCGCCCAGCGCCTGCCCGTCGTCCTCCGGCGCCTGGACCGCGAGGTGGCCGTCCGGGAGCACGGCCAGCGCCTGCAGCTCCTCGTTCGAGAGGCCGCCGCAGGCCGGGAGCGCTCCCGCCAAGCCGATGAGGGCGACCGCCGCGGCGACCTTGGCCAGGTTCATCTAGAGCTCCCATTTCAGGACCAGGCCCACGTCGGCGTAGCCGAGCGAGAGGTCCTGGTCCTGCGAGCGGTAGAGGAGAAAGCTCGCGCGCGCCCGCACGCCCAGCGCGAGCCGGCCGACGAGCCGCACGTTCACCCCGGCCACGACTCCGGGAGCGCTCGTCAGAAGCGATTGGCTCGGAAACGACTGGCCGCTCGAAGTGGGCGAGAAGCCGCGCTCGACGTCGATGACGCTCAGCCGGACGCCCAGGTATGGCTTGAAGCGGCCCGCCGGCAGCTCCTCGAGAAAGCTCACGCCGCCCATCCACTGGGTCACCTGGCTCACGATGGCGGTTTCGCCGAGCTTCAAGGTCAAGGGCGCGGTGCCCGCCGCGAAGTCGATACCCAGGACCGGCGCCGCGCTGGAGAAGAGGTCCCGTAGCTCGACATCGATTTCGCCCAGCGTCAAGTCGGGGAAGTAGTCGGAGCGGGTGGCGGCGGCGAAGAAGAACTGCCGCGCGGCCCCCGCCGAGACGCTCAAGCGCCACGGCCGCACCCGGGCCAGGTCGCCCGCCCAGTCGGGGCCTTTGACGAGGTTGCGGGCGAGGGCGATGCGCTCCATCGCGCCGTCGAAGAGGGTCACCTGGTCTCCCTTCGACAGGCGCACCCGGGCGAAGAGCGCGTGGTCCCCGTCGCGGCGCTTCACCTCGTAGGTCGAGGGCGGGAGGGCTACCGTCCGGCGGGTACCCTTCGCCTTGTCCACCTCCGCGACCAGGGTGCGCTTGCGGGCGTCGACGATGACGTAGTCGCCGCTGGAATCGGGCGGGAGGATGAGGGCCGCGGTCGCGTTGGACACGTCGGTGAGCCATACGTCACCGGTGCCGGAGAGCGTGTAGCCGTAGGTCGGGTGCTGGAGCCCGGCGCGGGCCTCGGCGGTCTCCGCCACCGTTCGCGCGTAGGCGTAGTCGTAGGCCTCCGAGAGGGTCACCTTGCCGTCCTGGTTCGTGTCCGCGTCGCCGCGCAGGCCGGACGCGAGGTAGTAGGTGAAGAACGAGGCCCCCAAGAGGTCGGACTCCTGCGAGTCTTCGCCGGCGGCGCTGGAGGCGAGGACGGCGAGGCCCTCGGGGCCCGGCGCCTCGATGCTGACGCGAAAGGGCGGGCCGACCGTGCCGCCCTTCGACCGGATGAGCTCGCCGCTGTTGCAACTGTCGAGGATGGCGACCTTCACCCGCGCGTGGAGAGCGGAGAGCCGCCGGCGCAGCTCGGGGAGCGGGAGCGCTTCCTCTCCCAGGCGAAGCGCCCCGTCGCGGGAGTGGCCGGAGAAGTAGAAGAAGACGACCCCGCCGTGCGCGCGGCGGTCGGCGTCGGTGAGCGCCTGCTCGAGCTGGGCGACCGTCGGGTGGCGCAGGAGGAACGCGTTCGCCGGAAGGACTCCCCCGAGCGTCGTGAGGATGCGATCGATCCGCTCCGCGTCGGTCACCGCGTACCGCAGCCGGACGGCACCGCTGCCGCCGTCATTGTCGCCGACGATCACCGCCGCGCGCGTTTCGCCCGCCTGCGCGCGCGCGAAGGACGCGGCGAGGACGATTCCGGCGATGACGAGCGCTCTTCGCATCCGCCTTCTTCTCTTGCGTCAGGGCGCCCGTCGGAGGAGCACCGTCGCTTGCTCCACGTCGCGCGCCAGCGGCAAATGCTTCACGCGCGTGACGTCGCCGTGCGCCTCGTGCAGCGCGTCCTTCGCCGCGGGCACGATTTCGTCCACCGCGATCGGCTCGTTCGAGAAGAGCGCGAAGACCCGCTCCGGCTGCGGGTCGGCGTCGAGGGTGACCGCGCTCGGGACGAGGTTGAGGCCGGGGCCCGCCGAGCGCATCGACCGATCGCCGCTCGCGGCGTACGCAGACACCTTGCCGTCGGGGTCGACGCCGACGATCAGGACGTACTTCATCCGCTCGGCATCGTAGCGGAACCGAATCCGGTCGCCCGGGCGCAGGCCGGCGAACTGGTTGCCGGGACGCACGCCCGCGGGCGTCTTGACGAAATAGTCGAGCCGGGCGCCCTTGCGGCGGATGGCCGGCGCCTCGCCGTTCGTGGTCCGGCGCGGGACGAGGAAGAGGGCGGCAGCGGCGCCGATGAGCGGCAGCGCGAGATAGAGGCTGAAGCGGCGCAGCTTGGCGAGCGCGCGGCCGCCGGGTAGCCTCGCTTCGATTGCGCTGAACGGGACTTCGAGCCGTACCGCGGTTCGCTCGGCGGAAAAATCGCCCAGCACCGCCTGGCAGGCCTCGCACCCGTCGACGTGGGCCTGGACCCGCGCCGCGTCCGCCGGCGCGAGCTCGCCGGTGTCGTAGCGGCGCAAGGTCGCCAGGCTCGGCCCTCCGCAGGCCGCTTCGATGGGGGACAGCTCGTTCATCGCGTGCCTCCTCGACGGCGTTGGACACCTGTGACCGGCGTCACTGGAAAAGAACGGCGCGAGGACACGAGGCCAAGGCGACGTCAGCGTCCGACGGCGGTCGACGGAGGCTCGCCGGCGAGGGCGCTCGCCGCGTCGATGAACTCGCGTAGCCGCTTGCGCACGGTGGGGAGCGAGCGCCCGACGATTTCGCCGATCTCCTCCTGGGTCATCTCGTCGACGAAGTAGTGGACGGCGACCGCGGCGGTTTCCTGGTCGACCTGTTCCAGCAGCTCGCGCACGAGCTGGCGGCGCTCGGCGCGGTCGGTGCTCCAGAGGGCCTGCGGCCCTGCTACTTCGAGGCGGCCCTCCCGCACGGCTTGACGGGTCTTGTTCGCCTGCGCGCGCAGGACGTTCAGGCAGTAGTTGGTGGCGATGCGGATGAGCCAGGTCGACGGTTGCGCCTCGTTTCGAAACGCGTCGCCGTGATCGAGCGCCTTGAGGAAGACCTCCTGCACCGCGTCGCGGGCCGCTTCCTCGTCCTTGAGCAGATACCGGCAGCGGCCGTGGACGTGGCCAGCGTAGCGTTCGTAGAGCTGCCGAAGATTCTGCCGATCCATGCGGTCCCGTTGTCTCGCGAAGCGCGGGCGGTGCGCAAGCGTCGGCCGCTCGTGTCGTGGCCGCAAGGCTTCTCGTCCGCCAGCGGATGCTCGAAAGGCCGATCACCGCCGCGAAAGGCTAGGGCCGGCTCGTGCCTCGCGAAAGGCATGGAGGCGGACCGTCGCGCCGTTGTCCGGCGACCGGACGGGCAGCTATCGTGTGCGGCCGCCCGGGCGCTCTTGCCTGCCGGGGGCGAGGCCCAAAGATGCGCGCGCGCCGTCTCGCAATTTCGCTCGTCCTGCCGTTCTTCGCCGCCTGCAACTGCGGGGGCACGCACCTGCAGCACGCGACGAGCGTCCTCGTGATGTCGCCCAAGAGCCTCGATTTCGGGGTCGGCTGCCTGAACGCGACGAGCGAGCAACAGATTCTCCTCGAGAACACTGGCACCGTGCCGATCGACATCGACGCGACGAAGAGCACGGTGAGTGGCGTCTCTTTCACGCTCCTCGCGCCGCTGCCGGCGAGCCTCGACCCCGGCCAGCAGGTCGCTGTGCGGGTGGGCTTCACCCCCCCGACGGCGGACGAGTTCGCCGGCGCGTTCGACGTGGTGACCGACGCGGAGACGAACGGCACCCAGCACGCGACGCTCGTCGGCAACGGCTCGAACCTGCCCGACGTCGACTTCGAGGTGACCTGCCCACAGACCGCTGGCGACTCACAGCTCCAGCCCTGCAACGACCTGGAGTTCGACAACATCCCGGCCGGGCAGACGGCGGACCGGGTCGCCCACCTCGCGAACAACGGTTGCGGCAACCTCACCGTGCAGTCGATGTCGTTCTATCCGGACCCGCAGGCCTACCCGGACCCGACGAGCTCCCAGGCGCTCTCCGACGCGCGCCTCTTCTCGACGCCGAAAGACCAGGCGCCGTTCGTCCTGCGCGGAGGCGAGGCGCGCGACGTGACGGTGCGCTTCTCGCCGCCGCCGAAGCTGTCGCTGACGCCGAACATCCGGATGAAGATCGTCAGCACCGATCCGCAGCCGAAGAACGGCGGGACCGACCCCGGCGTGTGGGAGCTGGGGATGTTCGCGAACTCGGTCGCGCCGGCGTTGAGCGTCGACCCGACGGAGCTGACGTTCTTCCACGCGCAGACCGGGACGCCGGAGTCGCAGACCTTCACGGTGATCAACAGCGGTACCGCTGGCCTGAACGGCGTCGGCATCACGATCAAGCCGGATGGCGGGACGAAGGCGTTCACGCTGGGGCCGAGCGGACCGGAGACGGAAACGATCGACGTGCCCGCGAGCAGCTCGAAAGACGTGACGGTGACCTACACGCCGGAGCAGGCCACGGTGGACAAGGCAACGGTGTTGGTGACCGCGACCACTCCCGGCGGGACCGAGACCGCGAGCGTCACGCTGATCGGCGGGACGGACCCGGAGCTGGTCGTCAAGTGGCTCGACCCGACCACCGGCGCGGAGCAGGATCCGCCGATCGATTTCGGCCAGACCGCGACGGGCGCGAAAGGGTTGACGCGGACGGTGCGGCTGGAGAACGCGGGCAGCGCGACCCTGCACGTTTCGAGCGTCACGATTCCCGCGAGCACCAATCCGATGGGGAGCTACTCGATTCCGACCTTCGCGGCGGCCAGCGTCGCTCCTGCTGGGCACGACGACCTGGTCGTCACCTTCAACGACGCGGTGAGCCTGGCGAACGACTCGGCGAAGCTGCGCATCGTCAGTGACGACCCGTCCTACGCGAGCAACGGCGGCGCGTACGAGGTCGACCTCTTGAGCGAGAACACTCCGAACTTCCCGCCGGTGCCGAAGATCACGGTCTGCGCGCACCAGGCGGGCTCGAGCCAGTGCACGACCGCGCCGCAGGTCGGGATGGTGCTCACGCTGGACGGGAGCGGTTCTACCGGGCCGGAAGCGACGGACACGCTGACCTTCCAGTGGGCGTTGACCAACAAGCCGGCCGGTTCGACCGCGACGTTGAGCACGCCGACCAACATCAAGACCGACGTCGCGAACCTGAACGTGAAGGGCAACTACGTCGTCACGCTGACCGTGACCGACCAGTTCGCCCAGTCGAGCTCGGTGTCGCAGGCGATCGCCGTCGCGCCGCAATAGCCGGCCAGCAAGCCGTTCCCGCTCTTTCTTGCCTGGCATCCTCAGCGCCCGCCAGCTCGCCACGGCTACCGTCGGCGCGATCGCGCGGTTAGCGTTGGCGTGGTCCCGGTCCTGAGCGCCGATGGTCGGCGGCTACTCACCTGGGCTGGCGGGGGCACGGATGAAGCTCACCCGGCCTGAGCATGCTCCGTTGCCAACCCCGCGTGACATCTTGGAGCACCTCGATCGTCACGTCATCGGGCAGCAGGACGCCAAGCGCGCCATCGCCCTCGCGGCGTACGCGCACATGCGCCGAGCAGAAGCGGTGCGGCGGGGCTACGACGGGCTGTGGAGGAAGTCGAACATCCTCCTCATCGGTCCGACCGGGTCGGGCAAGACGCTGCTCGCCCAGCACCTCGCTGGCGTGTTGCGCGCGCCCATCACCGTCGCCGACGCGACCGAGTACACGGAGGCCGGCTACTACGGCAAGGACGTCGAGCTGATGATCACCGACCTCTACCTGCGCGCCGGCCATTCGGTCGAGGACACGCAACGCGGGGTGGTCTTCATCGACGAGGTGGACAAGCTCGCCCGCCGGTCGCAGGGCGCGCAGAACGGCGCGGGCGCGCGGGACATCGGCGGCGAGGGCGTGCAGCAGGCGCTCCTGAAGCTGCTCGAAGGGCGCGAGGTGCAGGTCCCGGCGGGCGCCGGGCAGCCCTGGAGCCGGCAGGAAAGCGTGGTCATCGACACGACCGGCATCCTCTTCGTCTGCGCGGGGACCTTCACCGACCTCTACGGCGACCTGGAGACGCGCCGGCCAATCGGCTTCGACAGCGGCAGAGGAACCGGGCAGCGGGAGCGGCGCCGGATAGAGACGAAGGATCTCGTCGCCTACGGAATGCTGACGGAGTTTTTGGGCCGCCTGCCGGTGGTGGTCGAGCTGCGGTCGCTGACGGCGCACGAGCTGGAGCGGATTCTCGTCGAGCCGGAGGACGCGGTGGTCAAGGAGTTCCGGTCGCGGCTGGCGCTCGATGGCGTGGACCTGGTCGTGCGGCAGAGCGCGGTGCGGGAGATCGTGCGCTACGCGCTCGCGCGGCAGGTCGGCGCGCGCGGCCTGCGGGCGATTCTCGAAGAGGTCTGCGCCGACGTGCTCTTCGAAGCCCCCGAGCTCGGCAGCCGCAAGGTCGTCGTCGACGCCGCGTACGTGCGCCGGCAGCTCAAGCGCGCCCAGACGACGCGCGAGGTGGACGCGCGCGCCTGAAAGCCGCGTACGCGCCTCGGACCGATCGGTCGGATCGGACGGATCGGTCCGATCGGTCGTTCAGTGCGGGACCAGCTTCTTCGCCGGGCGAGCCGTTCGCCGCGCCGACGGCTTCGCGCCGCGCTTCGCCAGCAGCTCCCGGAGCACGACCGCGTTGTTGTGGGCCTCGTCCTTCGCGGCGAAGACGAGCGTCACCGTTTCGGTCTTCGCCTGGCGCTCGAGCTCGCGCAGCTTCGCTCGCGCCTCCTCGCCCGATAGCTCGGCCAGGTAGCGGGCAGCGAACTCGTCGAACTTCGCCGGCTCGTGCGCGAACCAGCGGCGCAGCTCGTCGCTCGGCGCGAGCGCTTTCGCCCAGTCATCGAGCGAGGCGTCCTCCTTCTTCAAGCCACGCGGCCACAGGCGATCGACCAGCACCCGGCGCCCGTCAGTCGGGGCGGGCGGTTCGTAGGCTCTCTTGATGCGCACCATGCGGAGTCTCCAATCCGACCGATCGGTCCGATCGGTCCGATCGGTCAAGTCGAAGATGTCGCCGGCCGCGCCCAGGTGCACGCCCGAACGCTCGACGGCCGAGCCGACCGCGCGCATTCTCCTTGGCCATGCTGCTGTACACCGTCCAGCTCGCCGGCGCGCTCACCCGGTCGCTCCTGCGGCCGAGGCTCGGCGCGCTCGGCGAGAGCCGTCTCGCTCGGCGCGTGTGGCCGCACGACCTCGACACCAACGGCCACATGAACAACGGGCGCTACCTGACGCACATGGACTTCGGCCGGTTCGACCTCGTCGTGCGCAACGGGATGGGCCGGGTCGTCCTCGAGAACCGCTGGCGGCCCATCGTGGCGTCCTTGACCATCCGCTACCGGAGACCGCTCCTGCTCCTCGACCGGTTCGAGCTGGCGACCCGGGCGGTCTGTTGGGACGAGCGCTGGTTCTATCTCCAGCAGCGCTTCTACGTGGCGGGAGAGCTCGCGGCGAGCGCCATCGTCCGCGGGTCGTTTCGCGATCGCGCAGGGATGGTCCCCGCACCGAAGCTGATGGAGCTCGTCGGCGTCGACCCGGTTTCGCCGCCGATGCCCGACGCGATTCGCCGCTGGCAGGACGCGGAGAGCTTGACCCGCGGCGCTGCAATCTGAGCTGAGCCAAGCCGCTTCAAGGTTGCGGCGCAACCGCTCCCGCCCCGGCGGCCGGCCCGCCGCCGACCGGCTCCAACTCGTGCGTCTGGGCCAGCTCGACGACCCGCTTGCGCTCGGCGAGACCGAGGAACGTGAAGGCAACCGCGATCAGCGCCAAGGAAAGCCAGTCGCGGACCGTCGGGAACGGCAGGTGGAGGAGGAAATAGGCGGCGAGCGTCGCGATGGTGCCGGCGGCGAGGGACGTCTGCGAATAGGCCAGGCCCGCGAAAGTCGCCGTTCGTCCCTTGAACATGAAGATGAAGACGCCGAAGAAGGCCACCATGCCGTACACGAGACCGATGATCAGCGCCCACGGCCAGTTCGGGTTGGGCGCCACCACCGACCGATGGAGGTCCACGATCGCTGCAAAGTGGCTCGGGACGAAGAAGAGGACGATGCCGACGAGGAGCATCGTGACGCTGGCGGAAATCTGCTCGACGGAGAAGTACCACTTGTTGTTCTGCTCGGTGCCCTTGGGGCGAGTGTTCTTGTAGTAGTTCATGATGAAGATGCGCAGCGCGTAGGCCACCACGAAAGCGATGAGCACGATGAGCGCGGGCGTGTTGTAGAGGAAGTCGAAATCGGTCTTGGTCGCGCCCAATGCCTGCGCCGAGAACGCGACGATGGCGAAACCGACGGCCACGTTCTCTTCCCAGTAGACGGTCTTCTTGAGGATGCCCATGCGCTTCTGAATCTCGTCGATGATGCGGCTGGACACGATGATGCTGGCGCGCATGACGACCATCGCCACCATCACCGACTTGAGAAGGATGTAGAGCAGCGTCGTGGTCGGGATGATGACCGCCGTGAAGATGCCGGCAAGGATGACGTAGCGGGCCTCCACGGGCAGCCGCAGGCCGAGCAGCGAAAAGGTCTGGGCGGACTCGCGCCGAAACCAGCCGCCGAGAAACACCACCGCCAAGCAGATCCCGGACCCGCCCACGGTGGTCCACAGCAGGAAACCGACCGGGGACATCGGGGGTTGGAGGGCCGAGCTGGCCGTGAATGCCTTGGTGGCGGTCCCGAAGACGACGTAGAACGAGAACATGGCGAGGCAAAGCTGAATGAGGCGCCCCGTCGAGCCTTCCACCGTTTTCCACATCCGCACGTCACCTCGGGACGAGCATCTTCGCCCGCTCGTCCTCCAGCCCCACGTCGCCGAAGGTTCGGCGCGCGCGGAGCCTAGACCGACCATGGGCCGCCCGTCAAGCGCGGACAGCGGGAACCCGCGCGGCCCCGCGCTTGACACCGGCTTCTCCCCCGGGCTAGCCTCGCCGGCCATGGGTTATCGCACGATCCCAGCTCGGTTCGACGACGTAGGGCCTTTCCCAACCACTCAGCGTTTCCATGACAGGAGCTCTTCCATGCGTTCGATCAAATACGTGCTCTCGCTCGCCCTGGTGGCGGCGGTCGTTGCCTGTGGGCCGACCAACAGCAACGGCAATGGCAATGGCAACGGAGGCGGAGGCGGCGCGGTCACCGCCGACAACTTCGCCACCAAGGCTCAATCCGCTCTGTGCGCCTACATGACGCGCTGTGTTCCCGAGATGGAGTACGCCTTCTGTTCGGGCGGGCTCAACGTCGACCTGGGCTACGTTTCGGCCGAGGTGAAAGCCGGCCGCCTGGGCTTCGACACGGCGAAGGCCCAGAGCTGTCTCAACGACATCGGCTCCCTGGCTTGCGCGTCCGGCCTCAACGGTCTCAACGCGCAGATTAGCGACTGTAGCGCGGTGCTGGTCGCGAAGGTCCAGACGGGTGGGGCCTGCGCGAACGACAGCGAGTGCGTCGACGGGACGTGCCAGGGCCAGACCTGCCCGGACCATTGCGTCGCCAACGCCGCCGTCGGCGCGGACTGCTCGAACGCCGGGTGCACGCACGGCGCCTACTGCGACTCGACGACCAACAAGTGCACCGCCGTTCAGGCGAACGGAGGTTCGTGCAACGACAACAGCGACTGCCAGAGCGGTTACTGCGCTATCGGCAACGGCAGCTCCCAGGGCCAGTGCGCGGCGCCGAACGCGGGAAACGCCGGGGCGACCTGCTCCTCCGACAACGACTGCGCGTCCGGTTTGTTTTGCGACATGGCGGGCGAAAGCGGCACGTGCAAAGCGGACATCGCGAAGGGCCAGCCCTGCGGGACTCAGTCTGATCCCGCCTCGGGCGTGTCGGGTTGCGGCCCCCAACTCGTCTGCCTCGGCTTCGCGGTTTCGGGGGGTTCTTCTGGCCAAATGACGGTGACGGCGGGAACCTGCTCGAGCTGGGTCGGCAACGGCGGCACTTGCACCGCCACACCGGCCGGCGCGGAGTACGCCATGACCGGATGCGAGCTCAGTCTCGCCTGCGTCAACGGGAAGTGCGCGCCGGCCCCGACCTCCGGGCCCTGCGCCGCCGACCCGGCGAGCCAGTGCGCGATGAACTACTCGTGCGACACCAGCGGCGCCACGCCCGTCTGCAAGTCGGACAACGCCTGCCAGAGCGCCTCCGACTGCGGCGGCAAGCCCTGCCAGAACGGCGTGTGCGCCCAGGAATGCACGATGTAGACAGGGCTACTCCTGTCCAAGACAGAATCCGTGCCCAAACGAAGAACCGCTCATCCTGAGCGCCAGTCGAAGGACGAGGGACGAGCGGTTCTTCGCGGCGGCGCCCATCCCTCGACCGCGCAAAGGGATGAGCGGAAGGAGGGAGGATGGGTGGAGCGTCAGCGTAGCCCATCGTTCCATGCCTATCCGGTTGATACGCTTGCGGGCATCGGATGGCTTGAGCCGCACGTCGATGGGCTGCGCTGACGCTCCACCCATCCTACCGCGAGGGGTTGCGGGGGCGAACCGCCCTTCTCGTCAATCGCGCACGGCCCACCAGGCGCTCAGCTTCGGCCACAGCCCCTTGGCCGCGGCCCGAGATACCACCGCGCCGACGTGCCCGCCGGGAAGGGTCCACAGCTCCTTGTCTTCGCTCCCGACGCGGTCGATGAGCTCCGCCGCCGTTGCCTGCGGGACGATGTTGTCGTGCTGGAAGGCAATCGCGAGCACCGGCATCGCGATCGACTCCATCCGCGCCAGTCGTCCGGAGAGGCGCAGCTCGCCCTTGTGCAAGAGGTTCTGCTGATAGAGCCGCTCGACGTACTCCCGATACGCGCGCCCCGGGAACGAGACGTTGTCGCTGCCCCAGGTCTCGAGCGCGAGAAAGCCGTCCAGGTACTCGTCGTCCCACGCCCGGTCGAGCAGGTGCACGCTCTTCGAAAGCTGGAGGGTCGGGCGCAGGAGGTGAAACGCGCTCTGCATGAGCTGCCAGGGCACGTTGCCCATGCCCTCGACCAGCGCCGCGACGTCGAACCCGGGCGCGTTGGTCCACCGCGCGAGCAGGCCGTCGTCGTCGAAGCGGACGGGCGCCGCCAGCGCGACGAGCGAGCGCACGCGCTCTGGACGCACCGCCGCATGGATGACCGCGAGCGTGCCGCCCAGGCAGTAGCCGAAGAGATGCGCCGCGTCGGAGCCGCTCACGCGACACGCGCGCAAGAGTGCCCGCCCGAGCGCGCGATCGGCGAGGTCATCGAAGGAGATGAAACGATCTTCGTCGCCCGGCGTGCCCCAGTCGATGCAGTACACGTCATGCCCTCGCGCGACGAGGAACTCGGCGAGGCTCTTCCCGGGCATCAGGTCGAGCACGTAGTGGCGGTTGATGAGCGAGGGCACCATCACGATGGGCGTCGCGAATGCGGCTCCCTCCGGCCGCAGTCGGTAGCGCAGCAGCCGCCACTTGTTCTCAGCATGGACCACGTCGGCCGGCGTCACGCCCACCGCGGGTTTCGCCCGCGCCGGGAGCTTGACGAGATTCGAAAGGCCCTTGAACGCGGAGGCGAGGTCCCTCATCGCATGCCCTCAGCGGATGTTGGAGCAGGACACCTCAGTCTCCGGGTTCGGTACGGCCACGGGTTTCGACGTCGTCCGTCCGAAGGCGGAGGGCGGGGGCTTGTCCCCCGCCGCGCGGCAACGCCCCGTGCGATCCTGCCGCATCGCGAACCGGATGGTGCCGGGCTGATCAGACCGATCAGTCCGATCCGACCGATCGGTCTGATCAGCGGTCGGCACCGGGGACTGTGAAGAACGTGTGAACCGGAAGGGGATGGCGGAGCGACATCTCTCATCGGTACAGTGCCTCGAACTCCGCCTTGAACGCCTCGTAGACCTTCTTGCGCCGGACCTTGAGGGTCGCGGTCAGAAGCCCGTCCTGGACGGTGAGCGGCCGGGGCATGATGGCGAAGCGCTTGATGCTCTCGTAGCTCGCGACCTGCGCGTTGACGTGGTCGACCCGCTCCTGCACCAGCGCCTGGCGTGCCAAGTCACGTTCCTCGGGCGTCACGCTAGCCTTCTGGAGATGCTCCTCGACCGCCACCTCGTTCAGCCACACGCCCGCGACCAGGTACTTCTCGCCATCGCCTGCGACGACGACGTGCGCGATCAACGGATCGTCGGCGAAGCGCAGCTCGATGTTCGCGGGAGCGACGTTCTTGCCGCCGCTCGTGACGAGGATGTCCTTCTTGCGATCGACGATCTGCAGGAAGCCGTCCTCGGTCCAGCGGCCGACGTCGCCGGTCTTCAGCCAGCCGTCCTCGGTGAAGATGTCGCGAGTCGCGCCGGCATCCTTGTGGTAGCCGGCGAAGACGTTGGGCCCGCAGGCGAGGATTTCCCCGTCGTCCGCCAGCCGGAGCTCGACGCTCGGGAACGGCTTGCCGACGCTGTCGAAGCGGAACGCGTCCGGGCGGTTCATCGTCAAGGTCGGCGATGCTTCGGTGAGCCCGTAGCCTTCGATGATGGTGAGCCCGGCTTCGCGGAACAGCTCCTTCACCTCGCGCTTCAAGCCGGCGCCGCCCGAGAGGCAGAAGCGCAGCCGGCCGCCGGTGAGCTCGCCGAGCTTCTCGACCCGCGCCTGTGCGGTCGCCTCGCCCCGCGCGCCCTGCGCGAGCTTGTCCCAGATGCTGGGAACGCTCATCAGGCACGACGGACGCACCTCGGGCAGACGCGTGAGCACGCTCGCGGGATCGCACAGGTAGCTCGTGAAGCCGAGGGTGTTGCCGAGGCATGCCTCGCCGAAGCCGAAGATGTGGCTCATCGGCAGCCACAGCAGGTCGACCATGCCCTCATCGAGCAGCGGCGCGAGCGTCGTCAGCCAGTCCACGCCGTTCGCGGCGACGTTGCGATGCGTGAGCGGGACACCTTTGGGGTTCCCGCTCGTGCCGCTCGTGTAGAGCATCATCCCCGGCTGCGAGAGCGAGACGTCGTTCATCCGCGCCTCGAAGAGCGCCGGCGCTTCGCGGTCGCGTTCCTCGCCGCGCGCGATGGCCCTTCCCCAACGCACGAGCCGCCGCTCGAGCTCGTCGTCGCGGGGCACGTCTCGCCCGCGCTGGCGGAGCTCGGCGGTCACCCGCGCGACGTCGACGGCGTCATCGAAGAGCACGAGGCGCTGAATCTGATCGAGATCCTTCCAGACTTCGAACAGCCGCCCGAGGAGCGCGGCCGAGTCGACGAAGACGACCTTCGCGTCGCTGTGGCTGAGCACGTACGCGGCCTGCTCCGCGGTGTTCGACGGGTAGACGGGCACCATCACTCCGCCCGCGGCCTGGATGCCGAGCGCCGCGCTGATCCACTCGACCCGGTTCGTCGAGTAGATGGCGGCGCGCTCGCCGGACGCGAGGCGCTCGGTTTCGAGGAAGAGCGCGATGCTCCGGATCTGCCGAGCGAACGCGCCCCAGGTCACCGCGCGCCAGTCGCCGTCCGGCGTCGGGACCATGAAGCGCACGCGACTGCGGCGCTCCGGCAGCGAGTCGAACACCGCCCGCGGCGCGATCTTCTGGTCCAGAAACGGCGTGACATCCATCGCGTGCTCCTTCGTGCCGTCGTCTCGCGGGACGAGTTGGGCAGCCGAGCCCATCGTAGGCCGCCCTTGTCGATGGGCCGCGCTGCGCCTCGCTCATCCTACACCCTCCCTCCTCCACGCACCGGGAGAGGTTCCTTCCATGCCTATCCGGTGACGCACCTGTTCCGCGTGACCGTAGGGCGAGGGCTTGTCCCCCGCCGGGCTGAGCGCAGAAACGGCTTCGCGACCCCGAGCGCCACACCTGACGTGGCAGGCTTTATCGTTTCCCGACTCTGGCGACACTCGCCAGAGTGCCGAACCCTGCCCTCCGGTACTCTGGCGACCCTCGGCAGAGTGCCCGACCCTACCCTCCGGAACTCTGGCGACACTCGCCAGAGTGCCGAACCCTACCCTCGGGTACTCTGGCGACCCTCGGCAGAGTGCCGAACCCTACCCTCCGGAACTCTCGCGACCCTCGGCAGAGTGCCCGACCCTACTCTCGAGTACTCGGGCGACCCTCAGCAGAGTGCCCGACCCTACCCCCCGGTACTCTGGCGACCCTCGGCAGAGTGCCCGACCCTACCCTCCGGAACTCTGGCGACCCTCGCCAGAGTGCCCGACCCTACCCTCCGGAACTCTGGCAACCCTCGGCAGAATGCCCGACCGTACCTCCCGGAACTCTGGCGACCCTCGCCAGAGTGCCGAACTCTACCCTCCGGAGGCGCTTATCGGGTTGACCGCACCAAGCCATGTGGGCAATGCCGCTCATCCCGAGCGCAGTCGAGGGACGAGCGCGATGCCGCACGGACCGCCCGTCCTTCGACTGCGCTCAGGACGAGCGGCCAGGAACCCAAGCGAGGTGCGGTCATCCCGATAAGCAGTTGCCCGTCAGTGCCCGCGAATCAGGAACAGCAGGCCCGCCGCGACCATCACGCCTTCGATGAGGTAGACGAAGACGCGCTCGGGGAGGCGGTCGACGATGCGCTTGCCGATCCAGGAGCCGAGAATCATCACCGGCCCCATCGCCAGGCCCGCGGCGATGCTCGTGGCGGGCAGAATCCCGGTGCCGCGGTAGGCGACGAGCTTCGCGACGTGCATGGTCACGGTCGCGAGCGCCTCGGTTCCGATGTACGCGCCCTTGACCAGCCCGAAGGCCAGGAAGAACGGTGCCATCAGCGGACCGACGCTGCCGATCAGCGCCGACAAGAAGCTCGACCCGGCGCCCACGGCGGCGAAAGCCTGAACCGGGAAATGCACCTCTGTCTTCGGCCGCAGCCGCCGCCACAGAACGATCACCAGCAGGAAGGCGCCCAGGAGGCGAGTCAGCCCGGCCAGCGGCGCGCGCGCGAAGAGCACCCCCCCGAGCAGCGCGAACGGCACGCCGCCGAGGGCGAACCACCCGACGACCCGCCCGTTCAGCTCGCGCCGGTTGAACCAGACGCGGCTCCCGTTCCCGACGAGCTGCGCGATGGTCAGGATGGGCACCGCGTCGCGGGTACCGACGGCCAGCACCAACGCGGGCAGCAGCAACGCCGCGCCGCCGAAACCGGTCACCCCCGCCAACGTCGAGGCGACGAGCGCGACCCCCGCGAGCGCCAGCGACATCCCAAGTCCGAGATGCATGATCATCTGACGGGCTCTCCGCTTACTGGGTATCCACACATCTCCGACTCGCGGCGCGGTGCTCGGCCGGCCTCACCGCCGCTGCCGCGCGCCCGCTCTCATTATCAGCATGGAACCGCCGAAAACGCGAGGGGGCTCAGAGAATTGGACGTGTTACCGAGCTCCAGCGCCTTGAGCCCCTCGCGTCTGCGCAGCTCAATCGCGCAGAGGAGAGACGCGCGGCAGCGGGGGGTGAGGCCAAACAGGCTGGGCGGCCGTTCACCGCAGATGAGTGGATACCCAGTCTCCGCTTTCCGGGTATGCAGTTGTCTCAGGTCGTCCTGCGTTATCCTCGGGGCGGTGCGAAGGCCCCCTCCCGCAACCCTCCCCCGCAAGCGGGAGAGGGGCTAACTGTGCCTATGCCAAGGCACTCTTTTCCGGCTCTGCGCCGTTTCGCGTTGGTGGCGGGGAACGAGATGACGTTCATGATCATGCTCTTTCTCGGCCGAAATTGGAGCCGGACACGTCAGTGTCCGGGCGCAGGCACGGCAACGCGAATGAGGATTGTGGGGCGGGGGCTTTCCCCCGCCGTTGGGGGCGGCGTCAGCGTGCGGCGGGGGGCAAGCCCATGGGACAAGCCCCCGCCCTACGGTTCTTGAAGTCCGTGCCTGCACCCGGACACTGGCGTGTCCGGCTCCAGCTCCAATTTCGATTCCCATTTGAAACGGGTGCGGCTATTCTGAAACCACATGGAGATGAGCCTTCTGGTGGGCTGGGGCGGAGCGTAGGATGACGTTGCGTGGGTTGCCGTCGGCGTAGCGGGAGAGGTGGTTACGCGCCTGTTCGCG
>JAJYLH010000008.1 GCA_021787845.1 Myxococcales bacterium | reverse complement strand
CACGGCGCGGCCCCGCCTCCACCAAAAACCGGAACCGCTCCCCACCGGCTCACCCGCCCGCATTCGCGAATGCCCACGGTCCCTTTCTCGCGAGCAGAGACGGGTCATTTCTCACGAGCGCTGAAGCACCAACCGTGGGGGAGCCCGGAAGACGCGTTTTTTGGACTCCCCAACCGTGGGGGAGCCGGGAAGACGCGTTACGGGCTTTCCGCTTCGCTTAGCGCGGGCCGACGCCCGCAACCCAAGCTCGACCTTGGAGACGATCGGAATCGTGGCACGGGCGTCCTCGCCCGTGAAAGCCCAGTCGAACCCGCTGACATGGCAGGTCCCCAAGCGCTCACGGGCTTTGGACGCCCGTGCCACGAAGTCGTGCTACGTCGCGTCGAGAATCTGCGCGCCGCGCGAGCCTCTCGAGGCTTAGTAGATCAGGTTGGCGTTTCCCGCGAGCCCTGAGCGGAGCCAGACGGTTCTATCGTCCGGCGGAGTCGAAGGGCGGGCCTCGAAGTCGGCTCCAACCCGCCCTTCGACTCCGTTCCGGCTATCGCCTCCACTCCGCTCAGGGCTCGCGGGATGGGGCACTGCTTCGGCAACCGGATAAGCGGAAGTCGCACTTTTCGGCGACCCGCGCGCGGCGAGCTGGCGAACCGGCCGGGCCTCACGGACGACCGCCCGATAGCCGCGCGCGAGAGCGCGCCCGCGCGTGCGACGAACCGGCTCGGCCTCGCGAACGACCGCGGACGATCAGACCGATCAGTCCGATCCGACCGATCGGTCCGATCGGCTCAGCCGCGCGCGGAGGCTCGACCGTTTCGTCCGGTCCTACGCCTCTGGCAGACCGATCGCGCGGCGGAGCTGCCGAATCCGCTCGGCTTCTGGAAGCTTGAGCCGCCGGGCGTCCGCCAGCGCGAGGCGAAGGAGCCGGTCGGCTTCCTCCCGGTCGCCGGGGGCGTTGCGCTGGAGCAGCTCCACCACGAGATTGATGCGCCCACCGACCAACTCGCGGCCGATTCCGAGTCGTTCGAAAATCGGTAGCTCTTCCTCGCGGCGTAGGCGAATAGCCTCGTCGACCTGGCCTTTGGCGCGCAGCGCCTTGGCGATCTTGCCGATGGTGACCGCACGACCGGGGGCGTCGCCCAGTTGGTCGAATACGGGGAGAACCTGCTCGCGAAAGATGCGCAGCGCCTCGTCGGGTTGTCCCCGAGCGCGCAGAATATCGGCAATTTTCGCTTTCGTAACCACAGCTTGGAGGACGTTGCCCAGACGCTCGTGGACTGGAAACTCGTCCTCGCGCCGGATGCGTAATGCCTCTTCGAGCTGACCTCGATCCTGAAGGATGTCCGCGATTTTGCCGAACGTGACTGCTCGTCCCGTCGCATCACCGAATTGCTGCGTCACCGGAAGGACGTCTTCACGAAGAACACGTAGGGCCTCATCCATGTCCCCACGCTCTCGCAGGATGTCTGCGATCCGCGCTTTCTCCGTCGCTACGAGCTGCCGATCGCCGAGTTGCATGAAGATTGGCAATATTTCTTCGGTGCGGAGCCTCCACGCGTCATCAATCTCTCCACGCTTCCGGAGCACCTCAGCGATGCCGCCCATGGTGATCGCACGCTGGCGTGCATCACCTAAATGCTCGAACACGGGGAGCATCTCTTCCCTTCGAATGCGCAGCGCCTCGTCCAGCTTTCCCTGCTCCTCGAGACGGTTGGCGATACGAGCGAGCACGGCCGTTCGCGACCGGAGATCTCCCAGCTTCTCAAAGGTGACTATCGCGGCATGGTAAAGATTGGAGGCCAAGTCGACTTGGCCACGAACGTTCGCGATGTCGCCCCGCGCCACTTTGGCTCTACCCACCGAAGCCAGATCGTTGGCTTCGCTTGCGGCCTCCGCTTCCCGCTCGTACCACTGCATCGCCACATCGGGCTCGCCGAGCAGCACGTGTATCGCTCCGAGCCGTTCCGGAATCTCGATTCGCCGAGGGGAGCCGGCCGGCGTCGTCTTCAGGATATCCTCCAGAAGCTTCGCCTCGCGGCGTAGGCGCGGATGGTCCTCCGGCGGTGCCATCCTGAAGTCTCCCGAGATCGTTTGCCGTTCCTCGGGCTTCAGTGCCTCGACCGGCGCCTCGAAGTTGAATCGGGTCAGCACCACGTCGGCGAGGTCCGGCACTTCCCTTCCGAGCGCGACCGCCGCCGCGGGACGGAGCCAGAGGACCGTCTTCGCGGGGACCTCCTGGGGGAGACTGTCCCGAACGAAGTTCAAGGCGAGAATCGCGGCGGTCGGCACCTCCTTGTCGGTCAAATCCAGGAGGAAGTGTTCGAACCCGACGACCAGCAGCGTGTCGGGCCGGCGGCCCGAAGGCGGCTGCGTCGCCAGATGGAGCTCGGAGAGGAGGTCGGTGTCCGGGCCGTCGTTGGAAAGGTCGACCGCTTCCGCGATTCGACCAGCGTTCGCCGTCGCCACGACCGCGGCCCCGATGGTGTCCTCCCGAACCCAGACGTGGCCGTAGGTCGCGATGGCGAGGCCGAAGCCGGTCGCATCCGCCGTGATGAAGCGCAGCAGACGCGCGAGCTCCGGAGATCGGTCGATGGCCTCGCTCGGCGTCACGAGGAGGTCACCCCCGACAGTCGTTGCCAGTGCTCCTTGAACCGCGTGTCCTCCGCGACGAGCGGATGAACGTCCCACCACGGCACCCCGTCGTAGTTGAGCACCAGGGAGTGCAAAAGCAGGTAGCCGTCATCCTTGCGATTGGCCACTTTCTTGTCCCGCCGGACTTCGGCCAAGCGCGGCCAGTCCTCCGGATGCGCCATGGCCGATCGCTCGGCGCTCAACCTCGCGATCGATCGGTTGACATCGTCGGTCGTCGCTTTTCCGTCGTCCGCGAGCTCGCAGGCATAACGGAGGAGATGAAGAACATCGCGCAACCGTCCGCCGGAATAACGCGTCACCAGTTGCACCGCGTTCTCCGGGTCCTCGAAGATCGCCTCCGCGTCAACTCGCTTGTCGACCATCGCGCGGACGGCCTTCGCGGCGGAATCGTGGATGACGGCGGGACCTTCGTTCGCATTGCGGACAGGCATCACCGGGACGGTCAGGATCGGGTAGGCGTCGCCGGCTTGGACGGAGATTGGAGCGTAATGATCAGCGGGGTTGAAGAAGAGCAGAAGATGCGCGCGCAGTTGGCAGATCTCGGCGGCACGACGCAAGATTGCGGTGTCCACCAGGCCGCGGTCCGGGATCTTTTCCAAGTTATCGATGATGACGACCAGCTTGCGGGAGGCGCCGGTTGCTTTCAGCGCCGCTCCGGCGGCATCGAGCAGGAAGTTCGTTCGCCGCAAGAGGTCCGCCGGATCGCGGTCGGCGCGCTTGCGGACTTCCTTTCGATACTCGTTGTCGCTCTTGAGCAGCCCGGCAATCTTGCCCGTGAGCTTCGCGAGGAGCGGAATGCCGAGCTTTCCCTTGAGCTCCGCTTTCATCTCACCCACCACCTGCGTGCGATGCTCCTCGACGAGCAACTCCTCCGCGAACCAGTCGTGAACGAGCTGCGCTTCCGCCGAAGGGACGTCGAGCTGTTGCTCCGCGAGCGTGTTCACGACGGCGTTCACGACGATGAGGAGGAAATCCGAGTAGGTGAACGCTCCGGTGTCGAAAGCGGCTTGCGCATCGACCCAAGCGGGCACGAGCGCCGGATTCTTCCCGAGCGCCGCGCGCACTTGCGTCGTCTTTCCGGTGCCAGCGCCGCCGACGATGCCGAGATGGATGAACTCGGGGCCGCCGGCGCCGCTTTCCAGGCGACGCCCGATGCTCGCAGACAGACCGTACTCGTTCCGGCCGAAGAAAGTCTCGAGCCTCGTGTACCAGAGGTCGTCCGGCCGCACGACCGCGAACGGGTCGAGCGTCCAGAACGCTTGGCGGGTCGTCGTCGCTCGGATTTGCTTCGGGTTCATGCTTCGCTCGTTTCCCCTCGGCGCCGGACTGTCTCAGAAGGTCCCGGGGCAACGTGCCGAACACGCACCCCAGCCGAGCGATGAATACACCTCGCGCGCACGCCGTCAAGTCTCTCCGCGCGCGCCCCGCGAAGGCGACGCTGACCCGTGCAGCCGAGGAGTAGCGGCGGGCGGAACCTCGCCGCGTCGCACTGGCGAACCACCACCGCGCGGCGTGACGCCGGCATCCGCGCCAGCTCCGGTCCCGCCCGGACCGCCGAGGAACGCTTGACTCGCGCCGAGCGCTCGCGCAGAGTGCGCCGCCATGGCTGTTTCCCGCGCCGAGGCCCGTTCGCGCATCTCCGAACTGGCCGCGGCCTTCAACCGGAACCGCGAGCACTATCTCTCCGCCGACTACGACGAAGCGAAGCTGCGCAGCGAGTACCTCGATCCGTTCTTCGTGGCGCTCGGCTGGGATGTGCGCAACGAGCGCCACCGCATCGGTGATGACTGCGAAGTCGTCGTCGAGGACCGCACGAAAGTGCGCGGACACCGCCGCCGGCCGGACTACGGTTTTCGCATCGCGCGGGAGCTGAAATTCTTCGTCGAGGCGAAGCGGCCGTCCCTGAGCATCGACGATGCCGACGCCGCGTTCCAAATCAAGACGAGCGCTTGGGCCAGCGAGGCGCCGCTCGGAGTGCTGACGAACTTCGACCGCCTCCGCGGGTTCGACGGTCTCGTCGAGCCCCGAAAGGACGCGCCCGAGGCCGGCATGCTCCCGGATCTCGAGCTGTCGGTCGATGCCTACCTGGAGCGGTTCGACGACCTGTTCGACACGCTCTCGCGAGACGCCGTCGCCGAAGGGAACCTCGACCGATTCCTCGAACGGGAGCGCAAGGCTCGCAAGGGCGCGCGGCGGGCGGAAGTCCTGCGCCCGATGGACGATGCGTTTCTCGCGACCCTGGAGAAATGGCGGGAGGAGCTCGCCGCCGAGCTCGCGCTACGCAACCACTTCGACTCCGCGGAAGCGCTCGCGGCGGCAACGCAGCGGATTCTCGACCGCATCGTGTTCCTTCGCGTCTGCGAGGACCGCGACATCGAACCGCGCGACCTGCTCCAATCGACCTTGACGGAGGTGCGCGAGGACCGGCGCCGGGCGTTGTATCCCGCGCTCGTGAAGCTCTTCCGGCGCCTCGCTCCTCAGTACAACGGCACGCTCTTCGCCGAACACCCATCGGAGAAGCTGCGCGTCGAAAAGGACGAAGTCCTCGCGCGCATCATCGACGGGATGCACGACCCGGCGCCGTACCGCTTCGACTTCGTGCGCCCGGACTTCTTGGGCTCGGTCTACGAACGCTTCCTCGGGAGCACCTTGCGCCTGACCGCGGCCGGTCGCGCGAAGGTCGAGGAGAAGCCCGAAGTCCGTCACGCGGGCGGCGTCTACTACACGCCGCGCTACATCGTGGACGCCATCGTCGAAGGAACGCTCGGGCCCCTCGTCGCCGGCAAGACCCCGGAGGAGATGCTCGAGCTGCGCGTCGTCGATCCGGCGTGCGGTTCGGGCAGCTTCCTCCTCGCGGCGTTCCAGTACCTCGTCGAGAAGCACGAGGCCTACTATCTGGCGAATCTCAAGAAGCTGCCGAAGAAGAGCCGCGAGAATTTCATCGTGCGCGACGGCACGCCGCGGCTGACGCTCCGGCGCAAGCAGGAGATTCTGACCCGGTGCATCTTCGGAGTCGATCTCGACGCCCAGGCGGTCGAGGTCGCGCAGATGTCGCTCTATCTCCAGCTCCTCGCGGGCGAGCGCGACGACACGCTCAGCCCGCAGATGGAATTGCGCGCGACCTACCTGCCGGCGCTCGTCGACAACATCCGCCGCGGGAACTCGCTGCTCACGTCACGGGATTTGACGGCGCAGAAGGACTGGACGCAAGCCGGAGACCTGCACCCGTTCGATTGGCGGAGCACCTCGGACGGCTTCGGGCGCATTTTCGAGAAGGGCGGCTTCGACGCGGTCATCGGGAACCCGCCGTACATCCGAATTCAGGAGCTCGCGAAGTGGGCCCCGCGCGAGGCGGCGCTTTACAAGGAGAAGTTCGTCGCCGCGAAGAAGGGAAACTTCGACATCTACGTCCTCTTCATCGAGCAGGCGATGAGCCTCGCGCGGAGCGAAGGCCGCGTCGGGTTCATCCTCCCGCACAAGTTTTTCCAGGCCAAGTACGGAGAAGGCATCCGCAAGCTGCTCGCGGAGAAGAACGCCGTGTCCGGGGTCGTCGATTTCGGCCATGCCCAGGTCTTCGAGGGCGCGACGACGTATACCTGCCTGCTTTTCCTCCGCCCCGGCGGGGCACAGGAGCTGAAAGTCCGCCGCATCGAGGAGGGAGAAGATCTGTCGCGCCAACTCCAGCAGGCGCTCGCAAAGGAGCCAGAGACGCTTCCCATTGCCGCGCTCGCGAAGCCGACGTGGGATTTCGGAGCGGGGACGGACAAGCTTGCGGCGCGGCTGCTCGAGATGCGACCGACTCTCGGTGATGTTTGCGAGCGCATCTTCCAAGGACTCAAGACCGGCGCAGATCCCGTCTTCGTCGTCGATCTGAAGTCGAGTCGAGACGCCCTGGCAGTGTGCTTTTCGAGGTCTCTCGGTGAGGAGACGGTCATTGAGAGCGCCATCCTCCACCCGCTCCTCAAGGGCGGGGAGATGAAGCGCTACGGATTGCTACCGACGAGAAGAGCAATTCTCTTTCCGTACGAACGCGGCAACGGTGGGATGCGGCTCATTCCTGCTGATCGCTTGGCCACCGAATTCCCGAAAACGTGGGAGTACCTCGAACGCAACAAGCGCTCTCTCGAAGCGCGTGAGCATGGACGATGGCGCGGTCCAGCTTGGTACCAATACTCGCGGTCCCAGGCGCTCGATGTCGTGAGCCGGCCGAAACTCCTGACGGCAGACATCGTGGAGCGAACCTCTTTCTCATTGGACGAGTCGGGAAGTTTCTTTTTTCTTGGTGGGGCTGCCGGCGGCTACGGGCTGCTTCCGTCGGACCCGGAGATAACGCTTCCGCTCATCGCCATCCTGAACAGCACTCTCTTCGACTGGCTCACCCGTCCACCGCGGTTGTCGACGCCGTTTCGAGGCGGCTGGTTCTCATGCGAGGCCAGATTCATCAAGCATCTGCCGATACGGATTCCCGAGCAAATCGCCGAGCGCGAGTCGCTCGCGCGCCTTGCGTCCGAAGCGATCGAGGCTCATCGACCGCCAAACGGCGAGCGTCCCCAGGGTGCCTCCGCCACTCCGCCGCCGATCGAGCGCATCGAGCGCGAAATCGACGACCGGGTGTACCGGCTCTACGGCATCGGCGACGACGAGCGGCGGCGCATCGAGGCGGAGCTTCACCCGGAGGCGAGCGCGCGTTCGACCGAGGATCCGCTGGAGCGGTTGCGCGCCCTGCTTCCGCCGTGGACCGGGCCGGTGCCGACCTACGAGGAGATGAAGCAGGCGCGGCGCGAGCTTTGGACAGGCTACGTCGAGGGCGAGGAGCCTCCTGATGATTGACGCCGCCATGCCGACCTACGTTGCCGACACGCACGCGATGCTCTGGTTCTGGTCCGACCCCTCGAAGCTCGGGGAACAGGCTCGCGAGATCTTCCGGGACGTTGCGCGGGGCACGGTCCAAATGTTCTTGCCGACCATCTCTCTCGTCGAAGTGCAGATCAAGGAAGACAAAGGCCGCTTCCCCGCGGGTTGGACGCGGGCGCTGCGCGACTTCGTCACTGGCACGCCCGGCCTCGGCTTCGCGTACCTCGATGTCGAGGTGGCCACCGCCCTCGCGGAGGTGCCGCACGCCGCCGTTCCCGACATGCCCGACCGCATCATCGCCGCCACCGCGCTCGCCCACGGAGCCTCGCTCCTCACCGTCGATGAAAAGATCACCACCTGGGCCGGGGTGAAGGTGGTGTGGTAGGATAAAACAAGAAGGAGAAACGATGCCTGACAATCCAAGTGAAACCACGACACCGGTCCTGCTCCCTCAAATCGACGTGACGCAGATGACCGGCGACGCATCAGCAATTGCGGCGAAGACAGAATTTGTGAAGGTCTACGCCGAGAGCCAACGGATCATCATCGACGCGAAAGCCGCTCACGACGCACAGGCGAACGCCGCAAGCCTGGAGGAAGCGAAGACGTTGATGGAAGGCATCGCCGGAATGATTTCCGGTACACTCTCGAGCGAGCCGGTTCAGAAGCTGTTCGATGCAAAGGCCAAGCAGATGACGGCCGAGCAAACCGAAGCCGGGGAACGTCGGAAAGCAGAGATCGATGCGCAAGCGAGGCGAGACCAGAACGAAGCAGCCGCGAAACGACGCCGGGACTATCTCGGTGCCGCAACTATCGTCGCCCTGGTGGTCATCGTCGGCGCGATGAGCCTGGTGGCCGTGTATCTGGTTTCGAAGCGCGACATCGACGCGAAGTCGATGGCGGTGGTGGCCAGCAATATCGCATCGGCTATCATCGGGCTCGCGTTTGGGCGCAAGGCGTCGAACTAAGCAGTCATGGACCGATGGGTGTCGAAGTGACTTCAGCAGACGAGAACAACAGCTCCGCCGGAGGGTCGGATGGCCGCGCGCTGCTCGCAAAGAGTGCGGCGGCATCGGTCTGGCCAGATTATATGCCGCCCGGCTGCCCGGACGCGCAGCCGACGCACACGGGCCGACTCTTTCGGCTCGTGTCCAAGGTTCCGGTCCGCAAGGAGGACCCGCTCATGCTACCAGCCGCGCTGACCGGCGCATTCCCCGACGCCGACGCCTGCCTGCGCGCATCTCTGTCGAGCAGCTCGCGCATCGAGGAGCTCCAGACCCTGCGGCTTAGCCGGACGAAGAAATACGGTCGTGCGCGCGTGGTGGCCATCGACATGCTTCCTGATCTCGGTCGGGCGCGACCGACGCCTTCGCGAAGCTCGCCTTATCACTGGTCGCTCTGGCTGACGTTGGCCGCATTCGATGCCGCTTCTCGCCTGTTCATCGAGGTGCCGTCATGACTGAATCGTTCGGAGCCGATCCCCTCAGCGCAGGTTGGATTCTCGGTGAGCCGGAGCTCGTCGCTCCGGCACTCGAACCCGAACGCATCCTCGTCGAGTACGAAGTGCCCCAGGTCGGCGTGTACCGCCAGGATGACAACCGTTTTCTCGGGCTCGTGCTGGATGAAGACCGGGAGGTGCTACGCCGGGTCTTCTTCCCTGTCTCGGGGCTCGCCTTGGAAGCACTCGGGCGGCGAGCGACGACGCTTCGCGAGCTGGCGCGGTCCTCGGACTGGTGCTACGTGCAGGACGAGCCACTACGCGGGCAACCGGTTCGTTGGTGGCGGAGCGTGGAGTCGCCACCGGAAGATGTCTTGCCGAGCCCCGGCTCCTTTCTTCCTTCAGCGCTAGCGGCCGAAGTCCTCGCGTTGCTCGCGAAACCCGCGGTGCTCGAGGAAGAAACGGCGCTGCACATCGAGTCGACGGGCAGCGCTTCGCTCCCGCAGTCGCTGCGGCACGCGCACGGCGTCGCGCTGGCCACGCTAGGCTCCGTCGTGACGGCATTCGCGGAGTTCGTCGAGGCGCTCACCGGAGTTCAGCCCTTTGGCACGGCCTTGAGCCCCGGCTCTCTGAACATTCGCTTGGATTCGGACCCGCCCGGGGCTCTGGACACCAGCCTGAGCCTCTACTCGAAGGTTCTCCAAGTGGTCGAGGCGAACGAGCACGTCGAGACCGCGCTCCAAGCGCTCGAACCGGCGTCGAGAAAGCCAGCGGCGAAGCTGTTCGACTCACTCGCGAAGACCCAGTGCGATGTGCTGCTGACCCGGCACGCGCAGGGAAGTTTTCTGTCTCCGCGACGAGCCCACGAGCTTTCCAGGCTGCCGGCGGCGGAACTGCCTGAGCCCTCGTACCATCGGGTCCGCGTTCAGGGTCGCCTGACGGCGTTCGACACCGACAAGCTGCGCTTCGCCTTTCACGACACGAGGTCCGTCGCGCCCAAGATTTACCAGGGGCTGGTCGCGCCCGCTGTGGACGCGCGGTTGCGCCAGACCCAACAATCGGTCGAGGTGGGCTACCGTGACGTGCTGTACGAGGCCGAGATCGCGGTCGCGGAGGAGGAGCCGGATGGGAAGCGCGGACGCGGACGACCAGCGGCAAAAGGGGCTGCGAACCGACTCGAAAACCTGGAGGTTGTTTCCCTGCCAAAGCGAAAGAGCTAATGCTGACTCGCGCCGGCGGCGTCGTCGACCAAGAGACGAACCGGCCAGCCGCGTGAAGGCGCGACGTGCTCAATTTCGGAGTGGAGGTGGAACGTGAAGATCAAGTCTCTTCATCTGAAAGACTTTCGCGGCATCGCGGAGCTGTCGCTCGACCTCGATGACAAGATGACCGTCCTCGCGGGCGTCAACGGCGTCGGGAAGACCGCGATCATCGAGGCCATCGCGCTGGTGCTTCGCCACCTCGTCCAACCGGAGTCGAAGGAACCCGTCGAATACGCGCCGGGAAAATTCGGCACGGAAGTTCCAACGACACGAACGTTCGACGTTCGCGAAGGACGTTCGCAGGCACGAGTCGATGCCACCATTGAGCTTCTTGGCCGTACGACTACTTGCGGCGTGACGCTCGAACGGGTCGAGCCTGATACACCCCCTGGCGTAGCGACGGTCGAGCTGGATCGATCCCTGCTTGATGCGCAGGCGGTCTTCGCCAAGTTGCTAGAGCAATCTGAGCTGGTCCCACTCTTTGCGATTGGCTACTACCGCGACGAGCGGACGATCGAAGCGTTGAATCCGGCCAGAACTCAGGAGGAGCCTTTCCGACTACAACGCCGGCAAGCCTACGCTGAGGCATTTGACGGTTACTCGGAGTTTCTCAAATGGCTTCTCGCGCGGGAGAGTTATGAGAACGAGATCATCCGCGATGATCCTCAAGCACGGGATGGGCAGCTTGAAGCGGTACGCCAGGCTATCGGCCAAGGGATGCCACACCTCAAGAATTTGCGGGTCCGACGGACGGCGCAGAAGATCACGGTCACAAAAGACCGAGTGGATCTCGACGTGGCTGAGTTGGCGCCCGGCGAGAAAACAGTGATGTTGCTCTTCGCCGACATCGCGCGCCGGCTTGCGATGGCCGCGCTGACCCCGCTGAACCGCCTCGAAGCCGAAGGTATTATTCTCATCGACGAGCTCGAGCTGCACCTGCACCCGGCCTGGCAGCGGATGGTTCCGGAGAAGCTGCCTCAGGTCTTCCCGAATGTTCAGTTCGTCGTCACGACCCATTCGCCGCAGGTCCTGAGCGCCATCGAGCCGGGAAAGGTCGTCGTGCTCCAGCGCGCTCCCGATGGAACCATGACCGTCGAGCGGCCCACGACGTTCGGGCGCACGTCGGACCTCATTCTCGAGGCGGTCCTGGGCGTCCCCGAGCGCAAGTCCGATGTCAAGGACTTGCTCCACGAGCTCTATGTCGCGCTCGACGACGACCGCCTCGACGAAGCGAAGAAGCTTCGAGCCGACCTGGAGCGCAGGCTCGGGCCGGGAGAGCCCGAGCTCGGACGCATCGACGTGCTGATTCGTCGCGCGGAGGCTCGGCGTGCGTAGGATCGTCAAGCAGCATGCTCCGACGTTCTTCTCCGACTGGCTGCGTGGCAGCTCCCCGGATTGGACACCTTCTTGGGGCGCGCTCGATTCGGATCCCGTTACCAAGCAGCGTTTGAAGGAACATCTCGTCGACGAGCAGCGCAGGCTGTGTTGCTACTGCGAGAGCCGTGTCGAGGCGACGGAAACCAGCTCCCACATCGAGCATCTCGATTCGCGAAGTGAGCATGGCGAGTTGGACGTGACCTACGACAACCTGCTCGCGAGCTGCATGCGCCAGGGCTCCTGCGGAGACGCGAAGGGAGCCCAGACGTTGCCTCTGACGCCGCTGGACGAGGGCTGTGAACGCGCATTTCGCTATTTCGGCGATGGAACCGTCGCGGTCTTCGGCGGATTCGGGCGGACCGACGACGCGGCCGAAGCGCTTCGCGTTCTGAAGCTCGATCATCCCGAGCTCGTCCATCGTCGGCGCGAAGTCCTTCGAACGATCGACAGGCTCGATGGTGCTGACCTGCAACTGGAGATCGACCACGCGACCCACGGCGCGCCCGAGTTCGTCACGGCCATTCGGCAGCATCTGCACGCCGGCACGGGTCGAGGTCGGCTCTACGCATGATCGTTTCCTGACGGCGAATGAACAGACTGATTTCCGCGCCCCGCCGCATCGACATCGCGGACACCGCCCTCGCCCACGGAGCCTCGTTCCTCGTCGGCGACGAGAGCGCCGGGGAATGGGCCGGGGTGAAGGTGGTGTGGTGACCGCAGCTTTCGGATGAAAGCAAGTCCGCGGACCGTCGAGCCGGCGAACGCCGCCAGGGAGCGGCTCACCACGACTCGGACCATCCGATGCTGAATCCGGCGAGGCGTCCGCCGGCGAAGACGCCGCGGAACCATGAAGCAATGCCCCAGAAGTCGTTTCCCGCAGGCGCCTTCATGCTTGCCGACTCCGCTGGCGTCATCTTCTGCTTGGAGAAGCACATCCGCTCGAACCAGCCGCGAGAGGCCTTCGTCGCGGCTCCCACCAGCGACTCGACGCGCGCCCGCGCCAGGCCGAGGCGGATTCCGTTTCCCGTCGCGAGCCAGCGACCGACCTTCTTGCTTCTCGGACACTGGTCGCGTCCCTCGAACGCGATTTCCGGTCCCAGGACGCGAAGCTCCCACCAGATTCCCAGCCCCGTCGACTCGACGACCACGGTGCCATCGCCGTTCGCGGCCGACCAGCATCGCCAAGACCGGCTCGCTCCCGCATCGCCCGCGTGGAGCAGCGGTGACGGCCCGAAGATGCGCACGCCATCCGCGAGGTCGTCGTCGAGGCCGCGTCCGGGACGGAGCCCGTCGATACTCAGAAGATCGGCCGGCAGCGCGCGCGGACACTCGGCTTCTCCGTCCTGGTAACCAACCTCTGGCGGCCATGCGATGCGCGCGACGGGATTCGAGCGGATCTCCGACGTCGCACAGGCAGAAAGCACTAGAACCGCGGCGGAGCATCTGGCGAGCGGCCCGAACATCGCCGCTGACCGTAGATCATCGCTCGAGAATCGTCAAACGCCCGTGGCCTCACCCGATCCGCGCGACCGACCACAGACCGCGCCGTTTCTCGGGACCTTGCGGCACATGCTCCCCGCAAAGCCTCGTTTCTCCGGCCACCCGCGCGCGTCCTACCCCGCCAGGAGTCGAACGCGTCGAGCTCGATGGGATGGGTTCACCCGCGCGGTCGCAGCACGAGGAAGTACTGGTGCGGCAAGAGCGAAAGCTCCTCGGCGAGGTCGAGCCCGGCGGCGCGGGCGTGTTGGAGGAAGTCTTCGCGCGCCATCTTGTGATCAGACGGCGGGCCGACCGGCAGCTCGTGTTTGTGGAAGTCGATGTTCACGATTCGCCCGCCCGGCTTGAGCGTCCGCGCCAGCCGCCGGAGAAATGCGGTGCCGTCGGGGATGTGATGGAAAGCGTTGATCGCCAGCACGAGATCGCAGCTTCTCGGCGGCACCAGCGGGTCGTCGGGGAAGCCCAGCACCGGCACCACGTTGCGGGTGCCCGCCTGGGACAGCCGCTCGCGCAGCACCGCGAGGATGCGCGGCTCCACCTCGACCGCGAAGACAGTACCTTCCGCGCCGACCGCCCGGGCGAGCCGGAGGCTGAAATAGCCCGGCCCGGCGCCGATTTCACAGACGCTCTGGCCCGGCCGCAGGCCGAGCGAGCGCACCACCTCGTCCGGCTTCTGCCATTCCGTTCGCTCCGGGCCTTCCAGCCGCGCCAGGTAGGCCGCGAGATCGGCCGGGTTGCCGAAACGGTCGCGCTCGACGTCGGGGTGGTCGAGCCCGTGCTCGTGCGCGTGCTCGCCGTGATGCGCGTGGTCAGGAGAGTTGGTCATGGGGTCATCCGCTCGCGGCTCTGGGGTGGGTCCGGCGTCGTGCCTTGCTCGGCGTAAAGCCGCCGTCCGGGTTCGCGCCGATCGGACCGATCGGACGGATCCGACCGATCGGTCCGATCGGTCGAGTTGGTAACCGCTCTGCCGCCGGAGGACACACGAAAATGCGCGGGCTCCGCTCAATCGGCAGCCGGCGAAGCTCCCCAAGCGTCCGCCGGGTCTTCGCCGTCGGCCCTGGTCAGTGAATGGTCCCGTTGGCGTCGATGGTCCAGGTGCGCGACGGCGTGGCGTTGGGGCTCGAGTAGTCGAACTGCGAGACGACCACCTGGGTGTCGGAAATCTGGGAGACCGTGGCGTAGCCGAAGCCCTGGCTGCCGCTGCCGCTCGAGGGCGCGCCGCCGTTGCCGACGATGAGGAAGCTCGGGCTCGACTTCTCGAAGTAGAAGGTGTGGGTGTGTCCGTTGATCTCCAGCGTCAGCGGGTGCGACCGGATGAGGCTCTCCGATTGCGCCCAGGGGCAGGAGCCGTTGGAGCAGCGCGTGTCCGGCGGCTCGTGGCGAACGACGAAGGTGAAAGTCGTCGGCTGCGAGAGCTGCCCTTGGAGCCAGTTCGCCTGCGTCGAATCCCAGGCGTTCGCGGCGACGAGGATGATCTTCGCGGTCCACTTTCCGTCCGAGCCGGTGAAGTGCAGCGCGTAGTAGGGCAAGTTGTAGCCGAGCGGCTTCACCCAGGCGTTCAGGAAGGCTTCGTAGCTGTTGGTGTTCCCGTCACGCCCGTTGGGGCCGCACTCGCTCACCGTGTAGCCGGTACACTCGTGGTTTCCGAGCGCGTGGAAGACCGGGTTCGGGAAGACCTGCTCCGCCTGCTGGTAGAGCGCAATCTGCCGGGCGCCCATGTTGCTGCTCGGGTCCGCGTACATGTAGTCGCCGGTCGAGATGACGAAGCTCGGCCGCGGGCTGAGCCCGGTGACGTCCTGATAGATGGTCGAGATGACCTGGCTCGGATACGGGTACCGGCTCTCGTCGCTCGACGACTTCCATTCGTTCGCCGGCCGGGTGTCGCCGATGACCGCAAAGAGGAGCCGCGACACCGTGCCGCCCGCGTTGCCAACGGTGCCCGTCACCGGCTGTCCGTCCCAGCCGCCGTTGGGAGGAGGCGGATTCGGGTTGCTGCAGGTTGCCGGCGGCGCGGCGCACGCGCATTTCGAGGTGTCGCACCACCAGCCGCCCAGGCAGCCGTTGTTCGCGCAGCTCTGGCCGGTCGGACACTTGCAGCAGACGCCGTTCATCTCGGGCGACGCCAAGACCCCGCACAGTTGCGGTCCGCCGGTGATGCCGTTGCCGCTGTTGGGAACGCAGGTCTTCGCGATGGCGTTGCAGGTCGTTCCCGCCGGGCAGGACTCGCAACTGAACGCGGCGCAGGGATCTTGGGTGCCGACACAGACCTCTTTCTGCAACCCGGCGTTGTCCAGCTTGATGGAACAGGTCCCGCCGCCCTCGCAGAAGCCGTTCTCGCACTCGGGCAAGCACCCGGAGCTCGCGCCGACCTGGACGCAGACGTCCCCGGCCTTGCAGTCCGAGTCCTTCAGGCAGTCGGCGCAGTCGCCGCCGTTGTTCTGGTTCGAGTTCGAGCTCTGCGGGCAAGCCGCGAGAAAAACCATCGCCGCGAGCGCGCCGAGCGTGAGAGGTCGAAGCATCGCAGGTCTCCTCGATCGTTCAAGGTTCTGTCAGGTCGAGCGCGGTCCGATTTCCTTTGTCGTTGACGGAGTACGCGACCTCGTCCGCGGTCCCGGCGCCGACGACCTCGAGCAGCTTGCCTTTGGAGTAGTCGACCGCCGGGCTCAGGCCGGTGTCGATGTGCACGAGCTCGCCGGAAAAGTGCGCGCGGATATCGCCCTCTTCCGAGAACGCGTGCGGGTCGTGTCCCATCACGATGTGCTTCGCCCCGAGCGCCGACAGATCGGTCGCCAGCGTCGAGGCGTCGTACCAATCCCGCGACTCCAAGGGCGACGCCGAGCCCGTCAGCACGTCCGCGTTCCAGTCGTCCGCATCGACGACCGCCCGAAACTGCGAGGCGAGCGCCGCGATGGTCCGCCCGCCCGCATCGCCGGAGTGGACGAAGAACCAGCCGCTGACCAGCGCCGCGATCGGCAGCTCGTGGATGAACAGGCCCCAGCGGGTCGAGGTCGACGCGAATTGTTCCGGCGTCACGCTCATCGAGGCGAGCTCGGCCTGGAGCGCTTTCGCCTTGCTCATCTCCGGGTCGACCAGGAGCTCCGCTTCGTGGTTGCCGAGCGTGACGATGACCTTGCCGCCGGTCTTCGGCGCGCCGGCGACCAATTCGCGGAAGAGATCGACCGTCTCCACCGACTGCGAACCCTTGTCGATGAGATCGCCGACCACGACCAGCACCGCGTCGCCGCCGGTCCAAGTGGCGGCGCCGCTCCCGTCGATGGTCGCGAGATGCGCGTTCTCGAGCAGCGTCACCGCGCGGTCGTACCCGCCGTGGACGTCGGAAATCGCCCACAGGTCACCAGGAGCGGTCGCGGTCGCCACGGCGGGATACGCCGCCCAATCGCGCGTCCAGGTGCCGTTCGAATGGAAGGACGGAGCCGCGCAGAACGCGAGAAAGACGAGCGCCAGAGCTGTCGCCCATCGACGTTTCACGCGTCCTCACGCCTCCCGCGCCGTCCCCAAGCACCCGGGACGAAAGCGCGCGAGGGTAAGCGAGAAGCCGCTCGGGCGCATCGGACATGTGCCGGAGGGGCGCGATGCACCCGCGCGACCGCCTCGAAGCGCGCCCGAAACGATGCCCCGGGCACCATCGACCGTCGGAGCGGAGCCGGCGCGGGTCCGCGGGCTACGCCCCAGCCGCCGGTCCCGACGCGGCTCGACCGATGAGATTTCGCTCGTTGTGAACCGCGTCTGGCACGACGCCCGCGCCGAGCGGCACCACTCCTACTTGCCAGCGCGGCAGGAATTCAGGTCGGTCCGGGTCGCCTTCAGCTCCTGGCGGAGCTGCGCGATTTCCTTCTCCTGCACCTGCATCCCGGCGACGACCATGCTGACGTAGCCGTAGAGATCGACGCGATGGTGCGCGCCGTCGACCGCGGGCGAGCGCGGGCTGTCCTCGATGATGAACCCGAGGTGCGTCGGCTTCGGATCCGCCACGTTCGGCAGGTACTTGTAGGTCGCGAGCTTGAGGCCGAGCACGTCCTCGTGGAGCCGTTCGAGCTGGGCCGCGCCGACGTAGTGGATGTCGTCCTTGTAGCGCCGCGACGAGATCGGGCACCCTCCGGGACCCCCCTTCGGATCCTCGCTCGCGCAGACCAGCGTCACGCCGCAGTCCGCCGCCGTGGCCGTCCCGCAGGTCGCGCCCTCCTGCGCGCACGGCGTCCCCGCCGCGGGACAGCCGTCGTCGCCGCTCCCGCCGTCGCCGCCGGGTCCGCAAACCGGATAGCCGCACGTCGTGTACCACTGCAAGCCGGCGCTGCCACCGTCGCCGCTCGTGCCACCGTCGCTCTCGCAGCGGCCGGTCACGACCTGGTCACAGCCCTCGCCGCAGGTCGACGAGCTCGCGCAGCCCAGCTCCGGGTTGTGGCAAGCTTGACCGCTCCCGCCGTCCGTGAACGTACACGAATAGAGATCCCACCCGGCCGGGCAGCAGGTCTCCGGGCCGCCGCTCCCGCCGTCCTCGGTGCCAACACTGCTGCCGCCGCAACGGCCGGTCACGACCTCGTCGCAGCCTTGGCCGCAGGTCATCGAGCTCGCGCAGCCCATGTTCGAGTTGTGGCAAGCGAAACCGCTCCCGCCGTCCGGGAACGCGCAGGCGTAGAAGTCCCTGCCAGCCGGGCAGCACAGGCCCGGGCTTCCGGGCTGGCAGTCGGGCTCGCCGTCGGTACACTCGGCCTTGGTTCCGTCCGGGCAGGTGATGGAGCAGCTCGCGGCGCCATTCGGGCAGGCGCAGGCGTAGCCGCCGTCGGCCGAGCTGACGTCGCAGAACGGTTGCCCGCCCTGGCACTCGCCGGCCGTGCCGTCGGGACATTTCAGCTTGCAGGTCGCCACGCCGGACGGGCAGGTGCACTTCCAGTCGCCCGTGATCGCGCCGTACTGGCTGCCGCTGCCGTTCGAGTGGTCGCCCGTCGTGCCGCAGCCGGCCGCCAGGCTCGAGACGAGAACGAACGCGAGGGAAAGCGATGGCTTCATCTTCGGCTCCTGTGAGGACGAGCGCTGGGCCGCATTAGAGCAACTCCCGTGCCTGAAGTCGAGCTTCGCGCCCGCACAGCGCCGAGCCGCGTCGATTCGCGCCTCGGACCTATCGCCAGCCAACCGTCCCGCGTGGCCGGCCACGAGGATTCGTTCCGCGGACGACGACGAATTCCACACCTGCGGGCCGGCCTTCAGCCGGCGTGCCGCTCCCCGACGATCGCGGTGAGGATCCGCGGCGCGACTGACTTGCCGACTGCCGTTCACGACATCGTGCAACGGATCCGCGCGGGCGACCGACGCGGCTGCCGCCCGCGACGACGTGCCGCAAGCCGACCGGCTGAACCTCTGCCCGATGCGAAACTCGCTCGCTCGCCAGCGGTTTTCGCGCCCGCTTGCACGCGAGTCGGACTCGCGTTAGAAGCTCGTGCCGGATGGTGAAGGCTCGTTCAAAACTTAGAGAGCGGATTCGGGAAGCGACGGCGGAGGCCATCCTCGACGCGGCGGAGACGGTTTTCGCGGCCGAAGGCGTGCGCACGGCGCGGGTCGAGCGCATCGCGCAGGTCGCCGGCGTCTCCGTCGGCACGCTCTACAACCACTTCGACGACCGGGAGGCGGTGCTGTGCGCGCTCATCCGCGCGCGCAAGGCCGGGGTGAACGAGGCGCTCGACGCCCAGCTCGCGCAGGCGGACCGGCCGTTTCGCGAGCAGCTTTCCGGCGTGCTCCAAGCGCTCTTCGACAACTACGAGTCGCACCGGCCGTTCTTCTCGGTGTTGCTCCAGGGCGAGGTCGACCGCGGCGCCGCGCGCGCCCGCGCGAAGACCAGCAGCACCCGCGGCGCGATGCTGGAAATCCGCAAGCGCCTTCAGGTGCTGGTCGACCGCGGCATCGAGGCGGGCGAAGTCGACCCCGGCCTCGCGAAGCTCGCGCCGACGCTTCTCTTGGGCGCCGCGCGGGCGGTCATCGTCCGGGCGTTCTTCGAGGGCGACCTCGACGCGCGCGCGAGCACCGGCGAGCTGGTGCGCTTCTTCCTCCACGGGGCGGGCCGGCGGCATGGCTGAAGCGGTGATATCCGCGCCCTTCGGTGGCCTGCCAGTCGCGCAGGACCAAGCGCCGAACAAGTGGCTGGTCACGGTATCGGTCAGCTTCGGCACCCTGATGGGCGCCATCGACGGGTCCATCGTCAACGTCGCCCTCGACCACATGCGCGGCTCGGTCGGCGCCACCCTCCAGGAAATCACCTGGGTCGTCACCGGCTTCGCGCTCGCGAACGTGGTGGTGATGCCGCTGACCGCGTTCTTGTCGCGGCTCTTCGGCCAGAAGCGGGTCTACATGACCTGCCTCGGCATCTTCCTCGCCGGCAGTGCCCTGTGCGGGATGGCCCACACGCTCCCCGAGCTCGTCGCCTTCCGCTTCCTCCAGGGGTTGGGAGCGGGCGCGCTTCAGCCCACCGAGCAGTCGATTCTGCGCCGCACCTGGCCGCTCGAGGAGCAGGGCATGGCGATGGCGCTGTTCGGCCTCGCGGTGATGATCGGCCCGGCGCTGGGGCCGACGCTCGGCGGCTACATCATCGACCGTTATTCCTGGCCGTGGATATTCTACATCAACATCCCCATCGGCCTCTTCGGCCTCTCGATGGTGTGGGCCTTCGTCCACGAGCCCAAGGAGGAGACCCAGCGCCTGAAGACCGAGGCCGCGCTCCAGCGAAAGAACATGGATTGGTGGGGCATCGGCCTGTTGTCGACCGGCCTCGCCGGCCTGGAATACGTCCTCGAGCAGGGACAGCAGGACAACTGGTTCGACTCCCGGCTGATCACCGGATTGACGATCTTCGTCGTTTTCGCCCTCGTCGCCTTCGTCATCCGCGAGCTCTACGCCAAGGTGCCCGCGGTCAACATCCGTCTGTTCAAGGAGCCCTCGTTCCTCTCGGGCACCGTCATCGGCGGGCTCCAGTTCCTGATGCTGATGGCGAACATGTTCCTCCTGCCGGTCTTCATGCAGGACATGCTCGGCTTTACCGCCTTCCAGTCGGGGATGGCCCTGATGCCGCGCGTCTTCATCATGTCGATCACCACCCCGCTCGTCGGCTGGCTCTTCAACCGGGTGGACGCGCGTTACATCATCGCGACCGGCGTCGTCCTCGTGAGCCTGGGCTCGATCCAGATGGCCCACCTGAACCTGGATTCGTCCTCCCACGACATCATCTTCGCCATCCTGGTCCAGGGCGCCGGCTTCTCCTGCCTCTTCGTCCCGCTGACGACGACCGCCCTCGCGCGCATTCCGCGCAAGCATATGACCGACGCCACGGGCTTGAACTCGCTCATCCGGCTGGTCGGCGGCGCGGTCGGCATCGCCATCTTCGCGACCCTGTTGGGGAACTACTCGAACGACGCCCAGACCGCGCTCGTCGCCCACCTTTCGCCCACCCGCCCAGCGGTAGCCCAGCGGCTCAGCCTGGTGCAGCACGGTCTGATGGCCAAGGGGTTCGACCCGGCGAGCGCCCACGCCGGCGCCATCCAGTCGCTTTACGGCACCGTGATGCGCCAGGCGATGGTCCTCTCGTTCGACCGCATCTTCCTCTTCGTGGGAGTGCTGTTCCTGTCGGTGCTTCCGGTGGTGTTCTTCCTCAAGACCATAAACGTGCGCGAGCTGCGCAAGCGGCCCAAGGCGCACCTGGAGATGGAGTAGATGGAAGCCGCGCACTTGAAAGAGGCGCCGACCGAAGCCGACGCGTACGCGCCACCCAAGCCCGCTCCGGGCAAGCCGCGCTCGCCCAAGCGCGCCTTCCTGGCCCTGGGGACCGCCCTTATCGCAGTGCTCGCCGGCATCGGGGTCTACGCGTACCTCACGCGAAACCAGGTCGACACCGACGACGCGACGGTCGAGGCCGAGGTGGTCGCGATCTCCGCGCGGGTGCCGGGCGTGGTGGCGTCGGTGGCCGTCGCCGACAACCAGCCGGTGAAGAAGGGCCAGATCATCGCGACCCTGGACGACTCGCAATACGCGGCGCGGCTCGAGCAGGCGAAGGCGGGGCTTCAGACCGCCCAGGCGATGGCGCAGGCGGCCGACGCGCAGGTGCGCATCGTCGCGGCGACTGCTCGAGGGGGCTTCTCCAGTGCGAGAGCGATGCTGTCCGGCTCGTCGGCGCAGGTGGAGACCGCGGCGGCGCAGGTGGCGGCGGCGAAGGCCGGGCTCGACCGGGCGAAGGCCGGCGCGGCGCAGGCGAAGCTCGCGCTCGGCCGGGCGAAGGAGCTGCGGGCGGCGAACGCGGTGCCGCAGGCGGCTCTGGACAACGCCCAGCTCGCTTTCGACGCCGCCCAGGCGGCGCTGTCGGGGGCTCAGGCTCAGTTGCAAGCGGCCGAGCACGGGCAGGTCGCGGCGAAGACGCAGGTCGACGCGGCGCTGGGGCGCTTGGGACAGACGGCGCCCATCGACGCGCGCATCGCGGCCGCGCGGGCGAACGCAGCCGTCGCCGACGCGCGGGTGCAGAGCGCGCAGGCGGCGCTGGACCTCGCGACGCTCGAGGAGTCGTACACGAAGATCCACGCGCCGGCGGACGGCGTCGCCTCGAAGGTGAGCGCGCGGGTGGGCGCGCTCCTCCAGCCGGGGCAGCCGATCGCGGAGCTGGTGCCGAACGAGACCTACGTCGTCGCGAACTTCAAGGAGACACAGATCGGCCGGATGCGGCCGGGCGACCGGGCCGACATCGACGTCGACACCTACGGCCGCACCTTCGAGGGCACCGTCGCGAGCCTCTCCGGCGGCACCGGCGCGAGCTTCTCGCTCCTGCCGGCCGACAACGCTTCCGGCAACTTCGTCAAGGTCGTGCAGCGGGTCCCGGTCCGTATCGTTTGGAAGCGCCCGCCCGACCTGCCGATGCGCGCCGGGCTCTCCGCCGAAGTCACCGTCTATTTCGGGAAGTAGGTCGTAGCGTGCGTCTAGCCCTGGTCGAAGCCGCGGTCGATGGCCGCCGAGAATCACCCGCTCATCCCGAGCGCAGTCGAGGGATGGCCGCGAAGCACACCATGAAAGCTTCACCGCTCCTGCTACTCGCTTGCGCTCTCGCCATCCCGATGGCCGCCTCGGCCGCGCCCGAGCGGCTGACCGTCGACCAGGCGGTCCGGCTCGCGATCGCGGCGAGCCCGCAGATCGCCGCCGCCCGTGCCGACGTCGCCGCCGCGGAGGACCAGGCGCTCTCGGTGCGGGGGCGCCTGTTGCCCGGCGTCCACGTGAGCGACACCCAGCAGCACTACTTCACGAGCCCCGACATCTCCTTCGCCATCATCCCTCACGCGCCGGCGGCGACGCTCGCCGTCCACGACATCAACACCAACGCCTTCGTGCTGGGGGCAGCACAACCGCTCCTGGGCCTCGTCGGCTTGAGCGACCGCTACCGCGCGGCGAACGAGACCGCCGCCGCCGCCCAGAAGGCCGAGCACGCGCTGGAAGCAGACCTGACCGCGCGGGTGAAGACCGGGCTCTACCGCCTCTTCGAAGCCCGCGCGACCGCGAAGATCGCCCAGGCCTCGGTCCAGCAGCTCTCCGACCAGCTTTCCGTCGCGAAGTCGCGCCTGAAGGCGGGAGAGGTGACCAACGCCGACGTCTTGCGCATCGACACCGCGGTCGCCAACGCTCGCCAGGAGGTGCTCCAGGCCCAGGTCGCCGCCGACGTCGCCCGCCAGGGCCTCTTGACGGCGCTGGGCCTCCCGCTCGATTCCGACGCCGACTTCGTCGAGCCGTCGAGCTTGGCGACACCGGCGCCGCCGACCTTGACCGATGCCGAACGGCTCGCGTCGCGGGACCGCCCGGAGCTGGCGGCGGCCGAGAGCGAGGCGCGGGCGGCGCGCCACCAGAGCGACGCGGCGAGGTGGTCTCTCGCCCCGGACATCGACCTGAGCGCGGCCTACGTGCACCTCGAGGGGCAGGTCCTGGCGGTGAAGGACGAGGCCTATCTCGGCTTGCAGCTTTCGTGGGCGCCGTTCTCGTGGGGCGCGGACTGGTATCAGGCCCAGGCGGCCGCCGAGCGGGCGGCGGCGGCCGAGGCACAGGTCGAAGCGGAGCGCCGGTCGATCTCGCTGGAGGTGGCGAGCCGCCTGTCGCAGGTCGAGGCGGCGGCGAGCGCGGTCGACGTCGCCCGCACCGGCATCGCCAGTGCCCAGGAGGCCTACCGGGTGACGAAAGCGCTGGTGAAGTTCGGGACCGCGACCACGACGGATCTGTTGTCGGCCCAGGCGGCGCTGACTCAGGCGAAGCTGAACCTGGTGCGCGCCAACTACGAGCGGGCGATCGTCGAGGTCGCCCTCGAACGGGCGCTCGGGCGGTAGCGCGACCGCGCGCTCGGCCGACGCCTGGCTGCGGCGCTTGCTCCGGGCGGCGGCGATCCTCCTCTCCGAGGCATTCGCGCCGCGAGCGACCGGCCGTCGACGACCTTGCGTTGGGGAGCCGCGCCGCGCGTCCGTGGAGCGCGCGGACGATCACAGCGGCAGGCCGGGTTCGAGGGCGATTCGGTCGAACCGGGCCATCGAAGAGAACGTGGCGATCAAACCGGTCGCCTGCAGAAAGACCGCCCGGCCGGCTTGGACCATCGGCAGGTAGCGCTCGCGAAACTCCGGCACGACGTAGGCGTCTTTGCAGACGGCAGTGCAGCCCTCGGGCCCCGCCGGGAAGAGCGGGCACTGGCCTCCTCCGGTGACGTACGTCCAGGGAACGAGAAGCGTCGCGGGAAGAGGCGGCGCCGGCCGGTCGCGCAATCCCTGGGGGACCACCTCCGTCTGGACGCGGCAGTTTCCAGCCACGCGCCGAGCGAACTCCACGAACCACGGTGCGTCGGCCGGGTGCTCGGCGAGCTGGGAGACTTGCTCGACCACCACCGGGATGGCGTCGGTTCCTTCCGGGAGGTCGGGGCGCGGCGGGCTCCCGGCGCTGCGGGGCATCCGCTTGGCTTTGAAGAGAAAGCGCCCGAGCTCCACCTCGAGCCCCGAGGAAGCGACCGCGGCGGCGAAGCCCCAATCGTTGGCGACGATCTCCGGCGCCGGGGCCGTCTGGGCGAACGCCCGCGCGGTGGCGAGGGCGGCGGCGAAGTCCCGTTCGGTGACCACCCCCGCGACGAAGCTGCCGGCGATGCCCGCCTGGGCGAGCCACCGGCCTGCCGCGCGCGCCTGCTCCTCGGTGGGCGCCAACGCCGGGCAGACCTCAGAGCCGAAGTAGATTCTGGCGATCCGCCCGTGGCCGGCCCGGCGGACGGCCTCCTTCACCGCAGCCGCCCACCCTAACCGCTCCAGGTCTGTTCGTCTCTCGAACCGCAAGGCGTCGAGGGTGGGCGAGGCGGCGAGGGCCGTCTGGCGTTGAAGGCTCTCCAGCGACGGGAGATGGACCGCCAGCTCAAACCCCACGTCGGACCTCGGGGTGGTAGCAGAACCCTCCGGAAGCGCAAAGGCCCGGCTCGCCGAGGAGCGCCGGCAGGTCGGCGGGACCGCTCTCGAGTGCCTGGAGCGCGGCGCGCAAGAGCCTGACGCCTTTCTCGGCCATCGAGGCGCGCCCGGGGACTTTGAGGTGGGTGACCCCGGCGGCAAGGAGGGCCGGCAAGGAGCACAGCCCGCACTTCCCCAGCTCGAGCACCGACGGACCGGAGGCGACCTGGTCGAGGGCCACGCTCTTCACCGGGCTCTCGGTCCCGGAGGTGCGGCGCCGGACGAGCTTGACGAGATGATCGTTGCAGAAGTCCTTCGCGAAGCCGTAGCCGTGTTCGGCGAAGCAGCGCGCCCCGTCGAAGACGCAAGGCTCTCCCATGGCGAAGACCTCGCTCTCCAGCCCGGCGGCGGCGGTCCTGCGGGCGAGGCGGTCGATGTCGGCCAGGGACAGCTCTCGAGGGAAGATGACGCGCGAGACCCCCTCGGCGATGAGCACCTCGACGAAGGCGCGGTTGTAGACCCCGGCCTCGCCGCTGACGTGGATGCGGGAGAGCCCGCGCGCCCGCAGCGGCCCGATGATCGAAGGGTCGGCGACGACCGCGCCCTGGACCCCGGCGTCGAGGGCCTCGGCGATGAGCCGTTGTTCGAGCTCCCACATCGCGGGGGTCGTGAAGTGCTCGTTCAAGGTGACGATCACCGGCACGCCGCGCGCCTTCGCGACGCGGCAGATTCCCGCCAGGCGGTCGCGGGTGGTGAGCTGGCTCGGGCGGCGGTAGCGGCGATTGGGGGAGAGCTCGAACCCGAAGCGGTCCGACCACCAGCCGGGCACGTAGCCGACGAACAGCTCTCCCGCCCCGGCCCCGATCAGCCGATTCACCTCATCCTCGCCGGCTTCCCCGCGGACACCGACGACGATGCTCGGACCGCTCGTCATGCTTCTCGCCCCCTCGCGGTCCAAGTAGATAGCAGAAGCTTCCTTTGGGCGCTAGCGTCTCGCCGTCCACGAGGCGTTTCGGTGATCTCCCGAAAGAAGCGCTCGCCTGGCGGGCAACGAAGAACTGGAGACAACTCATCAAAGCTTGTAGTCAGATTACGCGAGACATCCAGGCTGCCAGGCGTGTTCGAGCCCGGTCGCGCTCGAAGAGGAAGACGGTGTTAGCCTGTCGCCCGAGTGGACCGGGTGCCCAACGGGCGCGGGGAGTGACGATTGCCGCTGACGGTTCTTTACATCCATCCCGGCGGGCACATGAACGACCTCGCGGTTCCCGCTGGCGCCATCTCGTCTATGAACGCGCTGGACCGGCCCAAGCTCGGCCGGTACGCCTTCGAGGTGCGCGACGAGGAGATCGTGGCGGCGCGAATCGTCGCCGTCGACCTGCACTGGGCCATTGCCCTGCCAGCCTTCGAACGCCTTCTCGAGCGGATCCGTCGGGTCCATCCGGCCGCGTTCGTTGTCGTCGGCGGCATCACCGCCGGTCACTATGGCGCCCAACTCGTCCAGCGCCATCCGATCGACGCGGTGATCGTCGGCGACTCCGAAACCTCCTTTCGCGCGCTCGTCGAGGCGGTCTTGGAGGGCAGGCCGCCGACCGCGATTCCCAACCTCGTGCTCCCCGGCCCCGTTTTCACTCCCCGGCTGCGGATGACCCCCGCCGAGTTCGACGCCACGGACTGCCTCTCGACCGACTGGTTTCCCGCCTTCGAGAACGCCCGAACCTGGGACAGCCGCGCCTTCTCTCACGCCCCCACGCTGCCGGTCGTTCGCGGCTGCCCCATGCGCTGCCCCACCTGCTACGGCTCGTTTGCCTCGACGTTTGGGAGGGGAGTGCTCCACCGCTCTCCTTCGGGGCTCGTCGCCCAAATCCGTCGGGGCGCGGAAATGGGCCTCCGGCAGATCAGCCTCTTCTTGGGGCGGATTCCGGCATCGGTCTTGAGGGAACACTCCCTGGCGCTCGCCCGGGCGGGACCGTTCCCCTTCGAGCTCGTCCGGCTCTTCCTGTGCACGCCGCCCGCCTGCGAAGATCTCGACGCTCTGGAGCGCGCATTCGGGGGTCTCGTCAACCTGTCCGCGGTCGCGCCCGCGGAGCACGTGCCGCCACCCGACTCCCGCTCTCTCGCCGCGCAGATGACCGGCTGGCGGAGGGCCGCGGAGCGCATCGAGCGGTCGGGGCGTATCGACTTGGAGCTTTGGCATTCCGAGGTCACCACCGCGGCAGCGATGGACGAGGCGATTTCGCCGACCCTGCGACGAACCCGCAAGTCGCTGGCCAGCCCGTGGGCACTCTTGCGTCCGACCGATGGTCTTCCCCTCCCCGGCCTCGACGAGCTCTCGGCCACGATGGAGCCCTTGTGGACCTTCGACGCGGCGCGCCTGCTCACCCCCCCGCTCGCCGCCTCGATGGCCCCGTTCGGGGACCTCGACGACTTGAAAGCCGATCCGACCGAATGGTCTGCCGGGGAAGGCCCGCTGCGGGGCTACTGGGAAGAGGCCATCGCCCAGTGGAAGAAGGTACGGCTCGCGCTCTTGCCGAGCCTACGCTTCTCCATCGTCCCCGCTCGGACGGTCCTTCGCCTCCAGAATGCGGCCGAAACGATTCGTCTGGCCGGCCGCGCGGGCATCGTCTTTCCCCAGCACCTCGGCGGGGTGTTCGCGCCGGCGTCCGCTCCGCTCGTGACGCGGGTAGACGAGGCTCGGGTTCACCTCGGGGGCGAGGTCGAGGCACCGGCCGAGGCGAATGCCCTGCTCGTCGTGCCCCATCCGCCCGGTCCCGAAACGTTCGGCCACGAGTGGGTGGCGGCGATCGCTCCGTGGGGGCTTCTGGCCCTGGTCATCCCGCCAGGCCGGGGGACGGTAGCGCTCACGGTGAGCCTGTTCCTCAAGCGGGCGGCCCTGGTCGCGGTCCGAGACGGAGCCACCATCGCGAGCGGCCGCGCCGACATGCATTTCTTCTCGAAAGTCGTTCCGGGCCCGAACCACCTCGCTGCTGTGAGGGACGACGGCCAGCCGGGACCGGCGACCGATGGGAACCGCTCCTCGGGAGCGGGATGCCGCTGATCCGAGGCGCGGCGTGCCTGCTGACGAGGTTGGCGACCCGACGCGTCCGGCCGAACGAGCGCCCGAAAAGAAGTTGCGAGGGAGCCTCTGGAATCGGCAAGCTCGTGGGCGCTCGAGGAGGAGGTGCCCATGGAGCTGCGAGCCACCCAGAAACCGGTCGCGTTGCTCGTCAATCCCCCGTCGCGCCGGATCGTCTTCCGCGACCACTACCACAGCCAGATCTCCAAGTCCGACTACGTCTGGCACCCGAACGACCTCCTGATTCAAAGCGGTTTCCTGGCAAGAGAGTTCGAGGTGCGGCTCCTGGACGCGGTCGCCGAGCGGAGGGGCTTCGCGCAGGCTGTGCGCATGGCGGTCTCCGTCCGGCCCGCGCTCGTCTTCTCGCTCGTGGGAAGCGCTTCCGAAGAGGAGGACCGGTCCTTCCTGGCGCGGCTGCGCGAGCGCCTGCCCGAGGCGGTCTTCGTCGGCGCCGGCGACGTCGTTCAGTTCCCCCGCGGCGATCCGTTCGAAGCCTGGCCGATGCTCGATGGCGTGCTCAACTACGTCGCCTCCCCGTCGTTGACCGACTTCTTTCACCGCCGGGTGGCGGCCGACGTCCGGGTTCGCGGCGCTCCGTCCCCTGGGCGACCGCGGGGGCGGACCTTCTCCTATCCGACTCCCGCCCTCGACCAGTTCCTCACCGATCGCTACCGGCTTCCCTTCTACGATGGCCGCCCCTTCCACAGCACGATGCTGAGCCTGGGTTGCCCCTTCCAGTGCCGGTTCTGCGTCGTCAAACGGTTTCCGGTCCAGGTTCGCGACCTCGACTCCGTTTTCGAGGAGTTGGACCAGGTGGCGGCTCGAGGGGTGCATAACCTCTGGGTTCGCGACGCGAGCTTCGGCTACGACCGGGCCCAGGCGCGCGCTTTCTGCGAAGGGCTCATCGCGCGCGGGGCGCCGTTTCGGTGGAACGCTTTCACCCGGGCCGATTTCCTCGACGACGAGATGGTGTCGCTGCTCGTGCGCTCCGGGTGCTTCATGGTCCACCTCGGGGTCGAGGCCCCGAGCGACGAGGTTCTGCGCGCCGAGAAGAAGAACTTGAGCTTCCACGTCCTGCGGGAGGCGTTCCTTCGCTGCCGCCGGGCGGGCTTGAAGACCTCGGCGCACTTCGTCCTCGGGCTGACCGCGGACGACGGTCGCCACCAGGAGCGCTATCGGGCGGCGGTTCGCGAGCTGCGCCCGGACCTCGCGTCGTTCAACGTGTTTCAAGGCCGTCCGGGGCTGGCGGAAGACGCCTTGGAGCGCGCGGCTCGCGCGGCGGCCGACCCGAGCCTGCCTGGGGCACAACGCGAGCTCACCCGCTGGTTCTACCTACGTCCACAGGTGATCGCGAGCCAGGCGACGCAGCTACGGAGCCTCGGCGGCGTGAAGCGCCTGGCCGCCTCTGCCGCTGCAGTCCTCCGATCGAAAGAGGCGATGGCCGGGTACCGCCCGGAGCCGACGGTGAGCCTCGTGCGTTGCTCGAGCTATCGGGCCGAGGAGGTCTCGCGATCGCTGGAGGCGATGCTCGCCCCGTTCGGTGGCGTGAAGGCGCTCGGACGTCCCGGGGAGACCATTCTCGTCAAGCCGAACATGTTGCGCAGCGCCAAGCCGGAATCGGCGGTGGTCACCCATCCGGAGGTGGTTCGGGCTTGCGTTCGGGCGCTGCGCGATGCCGGCGCGCGGCCTCTGGTCGGCGATCTGCCGGCCTACCAAGAGGGCGTCGGTCCGGTGACCGCCTCGAGGCGGGCGGGTTACTTCTCGGTCTGCGAGGAGGAACGAGTCGAGTGGGTGAACCTCGCGCAGGACGGCTTTCGTAAGGTGGAGGTGCTCCCCGGGCTCGAGGTGGGAATCTCCGAGCGCGCCCTGACCGTCGACCGTGTCCTCTCGCTGGCGAAGGTCAAGACCCACGTCTTCACCGGGGGGACCGGCGCGGTGAAGAACCTCTTCGGGTGCGTCGCCCCTTCTGACCGGCGGCGGCTGCACGGGACCCTCAGCTCGGCGGAGTTCGCCCGCGTCGTCGCCGCCATCGCCCGGGCTCTGCCCCTGGGTTTCGCGATTTCCGATGGCATCGTGGGGATGGAGGGCAGCGGTCCCGGCCAGGGGACGCCCAGACAGCTCGGGCTGCTCCTCGGGTCGACCGACCTCGTGGCGCTCGACCGGATGTCGGCACGGGTCTCCGGGATGGACCGTCGCCCCCAACCGGTGCTCGATGCGGCCGCAAGGCTCGGCCTCGGGGAGGGGAGGGTCGAGGACATCCTCGTCGTTGGCGAGGATCCCGCTGCTGTCCGGGTGCCCTTCCGCCTTCCGCCTCCGCTCCACCCGGCCATCGGGACGTTCATCACCCAGCTTCATTTCCGGACCTTCACGCTCCGGCCCCGCATCGACCCCAAGCGGTGTCAGAAGTGCGAGATGTGCATGTCGGTCTGTCCGGTCGACGCGATCGCGATGGAGCCGACGCCTCGGATCGACGCTGACCAGTGCGTCTCCTGCTTCTGCTGCCATGAGGTGTGTACCCACGGGGCGATCGAAGAGCGTTACGGCGGGCTCGGCCAACTCTGGAGGCTGGCGCGACACGATGACAGGGCGAGCTGAAGGGGTTCCCCTGGGCCGGGAATGGACTTTCCGCTCAAGCGAGGAGGCGACTGGCTCGCGCGTCTGAGGGTAAGATACAAGCGTCCCTGGTGCCTGCCACGCGGGCCAGCCAAGCTGTGCGTCTGCTCGAATCGGTGGGACAGGCCGGGGCTACCGGGTACCTGGGAACTTCGACTTTCGGGACGCAGGGGTCAATCGTCTTCAGGTCGAGCACGAGGCCAACCTTGAACCGCGCGTGGAGCGTCTGGCGGGTTTACGCCAGATGCGGAGAAGTGGCTCCTACAGAAGTCGATCGATGAACCAGGAGCCTTTGGCTAGCCTCGCGGCCACGCATTCGAAGGAGATGATCTTAGGCTGCCGGCATGCGCGTTGGAGGAAGAAGCACCAAGTTTCTTGCTCGGCACCCGGGCGAGCGGCCCTCGGGAAATACCGACGAGAATCGGAAGGAAGTTGCGCCCGGTGGGTCCCCGCCGTTTGACATCCGCCCAGGCGAGCTGGTAGAGGGACATCGACGGCAGGTCCCTTTGCAGGGTGGTGCGATGAAGGCGTCGGTTGGGGGGTCTTTCCGATGGAGCCACGAGGAGGCGCAGGCCTGGCGCGTCGCCGCCCTGCGGGACCTGCTGCGCTTCGCGGCGGCCACGAGCCCGTTCCATCGTCGGCGGATGGCCGCGGTCGGGCTCGACCCCGACGGCGTGCGATCGGCTGACGACCTGTACCGACTACCCCTGATGACAAAGTCCGACCTGCGCGAGCACCTGGCCGAGCTGCAGACCGTCCCCCCCCGCGGGACCCGGGAAGTCTTTGTCACCAGCGGGACCACCGGGTTGCCCGTCGTGTTCCGGTACAGCGCCGGGGATCTGGCGCATCTCGGGCACCAGGGGGGCGAGTTGCTCCGAGTCGCCGGAGTCGAGGAGGGCGACCTCTTCCAGCTCACCCTACCGCTCGGCGCGAAGATGTGGGTCGCGGGCATCGACTTCTGGATGTCGTTCCAGGCCGCAGGCGCGGGGACGGTCAGGTTCGGGGCGGGGGACTCGGATGGGCAAGTGCAGACCGCGGCCGAGCTCGGCGCGGATGGGTTCTTCGCGACCGCGAGCTTCAGTCGCCGGCTGGGCCTGGCCGCCGTCGGGAAACGGTTGGGCGTGCGCAAGCTGCTCGTCGTTAACGAGAACGTTCTCGAGGAGGGACTCGGCCGCAATGAGCTGGGGCGCGAGATCGAGCGTCTCTGGCCGGGCGTCGACGTCAGGGCCGTCTACGGCACCACGGAACTGGGTTTCAGTGGAGCAGAATGTGACGCCCATCAAGGCTTCCACACGCACCCGGAAGCCCACTGGTTCGAGGTGGTAGACCCGACGACAGGCACGCCGCTGCCGGACGGGAAGCCCGGACGGCTGGTCGCGACCTCGCTGCTCTACCGGGGCCTCCCCCTGATCCGCTATGCCATCGAGGATGTCACGTTCCTGGTCCGCGAGCCGTGCAAGTGCGGTCTCACGTCGGACCGCTTGGGGCCGATCATCGGAAGACTGGACGACATGCTCAAGCCGAAGGGTGGTGTGTCGCTCTACCCGTCGGCAGTGGAGAGCCTCCTCCTCGCGGAGCCCGGAGTCGAGGACTACTGGTTCGAGGCATACACGGATGAGGTTGGGTGCGAACAGTTGAGAATCCACGCGGCGCCCGCCGACGGCGTGGACGCCGGCACGCTCACCGGCACGATCGTCGGCCGCTTCCTGGCCAGAATGCGTTTCCGGCCGGAGGTCGTGGTGACCACGGCGCAGGAGGTCGCACGCAGCGTCGCCGTCGACGGCAAGAGGAAGCCGCAACGCTTCCACGACCGGCGCAGGCGATGAGAACGCCCGTGACCGACGGAGGCGCTTTCACCCTGCTCATTCCGGTCTTCAACGAGGCCCCCAACCTCGCTCGTACGCTGGAGCAAGTGGACACCCTCCGAGAGGGGGTCGGGAAGCGAATGAGGGTCGTCCTGGTCGACGACGGCAGCACCGACGGCTCCGGTGAGGTGCTCGATGCGTGGGCAGAGGGCCGGGACGGTGTCCGCTTGCTGCGGTTCCGAAGAAACAGGGGTCTTCACTCGGCGCTGTTGGAAGGGTTTCGGGCGGCCGACACGACCGTCGTCGTGACCACCGAGGCACACCTCCAGCACGATCCATGGGTGTTGCCAGCACTGGCGTCGCGCCTCGATGTCACGACCGACGTGGTCTGCGGCAGGCGCACGAGGCGGAACGACCCCTTGTGGCGCCGAGCCGGATCGAAGGCGCTCAACTCGCTGCTGCGGCGACTGTCCGGCTTGCGCGTGCACGATGTCGCGTGCCTCGTCAAAGCCTGGCGGCGCGAAACCGGGATCGAGGCATTCCGCGATCCGGCCTTCGCCCATTGGCTGAGGACGCTGGTGCGCTCGCGACTGGCCGAGGTGAACATCGACTTCTCGCGCGCAAGGGAGGGACGTTCATCTTATGGAGCTGTACGCCTGAGCCGGCTCGCCGCCGAAGCACTGCTCGCGGCGGTCCGGTTCAAACTGGAGAATACCCGCGCGGGGAGAGCCGGCTGATGGATGTCGTACGACTCGGGCGAACGGACCTCGACGCGGTGGAGGCATTCTTCCGGCGCCACACCTGGCATGCCGCGACGTGGGACCGGCTTCTGGACAGCGCGGCGGTCGCCCGGCTCGCGAGGGCGCAGGTCGCGTCTGACGCGGAGCAGGGCGGCGTCGTCCTTGGCGCCGCTGGCGGGCGCGAGCTCGAGGGCGTGGCGGTGCTCACCCCCTCGGCCTGGGACACCGCGTTCTTCGGGGTGGCCAGGGGCCAGGTGACCGTCTTCGAAGGAAGCTCGGCCGAGGCGGAGGCTGCGCTCGCCGCGAGGCTGGGACCTGAAGCTCGCCGGCTCGGTCTCGAGCACGTTCATGCGGTCGTGGACGGTCGTTGCCACGGAGCGATCGCGATTCTCCAACGGACCGGGTGGCGCGTCGCGTGGACCAGCCTCAAAATGGTCTGCGACACGCAAGCGATCGAATCGGCGGCGCTGGTCCGCGAGCCGGCGGGCGCTTTCGAGGTGATTCCCTTCGAGCAGGCGCACCTGGATCGCGTGCTGGACATGGCCGAGCGAGTGAGGGGGATCTCGTGGCTCGAGCACGAGCCCGACCTGCCCGCCCAGCGCCGGCGCGAGTACCTCGTTGAGATGACTCGCAACTGCTGTGCCGGGCGGTTCGCTGACCTGTCGGTGACCCTGTTGGACCGCGGCGCGCCGGTGGGCTTCAACGCCAGCGCGATTTCTCGCTATCCCGAGGGTGTCGCCTCGCACCTGTTCACGCACGAGCGTGTCACTTTCACGGACCCGACGGTGCATGGCCGCGGCTACGGACACGCGTTGGAGCGCGGCGTCGTGCGGCATCTGGCGCCGCGCGTGCGCTTTCTGACCGGACGCGTTCGGCTGGGGGCCCCGAACATGCTGCGGGTGGTGGAGGATGCCGGATTTCGTTGCCAGGGCGGCGACGTGTACCTGGTTCGTCGGACGCCTGCCTGAGCCGAGTTTCTCCCCTCTGACTGCGCCGGCTTGACGGTGGAAACGACGCCGGTCTAGTCTCGCGCCGATGAAGATTCTCGCTGGCCAGGCCAGAGCCCCCAGATTTCGAGCGCCCCACGCCATTGGATCTCGTCCGATGGGGTCCTAAGTGAGCGCGGGCAAGAGAGCCGAGGAAGTCAGTCGCCGACCGGGCTTTGGCGCGCTTGCCAAGTGGCTCTGGCCCTGGACCGTCCTGGCGTATGCGCTGATCCTCGCGGTGAGTGCCCGCTGGCTCTTGTTTCCAAGGCCGGACCTCTGGCCGGAGCTGGCGGCCATCTGGCTGGCCGCCGGCGCCTCGCTCGCCTTCGTGGACCGCCTCCCCCCTCGGGCGCGCCAGGTCACCGCGCCGCTGCGGTGGGTCGCCTACCTCGGGGCGACACTGATTCTGGCTTTCTCTTTGTTCCTGGGAACCGCGATCGTGGCACTCTTTTCCGGTCTCGGTCTGGTTGCGATGGTGTCGGTCGCCGTCGTGGCGCTCGCCGCACGAACCGTCGCATGGACGCGAATCCCGGCCTTGCGGCCTGTGCTGCGGCTCGTGGTCGCCACCTGCGTCCTGCTCGAGGGGACAGCCTGGCTCGTGGCGGTGACCTGGCTTTGGCACCCCCCGTCGAGTCACGAGTGGCAGGTCGAGAGCGCCCGGCAGCCGATACAGCGGATTTCACCTCTTTCGTGGATGAGCACCGGATCACAGCCTTACAAAATCCTCATCCTGCCCCAGGAACGTCTTCTTCTGGCCTCGTTCAAATCGGCCAGCAACCAGATGACCCCGTTTTGGCGCAATCCTCAGGGCAATCGCTTGGCGGTGTATTCGCTCGACCGACCCTCCGCCGGACCGCTGTCGGTAACCGCGCTGGGAGCGGAGAAGCTTCCGGAAAGCTTCGCCTACGACGCCGCCCGCCATCAGGTATGGGTCACGCTGGTCGGTCGCGGCAGGCGCGGAAGCGACATCGCGGTGTTTCGGCTGACCAGGCGCCACCGCCTGCGGCTTGTCGACAAGGTCTCGACGCCGGAGGTCAACAACCTCGTGTACGACGTCTCGCGCGACCAGATGTTCGCCTTCGGCCAGGAAGGCCGGTACGGGGTGTTCTCAGCCTCGAACCCCCGCGCCGTGCGATGGATCGATCTCCGTCCCCGGAAGGGTGTTGCGGTCAACATTCTTGACGGTGTTCATGCGCCAGGAAGCCGATACGCCTATCTGGCTTTCGCCGGCACGCTCGTCGGGGCGTTCGACCTCGAGACCCGAAGGCTTTTCACCCAGCACGTCTACTTCGGAGCCGGGTGCCTGACCACCGCTCCCCAGGTGGGCCTCCTTCTGCAGACCGACATCGTTCGAAACGCCGTCCACCTCTACCGCCTCACGGACCTCGACCCTGTGCGAACGGTACCGGTCGGCTTCATCCCGCGGCCGATTACGGCCGACGTGCTTGGACAGCGCGTCTTCGTCGGCGGCGCCTGGGACGGGGGCGTGCGTACCTACAGCCTGCCGTCGATGACGCGGGTCGGCCGCCCGATCTTCGTCGGCCGCTACCTGCGCGCGCTGGCGTTCGACCCGACGTCCGGCGCCGTCTACGCCGCCAGCAAGGCCGGGCTCATCCGGATTCCTGCCTCGGCGCTTCCCGTCCTCGCTCCCGTGACCGACGCAGGGGGAGCACCAAAGCACTGATGGCCTTCCCGCGGCCGTTGCTCCCAGGACAGCCAGCGCCTACCGCTCGAGTTGTCGACAGCCGCTGAGCGCGCAGCGCAACTCGGCGCACACGCGATCGACGGTTTCGCCGTTCATCGGCACGAACAGCGGCAAGAGCAGGCTGCGGTCGGACACTTCCTCCGAATGGGGCAGACGCAGGTCGCCCACGGCGTCCCGGTAGGCCGACGCGCGGTGGATGGTCATGATTCCGCGTCGCGTCGCGATCCCGGCATCGAGCAACCTTGCCATCAGCGCGTCTCGGCTGATGGGCGCGTCAGGCAGGAGCGTCAGCCCCAGCGACTGGTGGTTCGTCCGCCGACCGGGCGGCTCGAAGGGTGCGAGCATGGCTGGGAGGCCCGCCAGCGCCCGGCGGTAGCGCGCGACGATCTGCCGCCGGGCATCGAGGATACCGCCGAGGCGCTCGAGCTGCGCCAGGCCGACCGCGGCGTGCAGGTCGCTCATCCGGTAGTTCCACCCTCGTTCGAGGTAGTCCTCTTCGAGCGGCGTGTTGGCCTCGTGCCGGACACGATCGTCGATCGACATCCCATGGTGGCGCAAGCGCCGCAACCGGGATGCCAGCTCCGAGCTGGAGGTGACGATCATCCCACCTTCCCCGGTGGTCAGGATCTTGCGTGGGTGGAAGGAAAAGCAAGCGAGATAGGCGCCGGCGCCGACAGGGCGCCCGTGGTATTCCGAACCCAGAGCGCAGGCCGCATCCTCGATGAGCTGGAGCCCATGCCGGCCGCACACAGCCCCAAGCCCGTCCAGGTCGGCGGGCATTCCCACCTGATGTACCGGCATCACCGCCCGCGTCCGCTCGGTGATGCGGGTCTCAACGTCGGCCGGGTCCAGACACCAGGTCGCCGGATCGACCTCGGCGAAAACCGGACGCGCTCCGGCATGCACAATGGCGTTGGCGGTCGCGACGAAGCTGAGGCTCGGGCAGATCACCTCGTCGCCGGGACCGACGCCGGCCACGACGAGTGCCAGGTGCAAGGCAGCGGTGCAGCTCGAAACCGCTACCGCTTCTCGGGCGCCGACCCGTGCGGCGACGGCCTTCTCGAACGCCTCGACTCGCGGGCCTTGCGTAATCCACCCGCTCCGCAACACCTCGGCGACGGCGTCTTGCTCGGTGTCACCCAGAAGTGGGCGTGCGATCGGTATGCGCGTCACCGTCCGCCTCCGTCCTCGCCCCAGTTTGTCAACGGTGGCATCACATCCAGCAGCCCGCGCGCGTTCAGGTCGCGAAAATAAGCCACCGTCCGCCGCAAACCGTCGTCGAGGTCGGTCCGAGGAACGAAGCCCGTCGCCCGGGCGAACGGGTTCGGATCGGCGCGCAGCCGCTGCGTATCTCCTGGTCGGGCCGGCAGGCGCAGCGGCACGCGGCCGCCAGTGTCGGTCAGCTCCTGTAGGCGCGCGACGATCTCGCGCACCGAGAGCTCGACGCCGCTGCCCACGTCGAGCGTTTGTCCGGACAGCGCCCGGATCTCGAGTGCGCGCGCTAGAGCCTCGGCCATGTCCTCGACATAGACGAGGTCGCGCGAGGCACCACCATCGCCGAAGACGACCGGTGGCTGACCAGTCAGCAGCCGCGTGATCGTTCGCGGGATGAGCTCGCCCGCGTCGCCCTCGTGGTGGGAGCGCGGGCCGTAGGTGTTGAACAAGCGCAAGACCACCGCGTCCAGCCCGAATGTCGAAGCGTAGGCCCGGGCGACATGCTCGCCCGCGAGCTTGCCCGCGGCGTACGGCGTCAACGGCGCCGGTGGGGTCGCCCCGGCGGACTGGGGGACGGCCGTGGTGCCGCCGTAGACCTCGGACGACGAAACGTAGACGACGCGGCGAACGCCGGCGCTTCGCGCAGCCTCGAAGACTCGGGCGGCCCCCATCGTGTTCACCCGCAGGTTCTCGACCGGCGCGTGGAGGCTGTGGCGCACGCCCAGGCACGCCAGGTGGTATACGACATCGATGCTCTCGGTCACGCGTCGACAGATGTCCGCGTCGAGGACGTCACCAAGCTCGAGCTCCGCTCCCGCGGCGAGGGCGGAGCCGAGGCGATCCAGACTCCCGTTGCTCAGATTGTCGAGGACACGTACCCGGTAGCCGCCGGCGAGCAGACGATCAACCAGGTGGGAACCGATGAAGCCGGCCCCACCCGTGACAAGGACTCGGACCGGGTTGCTCATCGACCTGACTCGGCCAGCGCCGCGGCGACCTGCTCCACCTGCGCATCGGTCATCTCCGGAAAGAGCGGCAGCGAGACCCCATGCTCGGCGAGGCGCTCCGCGATGGGCAACGAGCCGGGCCCGCCGCCGTAGGCGGCCAGAGCCGGCTGCAGGTGACACGGTAGCTCGTAGTGGCGCCGGGTCTCGATGCCGCGGCGGTGAAGGTGCTGCTCGAGCGCCTCGCGGTCCGAGGCCTGCACGACGAACAGATGGTGAACGGGCTCGACATCCCCGGGTTCGGTGCGTGCCGCCAGGCCAGTGCCCCGAAGGGCCGCCCGATAGCGTTCGGCGATGCTCGCGCGGCGGGCATTCCATTCAGCGAGATGACGCAGCTTCACCAGCAGCACCGCCGCCTGGACGCCGTCCATCCGCATGTTGAAGCCAAGCACCTCGTGCCGGCCAGGCCGGCGTACTCCCTGGTTACGCATGGTTTGGACCCGCGCGACCAGGTCGGGGCGCGACGTGGTCACCGCGCCCGCCTCGCCGTAGGCCGCGAGGTTCTTCGACGGATAGAATGAGAACGCCGCCGCCACGCCGAGGCTACCGACCGGCCGCCCACGGTAGCGCGCGCCGTGCGCTTGCGCGGCATCCTCCAGCAACGCGACCTCACGCCCGGCCGTGACGGCTCGCAAGGCGTCCATGTCCGCGGGCTGGCCGTAGAGGTGGACGGCAATGACCGCACGCGTCCGAGGACCGAGCGCCACCGTGACCGCCTGCGGATCGATGTTCCAAGTGAGGGGATCGACGTCGACGAAGACGGGCCGCGCACCGAGGTAGAGAGGAGCCCAAGCGGTGGCGACAAACGTGTTCGCGGGGACGATGACCTCGTCTCCCGGTCCGACGCCGAGCGCCCGGAGCGCGAGGTGGAGCGAATCGGTCCCTGAGCTCACGCCCGCGCAGTACCGTGTGCCACAGAGCTCGGCGAAGCCCGCTTCGAAACGTTCCACGTAAGGCCCTTGGCTCAACGCCGCCTCGGAGAGAACCCGGTCGACGGCCTCCAGGATCTCCGTGCGCAAGGCATGGTATTGGCGGGTGAGGTCGAAGAAAGGGACGTCCCACAAGTCAGGCTCCTTCACGAGCACGCCGGTGGCTCGATCCGCAAGGCCCAGCATCGGCTGACGCGCCCTCCCTTGGGGCAAGCCGACATCGCGGTCATCCGAACAGCGCCACCGCGTTGTCCCAAAGGATCCGCCTCTCGACTTGCGGCGCCAGGCCGAGGGCATCGATGATCGCGAGGCCGACGGCCGGGTGGTGAAGGTTGTGATCACTGCCGAAAACGATGCGCTCCGGGCCGACGATGGCGAGCGCCCGTTGGATCGCCCAGTATTCGCGAACACACTCGGTGCCGAGATACGCGTTGCGCAGGCCCTCTCTGGCGATGGCCTCCGCCGCACCGACCACCAGCGCCGGTTGGTCGCCGCCCATGTGAGCGAGCACGAACGTGGTGTCGGCATGGCACCGCGCCGCCTCGATCGCGAAACGAAAGCTGGCCATCTCCTGCCAGCGTCCGCAATGCACGATCACGGGCAGCGCGAGCTCGCCCGCCAGCTCGAGCAACGGCGCGAATCCGGGGTCGGTGACGCGGCGGCGGCTGAACGATGGATGAATCTTCAACGCTGAGATCTGGTCGCGGTGCGACCGGACATCCTCGACCAGCCCGTTGTCCGCTGGCGCCACCCACATCGCGATTCGCAGCGACAGCGGACCCTCGTAGACACGAGCCCACTCGAGCAGGCCGGCGTTGTCGCGCTGGTCGGTCGGCATCACGAGAGCGCGCGACACCCCGGCGCGCAGCAGCGTCCCGGCCACCTCGCCCGGGTCGGAAGCCTGGCCCAGGAAGTCCGGGGCGGCCCAGGTGCCCGCGTGGCAGTGGGCGTCGAAGATGGGGCCTCGAGGAGATGTCACGGTTCGGGACCTCTTCAGATCGCCAGAAGGCGTCACCATTCGATCGTCACCGGGCTTCCGCCGCGGGCCAGCGACTCATCCGCAGCGGCGAGGACGCGCACGACCCACAGCCCGCTCGACATGCTGGCACGGGGAAGCGTCCCTTGCGAGCACGCCGAGACGAAGTCGCCGACCACGTGCGCCAGCGGCTCGTGCTGGCTCACCAGCGGAACCCAGACGTCGCTCGCGCGCAACTCGAAAGCCCTCCGCGACCGGTCGTCGTCGGACCGGATCTCCGGCCCGATGTCGTAGACGCGCACCTTCTCGCTCGGATGGAGGTCGTCGTAGAGGATGCTCCGACGCTTTCCGCCGATGAGCGTCGGACGGAGCTTGACAGGCGAGATCCACGAGACGCCGACGTGAGCGTGAAAGCCAGAGTCGTACTCCAGCGTCAAATGGCCGACGTGGGGCTGGCCGGGCGGACCACAGCCCCCGGTCGCGTGGACGCGGAGGGGGTGCTCATCGTGGAGGAACGCCAGAATCGACAGGTCGTGCGCGGCGAGGTCCCAGAGAACACTGACGTCTTCCTGCACGATTCCCAGGTTCATCCGCGTGGAGTCGAAATGCGTCAGCGCGCCCAGCTTTCCCTCGTCGATCAAGCGGCGAATCAACTCCACCGCGCCCGAATACGCGAACGTGTGGTCGACCATCAGGACGCGCCGCCGCGCTGTCGCGAGCGCGATGAGGGACTCTGCCTCCGCCACCGATCGCGCCATGGGCTTCTCGACCAACACGTGCTTCCCCGCTGCGAGCGCCGCCCGCGCGATCTCGAAGTGCCGGGTCACGGGCACGGCGACGACGACGGCGTCGACGCGAGGGTCGTCGATGGCCGCCTCGGCGTCGCTCGTGCACAGCCGGGCGTAGCCGTCCCTGCGCGCACGGTCGAGGCGCGCCGGGTTCACCTCGGCAACCACCTCCACCTCGCATCCCTCGCAGGCGGCGATATTCCGCGCCAGCTTCGGTCCCCAGTATCCGTATCCGATGACGGCCGCGCGCATCTCGAGCTCTGTCGACCCCGCGCCAAAGCAGGCAAGTCCCTTCCGCCTGCTCGCGTCCGGTGGGAGCGATCCGGTGTCGCGGACGCCCCGGTCATGCCGCTCGCCCCATGCGAGCGCCCCTCTCATACTCCGCCAGACTCTCGCCTTCAAGTGTCAGTGGGGTCGCTGGCGCCACGCGGGAAGCCCGACGTCTTCTCCTTGCTTGGTCAGGGCCGACCACGAGGTCTCGGGTCGACCCTATTCCTGGATCCCGGCGTTCCGCCAGAATCGGTGCGTCTTGCTCGGGGGGTGCTGAGGCAGGCGGGCATGGGAGCGCCGGACCAGGCAGGTCTCGGCGAATCCTCGGCCACCGTTCCGGTCGGGCCAGCCTGCGACCCGCATCGATCCCGACCACCCCGAGCACGGCAAGCCGTGAGCGTCGTTCTCGTTCCGGGCACTTCCCTCCCAGTGGTTCTTCAGGATGAACGCGGTCCACGCGCGGGCTCTGCCGGCGCCCGATTTCCGACCTCTGGCGCTCCTGCCGAAGCTGGGCTAAGGTCCATCCCCGGCCGTCGGTGCCGGGTGGCCGCTTTCGCTGAGGAGCACTCCCATGAAACGCCTCGATGTAGACGACCCGAAGTGCGTGCTGCGTGCGGTCGAGGTCGGGGAGGGCGTACGGTTTGCCGCGTTCGTCAACGCGTACGAGTGCGTCATCGGCGACGGCTCCCGCATCGGCGCGTTCGTCGAGATCCAGCGTGGGGTGCACATCGGCCGGGCCTGCAAGATCTCGTCTCACTCGTTCCTTTGCACGGGCGTGCGCATCGAAGACGAGGTGTTCGTCGGACACCACGTCATCTTTACGAACGACCGGTTTCCCAGGGCGACCACGGCCAACGGCGAAATTGCGGGCGACGGCGACTGGACCCTCGAGGAGACCGTGGTGGAGCGCGGCGCCTCGATCGGCTCCGGGGCGACGATCCGATGCGGGGTGCGGATTGGTGCGGGAGCCTTGGTCGGCGCCGGAGCGGTCGTCACGCATGACGTGCCAGCGGGAGCGGTGGTCTATGGGAACCCAGCCCGGCCAGCGCGCGCCTCGCACGCCGGCACCTGACGCGCCAGGGAGGCAGCCCAGACAGCCATGCCGACATTTCGGTATCGCGTCGCCACCGCGCCACCGGCGCGCGAGTTGCTCATGGGCAGCGGACCCGAGATTTCAGCGGGAAGGCGGTCGATCACAGCGGCGAAACGTCCGGTCGATGGTGGATGTTCTTCATTGGGAAAGGTCGTGAACCAAACTGGTTGGACACGTTACTACCGTGGCTGAGGCGGTAGGCCCGGCCCTTGGGAGGAGCTGGATTACCTGCCCACCATCCAACTGCTGCTGTCCGACCTCCTGCCGCCGAAGGCCGGTATGGCTTTGGACTTGGGAAGCGGTGCGGGCGGTTTCACCCGGCGGCTCCAAGGCATGACCGGGATGGACTTCGTTGGGGTCGATTACGTGGTGGAGGCAGCACAGATGGCGGCGAGTTTTTCGCGCGCCGGCATCATTGGCTACCTCGCCGCCGACAGCTTGGCCCTGCCTTTTCGCGAGAAGACCTTCGACTTGGTTTCCGACCGCGGCTGCCTCCACCACATCGAAGGACGCAAGCGGCGGGAGCGCTATCTTCGGGAAGTGCACCGGGTTCTCCGCCCGGGAGGAAATCTCCTGCTGGTCGGGATGGGAGAGAGAACGCCCCGGCGTTGGTGGGACCGGATCGCCAGCGCCCTCTTCGTCAACGTTTCTCCGTTCGGTTCCCTGGAGATCGAGCGCCTTTCTCAAGGGCGCTTCGAGCATCTCGGCCGAAAGGATCATCTCGCATGGATGCCGCTATCGCACCGGTTCTTTCCGCTCCGGATTCCGGTGAACTTCCAGGTCCACCGGTTGAGCGCCCGGTCGGCGATTGGTCGAGGGGGCGGTTCGTGCTAGCGTCGCAACGGCGAGCAGAACGGCAGCGAGGCGTCGCGGCGGAGTCTGGTGTCGGGAGAAGGAGCTTCACATGAGTCGGACACCCGCATCGAGAGAGCGCTCGCCCATGAAGCTCGTCATCCCCTCGAATTTTCAGCCGGATCTGGTGGAGCGGGTGAAAGGACCACGGGCGCACAGCATCTATGCCCGACTGCCGGTGGATTTCGTCGGAGGAGGCCGCTCGCCGGTGCTGCTTCCGTCGGTCAGCCGCAAGCGGGCTGAGGCCCACATCGCCGAGTGCCATCGGGCCGGGCTTCGTTTCAACTACGTGCTCAACTCCCCCAGCCTCAACAACCAGGAGTTCAGCCGGGCCGGCCAGCGCAAGCTGCGCAGTCTGCTCGAGTGGATCGATCAGGCCGGCGCTGACGAGGTGACGGTCACCATCCCCTACCTCTTGGAGCTCGTCAAGCGCCATCATCCCCGCTTGGAGGTGTCGGTCTCGACCTTTGCCGGCGTGGCCAACCCCCAGCGCGCGAGACGTTGGCAGGACTTGGGCGCCGACTGCATCACGCTCTCGGTCACCGGGGTGGGCCGGAGCTTCAAGACGATGGCGGCGATTCGACGCGCGGTGGACATCGAGCTCCAGGTGATTGGGAACCTGCTCTGCGTCCACCAGTGTCCGTACGATCACTACCATGGGATCATCGAAGGGCACGCCTCCCAGGAGGGACACCCGCTCCACGGCTTCGTGCTCGACTACTGTCGTCTGCACTGTTTGAACGACGCGTTGCGAACCCCGGCGAACTTCCTCCGCGCCGCCTGGATTCGGCCGGAGGACCAGGGCGCCTACGAAGACCTGGGCATCGACCGGCTGAAGCTGGTCAATCGGATCATGGTGACTCCGCAGATCGGACAGATCGTCGACGCCTACCGGCAACGGCGCTTCGACGGGAACCTTTTCGAGCTGCTCGGCTTCCCGGCGAACCGGACCGTCGGCGCCTGGGGATACCAGGCGCTCTGGAGGCAGGTGCGCTACTACCTGAGGCCGAGGCTCGTGAACGTGGTCAAGCTCCGCCGTTCGGCCTCGAAGATCGCCAAGACGGATGGCTTCTATCTGGACAACCGAAAGCTCGACGGCTTTCTCGACTACTTCGTGCGAAATGACTGCTTCGAACGGTCCTGCGCCGATTGCAAGTACTGTGACCACGCCGCGGAAAAGGCGTTGCGGGTGGAGGAAAAAGCCCGCGGCCGGATGGCGCGGCAAACTGGAGAAACGCTCGATGGCCTGGTGAGCGGGGATGTCTTTCGCTGGGACGTGAAGGGTTCGCTCGACGCTTTGATCGGCGCGGAACCCTCGGACGCGGACGCGCTCGACGAAACCTCCGGGACCTCGACCACGGACGAGTAGCCCTGGCACGTTCGGATCGTGAGCGTTGACAGGCGCCACGAAGGACGATAGGCTCGCGAAAACGCCGAGGGGTGATCTCGGCGGCTCGATTCTCGATCGTTCGTCGGCGACCCGGGTGCGCTCGTCCATTGCGCTCCATGACCGTAAGGAGATCGGACCGAAATGAAGGTCCTACTGGTTTCGCCTCCACGGCTCCTCTGGCCTTACATGAATGAGGAGGACAACTATCTTCTTCCCCAGTCGTTACCCAGCCTGGCCGCCGTCCTGCGCGAGGACGGAATCGAGGTCCAGGTTCTGGATTGCATGCCCGAGAAGGTCGGATGGAGGTCGCTCGAAGCGCGGATTCGCGCTTTCCGCCCGGACGTCGTCGGCGCGGGTGAGAACCACGCGCTCTACGCGGGCGAGGTTCTCAAGCTCGTGGAGCTGGTCAAGCGAATCGACCCGGACATCGTCACCGTGCTCGGGGGTGCCCACTTCACGAACCTCGGGGAGCTGTACCTGCCACGCCACCCCATCGACTTCATCGTTCGGGGCGAGGGCGAAATCACCTTGCTCGAGTTGGTGCGGACGCTACGCGACGGCGACCCCGCCGCGGCCCGGCAGGTCGATGGGGTCTCATTTCTTCGAGACGGGAAGGTGGAGACAACCAAACCCCGGGCGCTGATCGCCGACCTCGACTCCCTGCCGATGCCGGCCTACGACCTGATGCCGATGTCGAAGTACGGCCAGGCGAAGCTTCTTTTCAGCCCCGGGGGAGCTACCATTCATCACAGCCGGGGATGCGCGGCGCAGTGCTCGTTCTGCGTGTGGTGGACCCAGATGGCCGACCGCAAGCAGGGCCCCGACGGGTGCGAGACGCTCTCGGCGCGGTGGCGGACGAAATCGGTGGAACGGACCGTCGCCGAAATCGAGGTCCTCTACAAGAAACACGGCCAGCGGTGTCTGGTGTTCGTCGACCCGGCCTTCAACATCAACTCCAAGTGGAACGACGAATTCGCGACGGCTCTCCTGCGCAAGGGCTGGCCGCTGAACTGGTTCGCGTTCATGCGCGCGGACCTGGTGCTGCGCGATGAGAAGAACGGCGTGTTCGAGAAATTGGTCCGCAGCGGTCTACGCCATGTCTGCATCGGGGTGGAGCGGGCCGAGGACGACGACCTGGAGGGATGGGGCAAGCCCTTCTACTCGAACAGCCGCTCGGTCCAGACGTTCGATCTCCTCAAGCGCAAGTACCCGGAGGTCTTTCGACAGGCGACCTTCATCGTCGGGGTGCGCCACGAGACGCCCGCCACGCTGCGACGGCAGTTGGAGTTCGCCAGGCGCATCGACGCCGACTACCCGGCGTTTCATCCGGCCACGCCTTTCCCGGGCACCGCCCTGTGGAACGAGGCCAAGGCCAAGGGTTGGCTGGAGATCGAGGACTTCGACTACTTCGACCTCTCCACGCCGGTGATGGCGTCAGAACACATGTCCCGCGACGAGATCGACCTGGCCATGATCGAGATGGCGAGGGAGTTCGTCCGCCCAGCCTGGCTGGTCAAGGGACTGCTTTCCCGCACCGCCTATCGACGGAACATGTACTCCTGGTTCACCCTGGTCAGCGCCCGGGTGTTCATCGACTCCCTCCGACAGCGCTTGAACCCTTTCCGCCACGACAACTACACCCGCCTGGTCCGGCCCGCGTGGTACGATGGATGAGCTCGCATCAGGGATCTGCCGGGCGCCCGATTCCTGCCTTTTCTGCCGCCGGGCTTCATCAAGAGGCATGCTCTCGCTCGGTGACACGGTTCGTCGCGCGGACTCTCGCGTTGCGCCCCCGAGGCCGGTGTGCGAGCATCGCTGGGGGTCGCTCTGACTTGGGATGCGACAAGGGACGACATGGAGAGTAGACCGGCTTTCTTGGGGCGCGAACGGCTTCGGGTACGCGTCCTTCTGCTTGTGTTCTATTCCCTGGCGGCGGTCGCCGTCGCCTGGGTTCAGTGGTTGCGCCTCGGCTCGCGCACGGTCGGTCCCGCCGCCACATGGATGGTGCTCGGCGTTCTGGCGTGTGCCGAGCTCGGGGTGACTTGGCAGGTCGAAGGGCGTGCCGAGGGCCTCCGCGCGGCGCGCCGCGGCTTGCTCGCTCGGATTCTCCTCGCGCTCGGCCTGGTCGGACGACTCTCCTTGTGGACCGCGTTCGTCTATCTCTTGGTCGAATTTCCCTACCATACCGACAGCGTGTTCTTTCGGGGCGCGTGGTGCGGCATCCCCTGGCGCGGCCTCCACTTCATGGCCTACACCCCATGGCTCACGGCCATCGCCGCGCTTCTGTGGCTTGCGACAGTCGAAGTCCTGGTCGTGCGCCTCCGGCAGTTGCGCGGCATCGTGGTGATGCTGATGCCGATCGGCTTGCTCTACGGCCTTCTCGTCGTCTTCTATCACGTCGTCCTGCCGCAGCCGACGCGAGCCGATCTCGAGCGACAACCGGGCGTCCATGTCCTGTTCGATGCCCAGGCGCTGCCCAAGGCGGAGCGCGTCGCCTGGCACTACCCGCGCGCTCTCGCGGTCTCCGAGCGACAGCAGGTGGCCTGGGCAACCCTGGGCCAGACACTCGGTGACAACCAACTGCACCAGCCGAACGTCTGGCGGATCCCCCTGGGCGGCGGGCGCCCGATCTGGCTGCGTGCGAACCAAACCCGCTCGCTCGCGGTCGCGCCAGGGTCCGACCGCTTCGCTTACTATTCGTGGTTCTCCAAAGCCATCGTGGTGGCACGAAAGAGTGACCTGTCCACGGTCGCCGAGGTGAGCGTCGATAAGTTCGGACTCGGGCGCTTTTCCGAATCCGGCGCGGCCGTCGCGGTGCCGCCGGATGCCGTGGTGGCGATGAGCATCAACCCGACCGTGGTCACCGTCGACGTCTCTGACCCGGGACCGGCGCAGGGCGTGAACCTCCAATCGGTTGGCATCGCCGAGGTGGGCGACCAATGCTGTGATATGGGGCCGGGGCCCGCTCCCCACACGTTTCTCGTGAGCGGCGGCCATGTGGGTGGCGGCTTTGTCGCCCTCATGGACGCTCCGTCCTTGCGTGTGCTCTGGCATGCCCGGCTGCCGTTTCTCTCGGGATCGGTCGCCCTTCGGACGCCGCAGGACGACCTCGCGTATCTGACGACCGATGTGACCGGCGCCCTTTGGACGTTCGACTTGTCGACGCACAAGGCCCGACGCCTCTGCGGGGTGCCGTTCCAGTCGACGGTCAGGTGGGAACCCTATCGCCAACGCATCGTCCTTATCGACTACATCGGCGGCACCGTGCGCCTCCTTCGCCCCGACTGCACGCAGGACGGTAGCTGGAAGGTCGGCGCCAAGCCCGAAGCCGCAGTCGCCACCGAGAAGGGAATTTACGTGCTTTCAGCCGCCGGCGTGTTGCTGATTCAGCCGCCCGGCGACCGCTCCGAGGCCGCCTCGCGGGCTGAGAGAGCCAAGCCACCGTGCGGCCATCTGACCTGGAGCCAGCCCTGGTGCTGGCGAATGCACTAGAAGACACGAATATGCCCAAGAGCCGCGGAAAACGACGAGCGAAGCCGAGCCGTGAGGTCGGGAGACCGGTGATTCGGCCGGCACACGGACGGAGGACGGTCTGTCTATCCCTTGCCGCGCGTCTGCGAAGGTGTGATATGGATGTTCTCTCGGGGAGCACCGGGAACGCTCTCACGCTCGTCCCACCGCGGATGCTCCTTGCCACCGAGGCGAGGGAAACGGAAAAGCCGTGACGACTCACCTGGAGTCCGCCCTGCGCTACCTGGTTCGCTCCGAGCGGTCGGCGTCGAGACCCGCCGAGGTGTATCTCGAACCGACGAATCGGTGCAACCTGTCTTGCGCGTCATGCCCGCGCACCCGGATGGACCGCCCGGTCGGCGAGATGGGCCTGGAACTCTTTCACCACATCGCGACGGGGCTGGCCGGAGGGACCGAGCTGGTGAACCTGTACACGTACGGGGAACCGCTGCTGCACCCAGCCATCGACCGCATGGTCGCCACGCTCGCCGGCCTCGGTATCGCGTCGTCGATTACGACCAACGGCACCAGGCTGGACCGCAGGACCTCGGAGCTGCTCGTGGCTGCCGGCCTATCGCACATGATCGTGTCACTCGACACCGACGACCCGGTGCGCTACCGGGACCTGCGAAGAGGGGGTCAATTCGAGCTCGTGATCGAGAATCTCCATTACTTGGCGGAGGTCGTCCGGACGCGCCATGCCCCTACGGTCGTGCATCTTTCTGCCGTCTTGACAGACCAGCTCAAGTCCCACTTCGGTTCCTTCGTCGCCTTCGCCCGGACCCTCCCTATCGATGGCGTACGGTTTGAGCGTTTCATCGACGTGTCACGTGATCCGAGCCTGGCAAGCGGCTCGTTGGTCGCCACCTGTGCCAGCGCGCACACCCACTTCTATCTGTGGCGCAAGCTCTATGTCTACTGGGATGGCCATGCGACGACGTGCCCATACCACTTGTGGACCTTCGACGAAGGCCTCTCGGATGGCGACCTGCGGGAAGAATCGGTCGAAACGCTGTGGAACGGTCCGGTCCTGCGTGCGCGCCGGGCACGTGCGCTGGCAGGCGAGCCATTGGCGCCACTCTGCGAGGGGTGTGGATTCCCTCCGTACCCGCGGGCCGCCATCGCAGTCAAGGCGCTGGTGCACGAGAAGACTTTCATTTCTTGCTTGATGCCGACGCTGTCTGGCGCCCTCGCTCACCTTGACCTCCGGCGATCTTGAGAAGGCTCCCGTTCCCGCGGACGATGAGGTCGAGAAATCGAGATCAGGATCGGTCTCTTGTGAAGACGGCTCCAGCGGCTGCTCCACCTGTTGGCGAGGAAGGCTCGCCGCTTCCACCAATTCTTGTTTACGGGCTATTCCGGTTCGCTCAGGTTGACGGCTGTCGTCAGCGTTCACGTTGAACCGCGCGTGGAGCGCGCCGAGGCATTCTCGGCTCGCGAAGCATGCGGCTCCTCCCGAAGGTAATCGATCGATGCGGCAGCAACTTTCGGTTGGAGCTGCCTATAATACTCCACATCTGGCAAAGAACGCCCGATGCTCCAAGCGTGTTCAAGGTGACGGCAGACATCGCCATCGCCTGAACGAAGGCGATAGCCCGTCTTCGTTGACCAAGCGGCCAAGCCGCCGGCATGTCGCGTGGCCGGCGAAAACACCGCGGGGGTGGAAAGACCTCAAACGAGGCTGTCACGAAGTTCGTCATCCGTCGGTCGGGCGTACCGAAATGCCAGAAGTAATCGAGGCCGTCCCGGAGCGACAGGCCGTAGACGGAGCGTTCCTCGAGCATCCGATGGATGCTCGAGAGGGCATAGAGCTGCCCCTTCGGAAGGCGCGCGAGGCGGCGGACGAGCGGGATCAGCCGCGTCCGGGAAACGCCCGGGGTGACGAGGTGGACGAGGTTGATGAACTACCGCCTCGTGGGGCTTGGCGCTCGCGAAGAACACTTCGCCGAACCATGTGTCCTCCATGTCCGGCAGTTCGTAGAATCCCGGCGTCTGCCGTCGCGGCCGGACATGTGCCGGTCACCGTTTGTCCGCCGACGGCGCCTGGACCGGCGGCGCGTTGAGCAGTCCCGAGGAGAGCAGCCATCGCGCGACGGTCTGGGCGATCATCCGATCCCCCGCCGCGGTGAAGTGCCCCTCACCCGGAATCTGCGGCAAGGTTCCGTGAGGTCCCCACCAGGTGCGCCCGTCAAGCCACGGAAGATGGGTTTGGCTCATCCAGGCAGGAAACTTCGCATGCAGTTGGGCGACCTCCTTCAGGGACAAGCGCCGCCGATGTCCAGTCTTTCGAGCGAAATAATACATCGGGTCGGCGATAACCACGACACCGAACCGAGCATGGATCTTCTCAGCCTCGTTCTTGAAGCGGTCGAAGGCTTCTTGAAAAAGGACCTGCGGCGGGGCAGGGAGGGGGTCGGGGTCGAGCATCTGCACGAACTTGCGCGACCGCGCCAAGAAGAAGCGCAGCGAATAGACGTGTTTGAGCGCGAAGAAGAAGAGCTTGTGATGGAGCTGGGCGCAGATCGGCGGTTCGAAATCGTTTGAAAAGAGAAATTCAAGGACGACGTCGGGATGCCAACGGGAAGCGAACTGCCGGAGCTGGTCGTCTTCCTCATTCAGGTTGAGGCCAGGGATTCCAAAGTTCAGGACCTGCCAACGTCGGCCGGTATCCTTGTAGAGCATCGGTTCGAGGTAAGCGGAAATGGTCTGGTTGGTGAGGACGCCCTGCCCATAGACGAACGAGTCTCCCATCAAGGCAATGCGAAGGGTTCCTGGCGGCTTCGCCTGTGGGCGGGCCGGGCCGCGGTACCCGTACTTGTTCGCGTCCTCCTTCACCGCCGGGATCTTCCACCACCATCCGGTGTAAACCACATGGCCGTTGGGCTCGAGACCCACGCAACGTCCATCAGAAGGGTGGACCGTCATCGGAGCAACGTCCAGGTTTCCGAGGACGAATCGAAGGGAAACCTCCAAGGCGATGAAGAGGACGAGCAGTACCAGCACTGCGCGCTTGGTGATCGTCCAAACTCGGGTCCCGAGTGACTTGGGCACGTTCTTGTTTCGCATTGATGCGTTGTCCCTTCGCGCGCGACGTCTCACGTTCGGCCGTCGCCACTTTCCATCGAATCGCGCCACGTCGTCAAGTCGACCGTCGATGCTCCGATGGCGAGTGGGGGCGGTGTCGCCCGCTCGGAGATGTCTCGAGGGCACACCTCAGACGAGGCTCACGAAGTTGGTCGTCCGGCGGTCGGGCGTGCCGACATGCCAGAAGTAGTCGAGGCCCTCCCGGAGCGACAGGCCGTAGACGGAGCGTTCCTCGAGCATCCGATGGACGCTCGAGAGGGCGTAGAGCCGCCCCTTCGGAAGGCGCGCGAGGCGGCGGATGAGCGGGATCAGCCGTGGATGGGAAACGCCCAGGGTGAAGAGGTGGAAGAGGTTGATGAGCTCCGCCTCGTGGGGCTTGGCGCTCGCGAAGAACACCTCGTCGAACCGGGCGTCCTCCAAGTCCGGCAACTCGTAGACGTCCGGCCGCGTGCCCTCGCGACCGGCGAGCGGCTCTTTCGCAATCGGCGTTCCCGGGAGCGGGAAGCAGATGGAAACCCGGGGGAGGTCGGTACCCAGCTCGGCGTTGAAGCGAATGGTCTCGAGCACATCCGCCGGCGTCTCGCCCGGCGCTCCCACCATGTTGAAGGTGACGAGCTTGATGCCGTGGTCACGGATGAGCCGAGCGGCCTTGCGGATGGCATCGGTAGACACCTCCTTGGCCAGAATCGACCGGCGCAGCTTCTCGTCGGAGGTCTCCACGCCCATCGCGATCGCCCGGCAGCCGGCGCCGGCGAGTAGCCGCACCGCCTCCTCGGTCACGAGCTCCGCCGAGGTGTTGAGCGAGAAAGGGATGCCGACCCGCCGGGGATAGATCTCCGCGAAGTCCCGCACCCACGCCGCGTTGGTCACGAAAAGGTCGTCGGAGAAGTGGACGTTGGTCACCCGGTGCCGGGCGGCGACCGCGTTGACCTCCCTCACCACCCGCTCTGGAGACTTGCGGCGCAGGTAGGGACCGTGGCCGCGGGTCATCGCCCGATAGGTCGGCTGGTAGCAGAACGAGCAGTTGTGCACGCAGCCCCGCCCGCTCGTGAACTTCTTCCAGGGGAAGCGGCCGGTGAAAGGGTAGCGGTCGAAATAGAGGTCCCGGTCCGGGAGCGGCAAGGCGTCGAGGTCGCTCACCAGCGGCCCGAGAGGGTTTCGGTGGATGGACTTGCCGCGCTTGAAATGGAGGCCCGGCACCTGTTCGAACGGCGTCTTGCCCGCCAAGGCGTCCACCAGCGCGACGAGGGAGCGCTCCGCCTCGCCGACGATGATCATCTCCACGCCGTCGAAGCCGAGGATGTCCGGGTAGAGCGTCGGGTGCGAGCCGGCAAGCACCCGCGGGGTCTCGGGAAACCAGCGACGAACGCGCTCCACCATCCGCAAGGTCCATCGGTGAGCGAGGATGGCGGAAGTGATGAGGATGAGGTCGGGATTCTCGCGAGCGATGGCTTGCCGCAGGTCCCGCTCCTCCCGCTCGAGCAACAGCGCCGTCGTGTGGCCCGCCGCCTTGACGCAGGCCGAGACGTCGGTCAGCGCGAGCGACTCGTTGATGCCGTTGTCCTGGACGAAGACGACGTGCATGAGATGGTCTCCGCGAGCTGGCGGTGGCGGCCTTCGGCCCCGAGCCGTCGGGGAGCCCTCCAGCAGTCCCCGCGGGAACGGCTCCGGCGCGGGTACCATGCCATCAAGCCGCCGAGCGAGAAAGAGGCGCTCTTTCGAACGCTCGCCCCGTCCTCTTCCTGCCCGCGGCGAGCCCGCCGAGGGCTTCGACGGCGGCGCGCCTCGACCTTCCGGCGGCCATGGCGGACGCCATCCGCGCGAGGATGCTCGGGTTGACCGCGCAAAGCCGGGTGGGCAATGCCGCTCATCCCGAGGGTGGTCGAGGGACGAGCGCGGTGCCGCACGGGCCGCCCGTCCTTCGTCCTTCGACTGGCGCTCAGGATGACCGCTCAGGATGACCGCTCAGGATGACCGCTCAGGATGACCGCTCAGGATGACCGCTCAGGATGACCGCTCAGGATGACCGCTCAGGATGACCGCTCAGGACGAGCGGCCAGAAACGCGAGCGAGGTGCGGTCATCCCGAAAAGCCGTCCGCGCGAGAAGGCGGGCTCGCGTCGCTTGCCGCAGAGAACCTGTTAGCGTGGGCCCGACGAGCGGATGGGGACCGCCGTCGCCGGCAGAGGGAATCGGCCGGGTGGCCCGCAGGAAGAGAGGGGAACCCGCTACATGAAGGTGCTGCTCGTCAATATCTACCGGTCGCCCGATCACCTCGGCGGGTACTACGGGAAAGTGTTCGCCCAGATGCCTCCGATCACCCTCGCCATCCTGGCGGCGGCCCTCGAGGCGGCGGGGATCGACGTCCAGGTCTACGACGACGCCCTCGCGGGCGGGGACGCCTCCCGACTCGAGGCGGCGGTCCGGCAGGCCGCTCCGACCATCGTCGGCCTCTCCCTCATCACCTCCGTGATGTCCGAGGCGCCCCGAGTCGTCGCCGCCATCCGGGCCGGGGCGCCCGAGGCCCACATCGTCGCCGGCAACATCCACGCCGGGCTCTACCACGAGGAGCTGCTCCGCTCTCGCCAGGCGGACGTCGTCGTCCACGGGGAGGGCGAGGTCACCCTGGTCGAGCTCGCCCGGGAGCTGTCGAGGCCGTCTGTCGACCTTTCCCGGGTCCTGGGAATCTCTTTTCTCGACGGCGAGCGGGTGGTGGCGACCGCGCCGCGTCCTTACGTCGAGAACCTGGACTCGCTGCCCTTTCCCGCCTGGCACCTCTTCCCCATGAGCCGCTACCGGATTCTGAGCTTCGCCCGGGTCCGCGACCCCGGGTTTCTCGTCCTCGGCTCCCGCGGCTGTCCCTTCGGCTGCACCTACTGCTCCCTGCGAGTGATGGGGAGAGTCCGCCGGTGCCGGAGCGTCGCCAACATCGCGGACGAGGTCGAGGCGATGCACAGCCGTTACGGCTGGGTGCAGCCGTCGTTCGTCGACCCGATTTTCCCTCTGACAAAAAGGGAAGGCCTCGCCTACGCCGCGGAGCTCGTCCGTCGAGGGCTGCACCGGCGCCAGGTCTGGATCACGGAGACCAGGACCGACCTCGTCGACCTGGAGCTGATGCAGGCCCTGCGCGAGTCGGGGCTGCGCCGGGTGATGTTCGGCTTCGAAGTGGCCGACCCGGAGGAGCTCTCGCGCCTGAGGAAAGGGGCGAGCGTCGACGCCGGAATGAAAGCCGTGGAAGCCTGCCGGAAAGCCGGGGTGCAGGTGGTGGGCTTCTTCATGCTCGGCGTTCCCGGCGCGACCCGCGAGTCGATGCAACGCAGCATCGACTACGCGAAGGAGCTGGACCTCGACTTCGCGAAGTACACGGTCTTCGTCCCCTACCCGGGGACGCCGCTTCACGACGACCTCTTGGCGTCCGGCCGCCTCAGGCAACCGGACAACTGGCGCCGGTACACGAGCTACCCGACGCACCAAATGCCGCCCGTCTACCTCCCCGACGGACTGGATGACCGGACGATCGTGGCCTTCCAGCGAAAGGCCCATCTGTCGTTCTACCTTCGTCCGAGGATCATCGCCCGGCAGCTCCTCCGGATACGCAGCCTGACCGCCCGAGACTTCGCCGACGCCCTGAGCGCGGTCGCCGCTTCCGTTCTCGGAGGATTGCGTTAGCCGAGAAGCTCGCGTTGAAACAGCCGAGCCACGCCCGCCCGCGGCGCTCCTGCCCGGCGAGCCCTCGAACGCGGGGCACGGCACCCTCGAACGCCGCGGAAACGACATTCCGCCGACGCACCGTCTCGATCGCCACCGCCCGAAGAACGACCGCCTCGCTCTCGCGCTCCGCAAAGAGCGCAAGGCTCGATCGATCCGATCTCGGCAGGAGGCGTCCCGGCTACACCGCCGGCTTGGGCCTCGGAGAAGGCGGCGGCTTCGGAGTCGGTCTCGGTCGTGGTTTCGGGTTCGGACGCCAGTTGAGCACGGGACCCTCCTTGAAAGATGGCGGCGACGTTACGCCGGCCGGCAGCGGCCTGTCAAGCGGCGGCGACCCCGGATTCCCGCGCCAGCCGCTCGAGCCTCCGTCCGTGCTGGGCAGGAGCCCCGTCGACGCACGAGCCCAGCCGCGAAAGACGACGGTGGGGTCGACCGACCTGTCGGAGACCGTTCTTTGTCCGCCCCCAAAGGCAAACACGCTCATCGGGTGGCTCCAGGTCCACGACCTTCGGCCGAGCCGCACCACAGACGCCGCCGTTTGGTCTAAACGTGGAAACGAAAAGTCTCGACGTCGAGACTTTTCCTCGGACGCCGGGTCGCGCTCACTCGCCGGTTCCTCGCGTTGCCGCGCTGCCGCCGTTGAGCTGACGGAGCGCGCCGACGACCACCGGGAGCTTCTTCGACAAGTCGCCCAGCGAATCGCGGCAGCTCGTCAGGAGCTCCCTGTTCCACTCCACGTCGCCCTTCACGAGCCGATCGCGCAACACTTCCACCAGCGAGGCGAAGCGAGCCGACTTTCGAAGAAACGATTCCAAGAATTCGTCCGGCCGATCCTCGACGCCCCCCGGAACGATTTTTCGAATGGCGCGAACAGAAAGGTCCTTCGCGAACGCCGTTTCGATCAGCGCGGCACGCTTGCGCCCGTCCCGAATCAGGGCCAGCTCGAGAAACATCGACCACGGCAGCGCGCGCCCGCCGGAGCCCCGTCGGGAGGCGAGCTTGCGAAACTCTCTCGGGTCCCAGGTCTCGACCACCTCCGCGTAGTGGTACAGCGTCTTCTTGCCGATCTTGATCGAACGCGCCAGCGTGCCGACCGCTCGTTCCCCGTACCTACCAGGAGCGCCTTTCACGTGCGCGACGATTCTTGCCACCTTGTAGCGTGTGAGGGCGTCCTCGGCGCCGGCGGATGCGAGCAGGTCGGTGGCGGTCTCGATGGCCCTGGCGAGCGCGGGCACGATTTCTTGCCGCGGCCGGCCCCGAGGCTTTGGTCCCGGCCCCGGTGTGACCGCCGCGCGCGCCTCTCTTGGTCTCGGCTCCGCCGCCGCCTTCCGGGACCGCTTGCGTAGACCTGCTGTCTCCGCCATCCTCACCCTCGGGCGCCGGACGGTAGGCAGCCCGGCAATCGAGATCAAGTATTCGCTTCTCCCAGCCGCCGGGGAGCGCCCAGGACGGATAATCTGACCCGGCATTCTTATCGGGGTGACCACACCTCGCTCGAGTTTCCGGCCGTTCGTCCTGATCTATCAGGCCAGGAAATCTTTGCGCCGCACGCAAATCCTCGATCCCACGCAGCAGGACTCAGTGGCACGGGCGTCCTCGCACGTGCCACTATCCCGATCATCTCCAAGATCGAGCTTCCGTTGCGGGCGCCCGCCCACGCTGGGCGCCAGTTGAAGGACGGGCGATTGGGGCACTGGCGCGCTCCTCCCTCGCCCCACGACTCGCGCTCAGGATGAGTAGGAACGAGAAGAACTCCCGAACATCGGTCCGGTCATCTATTTCCAGCACCTGAGCACCCTGACCCCGAAGAGTCTGTCCGGCGAGCGCAGATCTCGACGCGCGGCGACGACAGCCGCTCATCGAAGAGCGCGGTCGAGGGACGCGCGGTCCGCCGCCCAGCAGGCTGATTTCTTGGCCACCCGCTCAGGAATCGCCGATTCGCTATCGAGACGGCTCAGGTGCCGGTGCGAGCGCTTGCCTCGCCTCGTCCACGTGCCGCTCGACCTCCGCCGCACGCTTCTCCAGCGTCTCCACCGCGACGGACCACCGCTCGACTTCGCCCGGCGTCACGCTCAGCAGGAGCGCTGCCTCCGAGGGCGGGCTCAAGAGGCCGCCCGGCCCCATCGCGGCGATGCCGAGAGATGACCCCGGGCGCGGGCGCCGCCGGAGGGCGACCCGGGTCACCCGCGCCTGCGTCATCCAGGCGAGGAACATCGTGGAAATGCCGCTCGCGAGCCCCTGGAAGAGCGGACCCTGGTGCGGCGCGCGCGGGTCGGCGAACGCCCGGGTCATCGACCGCGCGAGCGATTCCTGGCCGAGCGCCGCCTCGCCGGAAGATGAAAGAAGCAGGAGCGGCGCCGACCAGCCGGATTCCGGGTTCGCCCCGTTCCGGGCCGTGGCCGCGGAGATCCAGGGCAGCCCCGGAACCGAGCACCCGCGCGCCCACTCGTCCCAAGCCAAGCCGACCGCACGCGCTATCGCTCGAAGGTAGCGCTGCTGCTGGGTCATCCGGTGGGGCGACGCGCGGATAATCAGCGGCTCCAAGGGTGGCGCGACCAACCTTCCGCCGCGAGCGAACGCGCCTTCGACTTCCACGCCGACCAGGACCGCCAGCCTCGCCCAGCGATCCACCGCTTGACCGAGGGCGCGGGCCGCGCCTTTCAGGAACTCGTCGAAAGCCGTGCTGTTCGCCCGGGCGGCCGCCAGGTGCACCGGATGCGGCGACAACGGTGGGAACAGCGGCGGTAGCCCTGGGGGGCTCCCCTCCTGCTTCTCACCCGGCCCCGCGTTCGTCGCCATCCGGAACGCCCGCCGGCTGACGAGCCAAATCCCCGGCGCGTTCATCGACGCCCTTCCCCTGGCCTCGCCGCCGGCCCGCCCGCAAGAACCGCCATCCGCCGAGGCGAGTCTCGCCCCGCGCCGGGCGGCCGGCAAGCGGTTCGAAAACTTGCGCCGGCACCGGCGGCGACTACGCTCGCAAGGCGGTGATGGGCTCCGCCAACGCTCGCTCTTCCGGTCGCCGGCGGCTGCTCCTGGCCGCGACGGGGGTCGTCATCGCTGCCCTTGGCCTGAAGCTCTACCGGGATCCGAAAGGGCTGCGGCTGTGGACGAAGCTCGGCGCCGACCTCGCGCGGCTCGACACCGAGAACGCGAAGCTGCGGGCCCAGGTGGCGGACCTGCGGCGCCAGGCCCGGGCGATTCGCGGCGACCCCGCCGGGCTCGAGCGGGCCGCACGCGAAAGCGGGTACGTGAAGAACCACGAGCTCCTGTTCGAGCTGCGTTGACCCGATCGCACGAAGGGTTATCCGACGATGGCGAACGCTCTGGCTCAACCGCGCCTTTCCCGCCCTCCGGCAGCGCCGCCGGGACGCATTCCCTCCCCTTCCGCCGTCGCCCGCGCCCGCGCCCGACGCGACCTCGCCGCCCGCCCCGTCGCCCGCCTCCGGGTGGCGCCCCCGCTCGAGCGGTTCTTGCGCGCCACCCGCCGCCACGGGCTCGCCGGGCTCGGCCTCGCCTTCGCCGCCCTCTTCGTCGCGGGCGGCTATACGAGACCGCTGCCGATCCCCGGCTGGACGCTCGCCCTGCCTCTCGCCCTCCTGGCCCTCGTCGCCGTCGCCTGGCGCTTCTCCCGCTGGTCCCACGGGCGCCGCGTTCCTGTGCGGCTCGATTTCGCGCTCGGGCTCGTCCTCTTGGACCTCGCCTACGCCATCGTCCAGCTCAGCGGCGACCGCGACAGCCACCTCTACCCGCTCGTCTACCTGCTCGCGGCCTTCTTCGCCATCGCGCCGCTTCCCCGGCGGGCCACTCTCGGCCTGGTGGGCGCTTGCGTCGCCGCCGACGTGCTGCGCTTCGCCAGCACGGATGCGCTCCTCTCCGACTGGCGGGCGCTCTCGGTGCAGGTGGGCTTCATGGTGGTCTTCGCCCTCCTCTACCACCTCGTGCTCTCGGCAAAGCTGTCGGCCGCCCGCGCCTACGAGACGCACGCGGTCGAGCGGCGCCTGCGCGACGCCGAGGAGAGTGCCCGTAGCCTGCGCCTGATCGTCGCCGACCGCTCGCGCGACGGGCTGCCGGCAGAAGCGCAAGAGGCGACCGCTGGCCGGATGCTCTTGGGCGCGGTGCTCGAGGTCGAACGCGCGGTCGGCTCGATCCTCGAAAGCGCTCAGGTGGCCCTGGGCCCGCACGCGCTCGCGCTCTACTGGCTGTCGGGCGACGACCAGACCATCGCCCTGCGCGATGGCCGCTGTCCGGCGGGGCTCCTCCAAGCGGGACCGCTGCCGGCCGGCGACGGGGTCCTCGGCAGCGTGCTCCGGCACGCGCAAGCGATTCGGGCGTCCGGCAAGATGGGCGGCATCACCTGGTACACCCGCTCGGTGCCCATTCGCGCGGTCCTCGCCGCCCCGGTCATCGAGCGGACGGTGGAAGGCACCGGTTACGTCCGGGGCGTCCTCGTGTGCGACCGGCTGGAGGCGGAGCCGTTCACCGACCGGGACGAGCAATACCTGGTCGAAGTCGCCGCGCAGATCGCTCGGGCAGCGGAAGCGGAGCGGCTGGTCGGCGAGCTGCACCAGGCGAAGGACCAGCAGGACCGGATGCAGCGCGCCGCCGAGGAGCTCAACCGCGCCGCCACCATCGACGAGGTCGGCCGCGCCACGGTGAAGCTCCTCCGGGAGCTGGCCGGCGGGCTCGACCTGTCCGCGCTCACCCTCGTCGAGCGGGAGGGCTCCCGCACCTCGCACCGGGTGGTCGCGGCCGAAGGCGGGCGGGCGAGCGAGGTGGACGGGCTCGTCTACGACGACAACGACGGCATCGTCGCGCACGTGGTGCGGCTCGGAAGCGCCCTGCCGGCGCGGCCGCCGGGGGTCTTCGAGCGAGTGAAGCTCTTCGACCTGAAGCTCGCCGGTCTCGGCTCCCTCCGGGTGGTTCCCCTGGTCGCGGGAGGGAAGACCCTCGGCACCCTGGTGGCCGGAGCGAAGGCCCGCGGCGCCGTCGACCCGGAGGCCAAGCGCCGACTGGAAGCGCTCTCGCCCCTCGCGGCGGGCGCCCTCGCCCGCGCTCTCGCCCTCGCGGAGATCTCCCGCCTCGCCACCATCGACGGCCTCACCGGCCTCTCCAACCGGCGTGAGCTCGACGACCTCGCCCATCGCGCTGTCCAGGAGGCCTCCCGCTACCAGAGACCGCTGGCGCTCGTCATGTGCGACGTCGACCACTTCAAGAAGGTCAACGACGTCCACGGGCACGCCGTCGGCGACGAGGTCCTCAAGGCGGTGGCGCAGGCGCTCGAGGCGGAAGCGCGGGAAGCGGACGTCGTCGGCCGTTTCGGCGGCGAGGAGTTCGTGCTGGTGCTGCCGAACACCGGCGCCGAGGGCGCGCGGGAGCTGGCCGAGCGCATCCGGCGGCGCCTCGAATCGGCGGCCGTCCCGACGACCGCCGGCCCCCTCCAGGTGACGATGTCCCTCGGCGTCAGCGCGCTGCCGACCCACGGCCACTCGTTCGAGGAGCTGACCCGGGCGAGCGACGAGGCGCTCTACGAGGCCAAGCGCGGCGGGCGAAACCGCGTGGTCCTGGCCGGCCTCGACCGACCGACCACTCCCGCCGCCGGATGAGGCATCTGCGCGTGGCCGGCCTTTTCTGGTAGAACGGCGCTTGTTTCTCGGGAGGAAGCGACCCGTGCGCGGTGGCCCGTCCGGTTCGGTCATCCTGCTCATTAGCTGCGCGCTCGCCCTGCCCGCGCCCCTCGGGCGGGCGGCGGAGGCGAAGCCGGCGAAGAAGGCGCGAAAGGTCAAGCTCGCCGTCTTCGACATCCGCGCCCAGGGGGTGAACAAGGACGTCGCGGCGACGCTGACCGACGTGCTCGCGGTCGAGCTCGGGAAGGTGCCGGACCTCGAGGTGACCACGAGCGCCCAGGTGCAGAGCCTGCTCGGCCTGGAGCAGAAGCGGACGATGCTCGGCTGCAGCGACGTCTCCTGCATGGCCGAAATCGCCGGGTCTCTCGGCGTCGAGAAGCTCTGCATCGGCTCTCTCGGGAAGATCGACCGGTACACCGTGCTCACCCTGCGGGTGATCGACGTCGGCACCGCGCAGGTCGACAGGAGCGCCTACCAGAAGGAAACCGAGGCATCGAAGCTCATCGACGACATGCCCGGGCTGGTCCAGCAGCTATTCCCCCAAGCGCAGCCGCCCGGCCTGGGACAGCGGGCGCTCGCCGCGGGACAGAAGGCCATCGCCGACTTGAAGCTTCTCGCGGCGCCGAAGCCGGCTTCCCCGAGCGCGAGCCCAGCGGCCGCGCCGGCCGCGCCCGCCACACCGACCACACCGACCGCGGCGGGCACGACGCAGGCGCCGGCCCTGCCGAAGGCACCGAAAGCGCCGCCGGCGACCGGCGCCCCTTCCGGTACCCCTGCGAAATCGAGCCCCCCGACACCGGTGCCGACCTTCGCAGCGAGCGCCTCCCCTCCCGCCACCCGCTCTTCCGGCGGCTTTCTCGCCACCCTGAAAAAACCTTGGGTCTGGGGCGTCTTCGGGGGAGCGCTCCTCGCGGTGGGCGGCGTCTGGGCCGAGGCGGCGGGAAAGAACGCGACCCCCAGCGGCGCCTCCACCGCGCTGGTCATCGCGGGGGCGTTGTCGGGAACCTTCAGCTTCGGTCTCTGCGTCTTTCCTTTCCACTCGGGCTCCCGGGGAGGTGGAGCGGTCTCGGTCATCAGCTCCCCTGCCCCTATGGGCGCGTCCGGCGCCGCTCAGTGACGAATGAAGAAGAACTACGTGCTCGACACCAACGTCCTCCTCCACGATTCGCGGGCGATCTTTTCGTTCGAGGACAACGACGTCTTCATTCCCATCTACGTCCTGGAGGAGGTCGACTCCTTCAAGCGGGAGCTCTCCGAGCTGGGCCGCTCGGCGCGCCAGGTCTCGCGGCAGCTCGATGAGCTGCGGGGTCTAGGACCGCTGTCGGTGGGCGTAGAGCTGCCGGGGGGCGGCAAGCTCTTCGTCGCTCTCGAGGGCGTGCAACTGCCGGCGGTGCTCGACGCGCACAAGGCGGACGCCCGCATCCTCTCGGTGGCGATGGCGGTCCGGGACAAGGGCGCATCCGAGGGGCGCCGGACCGTCTTTCTCACCAAGGACGTCAACCTGCGCATCCGGGCCGACGCGCTGGGGTTGGAGACCGAGGACTACGAGCACGACAAGGTCGAAGAGCGCGAGTACTACACCGGCGTGCGCGAGGTGACTCTGCCGAAAGAGGAGATCGACCGCTTCTATCAGGCGGGAGAGCTCCAGCCGGAGTCGAGCGACCACGCCCCCAACGAATACGTCATCCTCAAGGACGAGACGAACCTGAGCCACACCGCGCTCGCCAAGTACCATCCGGGGAAGGACCGCTACGTCCCCATCATCAAGACGATGCAAGGCGGCGTCTGGGGCATCCGGGCGCGCAACAAGGAGCAGGCGTTCGCTCTCGACCTGTTGCTCAACGACGAGATCAAGCTCGTCACCATCGTCGGCAAGGCCGGGACCGGGAAGACGCTCCTCGCCATCGCTGCTGGTCTGCAGAAGACGATGGAGGAGCAGGTCTTCACCCGCCTCCTCGTCAGCCGGCCCATCTTTCCGCTCGGCCGCGACATCGGCTACCTCCCCGGCAGCGTCGAGGAGAAGCTCAACCCGTGGATGCAGCCGATCTTCGACAACGTCGAGTTCCTGATGGGCTTGTCGCAAAAGGACAAGAAGAGCGGGCGGTCGTATCGGGAGCTCTTGGACCTCGGGATCATCGCGATCGAGCCGTTGACGTACATCCGCGGCCGCAGCATTCCCGGGCAGTACATCATCGTCGACGAGGCGCAGAACCTGACGCCGCACGAGGTGAAGACCATCCTCACCCGCGCGGGAGAGGCGACGAAGATCGTCCTCACCGGCGACCCCTGGCAGATCGACAACCCCTACGTCGACGCCACCAACAACGGCCTCATCCACGTGGTCAACAAATTCAAGAGCGAGAAGCTCGCCGGCCACGTCTCCCTCGTCAAGGGAGAGAGAAGCCCTCTCGCTGAGCTCGCGGCGACGGTGCTCTGAACGCGGGTCGGCCTGGGGCGCCCGGCGAACCATTCCTCGTCGGTCGCGCCGGCGCCTGGGGCGTGGGCGGGCGATGACTCCGCTCCAAGCCCCGACCCCGGTCACAAACGGCGGCGATGGGCCTCTGGCCATAGCGGCTCGCGAAACCCGACGCTTGCCGGGCCGGAGGCCCTGCGCCACTGATTTTTCCGGCGCCAGCCTTCCGTTAGAGCGGAAGTCATGGCGTCAGCGCCGCCGATCCGACCGATCGGTCGGATCGTCGAGCGAGCGCGCCGAAGGACCGCCTCCAGAAACCGGCCCCTACCCGCCCTCTTCGCCGGTCTCCCTGGCTGCCCGGCGGCGGTTCCGGGGGGCGACGACCAGCATCCGTCCGACCTGGAGCCGGTGCATCGCCCGCCACGAGAGCCGGTTCCAGCGACGCAGCTCGCCCACCGCCACCCCGAACTTCTGCGCGATGGACCAGACCGTGTCGCCGGCGCGCACGACGTACCGGCCGCGGGCGACGCGACGGGACCGGTTCCGGCCGCGCCAGGCGACCCGCGCCGACCGGCGCCGCCAACGACGCGCGTGGCGCTGCCAGCCAGGTCGGACCCGGCGCCTCGCCTGAAAGCGGTCAGGGCGGTCCGGATAGTACTTCGCGAGCTGGGTCGGCAACGGGATGATGATTTCCTGGCCCAGGCGGAGCCGGCGCGGATTGCGGATGTGGTTGAGCCGCTCGATCGCGAACAGCGGCGTCCGGAATGCCCGCGCGATGGCGCCCAGGGTGTCGCCGCGATGGATGCGATGGTGGCGGAAGGTCAGCCGCTGGCTCGGCTTGATCTTCGCGAACTCGGCGAGGAACCGAACCTTGGTGCCGAATGGCAGCTTGACGAGGTAGCCGTGGCCCGCCCGCCTGGGCGGCGTGCACCAGCGCCGCAGCGCCGGGTTGAGACGCTGGACGGCAGCGGTGGAGACCCCCGCCGCGCGCGCGACCACCGCCAGGTCGGTCGCGTCGGGCACCTCCACCTCGTCGTACCGGTACGGTGCGCTGGGCACCACCGGATCGGCAAAGCCGAAGCGCTTCGGGTGCTTGGCGATCAACGCGGCGGCGATGAGCTTCGGCACGTACTGCTTGGTCTCCGGGCGCAAAGCGCGGCCGTCGTGGGCGAGCTGCCAGAAATCGCGCGTGCCGTAGCGGTTGATCGCCGCCTGAATCCGGCCCGCGCCGGCGTTGTACGCCGCCCAGGCGAGGTACCAGTCCCCGAACTGGTCGTGCAGGCTCTTCAGGTACTGCGCCGCCGCCCGCGTCGCTTTGACCGGGTCGCGCCGCTCGTCCACCCAGAAATCGTCGCGGACTCCGTAGAGCCGCCCCGTCCCCCGCACGAACTGCCACAGCCCGCTCGCGCTCGCCCACGAATAGGCGTACTCCGAGAACCCGCTCTCGATCATCGACAGGTACACGAGGTCGAGCGGCACCCCTTCCTGCGCGAGAATCGGCCGCTCCACCGGAATCCACACGTGGCTGCGCTCGAGCCACTTCGTGAACCATTTCCGCCCCCCGGTCTGGAAGAACCGGATGCACGCGATGACGTCGTCGTTCACCTCGACCGGAATGTCGTACTGCCGCTTCAAGGTGGCGAGATCGATCCCGCTCAGCTCCTGGAGCACCTCGCCTGCGTCGCCGAGCTGCGGTAGCGCTGCAGGAGTCTCTCCCGCCGTCTCCCGCCCGAACGGGTCCGCCGCTCGCAGCCTGAGCGGGTTCGCCACCCCGAGCAGGTGCACACCCCGGGGGCCCCCCACCGTCGCCGAGAGCGCCTGGTCCTCGGCCTGCTGCATCTCCTGCAGCTCCCGGCTGCTCTGCGTGACCTGCTCCTCGATGCCGGTCGCGTCGGTCGAATCCGCCCCCGCCGCGTCGTCAGTCGCGGCCGCCGGCGCCGCCGTGGCCTTCGCCACGGCTTTTCGCGACGCCGCGCTCGCCGTGACCGGTGGCGTCGGGCTGGAAGGCTTCTGCTGACCGATTGACGTCGCCGCGGCTGTCTGCCCGCCAGGCTTCACCGCTCCCGGCGAATGAGACCGCTTCTGTCCACTAGCGGCGTTTCCAGTCGACGCCGGCGCAACCGCTTGCTTCCGCGGCTGCGCATCCGGGTTCGGCGGTGGCGCCGAGCGGGCGGTCGCCGGCGCCAACCCGGCGAGCAACATCGCGACGATCAAGAGCTTGGCGGGCATCCGCACCCGGCGAGCCGCGCGCGCGGCCTCAAGAGGAGAAAACGCCCGACGAGTATCGCCTCCCCGGCGCGGGACGGTCAATTTCTCGGTGCCGCTGTCGGGCACCGCTCACCCTGCCCGACGGCTCGGGACGGCGCCGCGCCGGTACTCGGCCGCCTCGCGCGCGAGCCTCGCGAGCACCCGGACCGTGCGCCGGGGACGCTCGATCATCGGCACGTGACCGCAGCGTTCGAACACCTCGATGTGCGCACCCGGCGGCAGCGCATCGCGGAAGTAGTCGAGGGAGCTGCGCGGTAGGATTCTGTCGGACTCGCCCCACACCAGCGTCACCGGCATCTTCAGCGCGCGCAGCCGTTCCCGGTCGAGGGAATCGCCCGCGCTGGTCTGGTCGACGACGCCGTGGACGACCGGCGAGTCGAACGCCTCCCGCAGGTCGCGCGCGACGAGCCAGGTTCCGGGCGGCCGCCGGTGCATCATCCGCCCGACCATCCGGACCGCGTCGCGCCGGGTGGCGAGATGGAAATGCTCCTTGAGCTGCGTCACGTCGTCGCCGCCGAGCGGCGCCCCTGCCGGGGAGAGCAAGCCCAAGCCCAGGGTTTGCGGGCGCACGAGGCCGATGCCGATCGACAGCGCTCCCCCCAAGGAGTTGCCCACCAGGACGGCGGGCTCGCGGACGACCGCGTCGAGAAAACCGTTCAGGGCGGCGAAGTGGCCGAGGGTGTCCCGCGGCGCTTCGCCCGGCGCGAGAAGGGTGAAGCCGTGGCCTGGCAGGTCCGGCACGTAGAGGCGCGAGAAGCTCTTGCGCAGGGGAGGGAGGACGGAGAAGAAGTTGGTCGCCGCCCCACCCAGACCATGCACGAAGACCGCCGGCGGCGCGCCCGGCTCGCCGTCGAGCTCGTACCACTGCATCGACGAGCCGGCGATGTCGCGACGCATCACCTTCGCGCCCCGGGCGACCAGCACCGCCTGCAACAGCTTCTGAACCTTGTCCATGACGATCATGAGCGCTCCTGTCAATCGACGCCGCTAGAGCTCAGCGTCTGCCCGGCTGGCCGTGTCCGGGGCCGAGGATCTGCGGCAAATATGTGTGAAAATTGAAGTGCGGCGAGTTCACCGGGTCGTGGCAGGCGCGGCAGGTCGCTTCCGAAACGCGCGTCGCGATGAGCTTCGGATCCCCCGTCTTCGCGTGGAGCGAGCCCGGGCCGTGGCACGACTCGCACTGGACGTTCTCCCGCCCCTTCACCTCGGCGATGGAGCAAGCGCCGCCCGGCTTCTCGTAGCCGACCACGTGACAGCCGATGCAGGCGACGTCGAACTGCCGGCCGCGCTCGACCAGGGCCTGATACGCGCGGGCGTGCGCCGTCTTCTTCCAGACCGAAAACGCTGCCGGATGGCAGGAGGCGCACCGCCCAGCGCCGACGTAGGTCGCTTCTCCCGGGCGCGCGCGCGGGCACGGCCGCGGGTGCGCGCGCAGGTACGCGAGGCTCGCCGCGGCCGCGTCCCGATGGAATTGGTCGATCACCGCCTGCACCGCCGGGGACTTCGGAAGTGTCGGGGTCATCGCGACGAACGAGTAGGCATAAGCGTTCTCGTTCACCGGCAGCGGTGGCGGAGGACTCGCGGCGAGACGGGCGCGGCGGCCTTCCAACGCGAGGAGCTTGTCGGTCTTCAGCTTCGTCAGCGGGTCGGTGGGGCTCGCGCCCTGCAGCTCGCTCCGGAGGAGGGCGATGCGCTGCTTCAGCACCTCGAGCGTCTGCGTGCGCTCGCCGGCGCCGGCGACCTCGACGAACAGGGCACCTTGGGGGCCCCCCGGGGAAACGTCGAGCCGGAGGATTTCCTGACCGCGCGGCGCGACCGCGAAGAGGGCGGGAGCGGTGCCGGTCAGCGCGGCCGAGTGACCGGTCTCGGGGTCGTCGCTGCGGGTCGCGAAGACGAACGAGACGCCCGCCGCTTTCGCCGCCGGGAGGAGGCGCTTCGCATCCTCGAAGGTCCGATCGACGAAGGCCGCGATGACGGTGGCGCCCGCCTCCCGCATCTGCCGCGCGCGAGTCGCGAGGAGCTCGGGCGCGTTTGCACCCGCGCCCAGCGGCAGGAGGCCGAGCTTCGGTGACTTCGGACCCGAGCCGATCCGGCGAACGATCCACACCGCAGCGTGCGGGATACGCTGCCGCATCGCGTCTTCGCCGACGAGCAATGGCAGCTTCGGCCCGGCGAAGAACGACGGATGCGCCGCATCGCGTGCGCCCAAAACCAGTGCCACGTAGCGCATGGCGCGGGTCGCCTGGACCATCGCGCGGGCCTGGAGATCCTCGGCTCCGGCGGCGAGCGGGTCGGCCGGCGTCTTCGCGCTCGGGAAGAAGCGGTCGCCCCCGTCGACGACGATGACCGGCTGCCCTTCCTTGCGAATGGCGTCGATGGCCGCGGCCGCGTGCGCGATACCGCCTCGTTGGTCACGCGAGCAGCCGCAGGGCTCCAGGTTACCGAGAACGGAGCTAGTGACCACGAGGGTGAAGGTCCGGTTGGGCTTCGGCGGCGCTGCCGTGGGGCTCGCGGCGGGCTTCTTGGCGCACATCGCCGCGGACAGCGCCAGCGGCATGAGCAAGAGCCAGCGCGACATCACGGGCAGTCGGAGAGCGGAACGCAGAAGGCGTGCGGGGCGCCGTTCACGTCCTTGCCGTCCACCGTGAAGTAGCCCGAGGGACAACCCCACTGGGGCCCGCTGTAGTTCTTGTTCCCCTTCATGCCGGTGCCGTACTGAGAACAGATCGGGGAGATCTGGGTGTACGAGCTGTTCGGAACGCATTCGATCTGCGCGAGGCAGGCCGCTCCCAGTACGCCGCCGGTCGGCGGGCACTTGCCGGTGCTCGGGTCGTAGCCGCAATCGCTGTTCGCGGTGCACGAGTCGCCGGTCTGTTTGCAGTGACAGACGTGCTTGGTGGCGTCGCAGGTCTCGGTGCTCGGGCAGTCTTGCGCGTTGCGGCACTCGACGCACTGGCCGCGCGGGCCTATGTCGCCTTCGCAGTAGACGTCGGTCGGCGGCGTTCCGCTGCCGGTGTAGATGCAGCGGCTGTCGTCGGGCGTGCCGCTCTCGCCGACGCAGCCGGTCACGCAGGTCTTCGCGCCCTCGTCGCAGACTTGCGTGCGCTGGCAATCGAGGTCGTGAAGGCACTGGACGCAGGTGCCATTGTCGCCCTCGTTCGGGTCGCAGACCGGCGCCGACGTCGGGCAGTTCGACGCGCTGCCGGTGACGCAGCCGGCGACGCAACTATTCGAGGCCAGGTCGCAGATCTGGCCCTTGTCGCACACGTCGTTCTCCACGCACTGAACGCACTTGTGCTCGGTGGTGTTGCACTGGCCGGTCGAAATGCAGTCGTTGTTGCTCAAGCATTCGACGCACTGGTGCGAGTCCGGGTCGCAGACGGTGTCCGGCGACGTCAGGCAGTCCTGCGCTTGCGTCGCCGGGTCGCACTGGACGCATCGCCCCACGGTAGTGCTGCTGCCCCCTTCACAACGCTCTCCGACAGGGCAGTCGTCCGCCGTGTGGCAGCCCTGGACGCACTCGTGCGTGCTCGGATCACAGATTTTCCCGCTGGATGCGCCGCAGCTCGTCGCATCGACGCAGCCGACGCACATCCCGGTCGTCGGGTCGCAGAACTTCTTGGCGCCCGTGCAGTCGGAGTCGAACGAGCACTCCCCACAGGTGCCAAGGTCGACGTTGCAATTCGTGAAGCCGGGCTGGGTGCAGTCGGTGTCCGCGCTGCAGCTTCGCGCGCAAACGCCGGCGGCGGAGCAGGTGAACGCGGTCGGGCACACGGCCGGGTTCTGGGCGCAGGCGAAGCCGTCGGCGGCGACGCAGTTGTCGTTCTGGCAGATCTCGTCGCTGTTGCACTGGCCGCCGCAGGGGAGCGCCTTGCACTCGCCCGACACGCAGAACTTGCCGCTCGGACAGTCCTTGCTGGCGCTACACTTGGCGGAACCGCCGTCGGGGGGCGAGACCGAACTCGAACAGCTCAACAAGGCGACTGCGACGGCGGCGACGTAGACCGAACGGGACATGCGGACTCCGGAAGAATCCAGGCGAGGCCGAACGCCTCTGAGCGAGCGATCGCGCGCCTTGCAGCCCGAAACGGACCGCAAGCCGCTTTTTCCACCGCCGATCGTACCACGCCGGCCGTAATCCCATCGGCGGCGTTGCAACGATCGCGGGACTTGCCGGAGCGCGATCCATCGCTTCCGCGATCGACGCTGCCCTCGACCCGGGTGTTGCTCGGCGACCCTGCGATGCCGGCGTTCCTCGCGAGCCATCGGTCGACGCGCCATCGTGGTCTTTCCCGGCGACAAGCCCCTCGGCGGCCCTCGTGCTGGGCTCGCGGTCGGCGCGGCGCTCGTCGAAGAGCTGCGCGCATCCGCTCACCCGATCTTGCGAGCGCGATCCCGGCCGCTCGAAGAGGGCGTGGAGACCGGCGAGCATTCGGCGGCGCGCCCGCGAAATCACTTCTCCGCAGGCATCCCGAGTCCTCCGCGGCGTCGGCAGGCGCCGTGTCGGGCGGCGGCACGAAGCCCACGGAACCAAACGAGTCGTATGCTGTCGAGGGGCGGGTCGAGCGGACGAGCGCGCTGTCGGCGTTGCTGCGAAGAGGAGAAACGCCGATAGTCGCGCGAAGTCGGGACGGCGCCGTGCCCTTTGGACGCGCACCGTCGCCGGCGACGAGGCATCCGAGGCGGGGGCGGCCCTGCGCCGCGGCGCTCGATCGGCTTGCCGCGACTTCGCTCGACGGGGATGCGCCCGCGCTCTCGGAGCTGTTCTTCGAGGGCGCTTGAAAGGCCACGCGCGCTTTGTCCGGCCGACGGGAGCCAAGTGGAAGCGATTCTGTCCAGCGACGTGCTCGTCCTGAACCGGCTCTACCAGCCGATTCACATCACGAGCGCCCGCCGCGCGTTCGTCCAGCTCTACGAAGGCGTCGCGCGCGCCATCGACCACGACTGGCGCACCTTCGACTTCGACAGTTGGAGCGCGCTCTCCGAGGCGACCCGCGCGCAGGAGGGCGAGACGCGCCTGGGCACCACCCGCTCGCGCTTGAAGGTGCCGCGGGTCATCGTCCTCGTCGGCTACGAGATGCTCCCCAAGAGCCGGGTGCGCTTCTCCCGCGCGAACATCTACGCCCGCGACGGCAGCCGCTGCCAGTACTGCGGCCGCAAGTTCCCGCGCTCCGAGCTGAACTTGGACCACGTCGTCCCGCGCTCGCGCGGCGGCCTGACCACCTGGGAAAACGTGGTCTGTAGCTGCATCAAGTGCAACCTGAAGAAGGGCGGGCGCACGCCGGAAGAGGCCGGGCTGCGGTTGATGAAGAAACCGGTGCGACCCCGCTGGACGCCGGCGTTCCGGGCTCCCGCCCGCTTCTACGAGGAGTGGCGGCCGTTCCTCACCGTCGCCGACATGGCCTACTGGAACACCGAGCTGCTGCCCTGACGTTGGGCGGCAGCGGTGTAGGCCATCGTTACTGGCCGGAACAGAAATGACTTTGACAAGTCGTGCTGTCCTGGACCGCTCACCCTGAGCCCTCCGGCAAGCCGAGCGCGGGGCTATCGCCCGTAGCCCAAGCTCGATCTTGGAGATGAGCGGGACAGCGGCACGGGCGTCCTCGCAGCGTCCTCGCCCGTGATCGGGAACCTGCCATGCCGGTGGGTTCGGCTGGGCTTTCACGGCGATGACGCGCGAGGACGCCCGTGCCACCAAGTCTTGCCGCCTGGGGTCGAGAACTTGCGCGCCGCGCGAAGATTTCGTGGCTTGGTAGCTCAGGATGAACTTCGTCGGAGGGCGAGCGGCCCAGGGCGTTCCCGCCCGTCCTTCGACTACGCTCTTCGATGAACGGGAACGAGAAAGCGCCCGAAAGTGTCCAGGTCATTTGTTTCCAGCACCTTGGCGAGGAGCCTGCCCGCCGCAAGGACCGATCGGTCGGATCGGTCCGATCGACCCTTGCGCGCGGCCCGGGTTGAAGCGAAATCGCGGATCTCCGGCGAGCTGGGAAACCCGCAAGCCCGCTATTCGGCGCCACCGCCGCCGCTCATCTTCGCCGGCGGCAGGGTTCTCTTCTAGGATGCGCCGCGCATGGTGCGGTGTGGACAGTGCGGCTTCGAGAACGAGCCGGCGGCGGCCTGTGCACGCTGTTCGGCACCGCTGCCGCTGTCCAGTCGGCTCGCCGAGGTCTGCGAGGCGTGCGACGCCTACAACGAGCCCGGCGCGGCCGCCTGTCTCGCTTGCGGGAAGCCCCTCGCACCCGACACGGCCGCGGGCGCCGCTGGCCGCCTCGAGGGCAAGAGAGCCCCGGCAGCGGTCTTACCCATCGAGGCGCCGGGGGCGGCTTCCGGGCCGGAATTGGCGCCGAAGAGCGCCGCCTCGGAGGTCACCGAGCTCGAAGTCCGGCCCGCCGGACGCCCGACGCCGGATGCCGCGCCGCCGTCCCCGCTTCTGTCACCGGATGCGCTCCCGCCGGGCTGGACCGCTCCCGTCATCCGGGATCCGACGCCGGCCGCCTCGCTGGCGTGCGGCTCCTGCGGCGCGCTGAACCCGACCCGCGCCCGCTACTGCACAAGCTGCGGCCAGCCTCTGCGTCCGCCCACCGATTCGGCGAAGGCCCAGGCGCGGCTGGTCGTCGTCGAGGGCACGCTGGGCGAGGGACGCAGTTTCGAGCTGGGACCGAACCCCAGCGGGGCGGGCAGCGGCCCGGTTCCGGTGGCGCTCGCCGGCGACCCGTTCGTCTCCGCTCTGCAGGCGACCTTCTTCTTTCAGGGTCCCCAGCTCTACGTCCGAGACGAGGCGGCGCCCAACGGCATCTTTCTTCGGCTGCGCGAGCCGGCCTGGGTGCGCCCGGGCGACGTCTTCGTCGTGGGGCAGCGGCACTTGAGGTTTGCGGGAGTGCTGCCGGTGACCATCCGGTCGCCGGCGCTGCACGGCGGACCCGTGGCGATGGACCGGATGATCGTGGTCGAAGAGCTTCTCGATGGCGGCGGCATCGGACGGGTCTGTCGGCGCGCGGCGGCGAAGCTCACCGTCGGGCGCACCGGGTGCGACCTGACCTTTCCGAAGGACACGGGGCTGTCGGTCCACCACGCGGAGCTGTCGTTGCTCGGCGAAGCGGCGGTGCTGCAAGACATGGAAGACACGAGCGGTACCTACCTGCGGATGGGCACCCGGGAGGCAAGACCGCTGCGGGATGGCGACTCGGTGCTGATGGGCCGCGAGGTCTTGCGCGTCGAGATGCTGAAGGCGGCGTGAACGCCGGCGCGGGGGCCCCCCGAGGGGCAGCGCCGAACGCGCGCCGTATCAGAGGACCGGACGGCAGCCGGCGGACCTCGAATCCGCGAAGGGACCCGAAGATGCGCGCGCTCGTTTCCGTCTCCGATCGCACCGGGCTCGTCGAGCTCGCCCGCGGGCTCGTTCGACGCGGCGTCGAGATCGTCGCGACGAGCGGCACCGGGCGCGCGCTCGCGCAAGCCGGCGTCACCGCGCGTCTGGTCGAGGAATTCACCGGGGCGCCCGAGATGCTGGGCGGCCGGGTGAAGACCTTGCACCCCAAGGTCCACGGCGCCCTGCTCGCGCGGCCGGAGCGCGACGACGACCAGGCGGACATCGCCCGCGCCGGCCTGGAGCTCATCGACATCGCCGTCGTCAACCTGTACCCCTTCCGCCAGACGGTTGCGCGGCCGCACACCTTCGAGGAGGCGATCGAGCAGATCGACATCGGCGGGCCGTCGATGCTCCGCTCGGCGGCGAAGAACGCGGCGCGGGTGCTCCCGGTCTGCCGCCCCGAGGACTATCCGGCGGTCTTGCGGGCCCTCGACGAGGGCGTGACGCCGGAGTTTCGCCGCGCCCTCCAGGCGCGCGCCTTCGCCCACACCGCGGCCTACGACAGCGCCATCGCCGAGTATCTGGGCCAGAGAGGGGCGGAAGCGCTACCGGAGACCCTCTCGCTGACGGTCGAACGCCAGCAGACCCTGCGCTATGGCGAGAACCCGCATCAGTCCGCGGCGCTCTATCGGTTTCCCGGCGTCGCCGAGCCGTCGGTCGCGAGCGCCAAGGTCCTCCAGGGCAAGGAGCTTTCGTACAACAACCTGCTCGACGCCGCGGCCGCGGTCGGCTGCCTCGTCGACGTGCCGCGCTCGAACGAACCCGCCTGCGTGGTCGTCAAGCACCTGATCCCGTGCGGGGTGGCGCGCGCGGCGAGCGTCCTCGAGGCCTACCAGCATGCCCGCGACGGCGACCCGGTCAGCGCTTTCGGCGGCATCGTCGCGCACTCTCACGAGGTCGATCGGGCGACCGCCGAGGAGATGGCGAAGCTCTTCCTGGAAGTGGTGGTCGCGCCGTCGTATTCGGCAGATGCGCGGGAGGTGCTGGCGAAGAAGAAGAACCTGCGCCTCCTCGATCTGCCAGCGGTCGCCCTGCCGGAGTGCTCCAGCGGTCTCGGAAAGCTGGAGCTGCGCTCCATTCCCGGTGGGCTACTGGTCCAGAGCCGCGATCTCGCTCTCACCGACGTCCGCCAGGCGAAGGTGGTGTCGCGGCGAGCGCCGACGGAGGCCGAGCTGAGCGATCTCGCGCTCGCCTGGGCGGTATGCAAGCACGTTCGCTCGAACGCAATCGTGCTGGCTAAGGACGGGGTGGTGATGGGCGTCGGGCCCGGTCAGCCGAACCGGGTCGATTCCGTGCGCATCGCCGCCCAGCGCGCGGGTGCGCGCGCGCGCGGGTCGATGCTGGCGAGCGACGCCTTCTTCCCCTTTCCCGACGCGCTCCTCGCCGGCGTCGAGGTGGGCATCACCGCTGCCGTGGAGCCTGGCGGCAGCGTCCGTGACGAAGAGGTGATCCGCGCGGCCAACGAGAGCGGTATCGCCCTGCTCTTCACCGGCGAGAGGCACTTCCGGCACTGACGGGGCGTGAACCGGAGCGGCCGGTCGAGGCAAGCGTTCTGGGCCTCGCGGTCTCGTGAGACCGAGCCGGGAACGCCGCGAAGGGCACTCGAGCCTCGGCGTGAAAGCGGCGGAGCGAATCTCCGTATCATGGCTTTCTCCGCTGGTTCGGCCGACCGGCTCGCCCGGTGCCGAGGGCGGACGGTCGAGCCCCATCGATGCGCATCGAGTGCGAGAGCTGTCACGCCAGTCTCGAGGTCGATGTCCGGCAGATTCCCGAGTCGGGCGCGCGCCTCACGTGCCCGCGTTGTTCGCGTCGCACCTTCGTCGCGCCCCCTGCGGCCGACGACCGGCCGCCACCGCCAAAAAGCTCGGTAGCAGCGCTTTCGTCCCCGGCCGACCCGCTCCGGATTTTCGACCCGCCGGCCGACCTCGGCGCGTCCGCCGTCGCGAGCGCGGACCGAGACCCTTCGACCGAGCGGCGCGAGACGGCCCACTCGACGCCCGACCGCACCGCTTCCGAGGAGCGCCGGTGGCGGGTCCAGCGGCCGGAGGGACCGGTCGAAGGTCCGTTCACCGACGACGGCCTCCTCGAACGCTGGGCGAGCGGGCTCCTGCAGGCCGACGACCGGGTCGCGCGCGGGAGCGACCGGTTCCGGTCGTTGTCGGGCTACCCGCTGACGGCCGCGCTCGTCTCGCCGCGGGGAGGCTCGGGTGTCAAGGCGTTCGCCTCGAGCACCCGTGAGTTTCCGTGGCGCCTGATGCTCGGCGGGACGGCGCTCGCGACCGGCGCGATTCTCGGGGCCTGGCTGTTCACGCTGCACCGGTTCGCGGCAGCCCCTCCGCGTCTGGCGCCGGTCGATTCGGCGCCGCTCGCGATCATCGACTCGTGGCGCGCGAAGCTGGGGAAGCCCTCCGAAGATGAGCGCCAGCTTCTCGAGGAGGCGAGGGCGGACCAGGCAACCGACACCGCCGCCGGCCGGCGAAGCGCCGCTCTCGCCTATCAGCGGGCGCTGATTCTCGATCCGCGCGATTTGGACACGATGGCGCGCTTCGCGGAAGTGGCGGCGATCACCGCCATCGACGAGCGCGACGAGGTGGGCGGACGGCAGGCGGCTACGCTCTTGTCCTACGCGCTGAGCCACGGACCCAAGCTGGTCGAGCCGCATGTCGCCCACGCGGTGGTGCTGCTGCACGCCGGGAGCACGAGCGGCCTGCGGCGCGCCCAGGAGGAGGCGCAGACGGCCAGGTCCCTCGCTCCGGGCTCGGCATCGGCCCTCGTCGTGTGGGCGCGCGCGTTCCTCGACGCGAACGCTGGCCTCGCGCTCGACGCCGCGCAAGAAGCGGCGCGGCTCGACCCGAACGACCGGGCCGTGGCGCTCGTCCAGGGGCGCGCGCTCTTCCGGCTCGGGCGCCTGGCCGAGGCGCGGCGGGCCTTCGAGGAGCGGGCGAAGTCCGTGCCGGACGATCGGGAGGCGCTGTTCGAGCTGGCGAAGCTGGAGGCTTCGGTCGGCCACTTCGCCCGGGCGCGCGCGCTCGCGGCGCAAGCCGAGCCGTCCCAGCCCCTGGCGGCCGCGGTGCGCCTGTTCGAGGCGAAGCTCGACTATCAGGTCGACGGCCGCCCGAACGAGGCAGTCGAAGAGCTCGCGGCGCTGCTCGCGCGGCCGCTCGACCGGCGGCACCACCTGCTCGCGCTCGCCCACGCGGCGGCGGTCGATGAAGAGCTGGACCGCTTCCAGGAAGCGGAAGCGGCGGTGAAAAAGGGCCGGTCGATCGATCCCGGGTTCGCCCCGCTGACCTTCCAGCTCGCGCTGATTCGGCTGCGCGAGGGCAAGTTGGCCGAGTCGAAGGCCCTCCTCGACCAGGTGGGCGACGCGATTCCCACTGCGGAACGGGACCTCCTCGAAGCGCGGATCGACGCCGCGTCAGGCGAGGTCGACCGGGCGGAAGGCGAGCTCGCGGAAGCGAGCGTGGCGCGGCCGTGGTCTCCGGAAGCGGACCTGCTGGGCGCCGCGCTCTACGCGCAGGCCGGCGCGCGGGCGCCGGCGCTCACGCTGGCGCATCGGGCGCTGGAGGCGGACCCGGCGTGGGGGCGAACGCATCGGGCGCTGACGGACTTTCCGCTGCCGCCGGCGCGGTCGTACGCCGAGGCGGTCCGCGGCCTCGGGAGCCTGCCGCTTTCGGGCGACGACGAAGGGCTCGCGCGCGGGGCGCTCGCGATGGCGTTGTACCAGGCGGGTGATGTCGCAGGCGCGAGCCAGCAAGCCCGGCGCGCGCTCGCCCTCGGCGAGGGGCTGGTCGAGGCCCATGCGTATCTCGCCGAGATGGACCTCGACCGTGCTCGCCCCAGGAAAGCGCTCCGGCAGAGCGATGCCGCTCTCGCCGTCGACGCCTCCTGCGCGCTCGCGTACGACCTGCGCGGGCGGGCGCTGGCGCGGCTCGGCCGATGGAAGGACGCGCACCAGAGCTTTCGCGACGCCCTCGCCCAGGACTCGCTCTTCGTTCCGGCGATGGCGCATGACGCGCAGGCGCTCCAGCACCTCGGCGCGGTGGACCAGGCGCGAAACCTGTTGCGCCAGGCCTACGGCTACGATCCGGACAACGTGGAGACCCGGCGGGAGCTCGACCGGATTGCACCTGCGACGCCGTCGGCGCCGCCACCCCGCGCTTCGGCCGCCGCCCTTCCCAGCCCTGCGAAGGCCCCCCGGTGACTCGGTTGCATTCAGGCTCACGCGGGGTCCGGATACACGGTCGGCCGCACCAGCGGCTTGGTGGCGCGGTGGCCGCGGGCCCGCGAGACGACGACCAGTGTGCATTTCCAGCGGGCCAGCGGCCCGCCGTCGCTGCCTTGTGGAGGCGCTCTCGCCCACGTGCGGTCAACGGCAAGCAGTTCGCCCGGGAATCCTCCGCGAGCCCGGAGCGTCGCGCGGGTCGTTCCCATCCACGGCGACCTGAACGGACCGTGTCGCCCTCGTCCGGTAGGCTTTAGCCCTTTTGCTCTTCGCGCGAAGGCGAGGAGGTGAGGAACGGGATGCGCATCGTCGTCGTCGGCTCGGGAGGCCGGGAGCACGCCTTGGTCCGGCGCTTCGTTCGCGAGGGCCACACGGTCGTCGGCGTTCCGGGGAACCCGGGCATCGCCCAGGACGCCGGGGTCGCGCCATGCGCTTCCAACGAAATCCCGGTGCTGACCGCGGCGTGCCATCGGGAGCGGCCGGACCTGGTGGTGGTGGGACCGGAAGCGCCGCTGGCAGGCGGCTTGGCTGACGAGCTGCGCGCCCGGGGGATTGCGACCTTCGGTCCCTCGGCGGCGGCGACGCGCCTCGAGTCGTCCAAGGCGTTCGCCAAGGCGGTCATGCGTGCGGCGCACATCCCGACCGCGGCGTTCGAGGTGGTCGGCGACGAGGCGGAGATCGATCGCGTGATTGCGATGCTGGGCGGGAGCGTTGCCGTCAAGGCGGACGGGCTCTGGGCGGGGAAAGGGGTGGTGGTCTGCGAGACCGCCGGCGAGGCCCGCGCCGCGGCGAGACGGCTCTTGGAGCGCGGCCGCGTCGTGATCGAGGAGCGCCTCTCGGGACCGGAGCTGTCGGTCATCGCGCTGACGGACGGCGAGCGTCTCGCCCTTCTACCGCCGGCACGCGACCACAAGCGCCTGGGCGACGGTGACCGGGGGCCGAACACCGGCGGGATGGGCGCGGTCTGCCCGGTCGCGATCGACGAGGCGACGTTGGCTGGCATCCGCGAGACGGTCTTGCGGCCGGCGGTCGGCTGGCTCGCGCAGGCGGAAGCTCCTTTCGTCGGCGCGCTCTACGCGGGCCTGATGCTGACCGAAACCGGTCCCGAGGTCCTTGAGTTCAACGCCCGGTTCGGTGACCCCGAGACGCAGGCGATTCTGGCGTCGATCGATCCTTCGGTCGGCTTGGGCGCACTTTGCCTGGAGGCGTCGACCGGCAGGTTGGCGGAAGCGGTGCTGCTTGCCTCGCGGGCGGCGTGCTGCGTGGTGGTGGCGAGCGCGGGCTATCCCGAGGCGCCCCGCAAGGGCGATCCAATCGATGGCCTGGACGAGGCGAGAGCCGCCGGTGCCGAGGTCCTGCACGCGGGCACTAGAATCGAAGACGGCCGGCTGGTGTCCGCTGGCGGCCGGGTCTTGAACGTGGTGGCGACCGGGGAGAGCCTCGAAGAGGCGCGCGCGCGCGCGAACGCCGCCGCCGCGCGCATCCGGCTCCCGGGGAAGCAGGTCCGCACGGACATCGGAGCGAGCTGATGAGACGAACGCTGAGCCTTTGCGCTGCCGTTCTGCTGCTCAGCTCCTGCTCCGCGGGTTCGGTGGAGGCGTCCGGCGACGTCGCGATGAGCGTGTCGGACGCCGTCTGGTGGACGGTGAGCGGCACCGGCGACCCGGGGGAGGACGGCTCGGTGATGGTGCTGCTCTCCAGCTCCAGCGACCTCTGCCATGCGCTCACGGTCAGCTCGTTCCTCGACGACCAGGAGCTGTTCGCGCTCCAGGCGTTCAGCGGCACGAGCGGCGCCGCGGTGAAGAAGGGAAGCTACAGCGCTGCCGCTGCCGGACCACGCGCCGCCGGGCAGCGCTACGCCGCGCCTGCGGGCTGCCACCCGCCGACGGCGAAGGAGGCGGTCGCGACGGGCACGCTCACCCTCGACGACACGCCGGCGAACGGCAGCTCGCTGAGCGGCAGCTTCAAGGGCACCATGGCCGGCGGCATCGCGGTCACGGTCGGCTTTTCCGCCTCGAGCTGTCCGGCCGCCGCCAACGCGATGACTGGGCTCGCGACGGGGCTCAAGTTCAAGAGCTGCGGTTGAGCCAAGCGGTTGCGCTGCCGACCTCGAGCGTGTCGTCCACGTCGGATCGGTCGGATCGGTCGGATCGGTCGGATCGGTCGGATCGGTCGGATCGGTCGGATCGGTCCGATCGGTCGGATCGGTCCGATCGACGCGGCTAGCCGGGTGAGGCTCGGGCGGGCGGCGTCTTCGGCGGCGCGACCCGGGTGACCTTGCCGTCCTCGACGTGGGCCTGCCGGACGACACCGGTGTCGCTCTCCCAACTCCAGTCCTCGGCGACGTGAGTACCCTGGCCGTAGATGTTGCGCTGGTTCGGGGTTCCGAAGGCGAGCAGGAGCGCTTTCGTGGACACGCCGGTCACGAGGCGTTTGGTGCGGATGGCGAGCTGGTCGGCCGCCGGCAGCTTGGAGATTTCGCCTGCTACGTCGTCGCGGGTGAGGAACTTGCCGATCTCCTGGGCGACGTCCTCGTCGCTCTTCACGTCGGGGCGAATCGGCAGGACGTAGGTGAGGGAGGCCGGGCGGCCGGCGACGGCGACCTCGACCCACGGGCGGTCGCTCGGGGTGAAGAGCGGCCGGGTCAGGTTCGACCAGCGGGTCGGGAAGTTCACGTCGAGGATGGTGACCCGGGTTCCGGCCGGCAGCACCTCCTGGGCGGGGCCGGGAAAAATCGGCTTGCCGTCCGGCGTCATCAACAGCACCACCTCCATCGGCGGGGCGACGGTCAAGAGGCGGCGCGACGAGTCCCGATAGAACGGCGCGACGTACATCGAGGTGGCGAGCTCGCGCTCGTGGCCCTTGAAGCGCAGCTCGACGAGCGAGCGCTGGTAGCTCGACAGCTTGGTCGGGGTGGCGCAGGCGACGAGGCCGAGGAAGAGGACGAGCGGTCCGCGAAAGAGGCGAAAGGCGGCTTGGGCGAAAGGGCGCAAGGGTCGGCGGCTCATGGCCTGAACGAACGCACGAGCGGCCGGCCGTATTCACGCAGGCGGGAATCCCGCTGGCGTCCCGCTGTTGCATGAAGGACCGTTCGGAGGCCGCGATGGAAACGCTCTCCCGCCAGCCAGCCCAGGAACACCACGCTCGGGTGCTGATCGTCGACGACGATCGGGATTGGTGTGAGGCGGCAGCGCTGTTGCTCGACATGGAGGGCATCGCGGCCGAGCTGGTGCACGACGGCGACAGCGCCATCGACCGGATGAGCCGCGAGCGCTTCGACGCGGCGATCATCGACGTGCAGATGCCGGGCCGGTGGGGCGTGGACGTGGTCCGCGAGCTCAGGGAGACGCACGGCTATTCGCTGCCGATTCTCATCGCCACGGGGCATCCGGTCGCGACCGGCGTGTGCGCAGGGCTCCTTGCGGGCGCCGACGACGAGTTCTTCAAGTCCGAGCCGTCGAGCGAGATGGTGGCGAAGCTGCGCCGCCTCTGGCGCGAGCGCGCGCACTGACGCCGGGCGGATTCGCTTCTGGACGGCGGACGCGGTCGCCGCTGGCCCGTCGGGCCGCGGATGAGCAGTTCGCCGGCGATTCGTAGCGCCTCCTGCGCTGCAAGAACACTGGCTGGAAGCCAGCAGTATCGCGACGTTCATCGTCTTCCGACGGACCCGGTCTCTGCTAGGCTTGCGAGCGATCTTGCCGAATGGTACAAGCAGTAGCGCGAGGAGGCGAACATGGCCAAGGCAAATCTGGCTCCCCAGGTGGCGCTCCGGCTGACCGGGACGTTGCGGGAGCGGCTCGATCACGCGACGACGCCGTACGCGCAGCCGAACGTGCGGATGACCTACACCGACCGGGTGCGGCTGGCGATCGAGAACGGGATTGCGCTGCTCGAGGCCGGCGCTGAGCTCGCGAAGCGGGAGCACGTGTCGCCGGGCGCGGCGGTGGCGCAGCTTCTCGAGGCGTCCAAGCCAGCCGCGGCGGGTCCATCGCGCAAGGCGCACGGCTAGATCCTCGGTCCCGTTCCCCCGGGACCGTCAGGCAGGAAGAACGATCGTGCCGGTCGGTGGCGTCGCCCGCGACCCGATGCGGCCTGGTTTCGCCCGCTTGACCCTCGACCGGCCGCGTGCCTAGCCTCCCCGGCCATTGATTTTTCCTCGCGTGCCTCGCGCGCGCATCCCGAGCGACCGAAAGGGGAAACATCATGGGCGACAAGAAAGCCGACCTCGCGGGCCCCGGAATCAGCACCTACGAAGAAGTCGATAAAATCCTACCGGCAGACTATGCGCCTCGCTTGAGCCGGATGGACACGCAGCGCGCCGTCTACGCCATCAAGCGGTACATCGAGGACCACCTCTGCCGCGAGCTGAACCTGAGCATGGTGCAGGTGCCGCTGATCGTCGAGCGGGAGAGCGGGGTCAACGACTACCTGGACCGCGACGGCTCGCGCACGCCGATCGAATTCCCCTGCGGGCTCGGCCTCCCCGAGCGGCTGCACGGCCAGGTGGTGCAGGCGGCGACCAAGTGGAAGCGGATGGCGCTCACGCAGTTCGACTGCGCTCCCGGAGAGGGTGTGTGTACGGACATGCGGGCGGTGCGCAAGGACTACTTCTTGGACCACGACCACAGCGCCTACGTCGACCAGTGGGACTGGGAGCGGGTGGTGACGCCGGAGGAGCGAAACCTCGCGACCCTCGAGGACACCGTGCGGCGGATCTGGAAGGTCATCCGCGGCGCCGGCCAAAACGCGCAGGAGATGTTCCCCGCCCTGCGCGGCAGCTTCCCGGATTTTCCCGAGGAGCTCGAGTTCTTCCACGCCGAGGACGTGCTCGCGATGTTCCCCGACCTGCCGCGCAAAGAGCGGGAGACCGAGCTTCTGAAGAAGCATCCGGCGGTGTTCATCATCGGCATCGGCTGGGTGCTCGCCGACGGCTACCCGCACGAGATGCGCGCCGCCGACTACGACGACTGGATCACCGACACCCGGAGCGAGACGGGCAAGGGGACCCACGGGCTCAACGGCGACATCCTGGTGTGGAACCCGGTCACCCGCCGCCGCCACGAGCTGTCGTCGATGGGCATCCGGGTCACCAAGGAGACCCTGCGCCGACAGCTCGAAGCGTCGGGCCAGCTCGACTTCCTCGAGCTGCCGTACCACCAGGCGATACTGGACGACCGGATTCCGCTCAGCATCGGCGGCGGCATCGGCCAGGCGCGCACGTACATGTACCTCTTGCGCACCGCGCACTTGGGCGAGGTGACCGTCACCATCTGGCCCAAGCAGCTCAAGGACATCTGCGCGAAGAAGAACATCCACGTGCTCGAATAGCGAAGGCGCATCTGCTGGGCGGCACCGGTCCGGTCCTTCATCGCCCCCGCCGGCCGCTGCCGTCTATCGACGCGTCGACCGCCGATGGGTGGCGAGAGCGGTCCCGGAGCTCGTCACGAATGGGCTACAGCCCGATCACGGGTTCCCGCGGCGCTGCCCGATTAGCGATTCGAGTCTCGCCGGGTCCGGCTCGACCATCCCTTCGAGCTGGGCGTTCAGCTCGCCCAGGTAATAGGACTCGAGCTCCCGCCTCCTCTCGAGCTCGGCGCCGCAGAGCCCGTCGGGCACCGGCATCACCTCGACGGCAAAAGCGCACCCGAGGACCCGCTGGAAAGTCACGAGCGCCCGCTGCGCGTGCCAGGCGGAGGTGACGAGCAGGACTCGAGTCCATCCGCGCGGCTCGAGGACCCGCGTCTTGACGAAGTAGGCGTTCTGGAGGGTCGAGTCGGACTCGTCCTCGAGGACGAGCTCGTCATCGCCAACGCCCAGCCTCAGCGCCTCCTCGCGCATGGCCGCGGCCTCGGTCGGCATGCGCCGCCCCAGTCCACGCCCAGGACCTCTGCCAGCGAGGAGCATCCGCGGGGCAGCGCCTTGCCGCACGAGCTCGGCGCCGCGACGGACGCGGTCGCGCCCAAACGCCGAGAGCGTGTCGTCGGGCAAGAGCGCGTCGCCCAGGACGACGACGGCGTCGAAAGTCGGCTCGGCGGTCGAGGTGCGCGAGGCAGGGCGATTCATCCTCCGCAACCGCCGCAGCCGCCGCCACATCCTCCTCCGCAGCCGCCACCGCAGCCCCCGCCGCTCCACATCCCCGAGCTCGTCCGCTGCACCGGCGTAAGCGCGGTCGCCAGGTCCATGAACCCGGCGCCGGTGAGCGCCTCGTTCCCGAAGAGGGCAGTGGCGAGCGCGATCTCTCCCGGCAGGCAGCGGGTGCCGTCGAGGGCCAAGAGCGCTCCCGACTCCTTGCGAAGGAGAGCGATCGCCGCCGCGCCGCGCCGGGTGGCCGAGGCCGGCTTCAGAAACCGCACCAGGGCGAAGCCGACCAGCGCCACAAGAATCAGGAGAAACATGATCGGTCGGTGGCGGGAGGCTCCCACGACGAGCTTCGCGATTCCGAGCCCCATCAGTGCGATGACCGGCAAGGCGGGCACGAAGCGGTAGAGCGACTGCCCCGGCGAGAGCCCCAAGGTCTCCAGGTGATGGCGCAGCGGCGCTGCCGTCGCCCAGTGGCGTCGCAAGGCAGCGGGACCGGAAGCGCTCTCTTGAACCCGCTCGAAGACCTCGCGCTCCACCGGGTCGGTCGGCGGAGCGGCCTGGGCGACGATCGAGACCGTCCGCAGGCTGGCGTCCGCCGCAATCTCCCCGCGCCGCGCCAGCGCGCCCATCGCCGCTCTCGCGACCCCCGCGTCGCCGCCCGCGAGGTACGCCACCTCGTACGGGCTGAGCGAGTGCGCCTCCCCCGAGCTCTTGCCCCCGGGCGCGCGCAGGAGCCAACGCAACACGACCGCGGCCGCGAGCGCGAGAATTCCCCACTTCACGAAGAATCCGAGAAACGCGGGGCCGGCGAGGTCGAGAACGCTCACGGCTGTCCGACCTCCATCCGGGCGGCGAGCTGAGCAGCACGGGCGACGCTCTCCATCACCCGCGGGAAGGTCTCGGCCCGCGGCGCGGAGGTGGCGAGCCCCAAGAGCGCGTCGGCGTCGAGGTCGAACGCCTGCGCCGCGGCCTTAAGACAGCTCGCGAGATCCTCGTCGTTGGGCTTTCCCGCGAGCTCGAGCAGCATCCGCAACTGTGCGCCGAGAGAGCCCGCCGCCTCCGCCAACACGTGCGACAGGTCCGCGGGCGCGTGCGCGGCGGCGACGAAGCGACGGCGCAGCCGGAGAGCTTGGTTGGTCAGCTCCTGCTCGAGGCGCAGGCGCAGGTGCTCGCGGCTGATGTCGAGCCCGACGAACGGATCGGTCCCCGCGAGCAGGAGATGGCGCCGCTCGATGTGGAGGAACTTCGCCGGGAACACGTCGGCGGCGGCGGGCAGCTCGGTTCGGGTGACTAGGAGCGGTTCGACGCGGAGGGCGCGTCCGGCGTGCCGCAGCGCGGGCGCGAGGGCGGACAGGTCGTCGGCGGAGGCGCGGGTCAGTACGACGAGCACGTTCACGTCGCTCTTCCCCGGCCGGTAACGCCCCTCGGCGAGGCCGCCGAAGAGCACGAGCGCCTGGAGGTTCGAGCCAGCGGCGGCGGCGAGCTCGTCGCGCAGCCGGGTGAGGCCGGCGACCACCTCGGGAGGGGCCCTCAGCTCAGCGAGCGGTCCGGAATCGGCAGGCATCTTCGTCTCCGTTTCGAGAGGCGGACGCTAGCACAAGGTCGGCGCGAGCCAGCAGCCGGGATCGGGCTGGAACGGGTCGCCGGTGACCGCGTGCGACAGGCAGCGCAGGCCGCCGCGGCAGGAAGGCTCGTGGGGGCAGCGACGGCACGGATGCGCCGGCTCCTGGGGCGCCGAGCGGTTGCGCTCCCGTAGCGCGATGAGGAGCTCGCTGCGGTCGTAGAGATCGAGAAGCGGCTTTTCGAGAACGTCGCCCACCGGCACCGGCAGGCGGCGGCAGGGGTACAGCTCTCCCCGCGGGCCGATGGTGAGGAGGCCCTCCCCTGCCGTGCAGCGGTAGGGGCGCCCTCCGGCGAGGAGCTGGAGCGCGCGGTGCATCGCGACCTCGGTCCGGCTGTGCCGGCGGCGCGCCTCGTCGCGGGCCTCGCGCATGAGGAGCAACAGCTCGTGCGTCTCGTCCGGCGTCAGCACCTGGTCGCGCAGGCTCTCGCCGGTGCCCTCGGGAATCAGCCGGTCGGCCCAGACGCGCGTGACGCCGAGGTCTTGCGCCATCCGCGCGACGAGCGGGAACTCCCGGAAGTTGCCGCGGTGCGCGGTGAAGGAAACGAGGACCGGCACGCGCGCGCGCACGAGCAGCTCGATCGCCGCGACCACCCGGCGATGGTTGCCGCGGCCGCGGATGCGATCGTGCGTCGCCTCGCTCCCCTCGACGCTGACCTGGACGAACCGCGTCTTCAGCCGCCGCAGCTTCTGGGCGAGCGCGAGGTCGAGCAGCGTGCCGTTGCTGAGGATGCCGAACGAGATTCGCGCGTCGCGCACGGCCGCGAGCAGGTCGAGGAAGTCGGGCCGGAGAAACGGCTCGCCGCCGGTGAGGTTGAGGTGCCCTGGCACCTCGCGGCCGGCACGGCGGCTGAGCGCCCAGAGCAGCGCTCGGTACTCGCCAAGGATGCGGAGCAGCTCGTCGAACGAGAGCCCCCGAAACCCGCGCGAGGCCTGATAGCAATGGGCGCAGCGCAGGTTGCAGCGGTCGGTCAGGTGCCACTGGAGCAACAAGGAGCGAGGAACCTGGCTAGCGACATCGGTCGTGGGCGTCTCCGACCGGCCCGGCGGTCTGGACCGCGCAGTCTCGCACGTTACGCCGGCCGTCGCCGCGCCCGCAATCGACCGCCCTCGCGCATCGCAGTAGGACGGGCAGTCCGCGGAATCGCAGCGCGATTCCGGCTGCCCGTCGTTCCAGAGCCGATGTGTGTAGGGACAGGCCGAGGCATTGGAGTCGCCTGGAAGATCCGGAACGATCGCTCTCGGACGGACAGCCCGCCGAGCGCAAAGAGGCGCGCTCGCCGGGACTGTCCATCCTACTGGTCCCGCACCCAGAGCCAAGCGTAATCCACGGTTCCTGGCCACCGCCGCGCCGGGTTTTCGATGATGTAGCGTAGCTTCTGATCAAACTCATGCGGGTCGCGCACGATGCGGTCGAAGTACTCGCTCTGCCAGACCGGTGCCTGACGACCGAATCGACGAGCCAGCTTACGCGAGGTCGACCCCTTTCGGGAGTGCATGATCTTCTCGAGCATCTTGCCGGCGAGGGGCTGCAAGAGCATGTGCACGTGGTCGCTCATCACCACCGCGGCGAAGAGCGTGTACACGCGGTTGTCATGGTAGGTCAGCGCCGGCAGGACAAGGTCACGCTCGGCCGGTTCAAGCTCGGCCTGGTCGCGATGGAGATGCCATGTAACGTAGTAGATGGCTCCGTCCTTCCTCCAGTGCGGCAGATGCCGGCGGTAGCGCTCGATTTCTGGCGTAGGATCGACCCCTGACATTCTCCCTCCTCATCGTGTTACGAATGAGGCGTTCGCACAGTAGGATGGGCAGTCCGTGGAATCGCAACGCGATTCCCGGCTGCCCGTCCTTCCAGAGCGAATGACTGTTGGGACAGGCCGATGCCGTCTGAGCCGCTCGGAAGATCCTGAGCGATCGCTCTCGGACGGACAGCCCGCCGAGCGCGAAGAGGCGCGCTCGCCGGGACTGTCCATCCTACTGGCATCGAGATCGTCCGCACGACCGATTCACCCCCCGATGCAGCAGCGGGCGCCGATTGATGCGCCGGAATCCGAAGGCCCGTTGCGCCAGGACGTCGAAAAAGCGCCCGCGTTCGTCGACGTTTCCCAATCTCCGCCGCGTAGGACCGAAGCCGGCAGGCCGTTCGTGAAACCGCCTGTTCCAGGTTCGGCTCGCCCGTTGATGTTCCACGTCGCGTCGCTGCCGTATCCCGACGGCCAGGGCGTTGCCGACTGGCCATCGCTCGTCATCCAGGTCACGCCGGCCTGATGCCATTCGCTGGTCCTTTCCCAGAGGTTGCCGATCATGTCCTCGGCGCCGAAGGTCGACCGGCAAGCGGTCCCGAGACCGGTCTTCCTTGGACCGCTCGACGGCGTGTTGCACGCGCCGCCGGTGCCGTCCGACGCTCCCGGGTCTGGCGTGCCGCTGGCTGCGATCTGCCACTCCTGATTCGTACACAGCTTCTTCCCGGCGTTCGCGCACATCTGCGCGGCTTGGAACCAGGTGATGTTCGCTTGCGGCGCGACTCCGGACACCGAGCACCCGACCGCGGTCGTGCCGTAGCCGTTGCCGCTCGCGTCGCCCATCGAGCCCGAGCCGCAGGTGGACATCTCGAACCGGTCGATCCAGTAGTCTCCGACTTTGACCATCTCGTCCGTGGCTCCGGCGACTGTCTTCTCGCACAGCGTTCCGGCGAAGCCAGTCTCGGTCGCGACGCTCCATCCCGGCGGGCAGAGGTTCGCCTCGAGCGTCGAGAGCTGAATCTCGTTGCCCTTCACGGTGTCCTGCAAAGTCTGGATGTCGCCTTGCAGCGTCGTCAAGCTGTTCTGCAGAGTCGCGACCGCGGTCGCGTCGCATGAGGTGCCCGGAGTTCCTTGCGCGCCGGTCGCTCCGCTGCACGCGTAGACCACCTCCGAGCCCTCCACGAATTCGGTTCCCCCATTCGGGCAGTGCCCGTCGCCCGCGTCGAGCGATGTCGCGACCACCGGCGTGCCTTGCGGACCCGTGTCGCCCGGATTCCCTTGCTGCCCCTGCCCTCCTTTCGCGCCCGGCTGCCCCGGCGCTCCGTTGCAGGCGTAGGTACTGACTCCGCCGACCGTCAGCTCGCTCCCGCCGTTCGGACAGTGCGAGTCGCCCGCGCCCAGAGTGTCCGCCACCACCGACGCCCCCGCCGGCCCCTGCGACCCCGCAACGCCTGACTCTCCTTTCGGCCCCGAGTCCGCGGGCTCGCACGCCCAGCCGCTCCCCGAACGCGCGACGACGTCGCCGTCAGGACACGCTCCCGTCACCATCGGGACCTTCGAAGCGTCGACGCTCACTGTCCCCGACGACGACTCCACCGCGACGCCCACCCCCGCCTTCGGCGCCGGGTGCTGCGCCGCAGGAATCTGGATGCAGGCAGCCAGCAAGCACAGTAGGATGGACGGTCCGGTCGCCTTGGGAATGTGCACGGCGCTGGCATGATCACGCGACCGGCCGTCCGTCTTTCCAGTGCGATCGCTCATAGCGGGCGTGCGGCGATCGCTCGGCAGGGTCGGATCAGCGATCGCTCTGGAATGTCGGACGGCCGGCCTTTGCGCTGTCGCGCACGGCCGGACCGTCCAACCTACTGGCGTGCGAACCGGACCGTCCAACCTACTGGTCTGGCCTCGATGGCCCAGCATTAGCCGCGTCATCTCACTCACCTCCGATGCAGCAGCGGGCACCGCGGTCCCACATCTTGCCCGACGGCGCGTCGCGCCAGAGCACCGAAAACGCGCCGGCCATGGAGCCGCAAGCACAGCTCCCGCCCCGGACGCCCGCAGCCGGCAACCCGTCTGTATATGGTGCGGGGTTCGAAGACGTCCGCCCATTGATGTTCCACGTCGCGTCGCTCCCGTAACCCGACGGCCAGGGCGTTGCCGACTGCCCATCGCTCGTCATCCACAGCACCCCTGCCTGATGCCAATCGCTGGTCCACTCCCAGAGGTTGCCGATCATGTCCTCGGCGCCGAAGGTCGACCGGCAGTTGGTCCCGAGACCCGTGTTCCTCGGGCCGTTCGACTGCGTGTTGCACGCGCCGCCGCTGCCGTCCGACGCTCCGGGGTCCGGTGTGCCGCTCACTGCGATCTGCCACTCTTGATTCGTGCAGAGTGTCTTGCCTGCGTTGGCGCACATCTGCGCGGCCTGGAACCAGGTGATGCTCGTCGTCGGCATCACGCCGGACACCGAGCATCCGACGGCGGTCGTGCCGTAGCCGTTGCCGCTCGCGTCGCCCATCGAGCCCGAGCCGCAGGTGGACATCTCGAACCGGTCGATCCAGTAGTCACCGACCTTGACCATCTCGTCGGTGGAGCCCGAGACCTGTTTGGTGCAGATGGGTCCCTTGAAGTTCGGCTCGCTCACGGTCGTCGCGGACCATCCCGGCGGGCAGAGGTTCGCCTCGAGCGTCGCCAGCCGCGTCTCCTGGCTCGCGATGGTTGTTTGCAGCGCCGCGGCGGTTCCCTGGAGCGTCGTCAGCGTGTTCTGCATGTCCGCAATCGCGCTCGCGTCGCACGGAGTGCCGGCGTCGCCCTGCGGCCCGGGCGCTCCGTTGCAGGCGTAGGTCGTGACCTGGCCCGTGACGAACTGGCTCCCGCCGTACGCGCAGTGCGAGTCGCCCGCGTCGAGCGGCGTCGCGACCACCGACGCGCCCGGCGGTCCCTGGTCGCCGGGATTCCCTTGCGGGCCTTGCGACCCTTGGGCTCCCTTCTGGCCGGGCGCGCCGTTGCAGACGTAGGTGTCCGCGCCTCCGGCCGTGAGCTTGGTCCCGCCGAACGGGCAGTGCGAGTCGCCTTCGCTCACGGGCTCCGAGGCCACCGACCCGCCCGCCGGGCCTTGCGGTCCGGTCTCGCCCGTGTCTCCCTTCGGCCCCGGAGTCGGAGGCTCGCACCCCCAGCCGCTCCCCGAACGCGACACGACGTCGCCAGCGCGGCACGTTCCCGTGACCACCGGCACCTTCGACGCATCGACGCTCACCGTCCCGGAGCTCACCGCGATGCCCGGCCCCGCCTTCGGCGCCGGGTGCTGCGGCGCGGGAATCTGGATGCAGGCAGCCAGCAAGCACAGTAGGATGGACGGTCCGGTCGCCTTGGGAATGTGCACGGCGCTGGCATGATCACGCGACCGGCCGTCCGTCTTTCCAGTGCGATCGCTCATAGCGGGCGTGCGGCGATCGCTCGGCAGGGTCGGATCAGCGATCGCTCTGGAATGTCGGACGGCCGGCCTTTGCGCTGTCGCGCACGGCCGGACCGTCCAACCTACTGGCGTGCGAACCGGACCGTCCAACCTACTGGTCTGGCCTCGATGGCCCAGCATTAGCTGCTTCATCTCACTCACCTCCGATGCAGCAGCGAGCGCCGATGTTCGTAGAGCTGTTTGATGGCGCGTCGTACCAGCTCACACCGAACGCTCCGGCGCCACGTTCTCCAGCGGCGGGGAGCCCGTTGTTCCAGCCGCGGCCGTCATCGACGCGCCCGTTGATGTTCCATGTCGCATCGTCTCCATATCCCGCAGGCCAAGGCGTGGCCGACTGGCCGTCGCTGGTCATCCAGGTTACTCCCGCCTGATGCCAGTCGCTTGTCCATTCCCAGAGATTTCCGATCATGTCATAAGCGCCGATACTGCTGACGCAGCCGCTACGAGACATCGTTTTGGCAGGGGAGCCGAGTATGCCACATCCCGTCGCACCGCCATTGCCGTTGGGTTCGGGCGTGCCGCTGGCTGCGATCTGCCACTCCTGATTCGTACACAGCTTCTTCCCGGCGTTGGCGCACATCTGCGCGGCCTGGAACCAGGTGATGGTCGTCGTCGGCATCACGCCGGACACCGAGCATCCGATCGCCGTGGTGCCGTAGCCGTTGCCGCTCGAGTCGCCCATCGAGCCCGAGCCGCAGGTGGACATCTCGAAGCGGTCGATCCAGTAGTCGCCGACTTTGACCATCTCGTCGGTCTCACCCGCGACGGCCTTCTCGCAGAGCGTCCCGGTGAACCCGGCTTCCGTCGCGACCGACCATCCCGGCGGGCACAGGTTCGCCTCCAGCGTCGCGAGCCTCGTCGTCTGGTCGTTCGCCTTCGCCTGCAACGTCGCGATGGTCGCCTGGAGCGTCGCCACTCCGTTCTGGAGGTCGGTGAGCGCGCTCGTGTCGGCCGGCGGGCCTGCGGACCCCGGCGCTCCGTTGCAGGCGTAGGTCGTGGCCTGGCCCGCGACGAACTGGCTCCCGCCGCTCGCGCAGTGCGCATCGCCCATGGTGAGCGAGGTCCCGACGACCGACGTGCCCGGCGGACCTTGAGCGCCGCGTTCGCCCGGCGCGCCTTGCGGCCCCGGGTCTCCCGGCGCTCCGGACGCGCCGTTGCAGGCATAGGTGACGACATCGCCCGCAGTGAGCTTCGTCCCGCCCGTCGGACAGTGCGAGTCGCCGGGCTGCACCGGCTCCGCGATGATCGACGCGCCCGGCGGACCCTGTGGCCCGGTCGCGCCCGGGTCTCCGCGCGGTCCCGGTTCGAGAGGCACGCACGTCCAGCCGGCGCTCGACCGCGACACGACCTCGCCGGTCGGACACGCGCCCGACAGCACCGGCACCTTCGAGGCGTCGACGCTCAGCGTCTCCGTCGAGGGGTCGAGCGTCACCCCCGCGCCCGCCGTAGGCGACAGCTGCGAGGGCGAGGTGATCTGCGTGCAGGCGGCGAGGGCGAGAAACGGCAGTAGGATGGGCAGTCCGCGGAATCGCAACGCGATTCCCGGCTGCCCGTCCTTCCAGAGCATCCGTGTGCAGGACGGCCGCCGAGGCGAACGATCGCTCTCGGACGGACAGCCCGCCGACCGCGAAGAGCCGCGCTCGACGGGACTGTCCATCCTACTGGTGCAGTCCCGATGCTTCGTCATGGAATCGTCCTCTGCGCGTCCGCGCTGGGCGTCCGGTACTCGAGCCACCACATCACTCCGGCGGTGACGGCGGCGACGGCGGCAGTGCCGAAGGAGATGTTCGCGCCGAGGGTGTCGTGCTGGGCGTCCGCGCGGGCGGCGTCGACGGCGGATTGCGTCTCGGCCGACGAGGCGCGCGAGGCTCCGCCGGCGGCCGCCGAGATGAAGTACGCGCCCACGCCCAGCGCGGCGACCGTCACGCCCGACGACACCCACGCGGGCAGGCGCCACGTGCTCGTGCCGCTCACCCCGAGCGCAGTCGAGGGGCCGCGCCGGGGATGAGCGGCACCGGGAGGGACAGGAGCGGTGCCGATAAGATGGTCGGGGTTGCTGACCGGCGGGAGGACGAACCCCGGTTCCGCGGCCGCGGAGCGAGGATGGAGAGCAGGAGCGGAACCGTTCCCAGGCGCGACGAAATTCGGATGAACCGGCGGCTCGTCTAGACCTCGTGGCACGGGCGTGGCCAAGACCGTCACCCGCAGCGGGTACGTCGGGGTGCCGTCGCGCGAGGGCCCGTTGCCCTTGCCGTCGTAGGCCTCGAAGTAGAGCTCGAGCGTGCCGGGCTCCATCGCCGGCAGCGCCGCCACGAAGCGCTCCTGCCCTCCGGACATCCCCACGCCGATGTAGCTCGACTGCCCGGCGCGCCGGTACATCAGCTTCGGCTGGAAGATGCCGCTCGGATCCTGCATCGTCGCCGCCAGCTCGAAGAGCTGCCCCGCCGGCACCGAGGCCGGCAACTGCGCGGTAATCCGGGGCGGCGTCGTGTCCGGCACCGCGCTTCCCGCCATCGCCTGCGCGAGCTCGACCATCCTCTCCCGCGCCGTCGCCGCGTTTGTCGCGTGGGGATCCATCTTCAGGAACGTGGTGTAGGCGTTGATGGCCCCGCGGGCGTCGCCGGCAAGTCGGAGCGCCTGCCCGAGGTTGAAGTACAGCACCGCCGCCGGGTCGAGCTTCAGGGCCTGCGCCAGGCGCCGCGCGGCCGCCGGGTAGTCCCCCTCGCCGTAGAGCGTCTTCGCTTCGAGGTAGAACCGCTTCGCCCCTCTCACCGCTGACTCGGGATGAGCGGGGCAGGTGCGGTCGGGATGGGAAGCCGCGCTGCCCGGCGGATGAGCGGCCGCGACAGGCGAGCTGAGCAGCGCCGCGCAAGCGACGAGAGCGAGCGCGCGCGAACGGACCGCGAGCCGCGGGGATTTGATCGCCAACATGAGCTGCGGCTTACTCCGGCGACGGTCGGCCGTCAAGCGGGCGAGCGGACCTCATCCCCGGCTGGCGGGCCGCGCGTCCGGCGCGTGAATCCGTTTTCCGCCCTCGGGCTCTCATCGCGCGGAGCTTGGGACCGCTCCGGAGGATTCATGCCTGCGTTCGTCGACCTTCGTGCCTGCGACAACTCGCCCCACTGCAACGCCGCGCGCATGTGCCGTCGCGGGGCCTTCTCGATGTCCGGCGGCAAGTGGGCCATCGATGCGGAGACCTGCGGCGACTGCAACGGCATGTGCACGCGGCTGTGCCCATCCAGCGCCATCCACTACGCGCCGACGCGTGAAGCGCTCGCGGCGCTGCGAAACAAGCTCGAGAACAGCGGCGAGACCGCCGACGACCTGTTCTTCAAACGCTATGGCGTGAGGCCGGCGGACCCGCGCTCGCTCGGACCGAACCTCGCCCACGTCGACTGCGCCACCTTCTCCAACGACGTTCTGGCGAGCGACTTGCCGGTGGTGGTCGACTTCTGGGCCGAATGGTGCGCGCCGTGCAAGGCGATTGCCCCGGCGTTCAAGAAGCTCGCGGCGGAGTTCGAGGGGCGGATGAAGTTCTTCAAGCTCGACACCGAGGAGTGCCAGGCGGTGCCGGCGCGCTACGCCATCCACGGCATCCCGACGCTGCTGTTCTTCCACGGCGGACGGGAAATCGCGCGCGAGGTCGGCGCGGCGCCCGAGTCGCAATTGCGCCAGAAGATTCAGAGCATCCTCCGCGCGAACTAGCGCGATCGACGGACACCGGAAGTCTCGCGGACAGCTCCGGAAGTCTCGCGGACAGGATCCAAAGTCTTCCGGGCAGGTTCCAAAGTCTTCCGGACCGGTCGACGGCGCCGCGAGGCCCCTATCCGACCTGTGTGACGATGGCGCGATACCCGGATTCCCGCATGGCGGTGGCGACCGCCTCGACGCTGTCGGGGCAGACTGCCACGACCGATCCGCCCCCGCCGCCGCCGGTCAGCTTGGCGCCCAGCGCGCCGTGCTCCCGCGCGAGATGGATGAGCCGCTCCAGCTCCTGGCTGGAGACGCCCAGCGCGTTGAGCAGGCCCTGGTTCACGTTCATCAGCTCGCCCAGCCGCGGGAGGTCGTAGGTCCCGATGGCCGCCGTCGCCTGCATCGCCAGCGCGTCGATTTCGCGGAAGATGCCGTCGTACAGGCTCTCGTTTCGTTGCCACGCCTCGCGCACGCGCGCGACCATCCGCGCCGTCAGGCTTTCGACGCCGGTGACGCCGAGCACAATCGGGATGGGCTTGGGCACCCGGAGCTCGCGCCGTTCGGGCGGGTCGCCGCGTTTGAACAGAATCGGCCGGCCATAGGTTGCGAGCGTGTTGTCGATTCCCGACGGCGTGCCATGCGCGATTTTCTCGCACTCGAAGGCGATGGCGCAGACGCGCTCGTCGTCGACGGCGAGGCCGTAGTGCCCAATCAGCGCCCGGATGACCGCCACCGCCAGCGCCGCCGAGCTGCCCAGGCCCATCGCCCGCGGGATGTGCGGAAAGACCTCGATGCCCATCGCGCGCCCTTCCAGCCCGAGCCGGTCGAGGATGAGCCCCAGCGATTGTTGAATCGAGTCGCGCGGGGCCTGGCGTTCCAGCATTTTCTCTTCGACGCCCCACGACGGAATCAAGAGGTGAATCCCTTCGGGCCGGTCTTCGACCCTCGCCTCGATGGCGAGCGGCACCGGCGCGGCGATCGCATGGCTGCCGTAGACGACCGCGTGCTCGCCGAGAAGAATCACCTTTCCGATGCCGGCACCGAGCGGAGACCGGGCAAGCCCCCTTTTTTCCCCCCCCGCAAGCTGTAGGATGGGTGGAACGGAGCGCAGCTCATCGTGCGGCGATCGCTGGATCGATGGGCTCCGCTTTCGCTCCACCCATCCTACCTCCTCTTTGCGCGCGCGCCCCAGCTCCGCGGCCGCCATCTTTTCGATGTCCGCGACAATCTCCTCGGCGCGCCAGAGCTTGATGTCGCCTCCCTCGACCAGCCGATCGACGACCGCATCGAAATGTTCCGGCGACGCGCCCGCTGCCATCGCGACGCTGCGCGCGTGCAGGGTCATATGACCCTGTTGAATGCCCTGCGTCACCAGCGCCCGCAGCGCGGCGAGGTTTTGCGCCAGACCGACCGCGCCCATCACCTCCGCCAGCTCCCGCGCCGAGCCGACCCCGAGAAGCCGCAGGTTGATGCCCGCCGCGGGATTCGACTGCGAGCTTCCGCCGACGATGCCGACCTTCAGCGGCATCTCCAGACTGCCCGCGAGCTCCCCGTTCGGCCCGATGCGCCAATCCGTCAGCGGCAGGTAGCCCGCACCGCGCCCCGCCCAGGCGTGCGCCGCGGCCTCGATGGCGCGCCAGTCGTTGCCCGTCGCCAGCGCGACCGCGTCGATGCCGTTCATCACGCCCTTGTTGTGCGTGACCGCGCGATAGAGATCAACCCGCGCGAGCTCGCTCGCCGCGACGATGCCATCCCGCACCTCTTCACCCGCGTAACCTTTGCCCGCGAGCGCCTCGACCGGCACCGCCGCGCGCGCCCGCACCAGCGCGCGATCGGTCAGGTTCGACAGAATGCGCAGGAAGACCTTGCCGCCACTGATCTTCTCGACGAGCGGCGCGATGCCCTCGCACATGCTGTTGACGAAGTTCGCGCCCATCGCGTCGCTGGTGTCGACGAGCAGGTGGACGACCACCATGTCGCCGGCCGCCGTGCCCGGATGGAGGGCGACTTCCACGTCCCGCGCGCCGCCGCCTCGCGCGACCATGCTCGGATGCAGGCTGTTCGCGAGGTTCAGGATGTCGGCCTTCGCTTCGAGCAGCGCGCTCTTCGCTCGGGCGCCGTCCGCGACGGCCACGATCTGGATTTGCCCGATGAGGAGCGGCTCGGCGCTCTCCGCTTGGAACCCGCCCGCGCCGCTGACGAGCTTCGCCGCCGACGAGATCCCCGCGACGATCGACGGCTCTTCGATGACCATCGGAACCGCGTATGGCTTGCCGTTGACGCGGAAGTTCAGGCCGAGCGCCAGCGGCAGGCCGAAGACGCCGATGACGTTCTCGACCATCCGGTCGGCGCCGCCGATGGCCAGCGTCGGCCGCCCGCTTTCGAGAAGCTGGTAGTCGCGGTCGGCCAGGAGGCCGCGCTCGCGCAGGACGTCGAGCCGCCGCGCGACGCTCTCCTGGTAGAACTTCGGGATGCGCGATGGATCCGGAGCGTCGGCCATGAGCCCTCGCGGTCGGGCGTCGCGCGCAGGTGCCTCGATCGTTGCGACCTCGCGACGCCCGTCGCAGGCGGCTTATATCCGCCATGCTCGACCGGGACAACCACGCCGGCGGGCGGCACGGCGCCGGTCGTGTTAGGGTCTGGCCATGGCGACGCCGACTCTCGAGACCGCGCGGCTCGTGCTCCGGCCGCTGGCGCTGGCCGATGCGCCCGCGGTGCAGAGGCACTTCGCGCACTGGGCCGTCATCCGCCGTCTGGGGATGACCGTGCCCTGGCCCTACCCGCCCGACGGCGCGGAGGAGTTCATCCGCACGGTCGCCTTGCCCAAGATGGCGAGCGGCGAAGGGCTCTTCTGGGGCATCGTCCCCAAGGCGGGACCCGACGAGGTCGTCGGCGCCATCGACTTCCGGTTCCAGCCGGGGCCCGCCGGGAACCGCGGCTTCTGGCTCGGCGAGGAGTTCCAGGGACGCGGCTACATGACCGAAGCGGTGAGCGCGGTGCAGGACTACCTCTTCTTCGACCTGCGGCTCGAACGGATCCTCGTCGCCAACGCCAAGGGCAACCGCGCGTCGCGGCGGGTGAAGGAGAAGACCGGCGCCCGGCTCGTCAAGACCATCGACCTCGAACACCACGACGGCACGCACGAGGCCGAGCTGTGGGAAGTCACCCGCGAGACCTGGGCGGCCCTGCGCGCCGATCCGTAGGATGGGTGGCGCGCAGCGTCGCTGTTGACGGATCAGCGGTGTATTAATCGTTGCGAAATTATCTGCTCGTTGCGAAATTATCTGCACCTCGCATCATCAGTCGTGGCATGGGCGTCCCCGCCCGTGTAGCCTTCGTTGTGGCCTTCACAGGCGAGGACGCCTGTGCCACGAGACTCCGACTGCGACTACTTTCGCAACGATTAATAGCGACCGGCAGTAGGACGGGCAGTCCGTGGAATCGCAACGCGATTCACGGCCACCCGTCCTTCCAGAGCGATTGCGTGCAGGGACAGGCCGACGCCGCTCGAGCCGTCTGGAGGATCCGGTAACGATCGCTCTCGGACGGACAGCCCGCCGAGCGCAAAGAGCCGCGCTCGACGGGACTGTCCATCCTACTGGCTTGTGGTCCAAACTGAGCTTGCGAAATCCACCGCGGTTCATCGACAGGAAGACCACACCCCGTCAGGATGACGGCTGCCGAAAATGCAACCTGAGCGCCGCGGACCTTCAGCGCAGAACCCTCAAAATCCGAGCCCCAACGTCAGGCCACCGAAGGCGTAGGTCGTCTCACCGTTGGCGGGTCCCGCGAAGAACCAGTAGACCGGCAGCTCGATCCCGATGGCGGCCTGGCGCGACAGCCCGACTTCGATGCCCGCGACGCCGCCGATGCCGACCTCCGTTGTCGTGTCGAACAACAGCGGCACTTCCAATCCGAGCTTCGGCCGCCAGCGTCCGGTCATCCCCAACGGCCACCAGGTCGCACGAAGCAGCACACCGAACCGCCTCGTGACCATCACGCCGCCGCCCGCCGAGAAGAACGAGCCCGCCGCGTGCTCGAGGACCAAGACGCCCGCGCCGCTCAGTTGTTCGCTCAAGCCCATCTGGCCGCGCAGAGTGATGAGCCAGGGATTGCCCGCGCGCGGGGGTGTTGGGCGTACAGGCCTCGCGCCCGTCGCCGCCGGGCGGATGGACGTTGTCGGCTCCGACGTCACGCGCGTGGGTCTCACGGGCGCGGGTGTGGCGGGGAGCGCGAAATGCCTGGCGGCAGATCGCGTGGTTGCTGCCGGATTCGTCGCGATTGCAGCCCTTGTTCGAGGACTACTTGTCGTGCTGACCGCACTGGCCCGGATGGGCGACCCGCTCATCCCGAGCGCAGTCGAGGGACGAGCGGTGCTGGAGACAGGCAAGGTGTGGTCAACCGGATTAGCAGTCGCGTGAGGAGGTCGCATGGCGGGTTGAGATGGCGGGGCAGTCGCCTTTAATGAGACGGCAAGCGTCGGCGGAGGCGATGAAGCCGCCGGTCTTCGTGCTCGTAGCGCCTCAGCAACCTCCGCCAAACGCTGGCTTGCGGCCTTTCGAACCGCCTCATTCGATGCGTCCTTCGCCAGCTCCTGGAACGCCTCGCGCGCCAGCGCCAGGTCACCGAGCATCTGCTGACATCGCGCGATCATGAACGCGAAGCCCTCGCGCTGCGCCCGAGTCGAGGCAAGGATCAACCCCCGCTGATAAAGGTTCAGCGCCCGATGGTAGTGCTTCGCCTCGAAGGCCGCTCCGCCGCGCCGGTTCAGGGACGCCCAATCCACGCGCGCACGCGCCGCCGATGCCGCCGGCAATCCGAGCGTCAGCGTCAGGAGCGCGACCCAGATGGTCTTCATCGATGCCCTCGTCGATCAATAGAGCGTCACGCCGGGGTTGGACCGCTGCTTGGGGGCGTTCGACCGCGCCGCCGAGCGCCGCTTCCTCGGCCTCTGATGTCGGGAACGCTGGTGAGAAGCCTCCATCGCGGGAGCCATGTCGTGCGGTGGCGTGGCGCTGGCGGTCGTCACCACCGAACCGGGCAAAGGACTCGTTGCTGTCTTCACGGCCGGAACCGGAGCCGGCTTCGAGGTCGGTGTCTGCCTTGCCGGCGCGTTCGCGGGGATGGTGGCCGCAGCGGTTGTCGGCTGGCGCTGGGGCGAGGCCACATCTTCCTTGGGCACGCGATTCGCGTTGGAAGGAGGTGGAGCCGCCGCGGCGCTCGACCGGTGCAGCGCGAACAAGGCCGCCAATCCTCCGAGCGCGACGACTCCGATCACCGCTGCGACGGCCAGCGTTCGCCCTCGACGGCGGGCCGCGCCGCTCGTGCGCAGGGCGCTCGCCATCTCCGAGGCCGAGGCGAAGCGGTTCGCCGGATCCTTCTGCATCGCCCGGTTGACGATGGCGACCAGCGACGGCGAGAGCCCCGGCCGCGCGCGCAACATGGGCAACGGCTTCGACTGCACGTAGATGAGCATGTTGATCGGCGTCGGCTTCGTGGGAAGCTCGGCCGGCAAGCGCCCGGTCAAGAGATGGTAGAGCACCACCCCAGCGGAGTAGATGTCCGATGCCGCGGTCGCCTCCTCGCCGCGCGCCACCTCGGGCGACATGTACGCGATGGTTCCGATGATCTGCCCGATGGCCTCCGACTTGAGCGCGCGAACCGCCGACTCGGCCGCGCCCTCGGTGACCGCCGCGATGCCGAAGTCCAGTACCTTGAGGAGAGGCTGGCCGTTCTCGTCCTCGCCGAGCATCAGGTTGTCGGGCTTCAGATCTCGATGGATGAACCCCCGGCGGTGCGCGGCGTCCAGGGCATCGCAGAGCTGCGCCCCGATGTCACGAACCAGTTGCTCCGCGACCGGCCCAGCCTTGAGGAGCGACGACACCAGCGTGCCCTTGGCGAGCTCCATCGCGAAGTAGGGAGTGCCGTCGGGCAGCTCGCCGCGGTCGTAGACCTGCACCACGTTCGGATGGCTGATGCGGGAGAGCGCCAGCGCCTCCAGGGTGAACCGGCGCCGGACCTCGGGCTCGTCGAGCCAGCGCGAATGGAGGAGCTTCAGCACCGCATCGCGCTTGAAGAGCTGATCGAAACAGAGGAACGTCGAGCCGAAGCTGCCCTGCCCGAGCCGGTCCTTGAGCAGGAACCGATTCGCGATGAGACTGCCGGGCCCGGGGCCGGGCTCGGGCTTGGAACCGACGCGCTCATCCGAGGGCGTCGCGAGAACGGTCCCGGTCGGGCCGGTGGGCGTGAGGATGGTCCCGTCGAACGAGCAGAACTTCGAGTCGTGAGGACACTCGCGCCCGCAGTTCGGGCAGATGAGCGGGCTACCAGCCGGCATGGCACCTCCGCGCGGAGGCCGTGGATGAGGCTCTTCGCTGCTTGGAGTGGAAATCGGAGTTGGAGCCGGACACGTAATTGTCCAGGTTGGGCACGGCCTCTCGCGTTGACTTGGAGCCGGACACGTCAGTGTCCGGGTTGGGCACGGCCTCCCGCGTCAACTTGGAGCCGGACACGTCAGTGTCCGAATTGGGCACGGCCTCCCGCGTTATTGATCGTTGCGAAAGTAGTCGCAGTCGGAGTCTCGTGGCACAGGCGTCCTCGCCTGTGAAAGCCATAACGAAGGCTACACGGGCGGGGACGCCCGTGCCACGACTGATGATGCGAGGTGCAGATACTTTCGCAACGATTAATAACTTGGAGCCGGACACGTCAGTGTCCGGGTTGGGCACGGCCTCTCGCCGCTCCTCGATCGCTGTTGCGTCCGATCTGTCCAGCGAACGTCGTGCCTGTACCCGGAAACTCACGTGTCCGGCTCCATCTCTCTGCGCGCATGGATTTCGGCTCATCCCTCGACCCCTCGCGAGAGCCGTCGCCGGCGTACTCCCAACAGCAACCCGAGCAGGAGCAGCGCTTCGATGCCAGCTCCAGGACCCGACGTGCAATCGCAGCCGAAGTAGTCCAGCGGAGGAGGCTTGACGCTCTTCCCGCCGTCGGGCGATCCCCCGTCGGGCATCCCGGCATCGGGCGACGGATGCGCGCACTCGCCGCTCTGGCACGCGCCGCCCGGACAGGGAGTGCCATCGTCGGCGACGGGGTTCGAGCATTGCGCGGTCTGCGGATCACAGACGCCGGCCACGTGGCAGGCATCGCTCGCCTTGCAGGTGACGGTGTTGGTCGGCTCCCCGCACACGCCCGAGTGACACGCCTCGCCCGACGTGCAGGCGTCGCCGTCGTCACAGACCATCCCATCGGCCTTCGCGGGGTTCGAGCACGCACCCGTCGCCGGATCGCAGGTACCGACGTCGTGGCATTGATCGGACGCGGTACACGTGACGCCATCGCAGAGGTTCGTGCACGCGCCGCTCTTGCAGACGCCCTGGGAGCACGGTGTGTCGTCGGGCTTCGCCGGATTGTCGGCGCAGACCCCGGTCGCAGCATCGCAAGCGCCTTGCGTGTGGCACTCATCGGCCGTCGGGCAAGTCACGTTCGCGCAGAGGTTGGTGCAGACTCCGGCCTCGCACGCGCCGGCAGAGCAGACCGTGTTGTCCGCCTTGGACGGGTTCGAACAGGTGCCCGTCGCCGGGTCGCACGTTCCAGCGTCGTGGCACTCGTCCGATGCGGTGCACGTCACCGACGCGCAGAGGTTCGTGCAGACCCCGCTCTCGCACGCTCCGATGGAGCATGTCGTGCCGTCAGTCTTCGATGAGTTCGCCGCGCAGACGCCGGTCGAGGGATCGCAGGTCCCCTGCGTGTGGCACTCGTCGGGCGTGGGGCACGTGACCGACGCGCAGAGGTTCGTGCAGACGCCGCTCTCGCACGCGCCGGCGGAGCACTTCGTGCCGTCGCCCTTCGATGGGTTTGCCGCGCAGACGCCGGTCGAAGGATCGCAGGCGCCTTGCGTGTGGCACTCGTCGGGCGCCTGGCAGGTGACTGACGCGCAGAGGTTCGTGCAGACGCCGCTCTCGCAGGCGCCGATGGAGCAGGTCGCGCCATCCGTCTTCGCCGGGTTCGAGCATTGACCGGTCGAGGGATCACACGTTCCGATGCCGTGGCATTCATCGGATGCCGTGCAGGTAACGCCATCGCAGAGGTTCGTGCAGACGCCGCTCTCGCAAGCCCCGATGGAGCAGGCCGTGCCGTCCTTCTTGGCGGGATTCGAGCAGTCTCCGGTCGATGAGTCGCAAGCTCCGGCATCGTGACACTCATCCGAGGCGCTACATGTCTTCGTCGACGTCGGCTGTCCACACGTGCCCGAGTGGCACGTTTCGCCGGTCGTGCAGGCGTTGCCGTCATCGCAACTCGTGGAATCGGTGACGGGTCCGCAGGTCCCGAAATGGCCGGCGACGTTGCACGCGACGCAGTCGGTCGTCGAGCCATCTCCGCAGGCAGAGTCGCAGCAGACACCATCGACGCAGAAGCCGCTGCCGCAATCGGCGGCCTCCGAGCACACCTTCCCGTTCACGTTCCCAACGACGATGACCTTCCCGATGCTGGGAATCGCATTAGTCACGATGAACAGCATGTAGGTCCCGGGCAGCATCGTCGAAGGCAGCTTGGCTTGGAGCGTCGTGGATGTTGCCTGCCATGCACCACTTGAGTCCGAGGTCGTCGCGTAGAGAAGATCGTCGTGGTCGACGCCCATCAGCCGGACCAGCGGATAGCTCGTCGCCGAGTTGTTCGTCGCTCCGTCGCTGCCTTCGCCGTAGCCAGTGAGGTTCGAGCCGGAAAGCGTGAGTGTCGAGCCGGGCACGACGGTCCCGTTGATCGAGGTCAGGACCGGCCGAGCAGGGTCGGAGTAGCCGTCGCCCGGGTCGTAGACTTCGGCGCTTGCGGTCGCAAGTGTCTGTGGGAAGCCGGAATCGCCCCCTGCGACCAAGATCTTGCCGTTCGCTAGGAGCGTGGCGGTGTGATAGGAGCGGTCAGTACCCAGCGAGCCGGTGGCAGTCCAGGTTCCAGTACTTGGGTCGAACAGCTCGGCGGTCACGAGGCTGCCGCTTCCGCCCCAGCCCCCTGCTACCAGGACCTTTCCGGAGGGAAGGAGCGTGGCGCTGAAACCCCGGCATGCGGTCGCCAGCGAGCCGGTGGCGCTCCAGGTGCCCGTCGCTGGGTCGAACAGTTCGGCGCTTGCCAGAAGGCCGTTGTCATCTCCGCCCGCTACCAGAACCTTGCCGCTCGCGAGGAGCGTGGCGGTTTCATCGTCGCGCGCGGTCGCCAGCGAGCCGGTGGCGCTCCAGGTTCCGGTCGCCGGGTCGAACAGCTCGGCGCTCGCGAGCTCGCCGCTGCTGCCGTATCCGCCCGCAACCAGAACCTTGCCGCTCGCGAGCGGCGTGGCGGTTTTTTCATCGTCGCGCGCGGTCGCCAGCGAGCCGGTGGCGCTCCAGGTTCCGGTCGCCGGGTCGAACAGCTCGGCGCTCGCGAGCACGCCGCCGCTGCTGCCTTGTCCGCCCGCAACCAGAACCTTGCCGCTCGCGAGCGGCGTGGCGGTTTCATCGGCGCGCGCGGTAACAAGCGAGCCGGTCGCGCCCCAGGTCCCGGCCGCCGGGTCGAACAGCTCGGCACTCGCCAAAACGCTGGTGCCGTCATACCCGCCCGCGATTAAGACCTTCCCGCTTGGGAGCAGCGTGGCTGTGTGATGGGCGTTAGCAGTCGTGAAGGCGCCGGTTGTGCCCCAGATTCCATTCGCTGGATCGTACACCTCTGCGGTGTCGATGCCGGTGACACTCTTGCTTCCACCTGCAACGAGAACCTTGCCGCTCGGGAGCAGCGTGGCGGTGTGCTGACTACGAGGGGTGACCATCGATCCGGTGGCGCTCCACGTGCCGGCCCCTGCGGTCGGATCGTAAAGCTCGGCGGCGTTGACGCGGCCCACCACCAGTACCTCCCCCGATGGCAGCAAGGTTGCAGTGTCGTTGTCGCGGCCCGTGGCCAGGCTCGCCGTCGCGGTCCATGTCCCGCTCGTCGGATCGTACAGCTCCGCGCTGGTGAGAGTTTGACTCGTAGAATTGTATCCGCCCGCGACAAGCACGTTCCCTGACGGCAGGAGCGTTGCCGTATGGCCATCACGTGCGGTGGCGAGGCTCCCCGTTGGGGTCCACGTCCTGCTCGTCGGTTCGTACAACTCCGCGCTGGCCAGTGCGCTCGTGCCGTCATCTCCCCCAGCGATGAGCACCTTCCCCGATGGGAGCCTCGTCGCGGTGTCGTCGTCGCGCGCGGTGGCCAAGCTCCCCGTCGTCGTCCAGGTCCCGCTCGTCGGGTCGTAAAGCTCTGCGCTGGCAAGCCGTCCGTCTGCGCCAATGCCGCCTGCAGCGAGCATCTCCCCCGACGATAGCAGCGTCGCCGTTTGCCAGTAACGCGGCGTGGCTAGGCTCCCTGTCGGCGTCCACGTCCCGCTCGACGGGTCATACAGCTCCGCGCTGGCAAGAGGTCCGGTCGCGCCCTGTCCGCCCGCGGCGAGAACCTTCCCGGACTGTAGCAGGGTCGCCGTGTGCTGCCAGCGCCCGGCGGCCAGGCTCCCGGTCGCCATCCATGTCCCGCTTGTCGGGTCGAACAGCTCGGCGCTGGCGAGCTCTCCGTGATTCTGTCCACCCGCCACGAGGACCTTCCCCGATGGCAGCAGCGTCGCCGTGTGGGCGTAGCGGGCGGTGGCCAAACTCCCCGTCGTTGTCGTCCACGTCCCAGTCATCAGATCGTACAGCTCCGCGCTGGCGAGAGCTCCCGTCGCGCCATATCCGCCTGCAACCAGCACCTCGCCATTCGTCAGCAGCGTTGCTGTCTCGTAGTCCCGCGCAGTGGCCATGCTCCCCGTCGTCGCCCAGGTGGGGTCCATCAGCACGGGGTAGGTCGGCTGGCCATCGAGCGTGAGGCTGACCTTCCACCGCGACCCGCTCTCGTGCTCGGCGGTGAGCCTTCCCATGACGTGGTGATGCCTCGCGTCGGTCCCTTCGGGGACGGCGGTGCGGAGCTGGGTCTCGCCTCCTTGGTTGACGGCTTCGAGCCCGCGACCGCTGCCATCGGTGCGCAGCCGGGCGAGCCCGGGGCCGAGGGTGATCTCGAACTCGATGGGCGGCGGGGGACAAGCCCCCGCCCTACGGTTGTGCTCCGGTCCGTGGATGTAGAGCAGCTCCTCCGCTCGGATGTGCGAGGGCGAGTAGACCGCATCGACGCCAGGCATTGCGTTCGGATAGACCAGGTAGCCGCGAGCCTCCTCGCGCGGGGAGTCCTCGCCGCCGAGCGGGCGTTGCCGGAGCCACATATCGGGTTTGTCCGGGAGCGCGACGCGGATGCCGTCTCGCGCGGTGGCGCCGTAGGTGGCATCGAGTCGGGCGTTCAAGGTGATCCACCGACCCGGGTGTTGCCTCGTGGGGGGCGGCTGCGGTTTCGGCGGAGGGCTGGGTACCAGCTCGACGGAGCCATCGGCGAGGGTCTCGAAGGCGTGGTGACGCGTCGGGAACGCCTGCGTCCCTCGACTGCGCTCGGGATGAGCGGAGGCGAAGCGTCCGGGATGAGCGGCAAGGGCAGCATCGGGATGAGCAGGATACGAGGGGGGCAGCAGCGCCTTCGGTGGCCGGAACTCCGCATCGAGCTGCGCGAGGAGCTTCTCCGCGCTCGCGCCGCTCCCTCGACTTCGCTCGGGATGAGCGGAGGTGAAGCGCTCGGGATGAGCGGGAGCGTTCGACCCGCACCCGGGGCAGGAGCTCATGGTCGTAAGCACGACGACGGTGAAGAGAGCGAAACCTGTGCGGCGAAGCTGGAGCGCCATCAAGCCCTCCGAAAGGTCGGGCGGGCGCTATACCAGAACCGGGCGAGCGATGCAAGCGGGAAAACGCTACGTCAGCCGAGCAGGGCGCGAACCTGGGCGCCGTGCGGGGTCATGGACCGTCGTGACCCGGGGCTCGCCCACATCCTCGAAGCGATCGATCGGGGCAACGAGGTCGCGCTCTGACGGCCTTGGGCAACTGCCTCGAAGGACCTGCTCTCGGTCGGTCGGGATATTCTTCCCAGCGGCCGATGCACGGACTTGCAGGACGCGGCAATCAGGGTATAATCCGCCCGTGTTCGACCTCGCGCTATCTCAGGCGATCGCCCGCCGACGCCTCGGGGACCGCCCGGGTAGCCCGGCCGGCCCCCGGCACCCCACGAGCGATCGCGGGTCTTCGCGAATCGCTCCCGAGGCCCTGAGGTTCTTGCGCCGACGCCTCCTCGCGCAGGAACGCCCGCGCCTGCCGACCCTCCTCGACGCGGTGGCTCGATTCTGCCGCCCCAAAGGCGTGGCCTGCCCGTCGCGCGCGAGCGTCTACGCGCTGCTCCGTCGGAGCAACGGCCATCGTTATCGGGTCGGCGACCTCCCCGGCGCCGTCCAGGCGGCGCTGTACAACCTCTCGCCAGATTCCCGCCTGCCCGGACACCAGGTGGCGTTCTACTGCTTTCATTTTGGCGACCTGGCGGCCATCAGCTTCGCCTCGGGGTTGCCCTGGCTCGACCTGCACCAGGCCCGCCGAACGCGCGGCTGGCGGCCCCGGAGCCGCGGTCTACTGGAGGCGGCATGTCGCGCCCGCGGAATCTGAAGCTTGGTCCCGTGCTGCCGCCGACGCGCGTCATGCGGCCCGAGCTGGCCTCGGCGATGCGTGATCTCCGGAGCTGGTTCGTCATCGGAGGGCAGGCCGTTCGCTGTCTGTGCCCGTACCGGCCCAGCCGCGACGTCGATTTTGGAGTGGCGGACGCCCAGGGTCTCGCGGACCTGCGGGTCCAACTGGAGCGCACCGGAGTCGTCGAGGTCCCCGAATCGTCGGCGGACACGGTGCACTTGCGCTGGAACTCGACGGCCGTGTCCATCTTCGTGCTCCCGCCTTTGACGCGTTTCGTCCAGCACCGCGCCTGAGCACCACCGGGCTTCTCGCGACCAAGCTCCACGCCATCCTGGACCGGGGAGCTCGGCGCGACTTCTTCGACCTCTACGTCTTGCTCGAGCGGGAACGGTTGGGCCTCGCCGAGTGCCTGCGCGCCATTCGGGAGGTTCATGGACCCAAGGTCGAGGACGCGCTGCTCCTGCGCGCGCTCACGTATTTCGACGATGCCGAGCGCGAAGCGCGACTACCGGGAGAGGGACCGCGAGACTGGACCACGGTGAAATCTTTCTTCCTGAAACGGGTGGGCGACCTCCTGGTCCCTCCGGAACGGCCGTTGACGATTCAAGCCAACGTGGTCGACGTGTCTCCAGAACCGCGGTCCCGACACGCTTCCGAGGATCCCGCGCCTCCCCCACCGCGACCCCGCAAAGGTCCACGCCGCCGGTAGGCCGATTCCAAAGCCCGACTCCGCCCGCTCGACTCCCCATCCCCGGTCCGATGTCAGGCGCGCAAGAGCGTCACCTCGCGGCCTTGGGGGGTGCGGGTCGAAGAGATCTCGGTGCGTTCCTCCGCGGGAGGCACGTTGGCACGGCGGTCGAAGATCACGAGGATCCCGGTATCGAGGCCGAGGCCATCGAGGTAACGATCGAGCTGGGCCAACCCTTGGGCCAGCGGGTCCGGCTTCTGATCGCGCCAGACCTTCAGCTCGAGCGCCTCTCGCTGCCACATCCGTTTCCCATCCGCGCCGCGATAAGGCCATCGCACCAGCAGGTCGATGCGCCCGCGACCGATGCCATACTCGCGGTCCACGTATCCCCCGCCGTTGACCACCCGTTGCAGGTACGCCATCAGCACGAGCTGCGGCGCGACCTCGTGGTACGCCATGTCCACCGAGAGGATTTCCCCGTGCTCCCGCCAGAACTCGGCGAACTCCCGAATGATGCGTCCCATGTCGAGCCGGCCGTCCGGCAGCACGAACGACCGCGGCTCCGCGGTCACCACCGTCTGCGCGCCCGCGGTCAGCACCCGGACCACGACCTCGTGATAAATCGGGTTCGCGATGCGCAGGGGATTGTCACGGGCGACGAGCCCGAGGTCTCGCACGTGCAGCAGGTCGTCATCGTACGCGCCGTCGATGGTAGGTAGCGTCCCGGCAATGACCGGCTCGATCACCCGCCGGACCCGAGGCTCCATCAGTCGCGCGACCAGGGAATCGAGATGCGTCTGCCTTGCCAGGATGAGCCGCTCCTTCGCCTCCTCGATGTGGTCCGCCTCGACGGGCGTCGGCGGAGCGACGCGCATCTCTTCGATGACCTCGCGAGCAAGGGCATTGACCAGCCACGGCTGTCCCGCGGTCAGGGCGTAGGCTCGCTCGATGGCATCGGCCGTAAACGGCTGCCCGGTCTCCGCCGTGTGCTGTCCGTAGAGTGTCCGCACCTCGTCGAGCGTGAAGTCGCCGATGCGCAGCGACGCCACCTTGATGTTGAAGGGGCTCGAAGTCCCCAGCCGGGTCGCGTCACCACCGCTCGCAATTTTGTAGTCCCGCACGTCCTTGAGCCCACACAGCACCACCGACCAGGGAGCAGCCATCGGCCGCGTCGGGAAGGCCGACCGGAGCTGACGCAGCACCGTGCGCAGGCTCTCGCCTCGCAAGGCGTCGATCTCGTCGAAGAACAACACGAGCGGCCGCGGGCAGGCCTTCGCCCATGCCTTCAGATTCGTCGCAAGATACTCCCCCGCGACCGACTCCGTCCAGGATGGTGGCCGAAGCTCCGCCGGCAGATCGCTCTCGGCCATCCGCCGAAGATCGCTGAGCACCGCGCGCTCCGCCGCCGCGATGTCATCGCCCAAGGGCTCCCCGGTCTCGCAGGAGAACAGAAGCGCCGCGTACTTCCCCTCGGCGGTGAGGGACCGGGCTATCGCCTGGAGAGTGGTCGTCTTCCCGGTCTGCCTCGGCGCGTGGACGACGAAGTAGGAGCCGTCCTCGACCATGCCTCGCGCTTGCGGCAGCCGCGCCTCCGGCGGCACCATGTGGTGCCATCGGGCGTCGCACGGACCCGTGGTGTTGAACTTCTTCATCGCTCTCTCCATCGACCCGCCGTCGCGCCCGAGCCGACCGCCGGGAGTCATACCACCTTCGCTCGCCCCTGCCGACCGAGCCGTCCAGTGCCGGTCAAGCTCCGCTCGCTCCGAGCCTCGTCGAGGGGCCGCGCCGGGACGAGCGGCCGGCCGGAACTCCCCACCGAGCCCCGGGACCCCGACCTGGGCTGGTGGAGACGCGCAAGCGAGGCTCGAGCGCGGAGACCGATCCGACCGATCCGACCGATCGGTCCGATCCAGCGCGGACGCGAGGGCGATGGCTGGTCGCGGCGAGCCCCGCTCTTGGGGTACGCTCGGCGCGCGTCAGGGGGCGCTCTGGCGGAACGGGAGACGGACATGGCGGTACGGGCACTCGTCACCGGCGCGAGCCGAGGCATCGGAGCGGCCGTCGCCGAGACGCTCGCGGCGGCCGGACACCCGGTGGTCTTGAACTATCGGTCGAACGACGAGGCGGCGGCGGCGGTGAAGGCGCGCATCGAGGCGGCGGGCGGGACGGCCGAGCTCGCCCGGTTCGACGTGGCGAACGCGGAGGAGACCGGCAGGGCCATCGAGCAGCTCCTGCAAGGCGAGCCCATCGGGATTCTCGTCAACAACGCCGGCGTCGCGGCCGACGCGCCCTTCCCGACGCTCAAGCGCGACGCCTGGGAGAGGGTGACCCGGACCTCGCTCGACGGCTTCTATAACGTGACCCAGCCGCTCGTGATGCCGATGGTCCGCCGCCGCTGGGGCCGCATCATCAGCTTGAGCTCGGTCGCGGGCCTCGTCGGAAACCGCGGGCAGGTCAACTACTCGGCGGCGAAGGCGGGGCTCGGCGGCGCGACCAAGGCGCTCGCGCAGGAGCTCGCCAAGCGCAACGTCACCGTCAACGCGGTCGCGCCGGGGCTCATCGAGACCGACATGATGGCCAAGGCCCCGGTCGAGCAGATTCTGCCGATGATTCCGATGCGCCGTCTCGGGCAGGCGCAGGAGGTGGCGGACCTCGTCGCGTTCCTCGCGAGCGACAAGGCGGCCTACATCACCGGGCAGGTCATCGGCATCAACGGAGGGCTCGCGTGAGTGGGTCGCTGTACCACCAACCCGCGAAATCTTCTCGGCACGAGCAGATTCTCGACGCCACGCAGCAAGTCAGTAGTGCCGGCCCTCTGGCCCGGCACGATCACGATCGTTGGCGTGCCGGGCCGGATAGCCGGCACTACCGGTCTGAGCCCGATCGATCGGATGGCGGGTTTGAAGCCCCATGGCTGATGAACGGAAAGTGGTCACAGGATGCAGTTCCTGCCCGGTGGGGCCGCGCTTGTCGCCGCGCGACGGCGGCCTGAGATTTCGGTGCGGCCCAGGGGCGGCCGGTTCGGGACTTCACCGTGAGCGCTGAATCCCTTCCTTCGTCCGAGCGCGGCTGGCGCCGCTGGCGTACGCGCGTGCGCGAGAAGCTGGTCGCGCTGGTCCACGAGGGCACGACGCCGGCGCGGCTGGGCCTCGCCGTGGGGCTCGGGATTCTGGTCGGATGCACCCCGCTCTACGGGTTGCAGACGGTGCTCGTGCTCGCGCTGGCGTGGGTGCTCAGGCTGAACAAGGTCGCGGCCCTAGCCGGCAGCCAGATTTCGATTCCCCCGCTGATGCCGCTGCTCGCCTTCACGAGCGGCAACCTCGGCGAGCTCCTGCTCCGTCACCGGACCTTGCCGCTTCCCCTGGCCAAGCTGCGCGCGGTGCATCCCGAGGCGTTCCTGCATCGCTTCGTCGTCGCCTGGGCGGTCGGAAGCATCATCCTCGGAACCGTGCTCGGCTTGCTCCTCGGAACCGTCACCGCCCTCATCATCGCCCGGCGACGACGAGCGAACCCCCGGCACGCCTGAGCGGGGCGCCAGCGGCGCGGTGCACTACAAGCCAGTAGGATGGACAGTCCCGTCGAGCGCGGCTCTTCGCGCGCGGCGGGCTGTCCGTCGGAGAGCGATCGTTCCGGATCTTCCAGACGACTCGAGCGGCATCGGCCTGTCGTCACACGTTCGCTCTGGAATAACTATCTGTCGCTCTGGAATGACGGGCAGCCCGAAGCCCCGCGGGCTCCGGGACTGCCCATCCTACTGTCTGCCGCCTCCCGCCGCGTCAGCGCGTCAGGGCTCCGAACACGTCGGTCCCGTGATGCCGGATGGCGGCGACGATGCCGCCTTCTTCTTGCAGCGCCTGGACGATGGGCGAGGGCGGCAAGGCACGGAAGGTCTTGCCGCTCGCGACGTGCGTGACGGTGCCCGTCGCGAGGTCGACAGACAGCTCGTCGGACTCTTTCGTCAGAGCGTAGAGCTCGTCATCTTTGACCACTAGGTACGGCAGGGCCTCGTTGACGAGGTTGCGCTTGTGGATGAAGGCGTAGCTCCTGGCGATGACCACCCGGACGCCGGCGCCCTTGAGCGCGAGGACCGCTTGCTCCCGCGACGAGCCGCTGCCCCACCCTTCTTCCGCGACGACGACGTTCCGGCCCTCGCGCACGCGCCCGACGAACTCCGGCCGGACGTGCGTGAAGCAGCGGTCGCCGAGGTCCGACAGCGACGTCAGATGGCAGAATTCGCCCGGGATAATCGCGTCGGTATCGATGTTGTCGCCGAACCGCTGCACCCGGCCGCGCACGATCGGCGGCGCGATGCTCCATCGCGCGCGCATCCCGCTCCCACGGGGCTTGACGACTTCGACCGTCGGCTCTTCGCGGCGAATCTCCGGCGCGACGGTGCTCGCGCGGTCGAGGAAGCGCCGGAACCGGTCGCGGTCGATCTTCTCAATCATCGGCCGCGGGTCGGTGATGGTCATCGTGCGGGCGCTCGCGGCGACGGTGGCGGCGGAGGCGAGCCAGGCGAGGGAACCTTCGCCCATGCGGTTCGGGAAGTTGCGGTTCTGCGAGGACAGCCAGTTCTCGCCCTTGCCGGCGCGCTCGCTCGCGACGCCCAAGCACATCGCGCACCCCGGCGGACCGACGCGAAAGCCAGCCCTCTCGTACGCCGCGAGCAGCCCGCGCTCGCGAAGGCGCCGCTCGATCTCCCGGTCGCCCGGCACGACCAGCCGCTTCTTCTGCGGCGGCACCGGCGCGGCACCGGCGAACGCCTGCTCCAGGACCAGCGCGCCGAGGATCAGCTCCTCCTCGGTCGTCGTGCAGGCGCCGATGAACACGCCATCGAGCGGCTGGCCGGCGAAGGCGGTGACGCCCTGGACGTTGTCGGGGCTGTAGTACTTGGCGACCTGCGGCTCGAGTTGGCTCAGGTCGATCGGGAAGCGCGCGACGTACTGCGCGTCGTCGTCGGCGCGGAAGAAGCGGGCGCCGTCGCGATGCGTCTTGCGCGAGGCGAGCCAGGCGGCGACCGTCTCGTCGGGCTCGAAGATGCCGTTCAAACCGCCGAGCTCCGCGGTCATGTTCGCGATGGTGAAGCGTACGTCGGTCGAGAACCCGCGCGCCGCGCTCCCGCGATACTCGACCGACCGCTCCATCGCGGCGGTGTTGCGCTTGAGGAGCCCCAGGACACGCAAGATGACGTCCTTGCCCGTCAGGCCGAACGGCAGGTCGCCCTCGAGCTCGACGCTGATCGCCTCCGGAACCTCGATCCAGCTCTCGCCGAGGACCATCGCGACGGTCACGTCGGCGCCGCCCAAGCCGATGGCGAACGCGCCCATGCCTCCGTGCGAGCTCGTATGGCTGTCCGCGCCGAGCACCACGTCGCCCGGTCGCACGAGGTCGCGGTAGAACTTCGTGTGCAGGATGGTTTCGTTCGCGTCGTAGAAGTGCCGGGTGCCGCTCTCCTTGGCGAATTCGCGGGAGAGGCGGACGAGCTTCTGCGTCTTGGCGTCGTTCGCGAGGGTGACCTCGTCGACCGTGTGGTCGATGGCGAGGTAGAACCGCTCCGGGTCGTGGAGCTGGGGCCGGCCGAGCTCCTGGTAGGTGCGGTCCATCCCGTTCCAGGCGAGCTCGCTGGCGATGGTCCAGTCGACCCGGACGCGCAGCAGGTCGCCCGCCTGCACCCACGGCCGCGTCAGCCCGCGCGCGTGCGCCGCGAGAATCTTCTCGGTCAGGGTCATCGGATGCGCCATCGACTCCTCCATCGCCCGCGTGGGCGGCGCGCATCCTAATGCGAGGCGGGCGCGGTGTCACGCGTGGGAGGAGCGCGGCGCGGCGTCGTTCCGTCGTCGCCCGAGCGAGCTGTCGCGACGACCTCGTCCTTGCTCCGGTTTCGCTTGGTGCAGAGGAAGAACTTCGCGGCGTAGGCGTTCGGTCCCCACAAGTCCATCGCGTGCGAGCGACAACCCGCGTCGATGCCCTGCTTCCAGGACTCGCCGCGCCTGATGCGAAACCACACCTTCTTCCCGAGCGGCACCGCGACGCAGCGATGTCCTCTCCCCGGCGCCTCGAACCACGGGCTATTGCCGACCTTGTAGCGATGGACCCCCGCCCGCTTGACCGAGCATGGCCGCTGTTCCCGTGCTGGCGGCTTCTGTCCGGGCGCGAGCGCGACGCTCACCGCATGGAAACAATCGCCGGAGTACCGGAGCGCGAACCGCTCGTTGGCGCCAACGCACAGCCAGCCCACCTTCGCGGTCGACGACTTCGCCACCGGCGGCGCCGCGGCCCCGATGAATGAGAGCAGCGCCGCGAGAGCCCCGGACGCCAGCGCCAGCGGACGCGCCATCGAGTCCTCCACCACCCACGCGGGCGGCCCGCAGCCTAATGCGAGCGGTGTACGATGTCACCTCGGACGAGCAGCGCCCGCTGCCGAATGTCCGATCCGACCGATCCGACCGATCGGTCCGATCGGACATTGCGGGAGGTTCCGGAGTCCGCGCGTGATTCGCGCTCGCGCGCCCTACGCCCTTCCGGGGTTTCCCAGCATCGCGAGGAGCGCGTCGAGCTTGCCCTCGTCGGCGAGGTCGAACCCCCAGGCGCGAAGGTCGTCGGAAAGCAGGCGTCTGACGTCGCTGGCATGGAGCCGGTCGAGGCCGCGGGTCTGGTCCGGCTCGGTGGCGAGGGCGGTCGCGAGCTGGCGCCGGTAGAGCTTGGGCGAGACGCCGAAGACTTTGGTCAGGAGCGCGAGGTCGAGCGGCGCGAGGTCGACGGCGGTGGCGACGGGCACGGGCTTGAACTTGCACTTCTGCGGCATGAACGGGCAGGTCACCTGCGACCGCGGGCTCCCGAACTCGAAGAACATCGAGCACTGGGCGCAGAAGTAGCGGCCCATCTCGCCGCTCGTCACCGCCATGAAGTGCAGGTCGCTCGGCGCCAGCCCGCGAGCCGCTTCCGCCACCCTCCTCGCGCCCGCGAGCAGCGTCGCCTTGCTCCGCTTCTTCTCCGGCATCTCGGTTCCCCAGACGCTCTGCGCGTCCATGAGGAAGAAGACGGGACCGGCGTCGCTCGTGCGCAGGGCGGCGTCGAAGCCGCTCGTGAAGAGGAGGAACGACTTGACCGTTTCAATCGGGCTCGCGGCGACGGGCACGCGCCAATCGGCGAGGTCCTGGAGGTAATCCTCGGCGAGCGCGCGCCCGAGCGCCTCCGGGTCCGTGGCGCGCTGGACGGCGGCGGCGACGACGCGCTGGACGAGCTTGGGATAGAAGAGCCCGGCGCGCTCGTAGAACCCGGTCGACCCCGGCGCCATCGTCTCGATGGGAATCGGCGTGTTGACGCACATCGAAGGCATGTACGCGCAGACGGGCTCGGCGAGCTCCATCTGCTTCTTGCACATCGCGCACCAGTAGCGGCCCGTCGGGGACGTGAGACCCTTGGGAAGCTGCGCGAGCATCTTCATGCCCTGGTGTTCGTTCGAGGGTGTCTGAGGCGTCGGCTCCATGGCGCACGTTGGAGCCGCGTCCTCCGCGGGCGGATTCGCGCCGCCACGACGCTGGCTGGCTTCCGACCGCCTCGAGGACGTCTCCCGAAGCGGCCGATTCGCCTTGTTTCGAGCGAGGTGCGGCTCTGCGCGCCGTGCGGAGGCAGGTTTTCCGTCCGAACCTGGCATTGCACGCCGTGCGGAGGCAGGTTTTCCGCCCGGACCTGGCATTGCCAACGTTGCGGAGGCAGGTTTTCTCTCCGAACCTGGCATTGCACGCCGTGCGGAGGCAGGTTCTCGGTCCGGACCTGCCACTGCCAACGTTGCGGAGGCAGGTCTTCGGTCCGGACCTGGCATCCGATGAGCCGCGGTGGCGGTCGCAGCGCGGTACAACACAAGTCAGTAGGATGGACAGTCCCGTCGAGCGCGGCTCTTCGCGCTCGGCGGGCTGTCCGTCCGAGAGCGATCGTTCGGGATCTTTTTGACGACTCAAGCGGCCCTGGCCGTCGCTACACATTCGCTCTGGAACGACGGGCAGCCCGAAGCCCTGCGGGCTCCGGGACTGCCCATCCTACTGGCAACCATCACATCGACGAGCCGTCATTCGCTCTGGAACGACGGGCAGCCCGAAGCCCTGCGGGCTCCGGGACTGCCCATCCTACTGGCAACCATCACATCGACGAGCCGTCATTCGCTCTGGAACGACGGGCAGCCCGAAGCCCTACGGGCTCCGGGACTGCCCATCCTACTGATGCGCGCTACCAGACGGCGCAGGACGTCTTCGGGTGCATGGGCGAGCCGGCGGGGCAGTCGAACGCCTTCCAGAACGCGGGAGTGTTCGAGAGGGATCCGTTGACGCGGAACTGGGGCGGCGAGTGCGGGTCGATGGTCGCGAGGCGGCGGATGTCTTCCGACTTCTCGTTGGTGCACCAGATCTGCCCGACGGAGAGGAAGAACTGCTGGTCCTCGGTGAATCCGTCGGCGACAACCGGCTCCTTCTGCCCGGCGGCGAGAGCGCGGTACGCGTGGAACGCGAGCTTGACGCCTCCGTTGTCGGCGATGTTCTCGCCTTCCGTCAGATGCCCGTTGAGCTTCAGGCCCGCGAGCGGCGAATACTGCCCGTACTGGCTCGCGATGCACTCCGTCTTCGCGTCGAACTTCTTCTTCGTCTCGGGCGACCACCAGTTCTGCAGATTTCCCTGCGCGGTGTACTGCGCCCCCTGGTCGTCGAAGCCGTGCGTCATCTCATGACCGACCACCATGCCCATCGCGCCCATGTTGACCGGCAGCGCGGCCTTCACCGAGTAGAACGGCGGCTGCAAGATGCCCGCGGGGAACACCATCTGGTTGCGTTGCGGGTCGTAGTACGCGTTGACCGTCGGTGGAGTCATGTACCAGTAGTCGAGATTCACCGGTTTGCCGATTTGCTTCATCTGCCGGTGCAGCTCATACGCCTCCGAACGCAGCATGTTGGTCGCGAAGCTCGGCGTCACCTCCCAGTCGTACCTCTTCCACTTCGCCGGATAGCCGATGTGGTAGTCCATCGCCTTGAGCTTCGCCTCCGCCTTGGCTTGGGTCGCCGCGTCCATCCAGTCGAGGCTCTGGAGATTGCGCGACATCGCGTCGCGGATGGCGAAGATCAGCTTCTGCGTGTCCGCCTTCGACTCCGGACCGAACTTGAGCTCGACGTACGGCTGCGCGAGCAGCTCCCCGAGCGCGGTATCGGTCGCGCGCACGCAGCGCTTCCAGCGCGGCTCGATCTTCTCCTGGCCGGTGAGCAGCTTTCGCAGCGCGAAGTGCTCGTCGACGAAGGGTTTCGGCAGCGCATACGCCATCGCGCTCGCGAGATGGTAGTCGAGATACGCGCGCCACACCGCCGGCTTCACCTGGACCAGCATCTTGTTCAGGCCTTCCAGGAACGGCACGTTGTAGACGTTGATGTCCTCGATGTCGGGCTTGCCCGCGGCGGTGAAGTAGGCCTTCCACGGGTAGCGCGGCGCGGCCTTCTCGACGCCGGCGCGGTCGATTTTGTGATAGACCGCGTAGGGATCGCGCCGCACGACCCGGGTCTGCGACATCTGCGCGATCTTCGTCTCCAGGTCGAGCACGTCCTTCGCGCCCTTCTTCGCGGCCCGCGGCTTCTCGCCCAGGAGCTGGAGCACGCGCTCGACGTGCGCCTCGTACTTGCCGCGCAGCTCCACCGATTTCGCGTCGGTCTTCAGGTAGTAGTCGCGGTCCGGCAGGCCGAGTCCGCCCTGGTCGATGCCCATGATCATCTTCGTCGCGTCTTTGTTGTCCTGCTCCGCGTCGACGTTGAACGGCACGTCGATCTGCACCGCTTCCAACGCGACCAGGGCCTCGGTCAGCGTGCGCGCGTTGTGGATGCGCCGAATCTTCTTCAAGAGCGGCGCGATGGGCTCGAGCCCCGCCTGGTCGATGGCCGCGGTATCCATGCACGCGCCGTAGAACGCACCGAGCTTCTTCAGCACCGGGTCGTCGCCGCCCTTGCCCGCGCGGGCGTCGTCGAGGATTTTGCGCAGCGTTTCCTTGTTCGCCTTGTCGATTTCGTCGAACGAGCGGGTCCAGCTCGCGCGGTCCGCCGGGATGGGCGTCTTCTTCAGCCAGTTGCCGCAAGCGTACTGGTAGAAGTCGTCGCAGGGGCTCACCGACTTGTCCATCGCCGCCGGGTCGAGCCCCACCGCCTGGAGCGTCGTCTTGATCACCGGCGGCGGGGCGGGCTTCGCCGGCGCGACCGGCGCAGGCTTCGGCTGCGGGAGCATCTTCGGCACCGCCGCCGCCGGACGCTTCGCGCAGGAAAGGCTCGCCACCAGCCCCAACACCACCACGGCCTTGAAGAGTCGATCGGACCGATCGGACCGATCCGACCGATCGGACATCGCTGCTCGCGCCTTGCGCATGAGGAACCTCCGCTATCGCGGGCGCAGGATGCCCGCTCAAAGCCCCGACCGAGCCCCCCGAACGTCCTAGTCGCCCACAATCTTCCCGATTTGTTCCGCCAGCGCCGGCGGCTGCAGCTCTTCCTCGATGTGCCGCGCTAAAAGCTCCCGGCTGTCGAGGATGGAGAGGCTCAACATCTCCAGCGCGCCGATGCGATCCTCCGACGTGAACGGCGCATCCTCGACCCGCTCCATCGAGAGCTTGTGCGGCGCGTACGCCATCCGCGGCGCCTTCGTGTCGAGGATGGTGTAGTCGTCGCCGCGCCGCAGGTCCAGCGTCACCGAACCCGTGATCACCGGCGCCACCCAGCGCGCGAACGCGTCCTTGAGCAGCATCGACTCGGGGTCGAACCACTTTCCTTCGTAGAGGAGCCGCCCCAGCCGCCGGCCTTGCGTGTAGTAGAGCTCCTGGGTGTTCTCGTTGTGGATGGCGGAGAGGAGTCGCTCGTAGACGACGTGCAGGAGCGCCATCGCGGGCGCCTCGTAGATGCCGCGGCTCTTGGCGTCGATGATGCGGTTCTCGATTTGATCGCTCATCCCGAGACCGTGCCGGCCGCCGATGCGGTTCGCCTCGCGGAAGAGCTCGAGCATGCTGTCGTAGCGCCGGCCGTTCAGGCTCACCGGCAGCCCGCGCGCGAATTCGACCGTCACTTCCTCGGGCTCGACCGCGACTTCCCGCTGCCAGAACGCGACCCCCATGATCGGCTCGACGATGCGGATGCCGTTGTCCAGGAACTCGAGGTTCTTCGCCTCGTGCGTCGCGCCGAGGAGGTTCGAGTCCGTCGAGTACGCCTTCTCGACGCCCATCCGGTAGCGCATCCCGAGCGATTCCAGGTACTCGCTCATCTCCTTGCGGCCGCCGAACCGCGCGACGAAGGCGGGGTCGAGCCAGGGTTTGTAGATCTTCAGCGCCGGGTTGACGAGCAGCCCGTAGCGGAAGAAGCGCTGGATGTCGTTGCCCTTGTGCGTCGAGCCGTCGCCGAAGACGTGCACCCCGTCCTCGCGCATCGCGCGGATGATCGCGGTGGTGGTCACCGCCCGGCCGAGCGGGGTCGTGTTGAAATACTTGCGGCCGGCGCTCGAGAGATGGAACGCGCCGCACTGGATGGCGACGAGCGCTTCGCGGACGAGCGCGTCTTTGCAGTCGACGAGCCGAGCCGCGACCGCGCCGTGCTGGAGCGCGGACGGCGGGATGTCGCCCACGTCCTTCTCGTCGGGCTGCGCGAGGTCGGCGGTGTAGGCGTGGACCTCGATGCCCTGGCGCGAGAGCCAGGCGACCGCGCAGCGGGTGTCGAGGCCGCCGGAGTAGGCGATGCCGAGCTTGGTGCCGGCGGGAGGAAGCGAGCGGAAGAGGTGGCCCATGGCGGCCGGGGTCTAACACAGGCCGAGCGAGAACGCGAGCGCGGGCGTGCCCACCTGTGCGGGTGCTTGACCGCCGGCATGGCGGCCGGTAAGGTGCCAGGCGCGGAGGCGGGATGAAGAACGACCGATCAGACCGATCCGACGGATCCGACCGATCGGTCGGATCGGACGTTGGTGGAGCTCTGCGCCCGAGCGGAGGCTACCGGAAGCTGCACAGCTTCCAGGTGGCGACCGTCGTCTATGACGGCACGGTGTCGTTCTGCGAGAGGTTCGTCGACAAGCGCTCCCGGCTCGTCGACCAAATGGTCCAGGCGGCAAGGAGCGGTCGCCAGAACATCGCGGAGGGCAGCCGGGCGTCGTCCACCTCTTCGCAGACCGAGCTGCGCCTCGTCAACGTGGCGCGCGCGAGCCTGGACGAGCTGCTGCTCGACTACGAGGACTTCCTTCGCCAGCGGGGGATGCCGACCTGGGCTCCGGAGAGCCCGGAAGCCGTCGCCGTGCGCAACCTCTGGCGTGCTGGCGCGCCCAACGCAGAACGCTATTCGCCGTGGCTGGACCACGCGAACCCGGCGGTGGTCGCGAACGCGCTCATCTGCCTGATACACCAGGCGAACTTCCTGCTCGACCGGCAAAAACGCGCGCTGGAACACGACTTCGTCCAGCGTGGAGGCTACAGCGAGAACCTGGCCGCCGCGCGGATCGCCGAGCGGAAGAGGCAGCAGAGCGAGGGCGTGGCGCAGGAGGCGCCGACCTGCCCGAAATGCGGCCAACCCATGGTGCTTCGGACGGCGCACAAGGGGCAGCGATCGGGCTCGCGTTTCTGGGGGTGCCCTCGCTACCCCGAATGTCTTGGAGCGCGCGACTACGACCGATGACCGATCGGTCCGATCCGACCGATCGGTCCGATCGGACGTCGGCGCCCGCGCCTACTCCCCCAGGCAGACGCCGAGGTCGCGGGCGACTTCGGCGAGCTCGCCCTTGGGGTCGACGTGGCGGGTGCCGGTCTCCTCGGCGGTCATCGGGACGTCGGTGATGCTGTCGCCGCGCAGGACGACGAGCCGGTTCCACGCGCCGCGATCGACCAGCGCGACCGCGTGCGCGCCCAGGCGGGACGCGAGGAGGCGGTCGAACGCGCTGGGGCTCCCGCCGCGCTGGAGGTGGCCGAGCACGGTGACGCGGACCTCGAGGTCGATCTGCTCGGTCAACGCCTCGGCCAGCACGCGCCCGGCGCCGCCCAGGCGGACGACGCCGCGTCCCGGCGTCGCCTGCTCCTGAATCGCCTGCTCCCCGCCGAGCGGCACCGCGCCCTCCGCCACCACCGCGACGCTGAACGACCGCCCCCGCGCCTGCCGCCGCTTCACCGCCTCGACGATGGGCCCGACGCGCCAGGGAATCTCCGGAATCAGGATGATGTCCGCGCCGCCCGCGAGGCCGCTCTCCAGCGCGATGAACCCCGCGTTGCGGCCCATCACCTCGAGCACCATCACCCGGTCGTGCGCCTCCGCCGTCGTGTGCAGCTTGTCGATGGCGTCGGTGGCGATGGCGCGCGCGGTGTCGAAGCCGAAGGTCTGGTCGGTCCCCGCGAGGTCGTTGTCGATGGTCTTCGGCACCCCGATGCTGGGCATCCCGCGCTCGGCGAGCGCCCGCGCGATGGCCATCGAGCCGTCGCCGCCGACCATCACGAGCCCTTCGACCCCGAGCTCGCGTAACCGCCCGAGAGCGCGCGTCGACTCGTCGCGCTCGACCCAGCGGCCGCCGTCGCGCACCGCCCAGCGGAACGGGTTCGCCCGGTTCGACGTGCCGAGGATGGTCCCGCCGCGCGGGAGGATGCCGCTGATGTTGTCGAGCGTCAGTAGCCGCGTCCCGTGCTCCTCGAAGAGCCCGTGGAACGCCCGCTCGATGCCCACCACTTCGTGCCCCAGGCTGGTCGCGCGCTTGACGACCGCGCGGATGACCGCGTTCAAGCCGGGGCAGTCGCCGCCGCCCGTCATCAGTCCGAATCGCGCCATGAGCTTTCGCCTCCTACGTAGCGGGGACCGCTCGCGACGCTCAAGCTTAGATGAGGAGCGCGTCCGATGGTTCGAAAATTCGCGATCGCGCTCGCGGCGCTTGCCGGCGTCGCGTCCGCCCGATGCTCCACCGCCCGGTCGCCAGCATCGGCGCCGAGCGCCATCGCCTGCTCGCGCGAGGCGCACGCCGACGCCGCCCTCGCCAAGCCGTCGGCGACCTGCACCGCGTCGTTCGCGCCAGCGCGCGCTCCCGATCGGACCGATCGGACCGATCCGACCGATCGGTCTGATCCGCCGCCACGCGCGCCCACGAGCCGCACCGCGAAGGTCCTCTCGGTCGACGCGCGGCAGGGCACGCTCACGGTCGAGGACAGCGCCGGACTCCACCACCTTCACGTCGGCGAGGGCATGCGGGTCGTCGTGGAAGGCAGGAGCGCCCCCGGCCTGACGGCCCTCGTGCCGGGCGACGAGGTCTCGGCGACCTGGACCGCGGATGGCACGGCGACCGACATCGTCCTCGCCGGCGCTCCGCGGCCCGAGGCGCCGCTCGTCCCCTCGACGCCCGGAGGAACGTCCCGCGCCTCAACGCGAACGCGCCCAACCCGAGCGCGCCGACGCCAGGCGAGAACCCCGCGCCCGGCACCGCGCCGCGTAACGTCATTCCGAGGTAGGCCGCAGCGGCGCGTAAGACGCTTCCTACTTCGCGGCTCGGAGCAACCTCCAGGCGTACAATCCGAGTCCGAGCAGGACGATCACCAGCGCGGCGCCGATGACGACGGGGTGGCGGTCGGTCAGCGCGGCGGGGCGCGGTGCGATGGCCGCGGTCCGACCGTAACGCGGGTTCAGCTCGACGGGGCCGAGCGTGGCCGTCGCGGGTTTGATGTCGGGCGAGCGCGCGAGCACATCGGCGAGGTCGTAGCGCGGGGCCGTCATCGCGGCGGCATCGAGAAAGAGATGGTACGGACCCGGCGCGCTCGCACTGAAGACAAGCTCCTCGGGCGGGAACTCGGCCGTCGCTCCTCGCACCTGGAGCGGAGCGTCGTCGCCGTCGTCGATGGTCAGTCGCAGGTAGCGCTTGCGCGTGCCCCCGGCGTCGACGGTAAGGTTCCTCTCCGCCTCGACCGCGATCCCGAGCCCGCGATAGATGAGCCCGCCGCCGACGCCGATCCAGTACCCCGGCGCGTCGGAAGCGGCGAGGCTCACCCGTCTGGCGAACGCTGGCGTTGCGACATCGAGGACGAGATCGCTGACGGGCACGCCCCGAGCCCCGAGGTCGGCGACGAAGACGGTCTGGGTCGCGCCGGGAGGACGCGGTTGCGGCGTGAGCTTGATCGGTAGGCGCCCGGGTTGTGGTTGCGCTCCGGGCAGGACAAAGGACAGCGTCGCGTCGAGGATGCGAACCGATCCCATGAACCCGGGCTGCTGGGGCGGCAGGAGCGTGATCCGCAGGTAGCGCGCGTCGGAGACGGGATACTCCAAGCTGGTCTCGTGCGCGCTCGCGCCGTCCGGCAGGTCGATGGCGTAGACGGCCTCGCCTTCTGTGCTCACCGCCCAGTGCCGCTCGTCGTTGGAGATCTCGATGCGGGTGCGGCGCAGGAAATCGTGGCCCGCGAGCGTGAGGTCGACCTGCGAATGCGTGAGCCCCTGCCGGCCGAGGTCGACGATGGCGCGGGCGCTGCCATCTTTGAGCACCACGGAGTCGACCATCGTTCCTACGAGCGTCGTCGCCGGCGGCGGTCCGGGCACCGGGCGCACGAGGTAAGGCACCTCTTTGCCATCGGGCCCGACGAGGCGCACGTCCGCGAGCGGCTCCGTCGCGGCGCTGTCTTGGTACGTCCTCGCATCCACCGGGAGCCGCCACCAGCCCGAATGGTCGATGCCGCGGATGGCGCGGCGATGGGCAAACGGCGAAAGGTCGAGGGCCCGGGCCCGCGGTCCAACGGCCACGCCACTCGCGATGATCAGTACCATCAGCGCCGGCCCGATGGAGCCGTCGCGCAACAGCTTCGTCAGCCGCTTGCCGAGGCGCGCATAGAGATACGACGACCCGAGCAGCGCCACGCCGAGACCGAGAAGAATCGCCATCTGATCGATGCGCGGGAGCTTCCAGATGTCCCAGATCACGAGCTTGCCCAAAGTGATCGCAAACAGGCCGAGGCCCAGGTAGCGGTGTACCCGCGACCGTGCGCCAAAGCCGATGGCGACGAGCACCGCCGCGTAGAGCGCGAAGACGAGCGTCGTCAGCATCGTGAGCTTGCCCTGCTGCGAGGCGACGGCGTTGCCGAATCGCGCGGCGAAGAGGCGGAACTCGTCGGCGTGCAAGCCCGCGGGCGGCACCGGTGTCTTCAGCGCGAGGCCGTGGACCTCCAGCGTCACGTAGAGCAGGAGCAGCGCGTGCCCGACCGCGGCCAAGGTCGCCGCGCCTCCTTGGAACAGTCGCTTGGCACTTCGACCGGCGCCGCGCGCGGCTGCCAAGAGACCGGCCGCGCTACCCACCAAAGCGAGGCTGCGTGGGCTCACGAACGCGAGTGGCCGGAGCGCGCCATGCTTGCCCATCGTCGCAAAGAACAGATCCTGCGCCCGCGCCGGCCCGGGCAGATCCCAATCGACGAGACGCACCAGCACGACGACGCTGAGCATCAGCGCGCCGGCGAGCCACCACTCGTCCTCGCCATCCGACGCGATCCACGCGACGACCGCGACCATCACCGCCCAGACCACGGTGATCGCCGCGCCGGATAGGAGGAACGCCACCGCTGCCGCGATGAGCCCGAGCGCCTGCCCGAGGAGCACCGTCGCGCCGCGCCGCCGGTTCGACTTCACGAGCGCCGCGCCGAGCGCGAGATCGATGGCACCGACGGCCGCGAAGAGCGTCGCCCGCAACGCCCACTCGGCCGCCTCGGTCTGCGGCAACGCGACCAGCAGGAACGCGAGCCCCGCGAGCGACACCGTCAAGAGCCGCACCGGCGTCGCCTCTACCTTTCGCCAGACGAGCTCCCATCCGCCGACGCCGATGTAGACCGCCGCCCACGCGGCGGTGACCGCGATGAAGCGGTGGTCGACCGGCGTCGCCGACCACGGGGTCACGACCAGCACACCCGCGAGCGACGCCGCCGCTGCCCCGAGCGCCGCCGCCGGGAGCCGGACGGCCGCCGCGAGCGACGCGTAGCCGAGCGAGAGCGCCGCCGCTACCAGCACGAACGCGCGCGCGTGCACGTCGCCGAGGAGCATCCACGCGAAGACCAGGAACGCGAGGCCGACGCCGCCCGCCACCGACAGCGCGAGCGGGGAAGGTCCCGCCCCATCGCTGGTGCCGGACAGTTTCGCGAGCTGCGGCCGCAGGAAGGCGACGAGGTAGACGCTCGACCAGACCGCGAGCAGCGCCAGCATCAGCCACGGTTCGCGGTTGGCCGATCGGTTGATCGCGAGGAACAGCACCGCGATGGCCGCGACCATCGGCCCCCACAGGAGGTCGCGCCGGCCGGCGAGGCCGAGCCGCCAGATGCCCAGCCCGCCCAAGCCGACGAGCGCGCCGCCCAGCACCACCGGCCGGTCGAACAACAGCGCCGCGGCGCCGACATGGCCGAAGAGCAGCGCCGCCATGTCGAGCATCAGCGGCTCCACTTTGGCCAGCGCGCGCGCGCGCGCCAGGTGCGCGACCACGATCCACTCGGTGACGAACGCCGCCAACGCCCCCAGCGGCACCGCTCGCGCGGCCATCGAGAAGTACGCGCCAGCGGCGGTCCCCGGGAAGTTGTCGGCCGGCGGCCGCGCGGGCGTCACGTCGAAGAACTTCATCCACCAGCCCGCGCCGAGCAGCACCGGTCCCGCCACCGCCACCGCGGCGGCAAGCGCGAAGCCCATCCGGAGGGCGACCACGAAGGCGAGCACCGTCAGCACCAGGAGGTAGGCGAAGAGCGCCGCGGCCCGGTCCTGGTGCGTCGACAAGAGGACGGGCGCGAGGTAGCCGCCGATGAGCGAGAGCACCAGGATCGGCTCGCCCTTGTGCCGGATGGAGAGCGCGCCGCCGAGGACGATGATGACGACGAACGCGGCGAAGGCTTCGGTCGGCCCGACGAGGTGGTAGAGGACGTGGCTCGCCCAGGCGGAGAGGAAAAGCACCGCCAGCGCGACGCCGACCACCATGTTGACGTAAACGGGCTTCGTCCGCGGGCGCAGGACCTCGGCGACCCCGAGGGTCGCGGCGCCGACCAGCGCGCCCAAGGCCACGCGCCCGAGCGGGCCGATCCAGTGGTTGTCGACCGCGTACTTGAAGAAGTACGCCGCGCCGAGCAGCACCGCCGCCGCACCCACACGCGTGAACCAGACCAGGGCGATACGTTCCTCGAGCGTCGAGCCCGCCGCTGGCGCAGACGACTCGCCGCCAGCGCTCGAGGTCGTGGCCGGCGGCGATGGCGCGGCCGCCGGGGGCGCGGTGGATGCGGCCTGCGGGACGGGAGGATGCGCCTCGATCGCTTCTGGGCTTGCGGGCGCGGGCGCAGATTCGGCCGGCGCAGCCGTGGTCGCTGCCACCTGCGACGCGGGCTCAGCATCGAGCGCATGCGGCGCACCTCCCCCTTGCGGACCCCGAGCGAGCTCCGCCTCGAGCCGCGCCACCTGGACGCTCAGCTTGTCGACCTCGGAGCGCAGACGGTCGATGGCTCCGTCGCGCCCGGCGAGCTTGCGGGCTTCCGCCAGCGCCCTGCCCGACCGCACCAGCGCCACGATGGGTATCACCAAGAGCCCGGCGCCGACCGCGAGCAAGGCCACGACCAGGAAGAGGTACAGCGCGTCGTCCATCGATCGCTCCTGCGAGGCGCGCAATGGTGCGCCCGGCGGCCGCGAACGGATCGGAAGGTGCGGCCGACGCGAGTCGAACACTTTCCGCACCGTCCACGCAAGTGGTGCCGCTCATCGACGACGGAGCGCGCCGGCCCTCCGCGGCGGTGGGAACGGGATGTGCCGCTTCGGGCGGAGATTTCGCGCGTGCCCGCTCTGCTCGAGCATCAGTGACCTTCCGAAGTCTGGTCCTTCTTCAGGACGGCGCAGGTCACCTGGTACTCCCGGCGCAAGAATCGGTAGTTTCCGACGAGCACTCTCCGCTTCTTCGCGTTGAAGGGCGCCAGCAGCAACAGGTACACGTCTCTCAGGAGGAGCTTCGGGTTGGTCGACAACGACCTTCCGTAGGAGCCAAAGCCAAGAACGGCCTGACTCAGCAGACGAAGGCCCAGCGGCTTGAAGATCTCCTCGAGCTGCGCCGGCGAGGGACGAAAGCCGTTGTCGATCGGATCGGGATGAAATGGGTAGGCATGCGGAACCGACAGGCAGACGATGCCTCCCGGCGGGCACATGTCCGCCAGCGCCTCGCAGATCGCTGGAATGTCCGCGACGTGCTCGAGCAGGTTGTTGCACAGAATCGACCGCACACCGAGCGAGGCGACCTTCGCGCGCACCGCTCGGTCGAGGATGTCCCCGACGATATCGACTCCGTCGCTCGGCTTCATGTCGGCATGAACGATCCGCACTCCGCGCTCGTTCAGCGGCCCAAACAGATCTCGTCCGATGTGCGGGCACACTCTCGTTCGGTAGTCGAGCGTCGAGCTTCCCACGTTGAGCATCGGGGAGATGCTTGCGGCCGGCATCGACCGGAGCACGTCGCCGAACCAAGATGCCTCTTCGGGTGACATGTTCTTGCGTTCCTCTGCGACGAACCGACATCACTCCGACACGACCCGTGGATGAGACCGGGAAGCCGCGAACGCTCGCCCAGCCGACGCAGTTGACCACCGAGAGCTTCGCGGGTCAACGGCCTGTGGAGGGATGTTCTCGGCGCCCAACGGGCGTGTCGCCTTCGTTCAGGCCCAGCGCGGGTTCTTCTCCCCTGGGTTCTTCTCCGGCTCTGCGCCAGAGCCTCTTCTCCTGTGGCGCGGGCGTCCTCGAAGGATCCGAGCGCCAAATTTGAGGCTTCCGGACGCGATCTGTATGCTCTGCGCCTCAAGAACGATGCCGTTCACCCAGGCCGGCGAGCTCGGCCGCGAGGCCAGCACAGCCTGCGTTCGCAGGCGACCTCTTGGGCGTCACGTCCACCTTCTCTTCGCTGACGGGCTCCTAGCTAGTCGCGCCAGGGGGTCGGCTCGGCCGGCCGCTCTCGCTCGTTCGCGCCGCCGCTTGACAAGCGTGCGGGGCCGTGTTAGACACGGAGACAGGATGTACGCTCTCGCCTCGACCCGCCTGACGATCGACTCCGCGGCCTGCTGCTGTGCCTGCGCGTGTCCCTCGGTGGCGGACCGAGCGCCCGAGAGCTCCGCATGAGCTGACGCGGAGAATCCTCGAGGGCACTTGCTGGCCCGCCACCTGCGACCCAGGTGGCGGGCTTTTTTCGTTTTCGGCCGCGAAGGAGGCCCCATGGCGAACGGACCGGCGGCAAGGCGGGTGGAAGAGAGCTTCGGCGGGCCTGGCCGGCGCCTGGGCGGCGGCGGGAGGAGCTGACCATGGCCGACCACCACCGGCGCGTCTACGAGTCGATTCTCGAGCTGCTCTCGGGCGTCGACAACCCGACTCCCCTCGTCCGCTTGCACCGCGTCGTCCCCCATCGGCACGCGGCGCTCTACGGCAAGCTCGAATGGTACAACCCCTTCGGTGCGGTCAAGGACCGGGTGGCGGCCAACCTCGTGCGCGACGCCGAGGACCAAGGCCTGCTCGCCTCGAAGCGCTCGCTCGTCGAGCCCACCTCGGGCAACACCGGCATGGCCCTGGCGATGATCGCCAACGCCCGGGGCTACCGGCTCACCACGACCTTGTCGGCGGCCATCCCCGAAGAGAAGCGCGCGGTGTTGCGCCTGTTCGGCTCGGAGGTGATCGAGCTTGCCGACGAGCTGTGCCCCGCGCCCGGCGCTCCCGAGGGGGCCATCGCCCTCGCCGCCGCCATCGCGGGGAAGCCGGGCTACCATCAGCTCAACCAGTACCAGAACCCGGCCAACCCCGACGCGCACTACCGGTCGACCGGACCGGAAATCTGGAAGCAGACCGGCGGCCGGGTGACGCACTTCGTCGCCGCGCTCGGGACCTGCGGCACCATCACCGGCACCGGCCGCTACCTCAAGGAGCAGGACCCGCGGGTGAAGGTGCTGGGCGTCCATCCGCGCGACGGCCACGACATTCCGGGCGTGCGCAGCCTGCGTCAGCTCAAGCAGACCGAGTTCTTTCTGCCCGCCGAGTACGACGGGCTCGTCGAGGTCAGCGACGAGAAGGCGTTCCGGATGTGCCGGCGCCTGAACCAGGAGGAGAGCATCATCGCCGGCCCCAGCTCGGGCCTGGCGCTGGCGGGAGCCCTGGAGCGGGTCCCCGACGAGCCGGGAACGGTCTGTGTCGTCATCTTCCCCGACAACGCTTTCAAGTACGCGAGCTCGGTGCGCCGGCACCTGCCCGAGCTGTTCGGGGCGACCAAGGCGGCTCCCGCAACCGACGAGGCGGGCGCGCTCCTCGGCGCGGCGGCGCGGCTGGCGCGCGGCTCGCCGGACGTCATCGACGTAGGCGAGCTCGAAGAGCTCTTGTCCGATGAGCAGCCGCTGATCATCGACGTGCGACCGCCTTCGGAGTTCGCCGAGGGGCACCTCGCGGGAGCGGTCAACATCGCGCTCGAGGAGCTCGCCGACGGCGCGGCGCCGGCGCTCCCGAGAGAGCGCGGCCGGCTCCTCGTCACCGTGTGCCGCGTGGGCGAGAAGTCGCTCTACGCAATGCTGCTGCTCAAGGCGCTCGGGTACTCGCGCGTCAAGAACCTGCTGGGCGGCATGGCCGCCTGGACCGCTGAGGGAATGGCGACAGAGGCCGCGTAGAGGGAACATGGCTGCCACCTGGAAGGAACGCCTGAACGACCAGATCGATGAGCCGCTCGGCCGCGAGATCGACGTGTTCGAGGCGCAGATCGAGCTGCGCTGGCAGGGGAAGCTCGAGGAGCGGCTCTTTAGCGAGTCGCGCCTGCGCCGGGGTGTCTACGGGCAGCGCTACGACAACGGGCTCCGGCACGACGGGCAACGCACCCAGCGCCTCGGCTTTCCCGAGCGTCCGACCAAGGGCGCCAACACCGTCTGGGACGCGCCGGGGATGCAGCGGATCAAGATTCCGCTGGGTCGCCTCACGGCGGAGCAAATGGACGTCATCGCCGACGTGGCCGAGGAGTACTCGGACGGCATCGCCCACGTCACGACGCGCCAGGACCTCCAGCTCCACTACGTCCACATCGACGACACGCCCGACCTCATGCGCCGGCTGGCCGCGGTGGGCGTCACGACGCGCGAGGCGTGCGGCAACGTGGTGCGCAACGTCACCGCGTGCCCGCTCTCCGGCGTTTGCCAGGACGAGGTCTTCGACGTGACGCCCTACGCCCACGCCTGCGCCTACTTCATGCTCGGCCACCCGGACGCGCAAGACTTCGGGCGCAAGTTCAAAATAGCCTTCTCCGGATGCCGGCACGGCTCGTGCGCCCTCGCGCGCATCCACGACCTGGGCGCCATCGCCACCGAGCGCGACGGCCAGCGGGGATTCGAGGTCCACCTCGGCGGCGGGCTGGGAGCGGTGCCGCAGCAGGCGAAGCTCCTGGACGAGTTCGTGCCCGAGGCGGAGATGCTGCCCCTGGTCCAAGCGATCGGCCGGGTGTTCGCGCGGCTGGGAGAGAAGAAGAACCGGCAGCGTGCCCGTCTGAAGTTCCTGGTCTCCAGTCTGGGCATCGGGGAGCTCGCGCGGCTGGTTCGCGAGGAGCGCAAGGTGCTGCGCGACGACCGCCGGTGGACGGACTACCTCGAGAACCTCCAGGCGCTCGACGATGACCCGCGGTCGGCCTTCCCTCAGGATGAGCGGACATGGCCGACGTCTGATCAGACCGATCAGTCGGATCCGACCGATCGGTCTGATCCGTACCGCGACCGTCAGGGAGCGGCCGGCGACCCGGCGGCGCGCGAGCCTGCGGCCGAGGGTTTCGATGCCTGGCGCGCCTCGAACGTGGTTCGGCAACGGCAGCCGGGGTACGTGACGGCGACGGTCCGGTTGCCGCTCGGGGATATCGCGGCCGGCCCGCTGCGCGCGCTCGCCGAAATCGCTCGCGACCTCACCGGCGACACGGTGCGGACGACGGCCGAACAGAACATCGTCTTGCGCTGGGTCCCCGAGGCCGATCTGCCCGAGCTCCACCGCCGCCTTTCGCGCGCGGGCCTCGCCGCGCCCGCCGCGTCCACCATCGTCGATGTCACCTCCTGCCCCGGCACCCAGACCTGCAAGCTCGGAATCTCCTCCTCGCGCGGCGTCGCGCTGGCCATCGGCGAGAGGCTCGAGGCCAAGCCCCTGCCCGACGCGGTCCGCCCCTTGCGCGTCAAGGTCTCGGGTTGCTTCAACGCCTGCGGCCAGCACCACGTCGCGGACATCGGGCTCTTGGGAGTCAGTCGCAGCGTCGAGGGCCGGCGGGTTCCGCACTTCCAGATCGTGCTCGGCGGCGACGCCAAGGACAACGTCGCCTCGTTCGGCCTCGCGACGGCCGCGGTGCCTTCGAAGAACGTCCCCGCCGCCATCGAGCGGCTGACAGACCTGTTCGCCAAGGAGCGTCACGAGGGCGAATCGTTCGCCGCGTTCGTTCAACGCGCGGGGAAGAACGCGGTGCGCCACCGGCTCGAGGACCTGCTCCGGGTTCCTTCCTATGAACAAGAACCGTCCTACTACTCCGATTGGGGCGACCCGCGCGAGTACACCATCACGGACATGGGGGAAGGCGAGTGCGCGGGCGAGCTCGTGACGGCGACCAAGTTCGGCCTGGCGGCGGCGGAGGTGGCGGCCTACGAGGCGCAGACGCTGTTCGAACGGGGCGAGCTGGGTCTGGCCGCCGGACGGGCCCACGAGGCCATGCTCCTCGCCGCTCAGGCGTTGCTGCGCGCCGACAGCTCGGAGGTCTCCGAAGTCCCAGAGGAGATCGTTCGCGAGTTTCGCACCCGCTTGCTCGACACGGGGGTCTTCCAGGACCCGCACGTCGGCGACAAGTTCGCCCAGTACCTGCTGCGCCCGAACGGGGCGGGCTCCGAGAGCTTCGCTCGCGAAAAGGCCCAGGAGCGGCTCGAGGAGACGATGCTGTTCATCGAAGCGGCGCACGCCTGCTACCACCGCATCAGCGCGCAGAAGGCGAGGGAGCAATGACGAGCACCCTTGAGAACGACGCTCTCTTCGCCCAGCGCCTCGCCGTTCGGCTGAGCGCCGATCCGACATGCGGCGCCATTGCGGTGGGCTCGGTGGTCGCCGCGTTCCATCGACTGATCCAAGCCCGCGGGCTCGACGAGGTGATGATCGACGTCGCCGACTACTCCCACGTGCCCGACGGGCCGGGAATCGTGCTGGTCTGCCATGGCGCGAACTATTCGCTCACCCTGCGCGGCCAGCGCCCGGGCCTGCTCTACCAGCGCAAGCGCCCGAACGAGGGAGACTTCGCGGCCCGGCTCGACCGCGCCGTCCGCGCGACGGTGCGCGCCGCCCGCGCCCTGCAGGACGATCCGGAGCTGCGCGGCAAGCTGCGGTTCGTCGAGACGGAGATCGAGGTCGGTGCGAACGACCGGCTGCTCGCGCCATGTACCGCGGAGACCTTGACCGAGCTGCGCCCCGCGTTGACGACCGTCGCCGAACGATTGTGGCCAGGGGGGGTCGAGCTCGATTTCCAGGCCGACGCCCGGGCCGCCTTCCGCGTTCGCTTGAAGCGTGGTGCACGCCCGATAACGGAGATCCCATGCAAGCCATGACGCCCGCCGAAGAGACTCGCTCGCCTCTCGATTTCGCGGACGTCACGGCGCGTCTGACGAACGCCTCGGCTCCGGACATCCTGCGATGGGTCGAGGAGACCTTTCGCGACCACGCGGCCATCGCCTCGAGCTTCGGGGTCGAGGACGTGGTGTTGATCGACCTCGGTTCCCGCTACGCGCCGAGCGTGCGGGTCTTCACGCTCGACACGGGCCGGCTCCACCCCGAGACCTACGAAGTCATGGAGCAGGTGCGGCGACGCTACGGCATCGCTATCGAAACGTTCTTCCCCGAGCGCGCCGGCGTCGAAGAGCTGGAGCGCGGCCGCGGCTACTTCTCGTTTCGCGAGAGCATCGAGGCGCGCAAGGCGTGTTGCGCAATTCGCAAGCTGGAGCCGCTGGGTCGCGCGCTCGCGAGCTGCGAGGCCTGGGTGACGGGACTGCGGCGGGAGCAGTCGCCGACGCGCGCGGGAGTGGACGCGGTCGAGCGCGACGACGCGCACGGGGGCATCGCCAAGGTGAACCCGCTCGCGGCTTGGACCGAGGCCGACGTTTGGGCTTGCGTGAAAGAGCGCCAGCTTCCCTACAACGCGCTGCACGACCAGGGATTGCGCTCCATCGGCTGCGCTCCCTGCACCCGCGCGGTCAAGCCCTGGGAAGACGTGCGCGCCGGCCGCTGGTGGTGGGAGTCTGCGGAGCACAAAGAGTGCGGGTTGCACCGCAAGTGATGGCGGAGGAGTCGATGAAAGCTTCACGGATGAAGCGCGCGGCAGCGGGGGGTGAGGGCCGACCCAGCGCCGCCCTCGACTATCCCATCGCGCTGCGTCTTCACGGCCAGCCGGTTCTCGTGGTCGGCGGGGGCCGGGTCGCGAGCGGCCGCATCTCGCCGCTCGTCGAAGTGGGAGCGCGCGTGCGGGTCGTGGCCGAGAGAGCGCGCGGGGAGCTGAGAGCCCTCGGGGAGTCGAACGCGATCGATCTCCACGAGCGGCGCTGGCGGCCGGAAGATTGCGCGGGGATGTCGCTGGTCTTCGCCGCGACCGATTCGCCTCGAGTCAACGCCGAAGTCGTCCGCGAGGCGCGCAGTCGAGGCCTCCTCGCGAACGCCTGTGACCTGCCGGAGCTCTGCGACTTCTACGTTCCCGCCATCGGCCGCCGGGGGCCGGTCACCATCGCCGTGTCGACCGCCGGGGCGGTGCCAGGCTTGGCCCGCACCCTGCGCGATCGAGCGATGAGCGCGATTGGCCCGGAGTGGGGCCGGCTCGCGCGCATCCTGCGAGCGCTGCGAAGGGCGTTGCCGCGCGATACGCGAGCCGCGACGCTCGCCCGGATCATCGACAGTCCCGCCGCGTCGCACCTGGCTAGTGGAAATCGCAAGGCCGCGTTCGCCGCGGTGCGCGCGGCCACTGCAACGGGAGAATCCCGATGAACAAGCGAGTGGGCACGGTCTACCTCGTCGGCGCCGGCCCGGGCGCTTGGGATCTCATCACCTTGCGGGGAGCCGACCTCCTCGCCCGGGCCGACGCCGTGGTCTACGACCGCCTGGTACACCCGGACCTGCTGGCTCGCGCGAGGCGCGGGGCGCGACTCATCTACGCGGGTAAGGAGGCCGGGGGCGACAGCGTCCCGCAAGATCAGATCAACGGACTGCTCATCGCCCAGGCGCGGCTCGGACGAACCGTGGTCCGGCTCAAGGGCGGAGATCCGTTCGTCTTCGGCCGCGGCGGCGAGGAAGCGATGGCGCTCGCCCGGGCGGGCGTGCCCTGCGAAGTGGTGCCCGGAGTCAGTAGCGGCCTCGCGGGTCCGGCCTTGGCGGGAATTCCGCTCACCCAGCGCGGGGTCGCCGGGTCGGTCACGTTCGCCACTGGCCGTCGGGCGCAGGGCGAGCCGGACTGGGAACACCTCGCGCGAGCCGAGACGCTCGTGCTGTTCATGGCGGCTGGTCGCCTCGACAAGACGATTCGGGCTCTCGTCGGAGCCGGCCGGTCGCCCTCGACCCCCGCTGCGATCATCGCCTCCGCCAGCCTCGCCGATGAGCGCATCGCCCATGGCACCTTGGGCGACATCGCGCTGCGCGCGCGGGAAGCCGAAATCGATTCACCCGCGCTCCTCGTCGTCGGCGAGGTGGTCGCGCTGAGAAACCAGGTTGTCCGAGACGAAAGCGATCTGCCGATACCCGTCCCACCGGCGCTGACCCGAGGAGCCCTGCGATGATCGCCTCGACCGACACTCTCGACCACCTGCGCGAGCTGGAAGCGGAGAGCATCCACATCATCCGCGAGGTCGCCGCGGAGTTCGCCAAGCCGGTGATGCTCTACAGCATCGGCAAGGACTCGCAGACGATGGTCCACCTCGCGCGCAAAGCCTTTCATCCCGGGCCGATTCCCTTTCCGCTCCTCCATGTCGACACCACCTGGAAGTTTCGAGAGATGTACGCCTTTCGCGACTCGTATGTGCGCGAGCACGGCTTGAAGCTCCTCGTCCATCGCAACGAGGAGGCGCTCGAGCAGGGCATCAACCCGTTCGACCACGGCAGCCGCAAGTACACGCACGTCATGAAGACCCAGGCGCTGTTGCAGGCGCTCGCGCGGCACGGGTTCGACGCGGCCTTCGGCGGCGCGCGGCGTGATGAGGAGAAGTCGCGGGCCAAGGAGCGCGTCTACTCGTTTCGCGACCGCGCCGGCCAGTGGGACCCCAAGGGACAGCGGCCGGAGCTGTGGAACCTGTACAACGGCCGCATCGACCCCGGCGAGTCCATCCGGGTCTTCCCGCTGTCCAACTGGACCGAGCTCGACGTGTGGCGCTACGTCTGGCTGGAGCGCCTTGCGGTGGTGCCGCTCTATTTCGCGGCGCAAAGGCCGGTCGTCGAGCGCGATGGCAATCTCATCATGGTGGACGACGAGCGACTGCCGCTGCGGCCCGGAGAGACCCCGCGCCTGCGGATGATTCGCTTTCGCACGCTCGGATGCTATCCGCTGTCCGGGGCCATCGAATCGACCGCGCGGACGGTGCCGGAGATCCTGCGCGAGATGCGCGAGAGCCGCCAGTCCGAACGGCAAGGCCGGGTCATCGACTTCGACGAGGAAGGCTCGATGGAGCTCAAGAAGCGCGAGGGGTATTTTTGAAGATGCACGTCGGAGCGATGGCCGATGGCTGATGGCGCGAGGCAGGGCCCGCACCCACACGCCTCGGCCATGGCTCCCACTCTGAGCTCGAGCGAGGTGGAGGATTGTTCTGATGACCAGCGCCACTGCAAATCCTGTCCTCGCCGATGACCTCGACCTCGCCCGCGAGGCGACCCGCGATCGTCTGCGCATCGTGGTGGTGGGCTCGGTGGACGACGGTAAGTCGACGCTCATCGGCCGGCTGCTCTACGAGACCGGCTCGTTGCCGGAAGATCAGATCACGCAGGTCCGGGCGGCGACCCGCCGGGGCGAGGACATCGACTTCTCCTACTTCACCGACGGCCTCAGGGCCGAACGCGAGCAGGGCATCACCATCGACGTCGCCTACCGGCACCTTTCCACGTCGCGGCGCCGGTTCCTCCTCGCCGACACTCCCGGCCACGTCCAGTACACCCGCAACATGGCGACCGGCGCCTCCACCGCCGACCTCGCGGTGATTCTGCTCGACGCGCGCCTCGGCGTCCTCCCGCAGAGCCGGCGTCACGCCTACCTGGCGTCGCTCCTGGGCATCCGCCACCTCGCGGTGGTGGTGAACAAGATGGACCTCGTCGGCTTCGACGAAGCCATCTTCGCGCGCCTCTCTTCCGAGCTGGGCGAGCTCGCGGGAAAGCTCGGGTTCCAGTGCGTGCGCTCGTTTCCCGTGAGCGCGTCCGACGGCGACAACGTGGTGACCGAAAGCGCCCGGACCCCTTGGTTTCATGGCGGGACGCTCCTCGCGTACTTCGAGGAGGCGCAGGTCGCGCGAGGCCACGAAGCGGGACCGTTCCGGTATCCGGTGCAGACGGTGATTCGACCGCGCCTCGACCATCGCGCTTTCGCCGGACAGGTGGCGGCCGGGTCCATCGCGGTGGGGGAAGAGGTTGTCGTGCTGCCCTCCGGGGTGCGTTCGCGCATCTCGGCCATCGACACTTTCGAGGGGGCCTTGCCGCGGGCGTTCGCGCCGATGTCGGTGGCGCTGCGGCTCGCCGACGAGGTGGACATCGGTCGCGGCGACCTCGTGGCGCGGCCGGAGGAGCTGCCCGTCGTCGCGCGAGAGCTGGAAGCCGACGTGGTTTGGCTGGCCCCGACGCCGCTCGATCCGTCGCGCGAATACCTCGTGAAGCACACGACCCGTCTGGTGCCGGCGCGGGTCACTGCCGTGCGACATCGCATCGACCTGGAGAGGCTGGACGCCGACCCGACCCCGACCCTCGCCCTGAACGACGTGGGCCGACTCGCCTTGCGCCTGAGCCGGCCGATCCTGTGCGACCCCTACCGCCAGGTCCGCGCGACCGGCGCCTTCATCCTCATCGACGCGCTCACCAACGAGACCGCCGGCGCGGGGATGATCGTTGCGGCGACGGAAGAAGCCGCTCCGCGCTCGACCTTGGGTTCGCTCGTCACCGCCGCCGAGAGGCGCGCGCGTTTCGGACATGCCGCCGCGATTCTCGCGGTGGAGGCGCCGGAGGCCGGCGTGGCGCTGGACGCCGCTCGCGCGCTCGAAAGATCCCTCTTCGACGCTGGGATCGCCGCCGCCCTGGCCGCTCCCGAGGACGCGCTCGCGCTGGCCAACGCCGGGCTCATGTGCGTCGTCGCATCGTCCGGGAGCGAAACCGAACGCGCGGCCTTGCGCGACCGCCTCGGAGCCAAGTCGGTGCCCGCCGGAGACGGTGCGCTCGAAGCGGCGATGCGGGCGACCGAGCCTGTTCACGGTTGATTCGGTTCGGCCGCCGCTCCCGGTGATGCAGCAGGCTGAACGAAGGGCACCCCATCTCGACGCGATGGAGCAGCACGATGCCTTTTCTTCGATCTGGCGTTTCTGCCCCAACACCCCTGTGGCGCTGACGTAGGGCGCCGCACAAGAAGCGCTTGACTGCCGCAAACGACCGTGCTATCGTGCGCTCATCGGTGTGTTTGTCAAATCACCGTAGGCGCAAGTCATCGCTCGCGCAGTCGAGCAGGAGGGACCAGGAAAATGAAACGGCTCGTGTTCATCGCGTTGCTGTGCGGGTGGTCGGCGATCGCGCTGGCGGACAGCGGGACCCCTCCCGCCTTCGTTCCACAGGGGCTGCCGACCCAGGGGTTCTTGCTCGACTCGACCA
>JAJYLH010000111.1 GCA_021787845.1 Myxococcales bacterium | reverse complement strand
CGCTGATCAAGTACTGAAGGGCTATCCGCTTCACTCAGGTTCCGGAGGGGAGAGCAAAACCGCTCACCCTGAGGGGAGGCCGGCGCTCTTGGCCGGCCGGACTCGAAGGGCGAGCGCCGTGCCCGCGCCAGTCGCCCATCCTTCGAGTCCGCTCGCAAAGCATGTCCTGAGCCCCGCCGAAGGGAACGCTCCGTCGGTCTCCACCGGAGACCTCCGCCCGTCAGGATGAGCGGCTGGCAGGATACAACCTGAGCGAAGCGGATAGCCCTTTTGCGTTCCATGCCTGTCCGGTTGACACACTCGGTACCCGTCGATCGAAAACGAGCCCTCGGTGAGGCTCGTCCTGGTACCGCAGGTTCTGGTACCGCAGGAGTAGCCGGGCCTGTCAAGGCCCGGACCGCGTGCGCGAGCCCAGCACTGCGCGCACCCGGGCTACCAATGGACCAGCCCGCCGGAACAAGAATCGCAACGCCGGCGCCGGTTCGACGACCGACCGCGGTCCGGGCCTTGACAGGCCCGGCTACCTCGCGAATCTGCATATCCGGTTCACGCCACCCACGCGACCGGCGCCACGGCAGCCGCGCGCGTCAGCGAGCGCGACCACTCCGCTTCGCGAAACCAGAGCCAAGGTCGGGCTACGGGCATCGACAAGAGGCTGCTGGTTGCGCTTGCTGACGCACGCGGCTGCGCCGTTGCTGGCGTGAACCGGATAAGCAGACCAGCCGCGAGCGGGAGCGCGCTCGATGCGTTCGAGGACAGTCATTGCGTTGGTCCCTCCTCATTGCGTTGGTCCCTCCAGCGCGACTCGATCCGCATCCCCCATGTCCGTGCCTTCTGCTAGAGTGCGTCCGCCATGGCGTCGTCTCGTCCACAGGTCGATGCTCCCGCTGCCGAGTGGCAGGAGAAGCTGCTCGATCGCCTGCAGGTCTTCGCGCGCAAGTGGAAGGACTTCGAGGGCTCGGAGCAGTCGAGCGCGCAGCCGTTCCTGTGGGAGCTCTTGGAGATCTACGGCGTCGAGCACACGCCGGGCGGCATCTTCGAGCAGCACCCGGTGCGGGTGCCGGCGAAGGGGAAGAAGGCGCAGCAGACGCTCTTCGGCGACGCCGAGACCGAGGTCGCCTACACGACCGAGCGGATGGACATGTACCTGCCGCGCATCTGCGTGTGGGAGATGAAGGCGCCGCGCGAGAAGGACCTGCAGGTCCACCACGAGCAGATCCTCGGCTACTGGGCGCGCATGCGCCCGCGGTACATGGTGCTCTGCAACTTCCGCGAGTTCTGGATCTACGACACCGCTGACGAAGACGGCCAGCTCACGCCGAAGCTCAAGTTCACGCTGGAGGAGCTGCCCGGCCGCGGGGACGCGCTCCTCTTTCTGCGCGGTGAGCAGCCGGACCTCGAACAGCGCGCCGAGCGGGTGACCGCCGAAGTCGCGGGGATGCTCGGGCGGCTCGTGCGCGGGCGGGTCGAGGCCGGGGCGCGCCACGAGCAGGACCGCGACCGCGTCGCGCGGGTGGTGTTGGAGTGCGTCTTCGCGATGTTTGCCGAGGACACCGAGCTCATCCCGGGCGGGATGTTCTCGGGCGCCTTGAAGAGCGCGCGCGACGCCGGCAGCATGGCGCCCGTCTGGGAGCTGTTCGAGGACTTCGCTCGCCGGGGAGCCGCGCGCAAGCACCATCGGTTCGCGCCGTACGTGAACGGGCCGCTGTTCGACCTGGACCGCTCGCAGCTCGAGCTGACCGAAGCGGAGATCGGCACGCTCTTCGAGGCGGCGCACCACTACGACTGGCAGGACGTCCGTCCGGAAATCTTCGGCAGCATCTTCGAGCAAGCGCTGGACGCGAGCGAGCGCCACGAGCTGGGCGCGCACTTCACGCGCGAGGCCGACATCGCCCGGGTGGTGATGCCGACGGTCATCGAGCCCTGGCGCGAGCGCATCGAGGCGCTGCGATATCCGAAGGACGCGGAGGAGCTCATCGAGCGGATGCGCGCGTTCCACGTGCTCGACCCGGCGTGCGGATGCGGCAACTTCCTCTACGTCGTCTATCGCGAGATGAAGCGGCTGGAGGCCTACGTGCGCGAGCGCTGGTACTGGCTCCAGCGCAAGGTCGCGAAGCGCAAGGCCGACATGAAGCCTGCGCCGCCGGGACCGTACTTCTCCTTGTCGCAGCTCCACGGCATCGAGAAGGACGCGTTCGGCGCCTTCCTCGCGCGGGTCGTGCTGTGGATCGGCGAGCACCTCGCCGCGCGCGAGCTGGGCCTCGACGAGCAGGTGCTGCCGCTCAAGAACCTGGACAAGGTCGTGCGCTGCGGCGACGCGCTCGACCTCGACTGGCCGCGGCCAGAGGGAGAGCTCGCCATCGTCGGCAACCCGCCGTACCTGGGCGTGCGCAAGATGCGTCACGAGCTGGGCGACGAGTACGTGGAGCGGATGTTCGCGCGCTATCCCGACAACCGCGCCGCGGACTACGTCACCTACTGGTTTAGCCGAGCCATCGACACGCTGCGTACGGGCGAGCGCGCCGGCTTCGTCGCGACGAAGTCCATCGCGGAGAACGAAGGCCGCGAAGCGAGCCTGGATAGAATCGTCGCGAAGGGCGGGACCCTCACCGAAGCCTGGACGAACTATCCCTGGCCGGGCGAGGCCGCCGTTCACATCTGCATCGTCGATTGGCTGATGGGATCGTGGGAAGGCATCCGCAAGCTCGATGGCAAGGAAGTCGATGCGATTCCGACCTCGCTCAGCTCCGCGGGCGACGTAACGACGGCAAGGCACATCGCCGCGAACGAAGACCTCTGCTTCATGGGCTTCACGCCCGGCAACAACGAGTTCGTCCTCACGGATGAGCAGCGCGCGGAGATTGTGGAGGCGGATCCGAAATCGAGCGAGGTCATCAAGCCGTTCCTCGTCGGCCGGGACGTCAACCGCGAGGTCGCTCAGAAGTCGACGCGATCGATCATCGACTTCGGACTGATGGAAAAGGACGAGGCCGAGCAATTCGCCGGCGCGATGAGGCACGTGAAGAAGTTCGTGTACCCCATACGCAAGGATAACCGGCGCGCGGCCTACGCCGAGAGATGGTGGCGGTTCGTCGAAGCGCGGCCGGGACTTCGCAGGCAACTTGCGAAGGTGACGCAGGTGCTCGTCATCCCGGCGGTGTCGCCCGACTTGGTGGTATCTCGGCAGCCGGCAAGCATCTGCTTCGACCACCAACTGATGGTCGTTACGCTCGAAACGCCCTACCACTTGGGGGTCCTCCTCTCGGCGATCCATGAGATTTGGGCGAACCATCGGTGCTCGAGGCACGAGGACCGCCTGCGCTACACAAACACGACCATCTTCGAGACCTTCCCGTTCCCGCTGCAGGCGGATGGCAGCTACGATCCTCGCCGGGTCCCGAAGACGGCCGAGGCGAAGCGGGTGGCCGACGCGGCCGAGGAGCTCGAACGCGTCCGCGCGGCGGCGTGCAAGGAACGAGGGCTCGGACTGACCAAGATTCACAACCTCCTGGAGGCCGGCCAGCTCCCCGAGCTGTCCGCCGCGTACGCCGAGCTCAACGACGCCGTCACCGCTTGCTACGGGTTCCCAGACGGCACCTGGAGGGACGAGGCGAAGACGCTGGCCAGGCTGCTGGAGCTGAACCGAAAAGTGGCGGAACGCGGGTAGCGGTGGTTCACTGTTGGGCCGGAGAGAGGCCATGATCGACCAGACCACGGCACAAAATCTCAGCGTCCAGGCGAGCGACGATGCCGCCTTGCGCGCGCTTCTTCACGGCTCGCTCGCCCCAGTACGTGCCGCCGACCCGGGCACGGTGGTAATTGACGAGCTCGGCATCTGCCGAGGGCAGGTTCGCGTCGACGTGGCACTGGTGAACGGGCATCTCCATGGCTTCGAGCTGAAATCCGCGCGCGACACGATTCGCCGCCTCCCCAGGCAGGTCGAGTTCTACTCGGCCGTACTCGATCGGGCAACGCTGGTCACGACGGAGAGCCATCTAGCCGCTGCTCTCCCAGTGCTTCCCGAGTGGTGGGGGGTCCGCGTAGTGATCGATGACCCCGCATCAGGCTTTCGTATCATCCATCATCGCGCGGAGAGCGCGAACCCTCATGTCGATGCGCGCGCACTCGCCGAGCTCCTCTGGTACGATGAGGCGCTCTCCCTACTTGAAGCTCGCGAAGCCGCACGAGGCGTGCGAGGAAAGGCGCGATGGGTCGTTTGGGATCGTCTCGCCCAGACGCTCTCTCTGTCTGATTTGCGAGGAGCCGTCCGCAAGGCCCTCAAGGCCAGGTCAAGGCAGCCAACTGTTCCGCAACAACGGTTAGATGATGTACTGTCGACGGGCGACGCCAAGCGCCCGATGATCCAAGCCCCGGAGCCCCTGATGCGGCAGCCTGTGCCTCGTCACATCCGCGGCAATGATCTTTGCCCGAAAAACGCTCGTGAAGTGGCCCGGTAACGAGCTTCTTGGCCAGTTTCTTGAACTGGATCCGACCTGAAACCTTCCTATTGCTCTCTCCCTTGATCAGAAGCCACTCCTCCTCAGTAGTGTACCGAATTGCGCATGCGATCGGCTGGATCCTGAAGTCCACACCCTCGACTCCCTTGGGATTCTGCACGGCGTAGTCACCAAAAGCGGGAAGGCGCTCCATGTTCGCCCGATCCTCGTAGAGAGTCTTCCAGACCGTCCATTCCTTGCGCGGCCAGAACTCGTGAGAGTTGGCATTGATCCCGCCCATGCTCTCGACCATGTTCGTGCCGGCAAACGTGAACGTCCGCCAGTCTCGCTGAAACGGCACGGCCTTCAAGAAGTCGCGAGCCATGTCTCGTATCACGATTTCCGGTCGTCCAACCAAGGCCCCCAGATCCATCAGCAGGTGTAACTTTGTCGGATCGAGGTTGTGCGTCGAAACAAAGCGCGCAATCTTGCTTTGAACGTCTCTGCTCTCCACGTCTGCCGCCGTCACGCGCAGACAAAGACCGCGCTCCAAGTAGTCGATCGTTGCGTCAACTTCCCGTTCTGATCGGGAGATGCTGGTGACAGGCACGAATCTAAGGCCATGTTCGGTCGCAAGGTTAAGAACGAGGTCGGTCGCGTCGGAGCGCGACGCGGCTACGGCGGCAGGATCGAGGAAAAACTCCCTTCCGCCCTTGAAACAATCCGCCAGACCCCTGAACGCGTGCTCGACAAACGTCTTTAGCGTGTCCACGCCCTTGTTCTCATGAACCTCAATGAGTGGCGTCATCCGTGAGCGGATCGATGGTCTCAGTCGCCTCAGCGCTGCCTTCTCGCCAGGCTTGGTCTTGAGAATAGGCACATAGTGATCGGAGCCAAACTCCATGAGCCCTCGCGGTTCACCTCGGGTCCCAAAGTAGGCCCAAGAAGACGTTCTTGGCAAGGTCGTCGAAGTAAGAGCGCAGTGCGCCAACCAAGTCCCTCGATGCAAGGCATGCCTGGAGTCCGACATCCTTCTGTGCTACCGGGCCGATCTCCTTCCGCACGAACGCTGTGCCATGGCGGTCACAGAGGCGCAGCAATGCGGCCTCGACGCATACCACGCGGCCCTGGATGTTGGCACAGACACTCGCCTGGGTACTAAGGGCCCTCATCGCTCTCTTGTCGCCGCTCAGAACCAGGCATTGGGGATGCTCAAGGGCAAAAGCGTAGAGCATGGCGTCGCCTGGATCCATTCCATCGCCACAGGCGCGAAGTCGCTCAAGGGTCTCGGTCGTGGCCGCGGAGATTCGCTGGAGGCCGGCGGCGAACTTGATCAATTCGGTGCGTACTTCTTGCGGTATGCGGTGGGCGAGGCGACCGCGACCAATCATGCTGGCGAGTGCTGGCAAACACGCAGTGGTTCCTTGCGTGGCGCCGAAATCGGACATCGTTGCCGACAGAAGAACCGGGCCGAGTTTACAGAACGCGTCCGTGTCCGAGACGAGCTTCATTCGGCGACTCGTCCTCCGTTCACGCATGATAGGAGGGCGTAGTCGCTCTCCGAAGCCCCGTCGAGGTTGACGTTCTTCGCGAAGGCCGCGGCAAGCATTGACCGCGCGCCCTTGTCTTGCTTCCAGAGCGACCTCAGAGCCATTTGGGCCTTCGTGTACGCTTCATCGGTTGCCCGACTTCGGGCCCAGGACATGAGAAGATGGCCCGGATCAACCTTCTCTTGGCTACCAAGATAAGCCGCTTGGCTGGCCAAATTCGAGGGAGACCCGCTTGTCAGTTCGATGGGCTGATCCTCGCCGTCGAGAAGTCGAAACGCGTAGACGTCGGCTGCGAGCTCCATCTGCGCCGTGTCGGGCTCATCCGTGGCATCGAGCACGATGCGACCTTCTTGGCAATCGCCGTTCGCCAGGTGGCCACATTCGTGGGCGATGTCAAAGAGAGGAAGAGAGGGTGCGTCGTTGGAGTGCCCGAGAAGGATGATGGGTCTCGCATCCGCCATGCAGGCCAGGGCTTTGAACTTTGGCGCTGGTAGCTCTTCGACTTGTGCAACCGCTATTCGTCTCGACCAGAGGTCGTCTAGAACGGTCTCCAGCGTCGGGATTCGCTCTGACCTCAACATCTCCGTTCGCCAAGCAAGAGCGTCAGATGGTGGCGACTCGCTTGGACCGCGGTCACGAAGATTTCGACCAACCGCCCTCGCGATGGCCAAGGCCGCGTGCATCGCCGCGGTGAGGTCCTCGCGCTTCACTGCTTTCGTGTGCCTGAGCTGCACTCGGTCGGGCGCAGGCGCCGTCAATGGGGCGGTCGGGTCACGAACGATCGCAACAGAAACGCCGAGGAACTGAGCGACACGAAACTCGAACTCGCTCAGCAACACGGGATCTCGGCCTTTCTCTTCAGCGTCCGTCCACCAATCCGGGAGCAAGGCGCGACGGGCAAAGGCACGGTCGAAACCGGCCTTCGACAGCCTCTCGTAAAGCCTCCGGAACGTTCGGTTGACCAGGGCCGCCTCCTCGTTTCCCGCGCGATGTCGATCGCGGGAAATCGACCGGTCGGTCGATACCCTGTATGTCGAGAACAGTCAAGTAAGTTTCTTCCTGGTTCCCTCGGACACCCAGACCCTACCACGGAGGGCGGACACGAGGCGCGTCAGTCGCCGGCTCCTCGGCGCCGGCCGGGCGTAGCCGGGTTGCTCGGACCCGATGCTGGCGGCGCTTGCGATGAGCGCTCCCGCGGATCCGACATGCGCGACCGGAGCGAGTCGATCCGCGACGAGGGCGCGAAGGCGCTGCCGCGCGGTCGCCGGGTGGACTCCCCCCATGTCCGTGGCTTCTGCTAGAGTGCGTCCCGCCATGGTTTCGCCTCGCGCCCGCGCTGATGCTCCCGCTGCCGAGTGGCAGGAGAAGCTGCTGGACCGCCTGCAGGTCTTCGCGCGCAAATGGAAGGACTTCGAGGGCTCGGAGCAGTCGAGCGCGCAGCCGTTTTTGTGGGAGCTCCTGGAGATCTACGGCGTCGAGCACACGCCGGGCGGCATCTTCGAGCAGCACCCGGTGCGGGTGCCGGCGAAGGGGAAGAAGGCGCAGCAGACGCTCTTCGGCGACGCCGAGCCGGAGGTCGCCTACACGACCGAACGCATGGACATGTACCTCCCGCGCATCTGCGTGTGGGAGATGAAGGCGCCGCGCGAGAAGGACCTCCAGGTCCACCACGACCAGATCCTCGGCTACTGGGCGCGCATGCGCCCGCGGTACATGGTGCTCTGCAATTTCCGCGAGCTCTGGATCTACGCGTAAGGCGCCCAAGCGGCCCTCGGGGCCGAACCCGTGCCTCGGAGGGGTCGTGATCGAGGTCGCTGGCGGTCCTGGTCGGCATCGTTCACGAGGAGGGAGCGTACATGTTCTGTCCGGAAGCG
>JAJYLH010000054.1 GCA_021787845.1 Myxococcales bacterium | reverse complement strand
ACCGCCCCAGGCTCAAACCCAGACTCGCCGCTGGACAAAAGGGAGCCAACTGACGATCATCACGTCCGCGTCACGCAGGGGGGGAAAGTTTTGGAAGTACGGGGGGAAAGGTTTTGAGAATCGACAGCCGTTGGGGGCGGCGTCAGCGTGCGGCGGGGAGGGCAAGCCCCCGCCCAACGGTTCTTGAAGTCCCTGCCTGCACCCGGACACTGGCGTGTCCGGCTCCAACTCCAATTTCGATTCCCATTTGAAACAGCGCGGAGCCCCAAATGGTCGGGAGGTGCCCGTCGGTGACGCGATCGAGGCTCGAGAGAGTCGCATGCCGGGTGGGAAAGCGCTGCGCTCGTCCCCAGCATGACCACGATGGCGCGCTCGCGAGAGAGCCAGCGCAGGCGGAACGTCGGGCGGGTGGCCGTCTGGCTCGGGCTCGTCGGGCTGACGTTCTTCGTGATGACCCGCTTCGCGAGCCCGGCCGAGCTCGCGCGGGCGCTCGCGCGGGCGCACCCGGGATGGCTCGTCGCGGCGGTGCTGGTCCACGCCGCCTACTTTGTCGTCTACGCCGCGATGTACCAGGTCGGCTTTCGCGCGGTCGGCGTCGAGAGCCGGATGAGCGAGCTGTTGCCCGTGTATTTCGCCTCGACGCTGGCGAACGCGCTTGCGCCCGCGGGAGGCGCCGCGGCGGCGGCGCTCTTCGTCGAGGACGCGGCCGAGCGAGGGCAGTCGCCGGCGCGTGCCGCCGTGGGGACCCTGCTCGTCTTCGTCGCCGAGCTCTCGACGCTGCTGCCCTTTCTCGCCGGGTCGCTCAGCTACCTTGCATCCGCGCATCGGCTCGATGCCTGGGAGCTCGCCGCGGCCGGGATGTTCACTGCCTTCGTCGCGCTGATCCTGGGGGCCTCCCTCTGGGCGCGCGGGCATGTCGGGCATCTCGAGCGCCTTCTCGGGATCGTGGCTCGTGTGGCGCACGCCGTCGCCGCGCGCTTCCATCATGGCGACTGGTCGTCGTCCGCCTGGGCCGAACGCATTGCCCGCCAGCTCGCCGACGCGGCCACGACGGCGAGGTCGCGCCGGCACGAGATGGGTGAGCTCGCCGGGCTCGGGATCGTCCTGCACGCGCTCAACCAGCTCTGCCTGGGCACACTCTTCCTCGCGTTCGCGCAGCCGGTGTCGCTCGGCGCGGTGGTCGCCGGCCGGACGATGGCGGTCGTGGTGTTCGTCGTCGGCGTCGTCCCGCAGGGGCTCGCGGTGGTCGAAGGCGCGATGGCCTACGTTCTGACCTCGCTCGGGCTCCCGGGGGGCAAGGTCGCCGCGGCGGTCCTCGCCTTTCGCGGGCTGAGCTACTGGCTTCCGCTCGTCCTGGGCGTCGTCTTCCTCCGGCGGCTCAGGCTCTTGAGGCGCGCGCTCGGACGGACCTGACTCGTACCTCGCCGAACGCCGGATACCCAGTTGTCTCCATGCCGTCACTCGATCCGAATCTCGGAAAAACGGCGATAGGCGGTTCTGCGCTGCATCGTGTGGGGTGTGGGCGAACAGAAGGATCGTAAGCCGGGAGCTGGAGTCGGAGCCGTGCACGGAGGTGCCCGGACAAGGCGCTGCCCGATGGACATCCGCGGGACGGAGCCCTGACATTGCGTCGCGGATGGTGGGCGCCGTGCTTTCATCAGGGCACACCCGTGCCCGGCTCCTTTGGCTCCCTGGATTCGACGAAGCGCCGAGATAGGTTCTGCGCTGCTTCACCTGCGTGTGTCCGGCTCCGAGTCCGGCAACCGGAAAGACCCGATCGACCGGGCCACGAAACTCTCGCTCCGCGCGCAGACCCCCGACGCCCGCGCCAGGTGAAGCAGGTAGCCCCTGTCGCTCGAACCGAACCTCGGGAACGAACGGTGATAGAATGCGTCGGGGAGCGCCCCATGGCCGAAAAGCAAGAACCGCTGGCGGAGCTTCTCATCGAGCTGGCGAAGGCGCTCTCGCGCACGGGCTATTATTCGGCTGACCACCCGGAGGCGCAGAAGGGCTCGCAAGTCTTTGTCGCCCGGTATCACGACGCCATTTACGACGCCGAGCTTCGCCTGTCCTCGATTCGGGCCGGAGAGACCAACGACCTGATCGTGGCGACCCAGGACCTCGACGACGTGCCGATTGGCAAGATCATGTCGGCCGAGCGGGTCGCGCTCTTCAAGCGAAGGCTCCTGGACATCCTGGAGCGGTGGAAGCTGGTGGCGCTCTCCTTCGCCCGGTCGATCCAGGACGAGGAGCTCCTCGCGTTCTTGGATCTGGCGAGCCGCCTTCCCTCGGTGCGCGCCGCGGAAGAGGCGAAACGGTTGGACCAGGAGCTCTTGGACCGGGGCGTCCGCGGCGTCACGCTCCTCTTTCGGTCGGACCTCATCACGACGCAGCGAAAGCTCTCCTGGCAGGTGTCCCTCGCGCTCTCCCGCATGCGCAAGGACTTCACCCGGCTGCCGATGTTCCAGGGCGTCCGGCCGGAGGCGGTCCACGACCTGCGCCAGGCGCTGCTCCACGAGATCTTCCGGCCCCTCAAGCAACCCCGCCTCCTCGCGGAGATCCTCTTGAACCTGGACCTCGCGCCGGAGATGAAGGCGCTCGGGCCGGAGTCCATCGCGGTGGTGCCCTCCCGGACGCGCCTGGAAACCGCGCTCCTCATCGAGCGGGAACGGGCGCGGCCGACGCTGGCGGCGGCTGGCCCCGAGAGGGCGACCGAAGTGCTGGCCGAGCTGCTCGCGACGCTGGACGACCCCGCGGTCGTGGAGGAGGCGGCCGACCTCGCGACGCGCGTCGAGGCCGCGGTCGAGGAGAGCCGGCTCGCGTCTGCCATCCTGGAACGTCTCGCCACCCGGCGGCTGGCCGACGCCTGGCTCCAGAACCTCGCGGCGGTGGAGCTCGTGGCGAACGAAGGCACGAATCCGGACGCGGCGCGGGTGCTCGCGGAAATCATCCGGCGGCGGCTATGGCCGCAAGCGGCGGCGTTGATTCAGCGCCTGGCATGCGAGACCTCCGGCGCCGCGCGCGACCTCGGCGAGCTCGTCGGCCCGAAGCTCCTGCAGGAGGTCTCCGCCGCTTTTCAAGAGGCCGGGGACGCGCACCAGCGGGCGGCTCAAATCACCATTCTCTGCGCCGCGGGCCGGCCGGGGCTCGTCGCGGCCGCGGAGCTCCTGGCGACCGTGGAGCGGGATCTCGCCGGCCTGGTGGCGGCCCTCGGGAAGCGGGAAGCGGAGCAGGTGCTGCTCGCGACGCTCGGCCGGGACGATCTCTCGCCCGCGTTCGCCCAGGCGCTCTTGCCCACGGCGGCCGAGCGGCCGATGCCCGCCCTCGCGCCCGCGCTCCACCGGCTGGCGGGACACGCCGACCCGCACGTCAGGCGCCTCGCCCTGGGAGCGCTCGCGCCGCTGGGCAACGCTGACGCCGAGAACGACCTCGCGAACGCGCTTTCCGACCCGGACGGCGAGGTCCGGCGATTCGCCATCGCCTCGCTGTCGGCTTCCCGGTGCCAGCGGGCGGAGGTGCTCGCGGCCTACGCGGCGACGTTGCTCGACAAGGATGACCTGCCCCTCGCGCCGCGGCTGGAGTCGATTGCGGCGCTCGCGCGGCTCGCGCAAGTCCCGATCGGCGGCGGTCGTACCGCCGAGACCGTGCTCCTGGAATCGCTCACCCGGGCTCCGCGCGGCCTCGCTTCGCACCTGATGTCGTCGGCGCGCGCGATGGACGAGCTCCACGTCGCCACCTGCCGCGCCCTCCTCGAGAGCGGCTCGCCCGAAGGGCTCGCGCTCCTCGACGCCCTGGCGAGCCACGCGAGGCCATCCGTGCGCCACGCGGCCGGAGCGGCCGCCGCCGCGATCCGCTCCCGAGGGAAACCGTCGCCGCTATTCTCCTCCTGAAGCGGAGCCGGAGAGCGCGCGAGGGCGCCTCGGGGGCTCTACCGCTCGACCACCACCCGGCAGCTCGCGCCGCGGCCGAAGGTCTCGGGCATGTACATCTCCTCGGCCGTGGGCGGCGGGACGACGAAGGTCCCCGGCGTGGTCGCCCGCGCGACGTAGCTGTAGTTGTAGACGCCCGCCCAGACGAGGGACGAGAACGCTTCTGCCTCCTCATCCTTCAGCGCGTCGTGCTCGTACCAGGGCTCGTACCACCACCACCAGCTCGGACGCCGGCCGCTTTCGTCCTTCGGGTCGGCCGGGAGCGTCCCGGTCGTCGCGAGGACGGGATTGAGCGGCTCGAGGCCGGCGGGGAGCGGGTCGACGAGCGCCACGTGATACCGGCGGGTCGGCACCACCATCGTCAGGCGGACGCGCACCCGGGCGCCGTCCTTGATGTGCCAGACGCCGTGCTCGTCGCGGGTCACGTCCTTCGGATGGTCGACGGCCTCGTACTTTCGCTGCACGACGAAGCCGTGATCGGCCGGCGCGAGGAAGAGGCTCTTCGGCGCGTAGCTCATCCCGACGCGGTAGTACAGCCTTCCGGCGCCGCTCTTGGCGAGCACGAGGTCCTGCCGCTGGCCGTGGCTCGCGAGGTAGGGCATCGGCACCTCGAGCTGGTCGAAGTCGGTCGAGCGGCCCCGGAAGCTCTGCTGCCCGGCCCAAGCGCTGCCGAGCCACATCTTGACGACGAAGTCCGGCGTCACGCTCTCGAACGCGTGGAAGTAGTGGTCGAGCGCCAGGAGGACGAAGACGTTGTCCTCGGTGTTCGACCAGCGGCCGGCCTGCCGGTGCGCCAAGAGGCCGCGGACGATCTTCGGAATCAGGTCGTTCGACGGCTGGTCGGTGATCAGCGCGTCGAGGATGGCACCGTCCGCGCGGCGGCTCGAGTGAAGAAGCAGGTATTCGCCGTCGCTGTAGTGGGTGACGAAATGCGCTTCGCCGGCGGTCTCGGTGACGCGGTTGTTCAGGTCGCGGCGAATCCGGGGAGCGAGTGGGCTCTCGGTCCCCGCGACGACCTGGTAGAGCCACCCGACCGCCTCCAGCGAAAGGTGCGAGAGCCCTCCTGCCTCCTCGACGAGCCGCTCGGCCCAGGCGTCGTCGCGGTCGCCAGCCCGCGTGCGCACGGCGAGGGCATAAGCGGTGATGGCCCGGCGAATCTCTTCCGGATACCAGGAGGGGAAGTGCTGGTCGATGTGCCGCAGGTACTCCAGGCCGCGGGCGACCGTGTCGGTCGGCACGTCGTAACCCTTGGCTTTCGCGACGATCAGCGCGTGCATGACGTGAACGGTGAGGAACGGCCAGGAGCTGTCGCCCTGCCGCCAGAAGCCGAAGCCGCCGTCGTAGTTCTGGAGCTTGGCGAGGTGCTCGATGTCGGTCTTCATCGACTGGGCGATCGCGGCTTGCGAAGGCATTCCGCGGGCCTTGAACGCTTGGAGCACGTCGCGCAGCGCCGCGACCGAGAGCACCCGCGAGCTGACCTGCTCCGAGCACTCGAACGGATAATGCTGGAGATAGAGGAAGGCGTCGGTCAGCGCCTGGAGCTGGGTCGAGGAGGTGGTGACCTCGAGCTGCCCGAAGCTCGGGATCGCGTCGGGAGGGACCCGGATGGGCTGGCGGATGACGGCTGCGCTGCCGCCCTTCGCGTCGACCTCGCCGTAGGTGGCGAACGCTTCGGTCGTCGCCGGCGTCCACACGGGGAGCTTCTCGTCCGCGGCGTCGCTGTATTTTCCCGAGGCGACCGCGACCTGGATGCGCGCGGTTCCGGCATCTTCCGCCTCGGCAGGAAGGAGCACCTCCACCCGGTCGTTCGCCGGCACGTCGAGCTGTCGCCCCGCGCCCTCGGTCAGCTTCAGGTTTGTCACCCGGGCGGCGAGCTCGACGTGCATCGGCTGGCCGGTCTGGTTCTGCACCACGATCGGCAGGTCGAAGACGTCGCCGAACCGGAGGAAGCGCGGCGGCGACGGCCGGACCATCAGCGGCAGTCTGGCAACCAGCGCCGATTCACCCGAGCCGAACCGATTCTGCCCGGCGACCGCGACCGCCATCACCCGGTAGCGGGTCAGGCTGTCGGGGAGCGAGACCGGCACCGAGGCGTGCCCCCGCGCGTCGGTCGTCACGTGGGGGCTGAAGAGCGCGAGCGCGTTGAAGTTCGTGCGGACGGCGATGGGCGTGGTGGGAGCGGCCGGTCCGCCGAAATGAGCCAGCGATTTCTTCTCCATCATCCGCGGCGCCGCGGCCGGAGCCGCCGTCGCGAGGTCCATCATCGTGGCTCTTCCTCTTTCTTCGAACATCATCTGGGCGCCGCGCCGCGTGCCCAGTCCGCCGAGGGCTCCTTGGCCGAACCCCCCGCCACCCTCGGCCTGCGCTCTCGGGGGCTGGAGCGCTAGCTCTACCCAGCTCCGGTTATGGTAATCGGTGACGTCGGGCGACCGATTTCGATAGAACAGCGCCAGCGGATCGGTCAGCTTGTAGTTGGTCAGCGCGAGCACCGCGTCGTCGACGACGATCAGCGCGACCTCGGCGCCGGCGACCGGGTTGCCCGACGCGTCGTGCACGTCGACGTCGATGGAGGTCTTCGCGCCGGGCTCGAGCGGCGTGCGCACCGGGTGCGGCGTCACGGTCAAGGTCCGCCCCTTCGGCGGAATGCTGAGGTCGATTTCACCGCTCGCGAACGCCGGCCGCTGCGCCGGCGGACTCACCGGGCGGCCGGTCGCATCGGTCACCGGCGCGGAGCCGACGACGTCGACCTGCGCCCAGACGTTGGGAATCTCGCCCGCGGTGATCGGCACGTCGAGCGTCGTCGAGCTCGTCGACAGGTGGAACCGCCGGGAATCGAGCAAGCCGGATCGACGCAACGTGAGAAGCCCCTCGGCCGGCGCGAACGGCGACTCGACGAGCAGGTGCGCGACCTCGCCGGGCTCGTAGTGCTGCTGGTCCGGGATGAGGCGGACCTTCTCCTGGCCCAAGCGCCGCTGCTTGGGGTAAGCGCCGCCGGGCACCCAGACGGTCAGCTCGCTCTCGTTCGGGCGACCGCGGTCGTCGACCACCGTCGCCCGGATGCGCCATGTGCCGCCGGCGGTCGCGGTGAAGTCGCAGCTCGTCGCCTTCTCGCCCGGGCGCGTCTCGCACGCGGTCTGGTCGCGGCTCTTCTCCTGCCACTTGCCGTTTTCGTACGTCCACTCCCGCCGCGCGGCTTCGATCGTGACGACGTTTCCCGGCACCGGCTTGCCGTCGATGCCGACCACGAGCGCGTCGACGTGGATGCGATGGCCCTCGCGCACCAGCCACTTCGGGGTCTTGATGCCGACGTACAAGCTCGACGGGTGGACGAGCAGCTCGCTCTTCGCGGTCCAGGCTTGCTGGTTCACGTCGTGGACGGTCGCTTCCGCGTCCACCACGAACGGCCGCGGCGGGTTCGCGCTGTCGAAGCGAATCGCCAGCGTGTGCTCGCCGGCGCCGTCGGTCTTGCCGCTGAACGCCTGCACCTTCGAGGATTGGTCATCGCCGTCGGGCTCCCACCAGGGCGACCAGACGCCGAAGACGTAGTCGCTCTGCCCCGGCGGCGTGAAGTGGCCAGGCTGTGCGGAAGCGGTCCAGCCCACTGGCGCGCCCCCCAGCGGCCCTCCCGCATAGTAGCGAGCGCTCACGGTCACCGTCGCCGTCGAATCGAGCACGTAGGGACCGTCGCTGGCCTTCGCGGTCACCTCGTATTCCGGCCGGCGATAGGCCTCGATCAGGAACGAATGGTAGGCCGGGGAGATTTGGAACCCTGACGGCGCGACGTTCGTCTCGATCACCACGTTCGCCGTGCCGAGGTCCGCGTCTGGCGGCAGCTTGACCGCGAAGTCGAATCCGCCGAGCGGGTCCACCCGCGCTTCCCCTCTGGCGATTTCGTGATAGCGCGCGTCGTGAACGACGTAGGTCACCTTGTCGAGCCCGGCCGGCGGCAGCTTGACGTCACCCTGGGGGCCCCCGCCGCTCGTGCGCACGAAGCCCTTGAAGCGCGCGGTCTCGCCCGGCTTGTAGAGCCCGCGGTCGTCGATGACGTACCAGAGCAGCGTGTCCGGGCGGAAGCTCTGGTGGAAGGCGTCGCTGTTGCTCCAGCCCCAAAGGTTCGCCGGGAGGATGGCCTCGTCGACACCGCTGCCGCTCTGCGTCCGGGCGAGGAGGAACGGCTGCATCGCTTTGCCGGAGGAGCTCGGGAGCTGGAGGCGCGCCAGCCCATCGGGACCGGTCTCGCTCGGCTTCCCGTCCGGCTCGATCACGACCTGCGCGCCCGCCACGGCCTTGCCGTCGGAAAGCCGACTCACCCAGGCGATGACGCTGGTCGCGTCCACGAACGCGTCGACGCCGAGGTCGGTCACCTCGACCCAGCGGCGCAGGTGTTCCGGCCGCGAACCGAAGACCCGCTTCCAGAGCGACTCGGGCGGCGTCACCTCGACGAGGACGTGGCCATGACCTCCGGAAAGCGCGGGAGCGAGGTCGATGGCGGTGTTGGCGAGAGCGTCGAGGTCGCCGCGGGGGGGCGCAACGTGGACGGTGCGGTCGATCACCAGCGTCCCCGGCGGCGGCGGCGGGTTCGAGTAGTAGGCGTTGCTGATCCACTTGAGCCCGCGCGTCCAGTTCTTGGTCTGGACCTTCCAGGCGCGGAAGCGGAAGTGCTCGATGTCGCGCGACGAAACCGTGAGCTGACCGTGCGACGCCGGGTCGAGGACCACGAGCACGTTGCCGGGGACCGAAAGCAGCGGCTCCGGCCGGCCGACGGCGAATTCGACGGTCGCCGCCTGGCCGAGCGTCTGGCCGAAGGTGTCGCGCAGCTTCTCGGAGACGCGGACCTTGTAGGTCGTGCGCGCCCTCGACCGGCCTTGAATGACGAGCCCATCGCCTTGGACGGAAACGAGTTGGTCGGGCAGCGCCGGCGTGATGCCGATCCAGCTCGCGTCGAAGGCCTTCTCGTCGAGCGGGTTGTTGAAGGTGACCGTCCATTCGACGCCGGGCCGGCAAACGCCGTTCCACCAGCCGCAGCGATGGTCGGTGAGCACGAGCGGGTCGAAGGTGCGGAAGGAGAAGCTCTGCTCGGCCGCGGTCTTGCGGGGCCCTTCGGCTGACGGCGTCCCGGCGGGCACAACGACCGAGTAGGTGGTGCCCGGCTTCAGCTTCGACTTCGGTTCGAGCGCGAGCCACCGCTTCGGTTGGGCGCTCGCGATCAGCGGCGCGAGGCGTTCGTCTTTCTTCGCCTCGGCCTCGGAAAGGAGCTTCACCGCTACCGGTTGGCTGCTGCCGTTCCGGACCTCGACCAGAGCCGCGACCGCCGCCGGATCGATCGCCTGGTCGAAGGCGAGGAAGATCGGCACGTCGAGCCGCTGCGGTCCCTCCTCGGGCCATTCGCTCACGAGCTTCGGTGGCGGTGTCGAAAAGGAGAAGCGCACCTCCTCACCGAGGCGGTCGCCGTTCGCCGACCGCGTCCCCGCCGGGACCACCACCCGGTACCGCGTCGCCATGGGAAAGCGCTGCCGGGGGACGAACTGGAGCGTGCGGGTTCCCAGCCATTCCCAGTGGCCGGGCGGCGTCGGCACGAGCTGCGCGGGAACCTTGCCCTTCGCGAGCGCGCCGAACGACGAAATCGGGACCATCGGCTGGTCGAAGGTGATCGTCAGACGCGGCGCGATGGGCACCTCGCCGGTCGGCTCGAAGCGCAGGACGTGGAGCGCGGTCCGGGCGGCGTGCGTCTCCTTGCCCGGAGGGGCGACCTGGGCGCCGGGCGGCGGAAACAGCTCGTGGATGGTCTTCCCCGCCCGCGGCGGCGGCAGCGGCGCTGGCGGCAGCGCGAAGCTCTTGCGCTCCCCCTCGGCGGCGTGCAGCGGCGCCACCCGCTCGAGCAGCGCCTCGGTCGCCTGCGCCGGCAAGGAGGCCGCCTGCGCTTTCGGTGGGCTGTAGGGCATCGAGGGCCTGGGATGGCCCTCGCTCAGCGTCATCGTGAGCCCCGGCGGGCCGAGCGTTCGCGGTTTCATGGTGGCGGCAGAATAGTGGCCAGGCGGATGAGCCGTCACCGCCGCGACGCCGGAGCCCTGGGGGGCCGGCACCGGCGCCGGTGGCTGACAGCTCGTGACGCCGAGCACCAGCGCTGCCGCATGGGCCAGGCCCTCGAACCGTTTCCCACGCCGCATCGGAGCCTCCAGGCAGAACGGGCGGCCCGGCGTGGAGTCGAAGCCCTCACGGTCCGTCCGCTCGGCGCCCATTCTGGACGTTTCGGCGGCGAAAAAGTTCTGGCGGGCTTCCGGCTCGCTCGGCAAGCGCGGTTCCCGCCGCCGATCGATCAGACCGATCGGTCGGATCGAACCGATCGGTCCGAATCGGCGGTGAAGCCGAACGAGGCCCCCACGAAGAGCGCAAGCGAACCGTCGGCCCGGCCCTCGACCAGAACCGAGCCTCTCACGCCCGTCGCCTGACGCCGGCCGCCCCCCTGGGACCTCCCCGCGGGTCGCGCCAGGCGAACGTGATGGATACCGGAAGCGAATCCGCCTTGCGGCAGCGGTGCGGCTGTTACTTCGTCCCGAAGGTGCGGACGACGTCCTTCAAGGCCGCAACCACCTCCGGCTGGTTCTTGAGGTCCGGGTTGGGCGGCATCAAGGGGCTCTTGCCCACCGCCGCTCCGCCCTGGACGATGGCCTTCTCGATGGTCTGGTCGCTCACCGTCTTCTGGAAGGTCGGGTCGGTGTAATTCTGCGGCTTCGGATTCAGGGCCGCCGCCGCCGGCCCGTCGCCCTTGCCGTCGGCGCCGTGGCAGGCGACGCAGCGCTGCTCGAAAATCTGATGCGCCTCGGCTTTGGCGGCCGGGGAGACGGTCGTCGCGACCGGCACCGGAGCCGCCTTCGCGGTCGGCGCCGGGGCGGCCGCGGGCGCCTTCTTCGCCGAGGCCGACGGCACCGTCGATTCCGGCGGCGGGGTCTTCGACGGACAGGCCGACAGCAGGGCTCCCGAGGCAACGACGGACACGAGGACGAAGAGGCTCTTGTTCATGGGCGGCTCCCGAAAGAAGGACGCGCCATCCGCGGCGCGCGCCGCGCACCAAAGACGAAAACGGCGCCCGCCGCAAGCTCTATTGCGCGCTCTGTTCGGGGTCCGGCAGGCGGCCGCAGGAGCGTGGGCCTGGCCACCGCCGCCGCGCCGTCCCGAGCGTCGCCGCCGCCGGTGGGCGAGAAGACCGCTCGCCGGCCGGGATTTGCGACGCTTGCGCGGCGAACGCTACATTGGTGGCCGGCGCGCGGGCGATCTCGACGATTCTCGCTTCGGGCGCCAGCCGGCCTCGACCCGATCCCGGCGGGCGGGCTTTAGGCGCCGTCGAGGCGGGTGGGCCGGGAAGGACCAAGGTCCCCTGAAGCGGTTCTGGACGCTGGTGCTCCTCTCTTGGCCCGCGCTGGCGGTGGCCGACGGCGCGTTGCCCTTCGGAAACCCGGCCGGGGGCCTCAAGCCGTCGCTGTCGACCGTCCAGCTCCTGCAGAGGACGGAAGCGCAGGCGAAGCACAGGAGCGCTGATGGTGACCTCGACCAGGTGCTGGTCGTTCCCCAGCGGCCGGGGCAGACGAACGTCCGCTACTCGCGCTTCCGCTGGCGCCACTACGACTTCTTGAGCGACCACGGCGTCGGGGGGGTGCGCTTCTACTACTACCAGCGAGAAGCGGGCGCCGCGCGCATCGCCGCGGCGGTCGTGCGGCAGGAATACCAGGACCTCGCCCGGCAGTTCCGCTACCGCCCGACAGAACGGGTGCCGTACATCCTCTACGCCTCCCACCGGGCGTTCGAGAACACCAACGTCTTCTTCGTCAACGAGTCGGTCCTGGGCGTGACGAGCCCGGTCGACCTGAAGATGGCGCTGCCCTATTGGGGAGACCTGGAGCGCTTCCGGCTAGTTTCCAAGCACGAGATGGCGCACGAGTTCCAGATTCAGGAGATGGCGGACCGCGCGGCCGCCGCCGGCCAGGACAGCGCCCTTTCCGCCTTCCCGCGCTGGTTCGTCGAGGGGCTCGCGGAGTTCTATTCGAACGGCGGCATCGACCGGAAGACCGACCTGTACGCCCGCGACCTCGTCTCGAACCCGCGGCCGAAGCGACATTACGTGCTCCCGTCGTTCTGGAGCGACACCAAGCAAAGCTATTTGGACACCTATAAGCTCGGGCAGCTTCGAGTAGCATTCCTAGCGAAGACGTACGGCCCGCGGTTTCTCCAGGCCCTCCTCGACGAGAGCCCGAAGCTGTCGGCCCAGGGCAGCGCTCTCGGAGGGCAGGACAGCCACGCCTTTCGCAAGTTCGTCGCGCGCCTCGCGCGGCAGACGCCCGAGCAGATCGCGGAGCGCTTCGACGCCTGGATGAAACGGCGGTACGAGCGCCAGTACCTCGCCGCGACCCAGGAGCCGCCGCTCGTCGAGCCGATGGGCGAGCTCCCCGGCGAGCCGGATTCGTTCTCCGCTTCGCCCGACGGCGAGCTGCTCCTCTACCGGTCGGTTTCGCGTCAGAGCGGGCGCAGCCGGCTCTACCTCGCCGACCGCCGCGCCCCCCAGGACGCCGTCGAAATCGCCGTCGACGGCCATCCCGGCATCGAGAGCCTGCATCCGGCCCAGCGCCGGGTGACCACGCTGTCGGCCCACGCGCTCGCGTTCATCGCCCGCGACGGTCCGGCCGACTCCCTCTACTTCGTCCCGTTCGAGCGCCGGGGGCACGGCCACGAGGTCTCGTTCGACTTCGGCCGCCGCGAGCGGATCGACCTTTCGCCGCGCGGCGTCGTGGAAGCCGGCGACCCGGCCCTGAGCCCCGACGAAAAGCGCCTCGCCTTCTTCGGGCTCGACTCCGCCGGCCGCAGCGATCTGTGGATCGCCGACGTCGGGACCGGCCGCCTGACGCGGCTGACCGACGACGATTACTTCGAGCGCGACCTCGACTGGACCATCGACTCGCCCGACGTCTTCGGGGTTCCCCTCGAGGCCGGCGAGAGGACGCAAGGCACCATTCTTTACGCCTCCGACCGCACCGAAACCGGCCGGCTGAACCTCTTCGCGATGGACCCGGTGACCGGCCGGAGCGTGAGGCTCACCGACGAGCCTGCCGATGAGCGGATGCCCTGCGGCTTAGGGGGAGGGAAGCTGGTCTTCGCATCCGACGCCGAGGGCAAGGAGGACCTGCACCTCTTCGACGCGAAGACCGGGCGCATTCGCCGGCTGACCGATTTCGTCACCGGCTTGTCCGCGCCCGCGCCGGCGCCCGGCGGCGGCCTCACGGCGCTCGGCTTCTTCGGCGGGCGTTTCCACCTCTTCGAGGTCCCGCAGAAGGCGCTCCTCGACCTGGACGAGCATCCGGCGAAAAGCCAACCGGGACCGCTGCCGCCCCCCAGGCCGATTCCGCGGGAGCCGATTCCGGCGCCGGCGCCGCGCTATGACCCGCTGAGCCCGAAGAACTGGCGGCTCAAGAGCGGGATGGCGGCGGTCGGCACCGCGACGGTGGGAGAGGGAGCGCTCCTGTTCGGCGACGTGATGAACGACCGCAATCTGGTGCTCCAGCTCGCGATGTTCGGGGCGCCCGAGCTGACCGACGCGGTGGCGTTCTACGTCGACCGCTCCGGCCGCGACGCCTGGGGCTTCGGGCCGTTCCACACCTTCACCGAACGGCGGGATCCGAATGCGCCCGGGTTCGGCTCCGACGTCTTCTACCTGGAGCGCGAGTTCGGAGTCACCGCGATGTGGAGCCATCCGTTCGACACCTATTCGAGCATCCAGGCGCAGGTCACCGTGCAGGGCGTCGACCGTGAATTCCAGTTCCCGTCGGTCGGCCCCTACCTGACCGAGGCGGTCAACGTCGACGGCCTGCGGGCCTGGAACGCGGCGCACGGCGGATACGACCTCGAGGGGCTCGCGAGCTTGACCTACGGCTACGACACGACCCGCTACCGGTTTCCGTTGGGCGCGGTCGGCGGCGGGTCGCTCGTGGCCGAAATCGGAGGCGGGTACCTGCCGCTGAGAAACGTTCCGGACGACTACGTCACCTTCGACGCGCAGGCCCACCTGAACCTGTTCGACCTCGCGGTGCTGCACCTGCGCCTCGCCGGCGGCGCGTCGGACGGGAGCGTCTTCGGGCGGCAGTTCTACCTCTCGAGCTACGACAACCTGCGCAACTACCAGATCGACGACACCGAGCACCTGCTCGGCACCGCCTACGCGGTCTCCAACCTGAACCTCCAGGTCCCGCTCGATTCGGTGCTGCACCTCCCGCTCTTCTCGAACATCGACGGCATTCTCGGAATGGACTTCGGCGGCGTCGCGATGAGCGTGCACGACCTGTGGCCGGACCGGTCGCTCGCGTGGGTTGTGGGCGTCGACCTGGGCCTGGGGCCGTTCGTGCTCCGGTTCGAATTCGCCCGGCCGATCGACATCGGCGGAGTGCAACAGCCCGCAGAATGGGTGCCGAACATCTCGCTGCAGTACGCGTACTTGTGAAGCTCGGGCCGCCGAACCGGGGGGGAGCGGACCGCGCTGACCTTACCCTTTCGGCGTCGCTTCGATGTGCAGCTCGTCGTCGACGACGGTGACCTTCGCGGTGCCGCCGTGCTCGAGAGCGCCGAAGAGGAGCAGGTCCGCTAGCGTCCTCTTCATTTCCTGGTGGACCAGCCGCGCCATCGGCCGGGCGCCGAACTTCTCGTCGTAGCCGCGCTTCGCGAGCCACGCGCGCGCCTCGTCCGACAGCTCGAGCTCCACCTCGCGCGCCTTTAGCTGCGCCGACACCTCGTTCACGAACTTGTCGACCACCTTGAGCACCGCCTCCGTCGTCAGCGCCGCGAAGAAGATGGTCTGGTCCAAGCGGTTTCGGAACTCGGGGCTGAAGGTGCGCTCGAGCGCGCCCTTGGTCACGTCGCCGCCGGTCGCGCCGTGTCCGAAGCCGATGTTCTTCCCCGCCATCTCCCGGGCGCCGACGTTGCTCGTCATGATCAGGATGACGTGGCGGAAGTCGGCCTTGCGCCCGTTGTTGTCGGTCAGGGTCGCGTGGTCCATCACTTGGAGGAGCACGTTGAAGATGTCCGGGTGCGCCTTCTCGATTTCGTCGAGGAGCAGCACCGCGTGCGGGGTCTTGCGGATGGCGTCGGTCAACAGCCCGCCCTGGTCGAACCCGACGTAGCCCGGCGGCGCGCCGATGAGCCGCGAGACCGTGTGCTTCTCCATGTACTCGGACATGTCGAAGCGGAGGAACTCGACGCCCATCGTCTTCGAAAGCTGCCGCGCGAGCTCGGTCTTGCCGACGCCGGTCGGCCCCGCGAAGAGGAACGACGCGATCGGCCGCTCGGGGGAGGCGAGACCGCTCCTGGCGAGCTTGATGGCGCTCGTCACCTGCTCGATCGCCGGGTCCTGGCCGTAGATCACCTGGCGTAGGTCGTTCGGCAGGTCGAAGAGCCGCTCCTTGTCCGACTTGGAGACCGACTTCGGCGGAATCCGCGCCATCTTCGCGATGATGGTCTCCACCTCGGGCACGTCGACCACCGTCTTGCGCGCTTCCGCCGGCTTCAGACGCTCAGCGGCACCGGCCTCGTCCAGCACGTCGATGGCGCTGTCCGGCAGGTGCCGCTCGTTCAGGTGCTTCTGCGACAGCTCGGCGGCGACCTGGAGCGCTTCCAAGGTGTAGGTGACCCCGTGGTGCGCCTCGTAGTGCGGCTTCAAGCCCTTGAGGATCTCCACCGCGTCTTCCAGGCTCGGCTCGGTGACGTCGATGGGCTGGAAGCGCCGCGCGAGCGCCCGGTCCTTCTCGATCGAGCTCTTGAACTCCTGGTGGGTGGTCGAGCCGATGCAGCGCAGGTCGCCCGACTGGAGCGCCGGCTTCAAGAGGTTCGAGGCGTCTACCGACCCGCCGCTCGTCGCGCCCGCGCCGACGATGGTGTGGATCTCGTCGATGAAGAGAATCGTCCCCGGCGTGTCCTTGAGCGCTTTCAGCACCCCCTTGAGCCGCGCCTCGAACTCGCCGCGGAACTTGGTGCCGGCGATCAGGGCGCCCATGTCCAGCGCGTAGTAGGGCATGTCCTTCAAGAGGTCGGGCACGTCCCCGCTCGCCAGGCGCAAGGCCAACCCCTCGGCGATAGCGGTCTTGCCCACCCCTGGGTCGCCCAGGAAGACCGGGTTGTTCTTGCGCCGCCGGCAGAGCACCTGGAGCGTCCGTTCGATCTCCGGCCCGCGGCCGATCAACGGATCGATCTGCCCGGCGCGCGCCTTCGCGACCAGGTCGACCGTGAACCGCTTGAGCGGATTGCGGTCGCCCGAAGGCTCGCCTTCCTCTTCGTCGTCTTCCTCTTCGTCCTCGCTCCCCTCGCTCTCGTCGTCCTCCTCGGCATCGCTCTCGTCCGCCGAGTCCTCTTCCCCTCCCTTTTCGATGCCGTGGGAGACCGCTTCCATCAGGTCCAGCCGCGTCACCCCCTGCTCGCTCAGCAGGTAGGCGGCATGGCTGTCTTTCTCCTTCGTCAGCGCCACCAGCACCGACCCGCCGTCGATGTCGTCGGTGTCCGCGCTGACCGCGTGCAGCGCCGCCCGGTTCAACACGCGGTTCACCGCCAGCGTCATCTCCGGCGCGACGTCCCCCTCGCCCTGCACCGCCGGCATCGACTGCTGGAAGAACTTGTCGAGCGCCCGCCGCAGCTTCGGCAGGTCCGCCCCCGCGCTCTTCAACGCCTGGCTGCCCGTTTGCTCGAAGGTCAGCGCGTACAGCAGGTGCTCCAGCGTCACCAGCTCGTGCCGGCGCTTCTTCGCTTCCTCGACCGCGCGCTTGAAGGTGAGCTGGAACTCTTTGGTCAGCGACGGCATCGCGCTCTCGAAAAGGTCCTGGACGGCGCTCGAGGCTCTTGGGCCCCGTCGGACACGGGCTCGTTCTTCTCACTAGCCGGATTCGGGCCCCGTGGCACGTCGATGTCGCTTCAACCTCACTCCTCCGGCTCGACCGAAAGCTTGAGCGGAAACCCGTTCGCCCGCGCGAGCGCTTCCACCTTGTGCGCCTTCGTTTCCGCCACCTCGTAGGTGAACACCCCGGCGACCCCGACCCCCGTCGTGTGCACGTGCCACATGATCCGGGTCGCCTCCGTCTGGTCGTGGTGGAACACCGCCTCCAGGACGAAGACCACGAACTCCCGCGTCGTATAGTCGTCGTTGTGGATCAGCACCTTGTAGAGGGGCGGCCGCCGGACCTTCCGGCCGGCACGGGTGGCGGTCGCCACCCCGCTGTCGGGCTCCTCGCCGGGCTTGGGCTTCGCCATCGGGCACCTGGTCCTCGCCGATCCGGAATTCTAGGCCATGGCAGAGCCCTCCGCGAGGTGCGCGCGTCCGGTCGAAGGCTCGAGGGCCTCCCCGAGCCCAAGCCTCGAGGGACCAGGCCGCCGGCCGTGGCACGGATGCCGCGCCGGCGCGGCGAAACATCGGCTGCGGTTGCCGAAAACCATGAATTCGACGAGCGGCTCGCCTGCGGCACGAATGCCGCGGACGGTCGCGCCGAAGCCGCGCCCCAGAAGCAGGAAAACAGGCTAAACCCGAACGCGGGCCGCCGATATCAGGAAGCGGCGTGGGCCGCCGAGGGGCCAATGGTCGTCCTCATCGTCGATGACGAGCCGGACATCCTGGCATGGCTGAGCCAGAGCGTGCGCAGCCTCGGCTTCTCGCCGCTGACCGCGCGGTCGGGCGAAGAGGCGCTGAAGGTTCTCGGCGAGCACGAGGTCGGGTTCCTCCTCACCGACTTCATGATGCCCGGGATGAACGGCAAGGAGCTCCTGCAGAAGGTGCGCGCTCGCTTCGAGCTGATGCCCGTCGTGGTGATGAGCGCGGTCGCCACCACCGACGAGGCGGTGGAGCTGCTCCGGCTCGGGGCCGACGACTTCCTGACCAAGCCGATCCGGCGCCGGGTGCTGGCCGAGCGGCTGCGAGCGGTGGCCGAGAAAGCGCGGGTCTTCGAGGAAGCGCGGCTGTTTCGGCGGTTCGTCCAGGGCGCCGGCGACCACCTGGCCGGCGAGGCGATCATCACCCGCTCGCCCGCCTTGCTCGAGCTGCTCCGGCGGCTGCCGGCGATCGCCCGGGGAGAGGCGGCGGTGCTGGTCAGCGGGCCGTCCGGCAGCGGCAAGGAGCTGGTCGCGCGCGCCATCCACCGGCTCTCCCGCCGGGCGGAAGCGCCTCTGGTCTCCGTGAGCTGCGGCGCCATCCCGGACCCGCTCTTCGAGAGCACCCTCTTCGGGCACAAGAAGGGGGCCTTCACCGGCGCCGACCGGGACGCGCCCGGGGTCGCCCGCAGCGCCCAGGGCGGGACCCTCCTCTTCGACGAGGTCGCCGACCTCTCCAGCGCCGCTCAAGTCAAGCTGCTGCGCTTCCTCGAGACGAAAGAGGTGACGCCCCTCGGCGACACCCGGCCGGCGCCGGTGGACGTGCGGGTGCTCGCGACCACCAAGGTCGACCTGACGGCGGCCATCGGCCAGAAGCGGTTTCGGGAGGACCTCTACTACCGGCTGAACGTGCTCGGCTTGCAGCTTCCGGGCCTGGGCGAGCGGCGGGAGGACATCCCGGTGCTGGCGAACCACTTCCTCCTCCGCCACGCGCCGGCCTACGGGTCGCCCGCGCAGGCGTTCTCCAAGGAGGCGGGGGAAGCGCTCGTGCGCCGCGACTGGCCGGGAAACGTGCGGGAGCTGGAGAACGTCGTCCAGCGCGCGCTCGTCGCCTGCGAGGGTCCGGTGATCGGGCTCGAGCACCTGCAGCTTCCCTCCCAGGCGGAGCGTTCCCCGGCGCCGGTGCTGCCCTTCCAGGAGGCGAAGCGGGCGGCCGTCGACGCCTTCGAGCGGCGGTACCTGGGGTCGCTCCTCGACGGGAGCCCGCGGATGAGCGACGCGGCGGTCAGCGCCGGCATCGACCGCAAGGGCCTGTGGCGGCTGCTCAAGAAGCACGGAATCAAGGGCAAAGGCTAGCGAGACCCTCGCCGAAAGCCGTCTCGGATGAACCGCCAAGACGCCAAAGCGCCAAGAATTTGCGGTCAGCGAGGTCGGCGTGGCGTCTTGGCGGTTCCAAACGCTCGTCGGCGAGGGTCTAGCGAGAGAGCGCCGCGTCCGTCGGGCCGGTGAGCGCAACCGCTCCCGCAGACGGGATCCGCTTTTGTGCTGCCGGGCAAGCCGCGCGGCCATTCCCGCAGTTTCCATCGCCCGGCCCCTTGGGCTTCCCCAAGCGCGCGGGCGGTGCTATGGACCGTTCTCGAGCCCGCAGAAAACCATCCCATCCCTGCGGGAGGAGGTCCATCGATGGCCGAGTCGTATCGCTTCGGCAAGCACCCGCCCAAGCTCGACTACCGCACGCTGCGCTTGAAGAGCTACCTGACCGCCGCCCTCAAGCCGGCGCCGACCGAGGACGACGTGCTCCAGCGCGTCTACCAGAAGCTCGGGGTCCCGGCCGACCCGACCAAGCTGTTCCCGATCGACGGCAACGACCGGGTCGGCGATTGCACCATCGCCGGGATGGCGCACGCGATCACCGCCTACTCCGGTCTCGTTGGGCGGGAGCGGATCGCCACCACGAAAGCGGTCCTGAAGCTCTACCGGCACCTGACCGGCGGAGCCGACACCGGCTTGAACGAGCTCGACGTCTTGAACTACTGGCGCCACCACCGGGCGTTCGGCGACGAGATCCTCGCCTACGCGAGCGTCGACCCGAAGAACCACGCGCACGTGAAGCAGGCGATTCACCTCTTCGGCGGCGTCTACCTGGGCTTCCAGGTGCAGGAGAATGCGGTCGAGGACTTCAACGCCCGCAAGGTCTGGACCCCGGGCCGGCTCTCCCACGACGGGCACGCGGTCTACGCGGTCGGTTACGACGCCGGGGGCGTGACGGTGCTGACCTGGGGCAACACCCAGAAGGGCACCTGGGGCTGGTGGGACGAGTGCGTCGACGAGGCCTACGCGATCGTGCCGCCGCAGGCGCGCCAGCCGGACTTCGCGCCGGGCTTCGACCTGAAGCAGCTCGAGGCGGACTTGAAGGACGTCGCCGACTGACGGGAGCGCTCCCGGTCTCCAGCCGGGGCGCCGGTGCGGTGCCGACCGGTCGGTCGCGCGTCGCGCGGGCGCGCGCGTGTCTGCCCGGTCAGACCGGGGCGTCTTGGGACGCGCGTCCGGCGGCGAAAAAGGTGCGCGCCCGACCGATCTGAGCTACGGAAACGACCGCGCCGAGCCAGGCCGGCTCGAAGCCGCGCGCGTTGCTGCGCCAGGGGAAGCATGCCCGCCAGGGAGTCGTCGACCGCGCTCCAGCAGCTCATCGAGGCCCTCTCCTGGGGAGCCGCCGACAGGAAGGGCTCCCGCCCGCCGAGCTCGCAAGCGCCCGGCGAAAGCGCTCCAGGACATCGCGAGGTCGACCTCCGGCACGACTTGGAGGCGTGCAGCCGCGCGGCGCTCTCCATCGGCTCTTCCCTCGACCTGAACGTGGTCCTCCAAGCCATCGTCGACGAGGCGCGCGCGGTGGCACGCGCGAAGTATGCCGCGCTCGGCATACTTTCCGATTCCACCGAGACCTTCGCGCTGTGCGCGTTCAGCGGGGTCGACGAGGAGACCGTGCGGCGCATCGGCCGCCTTCCGCGCCCAGCGGGCCTCTGGGGCAAGGTCGCGAGGGAAGGCCGGGTGCTCAGGGAGGCGGACCTGCGCGAGAGCCCGCGCTCTCGAGGGTTTCCCGAGGGCCATCCGCCGATGAAGAGCTTTCTCGGGGTGCCGATCACCTACGGCGGCCGGGCGCTCGGGAACCTCTATCTCGCCGAGAAGGAAGGCGCTTCGGACTTCAGCGACGACGATGCCCGGGCGATCGAGCTGTTGGCGCGCCACGCGGGGCTCGCGGTCGAGCACGCCCGGATTCACGGGGCGCTCGTCGCCGAGGTGGAGAAGCGCCGGCAGAGCGAGGAGAACCTGGAGGTGACCTTGAACTCCATCGGCGACGCGGTCCTCGTCACCGATGCCGAGGGGCGGGTGGCCCGCATGAACCCGGTAGCGCAGCGGCTGACCGGCTGGGCTCTCGAAGAGGCGAAGGGCCAGCCGGTGGCGAAAGTGCTCCGGCTGACCGACGAGGTGGACGGTCGCCCGGTCGAGGATCCGGTGCGTCGCGCGCTCGACGGCTGGGGCACACACGGGCTCCCGCCCCACACCGCGCTCGTCGCCCGCGACGGCCGCCGGTGGTCGGTCGCCGACAGCTGCGCGCCGATCTTGAGCGGCGAGGCGAAGGTGACGGGAGCGGTGCTGGTCTTGCGCGACGTCACGGCCGAGCGCCAGGCCGAGGAGGAGCTGCGTCAGAGCGAGGAGCGGTTTCGCCTCCTGGTCCAGGGCGTCACCGATTACGCGATCTTCATGCTCGACCCGGGCGGCAACGTCACCACCTGGAACGCGGGGGCAGAACGGATTCTCGGCTATCGGGCGGAGGAGATCATCGGCCGCCACTTCTCGGACTTCCATCCGGACCCGCTCCGGCGCGCGAACGAGCCCTGGCGGCAGCTCGAAATCGCCGCCGACCGCGGCAGCCACGAGGAGGAGGGCCTGCGCCGGCGGCAGGACGGCTCGACCTTCTTCGCCCAGGTGCTCTTGACCGCTCTCGCCCAGTCCGATGGCCGCCCGCGGGGGTTCGCGATGCTGATTCGCGACGTCACCGAGCGGCGGCGGCTGGCGCGCGAGCGGGAAGAGCTGTTCGAGCAGCTCCAGGCCGAGCGGCAGTGGCTGCGGGCGGTCCTCCACCATTCGCCGATCGGGCTCATCCTGGTCGAGGGGCAGGACGGCGAGCGCATCGAGCCGAACCTTCGGGCGGAGGCGATGCTCGGGCGGCGGCTCGACCCCGAGGGGGGCATCCGTCAATACCTCTCGCAAATCCGCGGGGTGAGAGGGGAAGCGCTCCCGCCCGACGAGGTCCCGGGTTGGCGCGCGCTGCACGGCGCGCCGGTGGACGCGGTCGAGCGGCTCGTGGTGCAGCCCGGCGGCGGCCGAGTGCCGGTGATGGTCAGCGCGGTCCCGATGTTCGGCCCCGACAAGACCATCGCCGGGGCGGTGGTCGCGTTCATGGACGTCACGCCGCTCAAGGAGCTCGACCGGCTGCGGGAGGAGTGGACGAGCCTCATCGCGCACGACCTGCGCCAGCCGATCAACACCTTGAGCCTCTACCTCGGCCTCTTCGGGCGGCGGAGCTTGAGCGATTTGGACCAGAAGAACCTGGAGTTCATGCGCCAGAGCCTGGCCCAGCTCAGCCGGATGATCGACGACCTGCGCGACTTCGCCTGCATCGAGGCGAAGCGGCTGGAGGTGCGCCCGACGCGAATCGACCTCGCGGCGTGGCTGCAGGACTTCGCCGAGCGCCATGGGCCGGAGCTGGCGCAGAACCCGCTGCGCTGCGAGCTCGGTTCGGAGCTGCCGGAGGTGGAGGTCGACACCGAGCGGCTGGAGCAGGTGCTGTCGAACCTGGTCTCGAACGGCGTCAAGTACGGCTTGGCAGGAGCGGAGCTGGTCCTCGGCGCGCGCGGGGGCGGGGGCGAGGTCGTCATCTCGGTGACGAACCGCGGCGAGGGGTTGTCGAGCGAAGAAATCACCAATCTCTTCGGTCGCTTCGCGCGGACCGAGCGGGCGAAGAACAGCACCCAGGAGGGTCTCGGACTCGGGTTGTACATCGCCAAGGGCCTGGTCGAGGCGCACCGCGGCCGCCTCTGGGCCGAAAGCGAGCGCGGGAAGAGGACCACCTTCTTCGTCGCGCTGCCCGCCGATGCTTAGCTGAAGGGCTCCTGGTCATCGACAGGAAACGGGTGCGACCAGCCCGGCGGGAGAGCGGGGGGGCCATCGGGTCCGAAATCGGGAGCGCCGACCTTAGACCCGCGCTTGACGATCGCTGCCGCGAGCATCATGCTCGCCTCCATGTTCGAGCCACCGCCGGAGGGCTTGCCCGCTCGCGCTCGCTTTCCCCGCGCGCCCAGCCAGGACGACTGGGATGCGATGAGCGAAGAGGAACGCCGGCGCGTGATCGAAGCGTTGCCGAACGAGGTGACGTACGAGGAGATGTCGCCGCCGGAGGGCGAGCATCACTTCCGCGCGAAGATCGAATCGCTCGACATGCTGGAACGGTTCTTCGGCCGCAGCGGGCGCGGGATGTACCTCGCGTGCGAGCTGCCCGTCTACTACCCGGCGACCCGGCGCTTCGCGCCCGACCTGCTCGCCGTGCGCGACACCGGCCGGCACATCCGCGACAAGTGGGTCGTCAGCGCCGAGGGCAAGGGGCTCGACCTCGCGATGGAGGTCCACTACGGCGGCGACCGAAAGAAGGACGCCGAGCGCAACGTGGCCTTCTATGCGAGCCTCGGCATCCCCGAGTACTTCGTCTTCGACCGGGCGCGCCTGAAGCTGCACGGTTTTCGGTTGCCGAGCCCCACCGCGCGCGCCTACCAGCCCATCCTCGGGCAGCGCGGGTTCCTCCGCTCCGAGGTGCTCGAGATGGAGCTCGTCATCCTCGACGAGCAACTGCGTTTCTCGTATCGCGGCGCCTTCCTCTCCGATTCGATCGAGTGGATTTCCCATCTCGAGACGCTTGTCGACCAGCGCGAGCAGCAAGCCGCCGCCGAAGCGGAACGCGCCCGCGCCGAAGCGGAACGCGCCCGCGCTGAAGAGGAGCACGCCCGCGCCGAAGAGCAACGCGCGAGCGATCTCGAGCGGCGACTCGCCGAGGCGCAGGCCGAGATCGAACGGCTCAAGAAGCGTTGACGAGCCTGGACGTCGGCGGTCGTCCGGGTCCGTTCCTCGTCCTCGCGACCTCGGGTGTATGCCCCAGGAGAGCGGTTCAGGTTTCCGCGTGAGGCGGCTGTCTATTCTCTCGGACTGCCACGCTGGGCCTTGCGGGCCCGAAAGAGCCGCATGATTCCCTGAGCCCGCCGATCATCGGCGATTCGGAAGCCGCCCGCCTCGACCGTCCGTTCGGTCGAACGGTTCGGGCGGCACGCGCCGTCGAGCCACGTCCAGAGCGGCTGCACCGCGTCCTGGAATCGTCCCCAGCCGCCATCGCCGCGGACGTGCTCCAGGCAGCGCAGCTCGCCGTCGTCCCGAAGCACCCGGTGGATTTCCGCGACCGCCCGCGGCGGGTCCTGCACGCTGCAGAGGACGAGCCCGCAGACGACGGTGTCGAAAGCGCCGTCCCTGAACGGGAGCGCTTCCGCCCTCGCGCGGACGAGCGGCACCTGGCGACGGCGCCGTCTCGCCCATCGGAGCGACGCGAGCTCGGGGTCGAGGCCGACCGGGCAGGCGTCGCGAAAGAGCGGAAAGTTCCGGCCGGTGCCGCAGCCCAGGTCGAGGGTGCGCCCGCGGGCGTCTCGCACGAGCGCCCGGCGCCAGCGCTTCAGGCCGCCGCCCGCCCAGCTCTCCATCAGCGACAGCGCGGTTTCGTAGAGGAACGGCACCTGGCCGGCGTGGCGCACGCTTCACCTCGAACGCATCATGCCCGACTTTCGGTCGTACCTACTTTCTGGAACGCGGCGGCTTCGGGTACGGTCCCGCGCAACGAGGCGCGACGCGAGAAACGAGGTCTGACGCATGCCCGGAATCGAAGTGACGCTGATCCCCGGCGACGGCATCGGGCCCGAGGTGATGGCACAAACGCTTCGGCTCCTCGACGCCGCTGGCGCTCAGCTCGTCTACGACCGCCAGGAGGCCGGCACCGGTGCTCTGGCCCGGTACGGCACCCCCATTCCGGATGCGACGCTGGCCTCCATCAAGCGCACCGGCCTCGCGCTCAAAGGGCCGCTCGCGACGCCCATCGGCGAGGGGTTCCGTTCGGTGAACGTGGCCTTGCGCAAGGCGTTCGACCTCTACGCGAACGTCCGTCCGTGCAAGACCTTCGACGGGGTGAAGACGCGTTTCCCCGCGGTCGACCTGGTGGTCGTGCGAGAGAACACCCAGGGGCTCTACTCCGGCGTCGAGCACTACGTCGACGAGGAGCGCACCGCGGCGGAGTCGATTGCCATCGTCACCCGCAAGGCGGCCGAGCGTATCGTGCGCTACGCTTTCGAATACGCGCGCCGGCACGAGCGCAAGCTGGTGACGCTCGTGCACAAGGCCAACATCCTGAAGCTGTCGCAAGGGCTGTTTCTCGAGGTGGGCCGCCACCTCGCGCGGGACTATCCGGACATCGCGTTCCGGGATTTGATCATTGACAACTGCTGCATGCAGCTCGTGCTCCGGCCGGAGAAGTTCGACGTGCTGGTGACCACCAACATGTTTGGCGACATCATCAGCGACCTGACGAGCGGCCTCGTCGGGGGCTTGGGCCTGACGGCGGGCGCGAACATCGGGGAGAAGGCGGCGCTCTTCGAAGCGGTTCACGGGACGGCGCCAGACATCGCCGGGAAGGGCATCGCGAACCCGACCGCGGTGATGCTGGCGGCGGTCGACCTGTTGCGGCATGTCGGCCAGACGGACGTCGCCGAACGCCTGAACCGGGCCATTCGCGGGGCGCTCGCAGACCCGACGAACCACACCGGCGACCTCGGCGGCGCGGCGACCACGGTCGAGTACACCGACGCGGTGATCCGTAGCCTCGAGTAGGCAGGTGGTGCGATCAGGCTGTCACCCGATCGGTCTTGTTGCTTGGAACCGTCCGCTCACGCGGCCGCGGCCTCTCCACGGGTGCGGCCGGCGTACAGTCCGATCATGGTGACCATGGTCTCGATGGCGCTGACCATCCACTCCAGGGAAATCCACTCCAGGCGGCTGTGCATGTTGACTCCGCCCGCCCAGACGTTGGGGGTGGGGATGCCGTGGCGAATCGAGAGCGTGGCGCCGTCCGTGCCGCCACGGATGGGCTTGTCGATGATCTTGACCCCTTGAATCTCGCAAGCCTCTCTCAGGCGGCGCATCACCTCGGGGTGCTGGTCGAGCACCGCCTTCATGTTGCGATACTTCTGCTCGACTCCGATCTCCAGAGTCGCGCCGGGATACTTCTGTTGGACCAGCGTGCAGCGTGTCCGCAGCTCCTCTTCCATCCAGGCGAGCCCTTGGAGGTCGAACGCGCGCAGCAGCACTTGGAACCGGCACTCCTCGGTGTCGACGCGGTCGAAACGGTAGGGAAAGAGGTAGGGCTCGCGCCCCTCGGTGTGCTCCGGCCGCGTCGCCGCCGGGAGACCAGCGACGACCTGGGACATGATCAGAGCCGCGTCGACGAGCTTGTCCTTGGCCTCGCCCGGATGCACGTTGGTGCCCTTGATCACCACCGTCGCCGTCGCCGCGTTGAAGCACTCACCCTCGATCTCGCCGAGCTTCCCACCGTCGAGGGTGACTGCGAAGTCCGGATGGAACCGGCTCAAGTCGATCCGGTCCATGCCGCGACCGATCTCCTCGTCGGGGTTGAAGCAGAGGCGCAGCTCCCCGTGCGGCACGCCCTCGTGCAGGAGGTACTCGACGAGCGTCATCGTCTCCGCGAGTCCGGCCTTGTCATCGGCGCCGAGGAGCGTCCGCCCGCTGGCCGTGACGAGGGTGTGGCCGACGCACTCTTTGAGCACCGGATTCTCCGCCACCGTCAGCCTGAGCGCCGGGTCGTCGGGGTAAGCGATGTCGCTCCCATCGTAGCTCTCGATGACGCGTGGACGAACCCCCGCTCCGGGGGCGGCCTCCGAGGTGTCCAGATGCGCCATGAGGCCGATGATCGGTAGCTTCACCGGCACGCCCGCCGCCGGCAGCGATGGAATCGTCGCGTAGACATATCCGCCTTCTGAAGTGACGACGTCCGACGCGCCCAACGCGACCAGCTCTTCGTGCAGGAGGCGGGCGAGGTCGAGCTGACCCGGGGTCGACGGGCACCGGTCCGCCGGCGCGGCCTCGCGCGAGCTGGTCCCGACCTGCACGTAGCGTGCGAAGCGGTCGAGCACCTTCTGTCGGTAGGCTTGCGGCAACCGCGTTTGGCTCACGACGTCCTCCGGGCACGATCATCCATCCGATCTCGGTGTCGTTCAAGCGACTCGACGGGTCTCACGCGGAAGAGCGGCAAGGTCTCAAACCGGCGGCATGAGATCATCCCAGGGGTGGACCCGTCCCGCGATCGTCTCGAGCAGCCCCTGAACGCCGCGAAAGCGGTCCCGAGTCTCCCAGGCCCAGTGCAACGTCAGCGGCACCCACACCTCCTCGTCGACCCGGCGCACGAGCGTCCGGGCGAAGCGCTCCAGCTCGGCGGCACGGCCGTAGGCGGGCGAGTAGCTCGGGACATACAGCGCTCCCCCGAGAACGGCCGGCGAGGTGAAGAAGCCGAACGGGCGGATCGATTCCGGGCCGCCGCAGATCACGGAAAACCGCCGCGAGAGCGCTCGAAACGCTGCCGGGTCGAAATGGTTGAAGGGTGGAACGAACGCGTCGACCGGGCCCTCGAGGAGCGCCAGCGCCTCGTCGCAAAGCTCCCCGACAGCGGTCTCGCCCAGCCCGGCGAGCTCGCTGTGCGGTCGGCGCCGAAGCGTGCGGTGCGTCAGCCCGTGCAGCGCCATCCGCGCCCCCGAAGCCCGCGCTTCCGCCAGCGCCGCCCGCTCGTCCTCCGAGAGCGGTCGCGTCCGGCGATCGTCCGGATCGAGCGGGTCGAGCGCCAGCCGCGGCGTCACCGCGAGCAGATACGGCTGCCCCCCGAGCGTCCGATGGAAGGCGAGAAACTCCGACAGCGGCCGGTCCCAGCGGTTGAAATCGTCGACGCGCAAGAGAAACCGGGGCCCGCTTCCCCCGCAAAGGCCGAGGCGCGCCCGCACCCGCCGCCGCACAGCGGCCGTCCGCTCCACGAGCTTCGCGTGCAGCGGCGGCTCGCGCCCGAGCCGCGCCAGCGCTCGCGAAACGGGATACGGCAGCGCTCTCGGCCGCAGGTAGCCCTGCCGGACCACGACGTCGGCTTCTTCGCCGACGATGACCGGCGGCCCCGGCAGGTCAACGAGGTCGCGCAGATGCCAGCGCAGCGTCGCCTCGAGCTCCCCGTCGCGAACGTCGATCCGAACCGGCATCGGCGGCGCATTGTGTCGGCGGGGCGTCGTCCGGGCAAGCGCCGGGGAATCGACGCTTTCGGCGCCGAACGACCGCCGGACGTCTTGCCTTGGCGGGCTGCGGCTATCCTGCGCCAACGGCTCGCCCTCGAAATCCAAGGCCACCTCGGGCGTCGTCTCGTGAAGCGGGACGAGTCGCGCTCGCCCGCTACGCGACATCGCTCTTGTCGTCCGTCGCGCCCCAGCTCCTCGCGGCGATTCGCCGGTTGCGCGCTGAGCGGCACCGGTGCCATGTTCCCGCCCGCCGCCAGCCGGGTTCCCGGCCAGAGTCGGCTCGTGGACGAGGTCGGTCGAAGGCTCCCAGCGCGGTCGAACTGGCGTTCGCCAAGCCGCGCGGACGGTCGAGGGGCACCGGTGCTGGTTCGCGTTCTGTTCGTCAGCCACGCGGTCGAGTTGGGCGGCGCGGAGCTGATGCTCCTGCGCCTTCTCGGTCAAGCGCCGCAATCGGTGCGCGCGTCGCTCGCGGTGCCGCACGAGGGCCCGTTGTCGGTGCGCGCCCGCGCGCTCCACGTGCCGGTGAGAATCGTCGGTCCCGGAGCGGGCGTTCTCGGCTACCGGCGCGGCCAGCCGACCCGCTCGCCGGCCGCCTTCCTGCGCGCCCTCTCTGAGCTCCCTCCCGCGATCGCCGCGGTCGCCCTCGAAGCGCGGCGGCACGACCTGGTGGTGACGAACTCGACGAAAGCGCACCTGTACGGAGCGCTGGCGGCGAGAGTCGCGGGAGTCCGCTGCGCCTGGCGGCTCCACGACATCATCGACCATAACGGCTTCGCTCCTGCCGTGCAGCAGCTCTACCGCCAGGCGTCGCGCTGGCTGCCCGACCGGGTCGTCGCCGTCTCCGAGGCGGCCGCCCTGCCCATCCGGTCGGCGGGAGCGAAAGAGGTCCTCGTCGCGGCCAACGGGGTCGAGGTCCCTCTCGCCGCCCGGCCCGACGAGGGCGCGAGCGTTCGCCGCGAGCTGGGCATCGCGCCCGACGCGAAGGTGGTGCTCCTGCTCGGCCGGCTGACCCGGATGAAGGGCGCCGAGGTCCTCTTCGAGGCGCTCGAGTCGCTTCCCCAAGCGGTCGCGCTGGTCGCCGGCGACGCGACCTACAGCGAGGAGGAGGATTACCGCGCGGCGCTCGAGCGAGCGGCGGCGCCGCTCGGCGGGCGGGTGGTCTTCGCCGGGTTCCGGGCCGACCTGGGGCCGCTCTTTCGCGCGGCCGACGTGCTCGCCCATCCGTCGGTGAAGCCCGACGCGCTGCCGACGGTGGTGCTCGAAGCCCTGGCGGCAGGGGTGCCGGTGGTCGCGTCGGGCTCCGGCGGCGCTCCCGAGATCCTTCGCGACGAGGAGGGCGGGCTGGTGGTGCCGGCCGGCGACGCGCGTTGCCTGGCGGCGGCGCTCTCGCGGGTCTTGAGCGATGCTGTCCTGCGTGAACGGCTCGTCGCCCGGGGCCGCCGCCGCGCGCTCGACTTCGAGAACCGCTCCGCGACGATTCGGGTCTGGCGCGCGCTCCTCGAGACCTTGCCGGCGGTCGGATGATTCTTCGGGCCGTGGGGCCGGGCGTTCGTCGTAGACTGCGGCGCCGATGGATCGTCCGCCGCGGGAGAATAAGCGCGCTCGCATCGTCGCCGCCGCCCGCGCCGAGTTCGCCCAGAAGGGCTACCACGGCACCAGCATCGACGCGATCATCGAGCGGGCCGAAGTGGCGCGCGCGACCTTCTACTTCCATTTCAAGGGCAAACGCGACGTCTTCGAGGCCGCGCTCGAGGAGCTGATCGCGCTCGTCTACCACTCGCTGCCGCCGATCGTGCCGACCGAGGAGGTGGGGCCGCAGGCGCTGCGCAACGTGGAGCGGGTGTTGGCGGCGCTGATCGAGGATGGGGACCTCGCGCGCATCCTGCTCTTGGAAGGGTTCGGCCCCGACGACGAGTCGCGCGAGAAGATCCGGCGCCTCCAGGCGCGCCTCGTCGAGTACGCGGAAGAGACGCTGCGGCTCGGGCAGGAGCTCCAGATGGTGCGCGCCGGCGACGTGCGGGTGATGGCCGCCTGCCTCATCGGCGCGGTGAAGGAGGTCGTCTACCAGCACCTGACCGGCCTGCGCTCGCGGGCGCAGATCGAGGCGTTCCCGCGGGAGCTGTTGGCGACGCTCCTCCACGGGGTCGGGAGCGGCGAGGTGTGATTCGAGCCGCCGCGCGCTAGCTTCTCGGCGGGGAGCCGAGGAGGAGCCGGACGCGCGACGGTCCGGGCGAAGGAGAGGAGATTTCGCCATGCCGCTCATCAGGCTGGAGACGACGGAGGCGTTCTCGGAGGAGCAGGCCTCTTCGCTGTGCGAGAAGCTCTCGCGCATCGCCGCGGAGGCGACCGGCAAGCCCGAACAGTACGTCGAGGCCATCGTCCAGCGCCCAGCGGCGGCGGTGCGCTTCTCCGGGAGCGCTGGCCCTGCCGCGTTCGTCGAGGTGCGCAGCGTCGGCGGCCTGACGCCGAAGGTGAACCGGGAAATCGCCGAGCGCGTCTGCGCGCTGCTCGCCGAGAGCGGCATCGCCGGCGAGCGGGTCTATCTGAACTTCACCGACGTGCCGGCGTCGCACTGGGGTTTCGACGGCTCGACGTTCGGCTAAAGGCCCCGGGCAGACGCCGCCGCGCGGCGAAACTCACGATCGCGCACCCAATCGATGGTCGAGACGGACCCGCTGGGGCGGCGGACGCATCGAGCGGCCAACATCGCGAATTTTCGTGCTTCTGGTCGGCAGTTGACGCCCCCGAGCGGGCGTGCTACTGGGGGTCCTCAGTTGTCTGTTCGACGTTCTTGCTCGCGTACGAACAAGGTCGCCACCGCACCGCTTCTGGGAGCCTCTCATCATGCCGACCTACGCTCGACGGCTGTTCGTCCTGCTGGTCATCCTCTTCGCAATCGGCCTGACGGTCCGGACCCTGGCGGTGCCCAAGGGGTTCGGCGAGTTCGGCCACTGGCGGGCGGGCGCGCTGGCCGAGGAAGCCGCCCGCACCCCGACGCTCCAGGGAAAGAAGGTCTGCGCGCAGTGCCATCGGGCGGAGTTCGCGGCGCACGAGCTCGGGCCCCACGTCACCGTCCAGTGCGAGGACTGCCACGGGTCGGGCGCCAAGCATGTCGCGAGCGAGCGCGGGTCCGGGGCGAAAGTCGCGATGTTCCGGCACCTCAAGCAGGCGAATTGCCTCGCCTGCCACGGACAGCTCCTCGCCCGGCCGAAGCTGTTCCCGACCATCGACGTCAAGCAACATTTCGCCGAGGTCGGGGTCAAGGACCCGAAGACCCGCTGCCAGGAGTGCCACAACCCGCACAATCCGCTCTTCCTCGACCATCCGGTGGCGGAGGCCCGCAAGCATCCATTGATCCACCCGTGCACCGACTGCCATTTCGACAAGTCCATCCGCACGAGGCCGATGCCGCCGGGGCACGTCGTCACCTTCCAGTGCAAGGACTGCCATGCGGCCATCGTCGCGGACTTCGCCCAGAAGGCGCACGCGAGCCTCGACTGCACCTCGTGCCATCCGTTCCGTCGGGAGTCCCAGTTCTCGGGGGTGATTCTCAAGACCGGGAACCCGAAGTTCTGCCTGATGTGCCACGAGAGCCATCCGTTCAAGACCGACGCGAAGATTCCACTGATCGTCTCGTTGCAGGGACACCTGAACGACCTGGGGGCCCCTCCGGAGGACATGACCAAGCGCTGCGTCGATTGCCACCTGCAAGACGCCATCCATCAGACCCAGGGACTATCCATCGTCGAAACGCCAGCAGAGGCCGCGGGAGCGAAGGGCGGCAGCGGAGCCAAGCCATGAGCGAGGAGGAGAAGAAGGGCGGAACGCTCTCGCTTCCCGAGCCTAGCGAGAAGAAGCCCGGCGGGTCGCTCGCCCGGCGCGACCTCTTGAAGTATAGCGCGGCCGGTCTCGCGGGGCTCGTCACCCTCGGGAAGATCGACGACCTGCTCGCCGAGAGCTATCCCACCATCGGTGGGAGCTACCACCCCGACGAGCACTGGTGGGGGTTCGTCGTCGACCTGCGCAAGTGCATCGGCTGCGGCGCCTGCGTCCGGGCCTGCAAGGAAGAGAACTCGGTTCCCGACGGCTTCTTCCGGACCTGGGTCGAGCGCTACACGTTCTTGAAGGACGGCCGGGTCCTGGTCGATTCCCCCGACGGCGCCCTCGAGGGGTTCGAGCCGCGCGCCGACGTCAAGCCGGAAGAGGTGACGAAGAGCTTCTTCGTCCCCAAGCTCTGCAACCACTGCGAGCAGAGCCCCTGCGTCCAGGTCTGCCCGGTGGGCGCCTCCTACCAGTCGCCGGACGGGCTCGTCCTCATCGACAAGACCCACTGCATCGGCTGCGGCTACTGCGTCCAGGCCTGCCCCTACGGCTGCCGCTACCTGAACCCGGTCACCGGGACCGCCGACAAGTGCACGATGTGCTACCACCGCATCAGCAAGGGACTAAAGACCGCCTGCGTCGAAGCCTGCCCGCACGGCGCGCGCCACTACGGTGACTTGAAAGATCCGAACAGCGAAGTGCGCCGGCTCCTGAACACCAGCCGCTACGGGGTGCTCAAGCCCGACCTCGGTACCCATCCCAAGTGCTTCTACATCGGGCTCGACGAGGAGGTCGTCTGATGCTGCCCGTGGTCCCGTCCGTCATCGGCTACGTCTTTCCCAACGAGCTCCACGTCACCTGGACCGTGATGATCGTGCTCTATCCGTATATCACCGGTCTGGTGGCGGGCGCGTTCATCGTTTCGTCGCTCTATCACATCTTCGGGCGGGAGAGCCTGCGGCCCATCGCCCGCTTCGCCCTGGTGTCGTCGCTGGCGTTCCTCCTCTTCGCCCCGCTGCCGCTCCTCTTGCACCTGGGCCGTCCGGAGCGGGCGTTCAACATCCTCATCACGCCCAGCAAGACCTCGGCGATGGCCGGGTTCGGCATCATCTACCTCACCTACCTCGTCATCGTCGTCATCGAGGTGTGGCTGACCCTGCGCGAGGACATGGTCCACCTCGCGGAGAGCAGGACCGGTTTCGCCCGCCTCTTCTACCGGACGCTGACCCTCTTCGACACGACCATCGACGAGAAGACCAAGGCGTTCGATCACAAGGTCGCGAAGTTCCTGGCCGCCCTCGGCATCCCGGTGGCCTGCTTCCTCCACGGCTACGTGGGCTTCCTCTTCGGCTCGATCAAGGCGAACCCCTGGTGGTCGACCCCGCTCATGTTCGTCATCTTCCTCTTGTCGGCGATCGTCAGCGGCATCGCGGTGCTGGTCTTCCTCTTCTACTTCGTCTCCTGGCTGCGCAAGGTGCCCATCGACCGGGCCTGCGTCGGCACCCTCGCGAGCTTCCTCTGGGGCTTCATGATCGTCGACGTCACCCTTGAGCTGTTGGAAGTGCTCTCCATCGCCTACCAGCAGACCCGGGAATGGGAGCCGCTCCAGTTCCTCATCCTGCACAAGCTCTTCTTCACCTACGTCGTCGTCCAGCTCCTCTTGTGCTCGCTCGTGCCCTTCTTGTTCCTCGCTTTCAACGCCATCGCCAAGCCGCGCGAGAAGCTGTCGAACGTCCTCGTCTTCTCGTCGGCGGTGCTCCTGCTCGTCCAGGTGATCTCGATGCGGTGGAACGTGGTCATCGGCGGGCAGCTCCTTTCGAAGAGCTTCCGCGGCTACACGACCTACGTCCCGGGACTCTGGAACAAGGAAGGGCTGGTGGTCGCCGCGGTGGTGTTCATCGTGCCTTTCATCCTGTTGCGATTCGTCGACGGCGTCATCTCGCTCTTCCCGGCGGACACCCCGCTCGGCGCCTGGTGGGCGCGGCGGGCGGCGGGGAAGACGCCGGCCGTGCCAGCGCCGTTCGGGACCTGACCGCAAAGGCCGCCGCGCTCGACGGCTCGTCGCGCGGCGGGATCGGCCTCTAGGGGGACGTGCTGGACCCACGGCGGCGCCGGTGGCGGGACCATTTCCCGACCGCGCCAAAGGGGGAGCGCCATGCCCGACCGCTTGGACCGCCTCGAGGAACGACTCGAGGACCTCGCGCGAACGCTCGACGACGCGATGCGCCGCCTCCACGCCGTCGAGAAGGGCAAGACCGGTCCCGACATCCCGCAGGCCCCAAGCCTCCCGGCACCGCCGCCTCCCACCCAGACCGCCGGGGAGGCGCCGGAGGGGAGCGAGAATGCGGCACCGCTCCCGCATGCCGGCACCGGTCCCGGGCTCGCGACGCTCTGCGGCCGGGCCCTGCTGGTCCTCGCGGGCGCCTTTCTCCTGCGCGCCCTGACCGAGGCGGGAACCTTCTCCCGCCCGCTCGGGGTCGCCCTCGGCCTCGCCTACGCCGCTCTCTGGCTCTGGCCCGCCCATCGCGTCGGGCTTCGGCGCTGGCGGCTCGACGCCTCCTTCCACGCGGCGACGGCCGGCGTCGTCGGCTTCCCGATTCTGTGGGAGGGCTCCGACCGGTTCGGGGCGCTGGGCCCGAGCTCGGGCGCCTTGGTCCTCGCCGGGCTGACCGCCCTGCTCCTCGCCATCGCCTGGCGCCATGGCCTCAGGGCGCTCGCGCTCCTCGCCTCGCTCGCCTCGATGGTGACCGCCATCTCGCTCGTGTGGCTGACGCACCGCGCGGCGCCCGCCGGAACCGTCCTCGTCCTGACCACGGCGGCGGCGTTCCTCGTCTCCGATGCGCGCGGATGGCCGGAGCTACGCTGGACGACAGCGCTCCTGGCCGACGGCGCGCTCCTCGTCTGCGGCTTGCTCGTCGGCACCCCGCACCATCCCTGGCTGCCGGCGGTCCCCGTCGCCGTCGGCCAACTGGTCGTCTTCGCCTTCTTCCTCGGCGCGTTCACCTGGCGCCTGGCGGTCTGGCACCGCCCGGCCGGAGCGTTCTCGGTGATTCAGGGGCTCGCCGCGCTGGTCGTCGGGCTCGACGGCGCCGTCCACACGCTCGGCGAGACCGGTGCCGCTAGCCACGCGCTGGCCGCGGCGGCGCTCGTCCTCGGCCTCGCCGCCTTCGCTCACGTCCTCGCCCGGCGCGACCCGGCCGAAGGCGCCGCCTTCGAGACCGCCTACTTCTGGTCGCTCGGGATTCTGCTCTCGGTCGAGGGCTCGCGCCTCTTGACCGCGGCGGGCACTTGTTCCGTCGCCTGGGCCGCGCTCGCCCTCGCCACCGCGTTCTTCGCGAGCCGCAAGACGCGCCGGGCGCTGCGTGCGGACGCTGCCTTCCTCCTGTTGCTCGCGGCGTTCGGGTCCGGCGTCGCTCCCTTCACCTTCGGCTCCCTCGCCGGCACGCAGACCGAGAGCGTCACCGCCCCCGCGATGATCGTTCTCGGCCTGGTGCTCGGTTGCTACCTGGTGCTGCGCTGGCGGGCCGGGTCCGACGCTGCCGGCGTTGCGGCGCTGAGCTGGACCGTTCCCGCCTACCTCATGGTCGTGGTCGGCGCCTGGGGCCTGGGCGCGCTGCTCGTTCGCCTCGTCGCGCCGCACGTGACCGCGATCTCGGGCGGCGCCACCGACTGGGGCGCGCTCGCGGCGCTGCGCACGGCGGTGCTCGTGCTGACCGCGCTCGCCTGCGCCGCGCTCGGACCGGGCCGGGCCCGAAGGGAGCTGGTCTGGGCGACCTACACGACGCTGGTGCTCACCGGCGCGAAGATCCTCTTCGAGGACCTCCCTCGCGGCCGGCCGGCGACGCTGTTCGTCACCCTCGCCCTCTTCGGCGGCGCGCTGATCGTCGCGCCGCGCCTCTTGCGGCGGACCGCGGAAGCGCCGCCGAGCGCCGGCGCTCCGGGATAGCGGCAACCGGCAGGAACCCGCGCTCGGACCGATCGGTCGGGTCCGTCCGATCGGTCCGAGCGTCCAGACGAGGGGCGCGGTCCCGCGTGCTCGGCGCGGCCCCAGCGAGAGGCGCCGCCTGGGCGGTCGCGTCCAATCGCCTGCGGTCGAGCGACTTAGAACGCCCGCCGCCGAAAGGGCGTCCGGCGCTTCGCCTGGGGGGCCGTCGTCGGCTACCGTCCAGACGGTGATGAAGCTGCGCCCACTGAATTGGTCCGCTCGACTCATCCTCTTCGTCCTCGCCGTCCTGGTCGGCCTCTCCATCGACTGGCGGCCCAAGCAGGTCGCCGGCCCTCCTGAAGTGGTGGAGGCCTTTCGCACCAAGGGAGCGCTCCTGGCGGGCGCGGCGAAGACGAGCCTCGTGCCACCGTTCCCGACGCCGATCGGCGGCTTTTCGGTCCGGGGGAACGACCCCTTCCGGGGCGTCCTGGTGCCGCCACAGGCCCGGGCGCTGGTGGTCCAGGTCGGCGGGCGACGGATGGCGTTCGTCTCCGTCGAGCTGGTGGTCGTCGACCGCGCCCTCCGCGACAAGGTCGCCGCAAAGGTCGCCGACCTGAAGCTCGACGACGTGGTGGTCGGCGCGACCCACTCTCACGCGAGCGTCGGCGGCTATTGGAACTCGACGCTCGCCTCCTGGCTCGGCCTCGGTTCGTACCAGGCGCGGATCGAGACGTTCCTGGTCGATCGGATCGCCGCGGCCATTCGCCAGGCGGTAGCGCACCTGGTCCCCGCCAGCGTTTCCGTGGGGCGCATCGAAGCGTCGAACTACGGCGCCAACCGCGACGTTCCCGGCGGGCCGGTCGACCGCACCCTGACCGGTGTGCGCTTCGTGTCGACCGGCGGCGAGACCCTGGCGCAAGTGATCGTCTTCTCCGTCCATCCCACGATTCTGCCGATGTACTCGATGAAGCTGTCGGCGGAGTGGCCGGGCGCGATGTCGGACGCCTTGGAACAGGACGGCGGCGGTGTCGCTCTGTTCTTCCAGGGCGACGTCGGAGACACCACCTGGGGCAAGCGCGCCGGCTCGATGCCGCCCGACCAGCGGATGGTGCTGTTCGGCCAGGCGGTCGCCTCCGATGCGCGAGGCGCCGTCGCCGCGGGAGGGAACGGGACCGCTGTCGTGGAGCTCGCCCACGCGCGGGTGCGGTTCCACCTGCCGCCGTGCGACGCGTCGGGGTCGGTGCCCTGGCCGCTCAACCGCCTCGCCTCGAACCTCCTCGAATGGGAGGCGTTTCCCGGCACCGGGGAGGTGACGTACACGGAGCTCGGGCCGCTTTCGGTCGCCGCGGTCCCGGGCGAAGTGGTGGCGGAGCTCGGCCTTCCCTGGCAGCGGAAGCTGCACGCGACGCTGCTCGGCCTGACCGATGCCTACCTCGGGTACGTGGAAACGCCCGAACGGTTCCGCGCCCGCGAAGGCGAGGCGAAGCGCATGTACTTCGGGGCAGCGCTGCCGGGACTCTTGTTTGGCGCGCTCGCCCGCGCCCGGGCTGCGGCGCTGGGGACACCGTGATCGGACCGATCCGACCGATCGGTCCGATCGAGGCGAGCTGGCGCCCCGGGTACCCGCGCGCCCCTTCGGGTCGGGCGTGCGTCAGAAAAATGAGGAGCCGCCCGGTCATCCGGCCGCCCGGCGTTCCCAGAAGCCCTCGAAGCGGCCGCTGAGGATGCAGCAGCGCAGGGCGATGATCGCGTCGGCGCCGGCGACGGTC
>JAJYLH010000053.1 GCA_021787845.1 Myxococcales bacterium | reverse complement strand
TCCGAGAGATCGTCTGGGCGCGTCCGAGAGATCGTCTGGGCGCGTCCGAGAGATCGTCTGGGCGCGTCCGAGAGATCGTCTGGGCGCGTCCGAGAGATCGTCTGGGCGAGGTCGGGAGATAGGCTGGCTGCCGGTTGACGCGCTTGGAGCTGGACTTGGAGCCGGACACGTCAGTGTCCGGGTATGCCCGGGACGTCGTGCCCGACCCGGACACTCACGTGTCCGGCTCCAATATCGGGGCAATGTGTCAACCGGATAGGCATGCTTCAGAGCTCTTCCGGCTCGTCCATGTCGGGGGTGAGGAAGAACTTCGCCTTCCCGCGGCCGGGCTCGACCTCGTCCCGGAAGTCGATCCGGAGGACGCCGCCCTTGACGAACGCCCGCGGGAACGGCCTCCCCAGGAGCAACGACGCCCATTCGCCCATCATCGGCTCGTGCCCGACCAGGTACACCGACCGCGGGCTCTCCGGGTGCTCGGCGATGGCCGCGAGCGCCGCCGACAGGCTTCCGCCCGGGGCCAGGGTGCGCGTCGCCTCCAACGGTCCGGCGAAACCGAGCGCGGTCGCGAGCCCCTCCGCCGTCTGCACCGCGCGCACGAGCGGGCTCGAAAGAATCAGCTCCGGCGCCTCCTCCGCTCTCGCCAGCGCCTTGCCCACTCGATGCGCCTGCTTGCGCCCCTTCGGCGTCAGCCACCGATCCCCGTCGACGAGACCCTCGACGTGGACCGCGTCCGCGTGGCGGCAGAGGTACAGCTTCACCGTCCGATGCTCGCCCATCACTCCTCGTACAGGCTGGGCTTACGCGCGGAAACCTTCACCGGCGTCCCCCGCACCGCGCGGAGCTGGAGCCGAGCGGCAGCGCTGCCCTCGCGCACCGCGATCTCCAGCCGCCCGGACGACCCGATGAGCGCCAGCATCTCGCCCACGCCGACCTCGGCGTAGGTGGCGCTCAGCCGCTCGATGCGCGCCCAGCCGATTTCCACGCCCAGGCCCTCCTCCTCGCCCTTCGGCAGGTCGGTGGCCTCGATGTTGGTCACGATGTTCCCGAACTTGTCGGCGTAGAGCGCTTCGCCCAGGGTCGCCTTCTCGGTGCGCCGGGCGCGCGGGAGGTCGAGCTCGACCGGGTCGGTCACCCGCGGGCCGAAGGCTTCGAGGGCGACCCCGTTCGCCAGGTGCGCTGCCGCTGGGCCGAAGACGTCGCGGCCGTGGAAGACGTGGCTGACCGTCTGCCGCATGTACTTGGGCTCGACGATTTCGTGCGCTCGCCCGCCCGTGGCGAAGCGCGCGAAGATGCCGTTGTCCGGACCGACGAAGCGCTGCCCCGCCGCCGTCGGCCCCGCCTCGAGCACGAGCCCCCGCCGCTTCGTCCCGACCCCGGGGTCGACCACCACCAGGTGGATGGTGCCTCGGGGAAACGTCGGCACCACGTCGTGCAGCAGGTAGGCCGCGCTCACCAGATCCTGCGGCGGCACGTGGTGCGCGACGTCGACCACCGTCGCGTCCGGACAGATGGAGTAGATGACCCCCTTCATCTGCGCGACGTAGCGGCCATAGCCGAAGTCCGTGGTGAGCGTGATGATCGGTCGCATCTGGTTCTCCTCGTAGTCCTCGACAAAGGTCTCAGGGCGGGACGCGGCGAAAATTGAAGCCGGACACGTGAATGTCCGGGTCGGGCACGGCCGTCGGCGCTCGTCGATCCAAGGTCTCGTCCATTCCGGCGATCTGGGCCGCATCGCTCGCCGTCGATGGTGGTCCTGCCTGCACCCGGACACTCACGTGTCCGGCTCCGTCCCTCGACTGCGCTGCCATGAAAAAGGTGGTGTCGGGCCGCTGGCCCGACGCCAGGCCGGCGGCCTGGCACCACCGTCCGTTTTCATCGCACAGGCTGAGCCATCGGCTCACGACGTACTGGGATGTGCGGAGCGGAAACCGCCGAGACGAGCGGAGACTGCGGCCCGGTGTCCAGGACAACTGCTGCTCCTTCTAGAACCGCATCTCCGGCACGTCGCCGTTGACGATGAGCTTCGCTCCCGTCGCCGCCTGAATCGCTTCCACACTGACACCCGGAGCCCTCTCGCGGAGCAGGAGCCCTTCCGGCGTCACGTCGAGGAGCGCCAGGTCGGTGACGATGGTGTTGACGCAACCCCGGCCGGTCAACGGGAGCGTACACGTCTCGAGAATCTTCGGCTTCCCCTTGGCGACGTGCTCCATCGCGACGATCACCCGCTGGGCGCCGGTCGCGAGGTCCATCGCGCCGCCCATGCCCTTGACCACCTTCCCCGGAATCATCCAGTTCGCGAGGTCGCCCGAGGCGCTCACCTCCATCGCGCCGAGGACCGCCACGTCGACGTGCCCGCCGCGAATCATCCCGAAGGAGGTAGCGGAGTCGAAGAACGACGCGCCGGGCAGCACCGTCACCGTCTGCTTCCCCGCGTTGATGAGGTCCGGGTCCTCCTCGCCCTCGAACGGAAACAGCCCCACCCCGAGGATGCCGTTCTCGCTCTGGAAGACCACCGTCATCCCTTCGGGCACGTAGTTCGCGACCAGCGTCGGCAGGCCGATGCCGAGGTTCACGTAGAACCCGTCCTTCAGCTCCTGCGCGACGCGCCTTGCGACCTGTTCACGGGTGAGGGCCATCTGCGACCTCCGGTTCGACTTCGACGAAAGAGCGGCGTGCTGCCCATCCCTCGACTGCGCTCGGGATGAGCGGGTTGGCCCGCTCGGGATGAGCGGTTCCGATCAGCTCGGGCGTGGGCGCACCGTCCGCTGCTCGATCCACTTCTGGTAGTTGCGACCTTGCACGATGCGTTTGACGAAGACGCTGGGGACGTGCACCTGGTCGGGATCGATCTCGCCCAGACCGACGATGTGCTCCGCCTCGACGATGGTGACCTTCGCGGCCATCGCCATCAGCGGCGAGAAGTTGCGCGCCGACTCGCGAAAGACGAGGTTCCCCCAGGGGTCCGCCTTCCACGCGCGCACGAAGGCGAAGTCCGCGGTCAGCGGCTTTTCCAGCACGTACTCGCGCCCGTCGATGACCCGCGTCTCCTTGCCTTCCGCAATCCGGGTGCCGACGCCCGTGGGGGTGAAGAAGCCGCCGATGCCGAACGCGCCCGCGCGGATGCGCTCGGCCAGCGTCCCCTGCGGGTTGAGCTCGACCTCCAGCTCGCCGCTCAGGAACTGCCGCTCCAGCTCCTTGTTCTCGCCGACGTAGCTGGAGACCATCTTGCGCACCTGCCGCGACTTGAGGAGCACCCCCAGCCCCTTGTCGTCGGTGCCGCAGTTGTTGGAGATGACGGTGAGGTCCTTCACGCCCTTCTTCAGCAGGCCCAGGATCAGGTTCTCCGGGTTGCCGCAGAGGCCGAAGCCGCCCGACATGATCACCGCGCCGTCCTTCACGTCGGCGAGCGCGGTCTCGATGCTGTCCACCACCTTGTTCATGCGCCGCTCCTCGAAAAAGCGAGCGGACCTTAGCGCAAACGCGCGGCGGTGGCGAAGGGCGGATTCGAGGCCGGGTGGCGGCGGCCGGAGAGGTCGCCAGCGACGCTCGCGGACCCTGTTTCGCGGCTCGGGCTCGGTCGGCTTCGACTTGGCATTTCGGCATGTCGCCGGTAGACTCTCGCAGGGTGACGAGTGGCGAGGCCCTGCGAGCCATCCGAGCGGCAGCACGCGAGCCGAACCGCCTGCGGTTCACGGCGCACGCCAGGCTGCGGCTGGCTCAACGGCGAATCAGCCGACCGGATGTGCTGCATGTGCTCGAAAGCACCTACGTCGTCATGGACCAGCTCGATGGAACGTGGCGCCTCACTGGCCGGCGAACGAAAGGAGCGGACCTCACGCTCATCGTGAGCATCGAGAACGGAGTGGTCGTCATCACGGCTTGGACCGGAGGACAGCGATGAAGTGCCCGATGTGCCACGCCAGCGAGTTGGTTGACACCAAGACCAGGGACTCGATCAAGATTGGTGGGCGCACCTTCGTCGTGGAGGACCTGCCGGCGGAAGAGTGCCCGGCCTGCGGCGAGGTGCTCATCGGCGCGGTGCCGCTGATGGAGTTCGACCGCGAGGTCGCCCGCTATCTCGCCGAGCACGGGCCGATCAACGGCGAAACGTTCTCCTTCATCCACAGCGCTTTCGGCATCACCTACGACGACCTGGCGCCGATGCTCGGGGTCGCTCAGAGCACGCTTTCCCGCTGGGCGAACGGCAAACGCCCGGTCGATCGCAACGCCTGGTTCGTCCTCGCGAGCCTCGTCCTCGAGCCGGAACGCACTCGCCGCCGCATGGCGGTCGCGCAAAAGCCCACCGGCGCCAAGCGGCTCACCATCAAGCTCAAGGCGGCGTGAGCCCTACGGTAGGGGACCCGCCTGCCTGGCAACCAATCACAAGTGACGCACTTTGTAAGTCGCTCATCCCGAGCGCAGTCGAGGGATGGGCGGTCCTCCGCGAAGAACCACTCGCCCTTCGACTGCGCTCAGGACGAGCGGTTCTTCGCTCGGAGCCTTGATGGTGCAGACTTCCAGCGGCTTACGCTACCCGTTTCGCACCAGCACGCCTTCGCCGATGAACGCCGCGAGCGCGGCGACGAGCAGGTAGGTCCACAGCGGCGTGCCGGTCTTCGGCAGCGCCCCTTCGACTCCGCCGGCGACGGACGAATGGCCCGCGCCGCCGAAGTGCGCCGCCAACTCCTTCGGGTCGAGCCGCCGGGTGTCGCTCGCCACCGGGTCGAGCACCGCCGCGAAGGCGAGCTCGGGCGCGTCCCGGACGGAACCGCTCTCGCTCACCGTGGCGGTGTAGAAGCCCGGCTCATCGACTCGGACCCCGGAGCTGCTGACTTGAACCGCCCTCCCATCGGGGCCTTTCAGCTCCACGAGACGGGTGCCGCTCGGCAGGTCGAGCTTGCGCACCGCGCCGACGGTCGACGGAACCGGCGGCTTCTTCGCGAGCGCGCCGCCCAAGTACTCGGTGAGCTGCTGAATCGCCGGGAGGAAGGTCGTGTGCAGCGGCCAGTCGGTCCAGCCGGCGTCGACCGTCGAGGTGTAGAGCACGACCCGCCCGCGGCCCCGCTGCGCCTCGATGATCGCGGGCGAGCCGTCGTCGAACGAGGCGAGCACCCGCTCCTTGCCGCGCGCGTCCGGCTGGAGCTGGACGTACTTGTAGACGCTGGTCGAGTCGAAGCCCTCGGTCGCTCCGGCGAAGACGCGGAAGGCCGGAGCGGTCACGTCGATGTCGGCGAAGCGCGCGGGCGGCGGTCCGTCAGGCTCGCTCGGATCGGCCGCCGTGCGCACGAGGTGCATCGCCCGGGGAAGCAGGTCTCCGAAAGCGCCGTTGTACTCGTCGGGATCGACCTGGTCGCCGGCGGAGATGAACAGGCCCCCGCCGTTCTCGACGAACGAGCGCAGCGAGGCCACGAAAGCGCTCCTGGGGGTCGCCACGTTCAAGAGCAGCACCACGTCGAAGTCGGAGAGGTCGAGTGCCTGCGCCGCGTCGGCGTCGAGGAAGGTCGCGTGGATGCGCCCGCCGGTGTGGCCGGGGCCGAGGGCGGCGTCGACGAAGAAGGCCTCGTCGCGGTAACGCACGTCGTTGGGCGCGCCGTCGACCACGAGCGCGTTCACGTCGCGGGGAACGTTCACGACGAACGCGCGGCTGTCGTCCGGGATGAGCGCGTCGTGTCCGAGGACCACCTCGCCCAGGTCGGTGCCGGGCTCGAAGCGGTTACGCAGCACCTTGCGCGCCGAGGCGTGCGCCGGCACGTCGACGAAGCCGCGAGTGAGGATGTGGCCGCCCACCAGGAGCGCGACCGAGATCCCCGTCGCCGGCCGGTCGCCGCTGTTCGAGATGGTCGCGGCGACGTCGAACCCGCGGGTGCCCAGCTCGGCCGACGGCGTCACCTTCACCTCGGTGACCGCGAGGTTCGGCAGCTCGTGCCCGCGCGCGGAGTCGATGAAGACCACCTGCGCCAGCACCGGCCCCTTCGGCGTCGAGATCATGGGCGCCGGCTCGTCCAGGTGAATCGACGGCACGGCGAGGTCGCTCAAGACGTAGATCCGCTTCGCCTCGAGGGGACTCGCCTGGAGCGCGTGGGCGGCGACGGCGATGCAGGCGGAGACGTCGGCGGGCCGATAGGTCGGACGCGCCCCGCGGATGCGGTGCTGGAGGGCGACCCGGTCGAAGTCGAGCCGCGTCGCCACCGGCGGCCGGCCGTCGCACACGACCAAGGTCGCCGGGCTCTGGCGCGACAGCTTGTCGACCAGGGTCTGCGCGTCGCTTTGGGCGCGCTCGAAGAGCGTCTGGCCACCCAACCGGTAGCGCATCGAGAAGGACCCGTCGAGGACGAGAGCGGTCGCCGCCGCCTGATTGCCGAGCACTTGCGCTGCCGCCTTCGGGCGCAAGAGCGGCCGGGCGATGGCGAGGCCGACGCAGAGGACCACGAGCGCCCGCAAGAGGAGGAGCAGGAGCTGCTTGAGCTTGATGTGATGCACCTTCTCTTTCTTCGCGCGGAGGATGAAATCGACGGCCGCGAACGCGAGCCGCCGCGAGCGCCGCCTGGAGAGGAGGTGAATCGCCACCGGCACCGCGATCGCCAGGCCGCCCAGGACGAGCGCCGGATTCTGGAACGCGAGCTCGCCCATCTACAGCGCCCGCGAGGCCGCGCGGCGAGCCGCGAGAAAGGTCAAGAGCACCCGGTCCAACGGCTCGTCGGTCGGCGTCAGCGCGTACTCGACGTCGCTGTCGAAGAGCGCCCGCCTGGTCTGCTTGAGGAAGGCGCCCATCTCGGCGAGGTAGCCCGCCCGCACCGACCGCGGGTTCGCCTCGATGCGACTGGCGCCCTCCAGCGCGAGGAAATCGGTCGGGTCGTCGAAGGGGAAATCGAGCTCGTCGCGGTCGAGCAGGTGGAACACCGCGACCTCGCACCGGCGCTTGCGCAGCTTGGCGAGGCTCGCGAGCGCCTTGGGCGACGGATCGAAGAGGTCCGAGAGGAGAAGCACGAGCGCCCGCCGCTGCGCCTTCTCCGCGACGAAATCGATGGTCCCCGCGAGGTCGGTCGCGCCCTCTGGGCTTAAGCGCTCCAGCACCCCGAGAAGACCGTTCAGGTGCGCCGGCGACGCCCGCGGCGGCAGGTAGCGGCGCACGCTCGGCGGCAGGCGGACATCCCGCGCGTCGTCGGCGGGCTGGTCGGCTGGCGGCTCCCCGGTCTTCGGCGCGAGGTCGTCCGCCGCCGCCGCTTCCGCCTCCGGCGCGCCCGACACGACGAGCCCGCACAGGTCCTGCTGGCGCACGAGAAGGTAGGCGAGAGCGGCGCCGAGCATCTTCGCGTACTCGAGCTTGGTCACCCCCCGGCGGCCGTAGGCCATCGACCTCGACGCGTCGAGGACCAGGTAGGCGCGCAGGTTGGTCTCGAGCTCGAATTTCTTGACGTAGTATTTGTCGACGCGGGCGAAGGCGCGCCAGTCGATGTGCCGGGTCTCGTCGCCGGGGGCGTATTCCTTGTGCTCGGCGAACTCGACCGCCTGGCCCTGGTGGGGGCTCTTGTGCAGGCCGGTGAGGACGCCCTCGACGACGTGGCGCGCGCGAAGCTGGAGCGTCGCGAGCTTCTGGAGCGTGGTCGGGTCGAGCAGCGTCGCGGGCACGGTTCCCCGAAGAGAAAGCGAGCGAGCCGTTCAGGGGCCCGCTCGACCTCGAGACTCTAATCACAACCCGTGCGGACTGCGCGTTCATTCGCGGTGATCAGACCGATTGGTCCGATCGGTCCGATCCCGAAACCCGGTCAGCCGGCGTGCAAGAACCGCTCGAGCAGCCGGTAGCCGCGCACCAAGCTCGCGACGTCGACGTACTCCGCCGCCTGGTGGGCCTGGGCGCCGTGGCCGGGGCCGAAGTTGACCGCCGGGACGCCGTGGAGCCCGAGCCGGGCGACATCGGTCCAGGCCTGCTTGCTCTCGATCGGCGCGCCGGTCGTCTCCTGGAGGCGGCGCAAGAGCGGATGGTCCCGGAAGACCGGTGCCGCCGGGGCGAGGTCGGTGAAGAGCACTTGCGCTTGCGTTCCCACGAACCGCTTCAGCTCCTCTTGCGCCTCGTCGAGCGACTTGGACGGCGCGAAGCGATAGTTCAGGTTCAGCGCCAGCTCGTCGGGCACCACGTTGCGGGCGCGGCCCCCCCGCACGACGGTCGCGCTCATCGCCTCCCAGAAGCGCAAGCCCTGGACCTCGACCGCGACCGGCGTCCGCTCGCGCAAGCGGACGAGGAGCGGTCCCGCCTTGTGAATCGCGTTCTCGCCTTGCCACGGGCGCGCCGAGTGGGCGCTGATGCCCTCGAAGGTGACCGTCGCGTGAATCGACCCGCAGCAGCCCATCTGGATGGCGTTGTCGGTCGGCTCGAGGCAGAGCGCGAAGTCGAGGCGCGAAAGGTCCGGGCGCTTCTCGAACAAGGGGCCGAGACCGCTCTCGGTGTACGGCCCCTCCTCCCGCTCGTACATCACGGCGACGACATCGAACGGCGCCTCTTCGAGGGCTCCCCGTTCGGCGAGGAGCTCCAGCACCGCGAGGCCGCCCTTCATGTCGCTCGCGCCGAGGCCGACGACCCGGTCGGGCTCGAGATGGGGTTCATCGGCGCTAGAGGAGGGCGGCACGGTGTCGAGATGGCCGAAGAGGCCGACGCTTTGCCGCCCGTCGCTTCCGGGGCGGCCGAGAACGAGCGAGTTGCCGATCCGCTCGACGGCGTTCTCGAAGAGCGGGCGCGCCCAGGTCTCCGCGCGATCGGCGATCGCACGTTCTTCGCCCGTCGCCGACCGGATGCGGCACAGATCGAGCGTGCGCCGCGCGAGGGCCTCGCCGAGCGCCCGATCGGTCGAGGTCGATGAATCGAAAGCCGGCATCACTTTAGTCCCCGGACCAGAATAACCTTGATCATTCGTGCTGTCCGGGACCGCTCACCCTGAGCGCAGTCGAAGGGCGAGCGGCCCAGGGCGTTCCCGCCCATCCTTCGACTGCGCTCAGGATGAGCGAGAACGAGAAAGCGCCCGAACATGATCAGGTCATTTGTTTCCAGCACCTCAGGTCCCGGCGCGGCGATGAACGCCCGCGCTCCTCGCCTCCTCTAGACCGGCACCGCGAAGTCGCGCAGGGCGGCGTTCAAGCTGGTCTTCGAGTCGGTCGACGCCTTGCGCTGTCCGATGATCAGCGCGCAGGGCACCATGAACTCGCCGGCGGGGAAGCGCTTGGCGCGCATGCCCGGGATGACCACGCTGCGCGGCGGGACCCGGCCCTTGTAGACCACCTCGCGCGGGCTGGTGACGTCGATGACCGGCGTCGAAGCGGTCAGGGTCACGCCGGCCCCCAGCACCGCTTCCGCCTCCACCCGCGCGCCTTCGACGACGATGCAACGCGAGCCGATGAACGCGCCGTCCTCGACGATCACCGGCGCGGCCTGGGGCGGCTCCAGGACGCCGCCGATGCCGACCCCGCCGGAGAGGTGGACGTTGCGGCCGATTTGCGCGCACGACCCGACGGTGGCCCAGGTGTCGACCATGGTGCCGCCGCCGACCCAGGCGCCGATGTTGACGAAGCCCGGCATGACGACGGCGCCGCGCTCGAGGAACGCGCCGTAGCGGACCGTCCCCGGCGGCACCACCCGCACGCCCGCCTGGGCGAGGCCGCTCTTCACCGGCACCTTGTCGTGGAAGTGCAGCGGCCCCGCGTCCGCCTCGCTGAGCGGCGAGAGCACGAAGTAGAGCAGCACCGCTTCCTTGATCCAGGCGTGGGTCGTCCAGCCGTCGGCGGCCTTTTCGGCGACCCGCAAGAGCCCGCGGTCGAGCCGGTCGACGACCTCTTTGACCGCGTCCGCATGCCGCGGCTCGGCGAGGAGGGCGCGGTCGGCGTACGCGGCCTCGACGAGCCGCTTCAAGTCCCCGGTTTCCATCGCAAGGGGCACTGTACCAGCGAACGCGAACCGGCGTAGGCTTTCGAGCGCGCCTCATGGAGGGCTCCCCATGCGCCAGATCGCGTTCTTGCTCGTCGTCGTCCTCGCCGGCTGCAGCGGGTTCTTCACGCCGCCGTGCACCACGCTCGCCCGGGTGATCTGCAACCTGCCGGACCAGGGCGACGCCTGCGCGTTCGTGCTCGACCGCGGCCGCGGCGACGACCGGGCCCAAGGGGTCTGCAAGGCGGTCCTGCCGGCAGCGAAAGCGCTCCAGAAGGACGGCAGCTCTGCCGAGGCTCAGGCCGGGTGGGCGGCGGCGCGCGAGAAGCTGGACGGACTGGGAATGCAGGCCAACCCGAACCAGGGCAGCCTCGCGAACAAGGTCAAGGCATGGGGCGGGTTGCCCGGCCGCACGGTCCAGCGGCTCGAAAACGCCAACCAGCTCGAGAAGACCCACATCAACGGCGCGGTCAACCAGGTGTTCAAGGACGCGAACCGCTGACCCGGCGGTCTACGCCAGCGCTCCTGCCCGGCTTCGAGCTCCGCGAGCCGCTTGTCGCCCACTTCGCGATCGCCGGATCGGACCGATCGGTCGGATCCGACTGATCGGTCCGATCAGAGCGCGGGCGCGCCCGCACCGCCTGGCGCCCAGCCGACGCCTGCGGTGACCGAAAGCTCTGCCGGCTTGCGCTAGTACCCGCCGGCGATCTGCACCGTCGCCCCGGAGAAATGGCAGTTGTCGGTGCTGACGCGCACGCGGCTCTCGTTGCGGTAGGCCTCTTCCACGTAACCGGCGGCGACGGTGTTGCCCTGCCCGTCGACCACGTTGGCGGCGGCGCCGGTGCGGACCTGGTCGCGCATGCCCTTGTCGACGATCACCGTGCAGCCGCCACCCCCGCGGCCCAGCTCGGTGATGTGCGCGAGGACGAACTTCGACGGGATGTACTCCACCCGCAGCCGGTACTCGCCGCCGTCTCCCGACTTGGGCGCGTACACCCGCACCCAGAGCGGGCTCTTGTCGCACGGCCGGGTGAAGCCGCTGCGAATCCGGTCGCCCTCCTCCTGCCCGCTCTCCCGCACGAACTCGGCCCGCACGTCGCTGTCCCGGTCCTTGGGGCGGAAGACGATGCTGCAGTTCCCCTTGTCCGGCGCCGAGAAGGTGTACCAGTTGGTGCGGTTGCCCTGGTCGTAGTCGACCGAGTTCTTGTCCTGCGCGAGCTGGTTCTGGCCGTCCGGCTCCGGCTTGAAGGTGAGCTGGTCGGCGCCATCCTGGGTCGCGTCGTCGCCCGAGGCCCGGTCGGGGTCGCCGGCGATGGCCTGCGCCTTGAGCGAGTACGCCGCCGAGGAGCTGGGGTCCGCCTGCACCCGCACGAAATAGCTCCCGGCCGGCGCGTTCTTCAGGTCGAAGCCGGTGGCCGCGACGTTGGCGTAGTCGGCGTTCGGCGCCTTGACCGCCGCGGTGACGTTGCCCCGCTGCGGGTCGTGGGTGTGGAAGTCGAGCTTCACCTCCTGCCCCGCATCGGTGAGCGTGAAGGTGTAGTAGTGCGAGCGCATCAGGTTCGCGTAGTCGACGGTGCCGCGCGACAGCGTGCCCTGCGCGAGCTGCGTCGGGTCGAGCACCGTCGCCCCGTCCTCGTGCCCGAACGCGCCCGAGCGCGCTTCCGGGTCCTTCGGCTCGAAGGCAGTGACGATGTCCACCTTGGTCGGGACGCCGTTCTGCGCGACCGCCACCACGTAGTAGGTCCCGGCGGCGAGGTCCGGCACCTGGAGAGGGGAAGTGCCCTGGTCGACCGGCAGCCCTCCCGTCTCGTTGAAGACGTCGATCTGCTCCTTCGCCTGCGCGTTGACCGGCGTCACGGTGACGGTCAGCTTCCCGTGCCCGAGGAGGGTGATCTTCCGGCTCGCCGCCCGCTGGTACGGGTCGCCGGGCACGATGTCCACCGTCTGGTCCTCGCCCAGCGCCATCGGCCGGGAGAGGCGGACGTAGTTGAACGGCGGCGGGGCGCAGGCCAGGGCCGCCCACACGAGCGTCGCCAAGGTAAGCAAGAGCGGAGTCGTACGCCTCATGGTCTCCTCGCGGTTCGCCGACCCGAACCTCGGCTTCAAGGGCTCTCGTCGCGCGCTGTCATACACCTTCCGGCCACCTCGGGCGTCGGGAAAAAGCTCTCGGCGGGCGAGCGCCCAAGAGCCCGACCGACCCGCCGGTCAGGGGGTCAGGCCGAACCGTTGCGGGTTGTGGCCGATGATCGAGGCGGCGATGATCCGGGGCACGTAGTCCAAGGTCTCCTGCGGCAGGTAGCGCATGTAGTAGAGGTTCCAGAAGTCGCGCTGGGCGCGGGTCCTGAGCTTGTACTGGCAGAGAACCTGGCGCATCCCGTGCTCGCCCTTGTTGTAGCTCGCGATGGCGAGCATGAACGAGCTCATCCCGAACTGGGCGAGCAGGTCGCCCAAGTACTGCGCCGCCGCCCGCGAGGACTTGTACGGGTCGGTCCGCTCGTCGGTACCGCTGCCGCAGTTGCAGACCGCTGCCCCTCCCTTCGGCTGGCAATGGTCCCAGACATGCGACACCCTCAAACCGTAGCGGCGCGCGGTGGAGGGCATGAACTGCCACATCCCGCGGGCGCCGACCTGGGAACAGATCTCCGGGTTGAACTCGCTCTCCTGCCAGGCGACGTAGGCCATCACGTCGGGCACCTGCTCCTGCGCGAAGGCCTGCGAGATCATCGGCCAGTAGCGCTGCCGCCTCGCCCAGATGCGCGGCAGGCTCGGGTCGTGCTGCCACTTCTGGAGGTCGGCCTTCACCGCGTCGCGGAAATTCTGCGGAATAGAATAGGTGTCCGCTTCGAACTCGTGGAGGATCTCCTGGATCTGCTGGTCGACGAAGTCCTGGTGCCCGAGCCCCGCGCGCGCCATCGCCTGCTGGCCCTTGCTCGTCGACTCCAGCTCCTGGGTCACCTGCTCCGCCTTCCCGGTCAGCTCGTCGAGCTGCGCGACCTCCGCTTTGCGCTTCTGCGCATCCGGTTCGAGCTGGATTTGCTGCTGGAGCTGGGCGATCTGCGTGTCGAGACTTTTCTTCTGGTCGACCTTCGCGTTCAAGAGCGCGCGCTGATGCAGGATCACGTACCCCATCACGGCGAAGATCACGACCGCGACGCCGATCACGATCGCCAGGTTGCGCTTGAAGTTGGACTTCTTCTTCTCCACCACTTGGTTGATGGCGTCGACCATGAGGAACATGGTCTGGCCGGTGGGCGCCGCGCCCCCGGACGCCTGGCGCGACTGGCGCGCCTTCGCCACCGCCGCCTGCGCCGCGTTGAGCACGTCGTCGTCGGTCACCGGCGCGGGGGCCGCCTTCGCCGCCGACGGGTGCGTCGCGCGCGCCCGGGGCGAGGGGACCGCCACCTGCGGGACGTCGAAGCGCAGTTGCGGCCCGACTTCGCCGCCGACGGCGATGATGTCCCCCGGGCTCAAGCGCTGCTGCTGGGCGGGACGGCCGTTGATGAGCGTGCCGTTCGACGAGTGCAGGTCGACCAGGAGGTACCCCTGCCCGTCGAAGCGGATTTCCGCGTGATGGGTGGAGACGGTCCGGTCGACGGTGGCGTCGAAGCGGACGTCGCAGTCGGTCCCGCGGCCGAGCCTGACCACCGCGTTGGGGCTCTGGTCGACCTGCCCCGCGCGGCTCCCGGTGAGATGGGTGAGCTGGATCATCGCCGCTCAGCAGGGCTAATGAGAGCCGGCACCGCTGTCGCCGGACTCCTCGAAGAACTCGCCGGTGTGCTGCCGGTTGGTCACCGCCCCGAGCTGGTCCTCCAACTCCTTGCTGACGTGCTCGCAGGACGGCCCCGGCACCCCCTTGACCTGGATCTTCACCTCGCCCGAGGGGAGAATCTCGATTTCCATCACCTGCTTGCCGCCCATCCTCTGCCTCCTAAGAGCCCTCTCGCCCGACGCCGGCGCAGCCGCCCACCGATTCGATCTACCGGGTCACGCCCAGCTTGACGCTGGTGTCGACCTGCACCTCCGCCGGCGCGTCGCGCGAGACGCTCAGCCGGATGGTCCCGTCCTGCGCCACGTCCTCGCTGTCGATGGTGAAGCCCTGCTTCTTCGCCTCGCTCTTCGCCTTGTGGAAGGCGTACCGCTGCAAGAGCCGCTGCTGGAGCACCTCCTGCTTTTCTTCCGTCTCCTCCTCGATCGCCCACCAGTCGCCGACGAGCCCGAAGGTGCCATCCGCGTTCTGCCGCACGCCCACGTCGTAGTGCGAGGTCATGTGGATGGAGAGCTCCGCCTGCTGCTGCGCGCCCCGCCAGCCCTTGACGTAGACGAGCTGGTTCTCGGTCGCCTCGTCGAACGCGAGCCCCAGGTCCTCCAGCGCCGCCTTCAGGCACACGAGGTCGGTGATCTTCGTGTCGATGTTCGTGAAGTGGGACATCAGCGCTTCTCCTGACCACGCGGTGCGATCACTGCCGGTCACCGCAGGATGGGTGGAGCGTAGCGGAGCCCATCGTCAGGGGCGCTGCTGATGGGCTGCGCTTCACCCATCCTACGGCTTCACCCATCCTACGACTCGACCTCACGACGTCTCGATCTGCCGGGTGCCTTCCGGGGTGAGCGTGTCCGCCCAGGCGCTCGACGCCGGCCGCGCCCGCGCGCGACACCAGGCACGCATGTCGAGGATTTTCTCCTTCATCGTCCGGCTGAGCGGCACCGTCTCCGAGAGCGCCTTCATCACGTGCTGGTCGCTCACCTCGGCCTGGTCGTAGAAGGCGTCGAACATCGCGGCCACCACCGCCTGCTCGATTTCGGCGCCGCTCATCTGGTCGCTCGCCTTCCCCAGCCCCGCGATGTCGTACTTCGCCGGGTCCCGCCTCCGCTTCTTGAAATGGATGCGCCAGATCTCCTCCCGCTCCGGCTGGGTCGGCAGGTCCGCGAAGAAGATCTCGTCGAAGCGGCCCTTGCGCATCAGCTCCGGCGGGAGCTGCGAGACGTCGTTGGCGGTGGCGATGACGAACACCGGCGAAGTCTTCTCCTGCAGCCAGCTCACGAACGAGCCGAAGACGCGCGCCGCGGTGCCGCCGTCGGTGTTGTTCGAGCTGCCGGTGCCCGCGAGCCCCTTCTCCAACTCGTCGAGCCACAAGACGCTGGGCGCTACCGCTTCCGCCATCATGATCGCCCGGCGCATGTTCTCCTCGCTCGACCCGACGAGGCCGGCGAAGACCTTGCCCATGTCCAGCCGCAAGAGCGGCAGCCGCCAGAAGGTCCCCACCGCCTTCGCGGTCAGCGACTTCCCGCAGCCGGGCACGCCGATGAGGAGGATGCCCTTCGGCCGCGGCAACCCGTAGTCGCGCGCCGCCTTCCCGAACGCGCTCTGCCGCTTCTTGAGCCAGTCCTTCAGCCGGTCGAGGCCGCCGATGCCGTCCATCGTCTCCTGCGTCGGGAAGAACTCGAGGATGCCGCTCTTCTTGACGATGCGCTCCTTCTCCCGGAGCACGACGTCGATGTCGAGGGTGCCCTTCTGCACCAGGCTCTTCGCGAAGACGTTCTCCGCCTCGTCCGCGGTCAGCCCCAGCGCCCCTTCCACCAGCCGCTCGCGCTCGCGCTGGTCCAGCTCCAGCTCGCGCCCGAACGCCTCCTGCGCCGTGCGCAGGGTCTTATCGAAGATCTCGGTGATCTCTGGAATTCCAGGCAAAGGATATTCGACGACCGCGACCTCTTTCTCCATCTCGGGCGGCACGGCGAGCACGCTCGCGAGCAGGATGAGGGTCTTCTTCGTCTCCTTGAGCTTGCGCGCGACGTCGCGGAGCTTGCGTACGAACTCCGGGTTCTTCTGGTACGGGTGCGCGTCGCGGAAGACGAAGAGGCCGCGCACGTCGCGGTCGAGCACGAACTGGAGCGCCTTGAGCGGGTCCTTGTACTCGGTCGGGTTCCAGTCGGCGGCGGAGCCGTCGGTCAGCTTCATCCCCTCGGTGATCGACCAGACGAAGACCTTCATCGAGCGGGCGTGGCCGACGCGGCGGATGGTCTCCTCCGCCCGCCGCTCCTCGCTCGTCAGCATGTAGAGCACCGCGTAGCGGGCGCGAATGAGGAACTCCAGGTCCTTGTCGACCTGGCGCATCGCGTTGGCCTCTTCGCTGGCCTCCTTGAGCGCTGCTGCCTCGTTCGACGGGGGCGGCGCCGCTTCCGCTGGGGGCTCGGCCGGTTGGCTCGCCTCAGGCGCGCGCGCTGGCGCAGGCGCGGGGGTCGCGCGCGCGCGGTCGGCGGTCACCGGACGCGCGTAGGGCACCGGCGCGGGGCCGGCGAAGGGGTCGATGTCGGAAGCACCTCGGCTCATTCGAGCATCGGTACCACGCGACTTCGTCGCGACGCAAACCGAGAACGAGGCGCGGCAGCAGCGCACGGCGCAAGACGCGCGGGTCCCGGCCGGCGCGTTGACCGGCATCCGCCCGTCCGATCGGACCGATCGGTCCCATCCGACCGATCGGTCGGCTCTCGCAGGCGCCGCAGCGGGCCGGCGGGAAACGACGACGCGGATCCGCCCTCTCCTTCGCCCCAGGCTTGCCGCTCGACCGTCAGCCGTGCCAGAGTCGGCCCCTCGATGGAATTCACTCGACATCAGGACGATCTCGCGCTCAGCCGCTTTCGCGAGGTCCGGGGATTTCGCGGTGACCGGGTGACCGACGTCGCCCTGCGCTCGCTCCACGGCCCCAACGCCGACCTCAGCGCTGTGGTCCTGGAGCGCTGCGATTTTGGGGAAGCGGATCTGTCCAGCTCGGCGTTCGAGTCGACCACCTTCGTCTCCACCAACCTGCGGGGCGCGCTCTTGAGCGAATCGAGGGCGAGCCGGGTCGAGCTCTACTTCTCCGAGCTCAACGAGGCCGACTGGACCGGCTTCCACGCGCGCCGCCTCCGGGTCCACGGCTGCCAGGCGATGAACGTCAAGCTGGACCGCTCTCGCCTGGCGGTGGCCCGGTTCGAGGAGACGCCGCTCATCCGCGCCTCTTTCCGCGGGGCGACCCTGGTCCGCGTCTCCTTCTCGGACTCCCGCACCGGTGGCGCTCCCCTCGACCGCAGCGCCTTCGACGGCGCGACGCTCATCGACTGCGACCTGCGGGGCGCGAGCCTCAGGGCGGCGAGCTTCCGCCGGGCGACCCTGGTCGGGTGCGACTTCACCGGGACGCTCCTGGAGGCGACGAGCTTTCGCGGCGCGACGCTGGTGGGGACCGCGCTGCCGGTGCCGGTCGACCTCTCGCCCGAGACCGAGGTGGAGCTGTAGATGAGCGACCCGACGCCGAAGGCGCCCGACCCGCTGGCGAGAGAGATGGAAGCGCTGCGGCAGCGCTTTTCCGCTCTCGATCGGCAGGAGCTCGTCGAGCTGGCGGTGGAGCTGACCGCGACCTACGTCTTGGACGGCCTTTCCACCATCGGCCAGGCGACCCTCGAGGCGACGCCCAAGGGCTACGACGAGGTGGGCGACGAGACCTTCGCGGGCTTGCTCCGGCGGCTGAAGACCCAGCGCCCGGGCGACCCGATCCTGGAGAAGTTCATCGTCAACGGGGAGCACCTCCAGGTCCGGACGCCGACCGGCAACGTCGACGTGACCGAGTACCGCCGCCCCACAGCGCCAGCGCCGCCGCCGAGCGTGAGCCCTCCGCCCCCCTCCGTGCCCCCGGCGCGCGACTCGATCTACAACCGGGAGCTCTACGGCCAGCCGCCGGCCAACGCCCAGCGCGCGCCGGCAGGGGCGAACCCCTCTCGTTCACCGGCAGCGCCGCCGCCTGCCGCGACGCCAGGAGCCCAGCAGGACAACGGCAAGGCTCCCGCTGACCAGAAGCCACAGGGCGACCGGTTCCGGATGATCGAGCTGGACTGAAGCGGACCGTCCCAGCGCAGCGGATGCCTGGCCACGAAAATGACCGATCGGACCGATCCGACCGATCGGTCCGATTCGGAGCCTGACCATCAGGCCCGGAACACGGCAATGACTTCGCGAACCACGGCCCGGTTCGAGCCATCGCACGAGATGCTCCGCTTGACATCCACCTCGTGAACATGCGCGCCGGCTCGGCGATAGCGCCTTCTCGTCTCCTCGGTCGCGTGGTTCGAAACCACTACCGTCGCGCCTCGCTTCGCCGCCTGGACCGCCGCTTCGACAAGTGCCTCCTGGTCAGCACGACCGAAGTCGCGCACCGCGTACTTCGTGAAGCTCGCGGTCTTCGACAGCGGCACGTAGGGCGGGTCGCAGTAGACGGTGTCGCCCTTCCTGCACTCAACCATCACCGCGCGAAAATCGTCGCTGGTCAGGTGTGCTTTCCGCGCGAGCGCGCGCGCGGCGTGGAGCTCCTCGAGCGGCGCTCCCGGGTTCTTGTACCGACCGAACGGGACGTTGAATTCGCCCGAGGCGTTATAGCGACACAGCCCGTTGTACCCGTGGCGGTTCAAATAGAGGAAGAGCGCTGTCCTACTGCGCGGCGGCCGCCCGTTGAGTTCGGCTCGGAGCTCGTAGTAGCGCGTGTCGACGTTATTCTCCGGAACGAACAGCTCGCGCGTCTCCTCGATCAACGCGGAGGGATTGTCCCGTAGCGCCTCCAGCACCGCGATGACGTCGGGGTTCGTGTCGTTGAGCCAGAAGCGGCCGAACCGGTCGTGCAACGCGAGGCTAACGGCAGCGCTTCCGCAGAACGGCTCGACCAGCCGACGCGTTCGCCCGACCTCCAGATGCGGCAGCAGCTCCGCGACGAGCTTGCGCTTGCCGCCAGCCCACTTGAGGTACGGCTTCAGTCCCGGTGGCCGAGAGCCCTCCCGATCGGCGAGTTGGGCGGGCGCGGGCATCGACGCGAATCCTACCCGCGGGCGAGGAAGGCGCCCCCGATGACGCCGGCGTCGTCGCCCAGGGTCGGCTCGACGACGAGCAGGCCGCTGAGCGCCGCGCGGCCGGCGTTCTGGCGCACGACCTCTTCCACCCGCGACCGCATCGTCGGCGAGCCGGTGAGCACGCCCCCACCGAGGATCAGCACCGACGGGTTGAGCAGCGTCACCAGGTTCGCCGCCGCGACGCCCACCAGCACCGCCGCCTCTTCCCTCAGCTCCCGGCTCAGCTCGTCACCCTCGTTCGCCGCCGCCTCGATCATCGACATCGTCGGGTGCAATCCGGCCGGGAAGACGAGCGCGGACTGGCGGCCCTGCGCCATCAGCTCGGCCGCGCGGACACCCAGGTTGATGCCGCCGGCGTACGCCTCCAGGCACCCGAGCTCGCCGCAGCCGCACCGGCGCCCGCCCGGATGGACCTTGATGTGCCCGAGCTCGCCGGAAAGGCCGCGCGCGCCGTGGTAGAGGCGCCCGTCGCAGATGAGCCCGCTGCCGATGCCGCTGCCGACGAAGACCAGAATCGCGTCGCGAAAGCCGCGCGCCGCGCCCACCGACGCTTCCCCCAGCGCCGCCACCGCCAGGTCGTTCGCGAGGTGCACTTGCCGCCCCAGCTCGGCCGACAAGAGCTCGCGGAAGTCGACGTCGCGCCAGCCGAGGTTCGGCGCCACCAGCACCCGCCCGGTCGCCGCGTCGATCTGCCCGGCGAGCCCCAGCCCCACCCCGAGGCAATCCGCGTCCCGTCGCACCTGAGCCAGCACCTCGGCGGCGCACCTGGACAGTGCTTTCGCTGCCGCCTCTGGCGAGCGCTGCTCCAAAGGGTGCTTGTGCAGCGCCAGGATGCGGCCCTGCGCGTCGACCGCCGCCGCGCGCGCGTTGGTCCCGCCGAGGTCGAGCCCGATGGCGAACCGAGGGTCGCTAACCGGCATCGCTTCAGCCCTCCGCCCCGAGCTCCCGCCGCACCTCGGCCAGGGTCGCCTCCACCAGCGCCTCGATCTCCCTCATCCGCGCCTCGGTCGTCGCCTCGAACCGGAGCACCAGGAGCGGCTGGGTGTTCGACGCGCGCACGAGCCCCCAGCCGTCCGGCCAGATCGCGCGCACGCCGTCGACGTCGACCGTCGTCGGCGCGAGCTTCTTCAGCTTCTCCCGCGCGAGGGCGACCGCCCGAAACTTCAGCTCCTCCGGGAAGTCGCTCCGGATTTCCGGCGAGGCGTAGGTCTTCGGCAAATCGCCGAGCAGACGGGAGAGCGGCCGGTCCGACTTCGACATCAGCTCGAGCAGCCGGCAGGTCGAGTAGATGGCGTCGTCGAAGCCGAAGTAGCGGTTCTTGAAGAAGATGTGCCCGCTCATCTCGCCCGCGAGCTCGGCCCCGGTCTCCGCCATCTTCGCCTTGATCAGCGAGTGGCCGGCCTTCCACATCACCGCGTGGCCGCCGTGCTTCTCGATGTCGTCGTACATCGCCATCGAGCACTTGACCTCGGAGACGAACGTCGCGCCCGGCTTTTCCTTGAGGATGTCGCGCGCGAAAAGGACCATCAGCTCGTCGCCCCAGAGGATGCGCCCCTGGTCGTCGACCGCGCCGATGCGGTCCGCGTCGCCGTCGTAGGCGATGCCGACGTCCGCTCTCTCCCGCCGCACCCGCTCGATCAGCGGCTCGATGTTCTTCACCACGGTCGGGTCCGGGTGGTGGTTCGGGAACGTGCCGTCCGGCTCGATGAACTGCCCGACCACCTCGAACCCGAGCTTCTCGAGGAGCGGCACCGCGATGAACCCGCCGCAGCCGTTCCCCGCGTCGACCACCACCTTCAGCTTGCGCGGGCCGACCGCGATGTTGCCGAGGACGAACTTCGTGTAGTCCGCGATGATGTCGTGGGTCGACACCGCTCCTGGAGTGCTCGAGGTGGCGAAGCGGCCCGACTCGCACACCCGGCGCAGCTCCTGGATTTCGCTCCCGTGGAAGGTGGTCTTGCCCGCGCCGGTCTTGAAGCCGTTGAACTCCGGCGGATTGTGCGAGCCGGTGATCATCGCGAGCCCGTCGACCGGGAGGGTGTTCGCCGCGAAGTAGGTGAGCGGCGTCGCCACCACGCCGAGGTCGGTGACCGACACGCCCGTCGCGGTCAGTCCTTCGACCAGCGCGTCGCGCAGCGTCGTCGACGAGGTGCGCACGTCCCGGCCGAGCGCGATTGTTCGACGGCGCTCGGGAGCGGAAGGCGAGCTGGAGCCCAGCCGTTCCTTGAGATGGGTGCCGAAGCCCAAGCCGAGCGTGCGGGCGAAGTCGGGCGTCAGCTCGGTCGCGACGAGCCCGCGGATGTCGTACTCGCGAAAGACGTGGACGGGAATCGATGGCATGACGGCTCCTGAGTCGGGCCGTGCAGCTTAGGAACGCCCGCCGCGCGTTTCAAGGAAGACTTGGCGCCGTCTCGGAGCCGCGCGCGACGCTTTCGACCGCCGCGACGCCAAGAGCGGGAGCAAGTCGGCGCCGAAGGCTTACCGGGAGGGGTCCAGAGGTGCAGGAGCCGAAGGCGGCGCCGCGGAAGTTGGCGGCGGGGACGCTGCCGGCGGCGGCGGCGACGGTGGGGGGCAGGGCTTCGGCTGGGGGCAAGGCTTCGCGGGAGGAGGCGGCGGCGGGCACGGCTCCGGAAGAATCTTGACTTCGCGGCGGATGATCACCTTCGGCGGGACCGTGCAACTGGCGAGGACGAGGCCAGCGAGCACCCCGAGAAACCGGCTGGTCCAACGCATCCGTCACCTCCCGAAGGCGCGAAAGGCTAGGCGATTGGACGACGAGAGTCCACCGCGGAAGGCGCGGCCCTCGCGAGTCGGTCGCGCTCGTCGGTCGGCGGCGGGGCTCGCCACTGCGCTTGAGCGGCGCCGTTCTCGCAGCAGGACGCGGAGTGGCGGGCGTGACCGATCCGACCTATCCGACCGATAAGACCGATCGGTCCGATCAGCGCGGTTCGGGCGTGCGAAGCAGCAGCGGAGCCGGGCTGCCTGTCAGAGCACTTTCGTCGCGCCCCTTCGCCCCAGCGCGTCGACCGCCGCGCGAACGTCCTGCGCCCGATCTTTCGGAACCACGAGCAGCGCATCGCCGGCGTCGACGATGACGAGATCCCGGAGGCCCACCGCGGCGACGGTGCGCCCAGAGCTGAGCACCACGCAACCGCCGCAGTCGACCAGCACCGCTTCCCCCTGGACCACGTTGCCCTGGGCGTCCGCCGGTCGCACCTCCGGGAGCGCCGCGAACGAGCCGACGTCGCTCCAGCCGAAATCGCCCGGCACGCAGGCGATGCCGCCCGCTTTCTCCATCACACCGAAGTCGATGCTGATGGCCTCGGCGCCGGGGTACTCGGTCGCGAGCGTCGCGACGTACTCGGGCGTTGCGAGCGCTCTGGCGATCCGGGTGAGCGCCGCGTCGAGCCCAGGCAGGTGACGCGCGATTTCCCGGAGGATGACGTCGGCCCGCATCACGAAGATGCCGGCGTTCCACAGGTACTCGCCGCTCGCGAGGTAGGCTTTAGCCCTCTCGCTGTCCGGCTTCTCCACGAACCGGCGGACGTGATGCGCGACGGGTCCGCCCGGGTCGATTCGCTCGCCCAGGTGGATGTAGCCGTAGCCGGTGTCCGGCCGCGTCGGGCGGACGCCGAGCGTCACGACGAGCCCGTCCTGCGCGAGGCTCGCCGCGGTTTCGAGCGCGGCGCGAAACCCGGCCGCATCGCCGATGTGATGGTCGCTCGGGAGGACCACCAGGACGCCCTGCGGATCGTCGTGCGCGACGTGCACCGCCGCGAGCCCGATGGCCGGCGCGGTGTTGCGCGCGGCCGGCTCGATGAGCAGGTGCGCTAGCGGAAGGCTCGGGACCAACCGGCGCACCTCGGGCGCGTGCGACTCGCCGCAGACGACGTACGAGTCCTGTGCCCGCGCCAAGGGTGGCAGGCGCGCGAAGGTGTCGACGAGGAGCGGCCGGTCCGACGCGAGCGGGAGGAACTGCTTCGGCCGCGACCTGCGCGAGAGCGGCCAGAAACGCGTGCCGGACCCACCGGCGAGAATCACGGGATGCAGCGACATCGAACGCTCCAATGGCTCGTGGGCACTCCGTTCAGGAAGCAGTGGTGCCGGCCCTCTTTCCCGACCTCGTTTGCGCGGCCGTCATCGTTCCGGGCGCAAGGGTCGGCCCTACCATCCCCGCGAGCGCAGACGATGTGCGGGTAACCGGTAGCGCTCCTGTCTACGCCCTTCCCAAGAGCTCGAACAACTGCGTGAGCATCCGGGCGGTCGCGCCCCAGACCGTGTGCCCCACGACCTCATAGAAATAGAGCTTGAGCCGCATCCCGAGCCGCTCGACCTCCTCGGTGCGCAAGACGCCCGGCTCGAAGAACGCGTCGAGCGGCGCCTCGATGAGCTCGTCGATTTCCGAGCGCGACACGACGTACGGATAGCCCGCCGGCACCACGCCGACCCACGGGCTGATGACGAAGTTCGTCACCAGGGTCGGGCAATCGTCGAGCGCGCCGAGGATGGTCACGTCGCTGGGCAGAAGCCCTACCTCTTCCCGGGCCTCGCGCAGCGCGGTCTGAAGCGGCCCCTCGTCGCCCGCGTCCCGGCCGCCGCCGGGAAACGAAATCTGGCCCGCGTGCTGGCGCAAGCTGTCGGTGCGCTTGGTCAAGAGGACGTGGACCCGGCCGTCGCGCTCGAAGAGCGGCACGAGCACGGCGGCAGGCATGCCGAATGTCGGAAGCCGTCTCGGTCGGTAGCTCGCCAGCGCGGCGCGCACCTGTGCCAGCGTGACCGGTCCTTCGTTCACCCCACGCCTCAAATCACGCGCCAATAGAGCAGACCGAACAGGTAGAGGCCGAGCGCGATGCGCCAGACGATGAAGAGGGCGGTGGAGTGCGTCTCGAGGAACTTGAGGAGCACCGCGATCACCGCCATCCCCGAGACCATCGCGGTCACCGTCGCGACCAGGGTCGGCAAGACCATGCTGTGGCCGAGAGCGCCCGCGTGGAACGCCTTGTGCGCCTCGAAGAGGCCCGCCGCCGCGGTCGCCGGGATGCCGAGGAGGAACGAGAAGCGCGCCGCGGTCTCCCGCTTCAAGCCGAGAAAGAGGCCGCCGGTGATGGTGGAGCCCGACCGCGAGCAGCCGGGCACCAGCGCCAGCGCTTGCCAGAAGCCGATGATCACCGTGTCGAGGAAGGTCATCTCGGCCATCTCGCGGCGGTGGCGCGCGGTCCCTTCGGCGAGGGCGAGCACCAGCGCGAGGAGAATCAGCGCGGCGGCGACGATGTAGAGGGAGCGCCACTGGTGCTCGATCTTGTGCTTGAAGGCGACGCCGAGGATGCCGATGGGGATGGTACCGACGACGATGCCGAAGGCGAGCCGGGAGTCGGGCGTGGCGAGGGGGCGGCGGGCCTTCAGCCCTTGGAGAGCGCCGCGGGTCAGCTTCAGAAGGTCGTCGCGGAAGTAGACCAGCATCGCGACGAGGGAGCCCAACTGCATCACCGCGGTGAACGGCGCGCCGGGGTCCTTCCAGCCCCAGAGCTTGGAGAGGATGAGCAGGTGCGCGTCGGAGCTGACGGGCAGAAACCAGGTGATGCCCTGGATGAGGCCGAGCAGGATCGCGTGGAGGGTGCTCATCGGCGCGCAAGCTATGCGGCAACCGAACCCACCCGCAAGCGGCGAGCGCTCGATGGCGCGGGTCTCGAGGACCGCTACAACGACTTCGGCGGAACCGCGATCTGGGCGACGGCATCGGTGCCGACCTTGGCCGCCACCGCGTCGCCTTGCGGGGAGCCGATCTTGACGGCGCCGATGAACGGAACCTTCTCGTCGGTCGTGGTCCAGAAATCCACCCGCGCTTCACCGTTCTTGACCACCCAGTGGTCGCACTCGAACTTGCCCAGGGGCACCACGACGAAACCGTGGCCGACCTTCGTCGCCACCGCGTGCAGGGCCTGACCGAGGCTCAGGGTCCCGGTGGGGCTGCCCGGGCTCAAGGGGGAAGCGGTAACGCTGTCGAGGGGCAACTCGAGCGTGGTGAACCCCGGAATCTGAGCGATGAGCCGGCGGACGTTTCCGTCCCGGGTGCCGCGGGTGAGCATCCGGATCCTGGCGCTCATGCCGCCGCCGGTGTCGCCGAGCATCTCGAACCAGTGCTCGCCGGGAATCCGGGGGCCGACCTCCTGGATGCGCAGGGTTCCGCTGGAGGCGCCGCCCGACGCGGCGTTGAGGAGTCGGTATTCGATCCAGCGGCCGACGGCGGTGCGAAAGCCGGTCTTCTCGATCAGCGTGGCCGGGCCGAACAAGGCGAGGAACGCCGGAATCTGCGAGCGCGAGACCTTGGTCCCGGCGCCGGTTGCCAGGGGCGCGGGCAGCGGCGGTTGGGCGTCGCTGCCGCTCGCGGTGGGCTTGGCGCCGGAAGACAAGGGGAGCGCGATCGTCACGAGCGAAAGGGCGAACAGGGAGCGTCTCATGGCCGCAAGCTTCGCACGGTCTCGCGCGTGAAGAGCATCGGACGACCGGCCGCGCTTGACGGCCTTGCCGCCGGCGTGCCATGCCAAGGACGCATGTTCCACCTGTCGACCCAAGCGGCGGCCCGCTTGTCGCCCGAGGCGGTGAACGTCGCCGAGCAGTTCCTGCGGGCGCTGCCGCCCTTCGCCCGGGAGAAGCTCGCGCGGGTCGACCTCTTCGGAGCCCAGGCGCGCCAGTTCGAGCCGGGCTCGCCCTTCGCCTTCTTCGTCGTGGCGGACGAGCGCACAGTGGAGGTGAAGACCGCTCTCGCGATCGCGGCGAACGCCGTCGAGGCGGACGGGCTCTTCACGGTGGACGTGACGATGGCGACCTCCGGCGAGATCGAGTCGGCGCCGCCCTCCTTGGCGCGGGTGCTCCAGAACGCGCGCCGGGAAGGCGTCGCCCTCTGGACCCGGACGCGGTAGGCGCCGGCGAAAGAACGAGAGGGACCGATCGCTTTTCTCTTTGCGGCCGCGCCGCCGTGTGACAAGACTCGCGGCCGGGATGCCGTCCGGTTTCTCCGATGCCCAGCTCCTCGGCGGCCTCGCGCTGATCGCGCTGCTGGCGCTGGTCGGCGGGTGGGCGCGGCTCGTGCGCCTGAAGCAGGCGCTGGGCTTGGAGCAGCTTCTCGCGGGCGGTTTTCTGTTCCTGCCGCTCGGCATGCTCCTGTCGGAAGCGGGCCTGGGCGTCGTCAACCGGGCCGTGGTGCGCGAGCTCGACCCGCTGGTGACACTGGGCCTGGGCATGCTCGGCCTCTTGATGGGCTTGCGCTTGGAGATCATAGGACCCCGGCAGCGCACCATCCTGGCGTCAGCGGCGATGGAGAGCTTGTCGACCATCGTCCTCGTGGGCGCACCGCTGTTCGTGCTCCTGGACATCGTCTCGCCAGCCGACCTGCAGCGCCGGGCCACCGCGGCGGCGGTCCTGGGCTGCGTCGCTGCGATATCGGGAGGCCATTCGCTGGGCGCGGTGGTGCGCCGCGCGAGCCCCGGCCAGCCGGACCTCGTCACCCGAGTCGCGGATCAAGGGACCGTCGCGGCCGTTCTGGTCGCCGGAGTGCTGGTGGCGCTCTTGTCCCCGACCGCCACCCTGGTGCCCCTCGAACGGCTCCTCGCGCTCGCCACCATCGGCATCGTCGGTGGCCTGTGCACCTGGCTCTTGTCGCGCGGCACCAGCGATGCCGCCCTGCGCGGCGCCTTCCAACTCGGGATGCTCCTCGTCACCGCGGGGACGGCGGCGTACCTGTCCCTTCCGCCGGTGGCGGCGACGCTCCTCGCCGGGATGACCATCGCCCAGGTTTCGGGAAGCCTGGCGCGGGAGCTGTCCGACAGCCTCGGGTTCCTGGAGCCGCCCCTGACGGTGCTGTTGCTCGTCATCGCCGGCGCCGCCCTGCGGATGCCGACCTGGCGGGCGGGAGTGGTGCTGGGCTTCTTCCTGGTCCTGCGCACCGCCGGCAAGATCCTCGGTGGGCGAGCGGCCTCGGCGGTGTCCAAGGGCGAGCTGCCGCGCCTGATGGGCTTGGGCTTGTTGCCCTCGGGGGCGGTGGCGTTGGGCTTGGCCCTCGACTACGCCCATAGCGCGCGCGGCCGCCTGGGAGCCGTGGCGGTGGCGGTGGCGGTCTTGGGCCTGCTCTTGTCGGAGACCGCCGGCGTCTGGACCACTCGTCTTCTGGCGCGTGCCAAGCTTCCCGAGAGCACTCCCCCTCCCACCCGCGAGAAAACGCCATGAACCGGGTGGCGGCCTTGGTCCTGGTGGTCGCGCTCGTGGTCACGGCCCGCCACGTCGCGGCCGACGACGCCGGCCGGTTCGCCACGATGGCCCTGGGGTTCATCCTCATCGCGGCGGCCATCGTCGGGGAGGCGGCGAGTCGAGTCCGGCTGCCGCGCTTGACCGGGTACCTCGTGACCGGCCTCGCCCTGGGGCCCTCCGTTCTGAACGTGCTCTCGCCCCGGATGGCGCGCGAGCTGGACCTCGTCAATGGCCTGGCGGTAGCGCTCATCGCCTTCTCGGCCGGGGTCGAGATGGACCTGGAAGCGCTGCGGGCCTCGTGGAAGAGCCTGGCTCGGCACGGAGGATTCCTCATCGGAGGGCTCTTCGCGGGGCTCTTTGCCGTAGCGCTCCTGGTGAGCCCATGGGTTTCGTTCACCGCGGGGCTGCCTTGGGCGAGACGGATAGCGGTAGCGCTGGTGTTCGCCGCCGTGATGGCGACCTTCTCGCCGGTGGTGACGGTGGCGGTGCTGGCGGAGACGCGGGCGCGCGGAAAGCTCGCGGAACGGACGCTGGCGCTGGTGGTGATGGGCGACTTGGCCCTGGTCGTGCTCTTCACGGTTTCAACGGCGGTGGCGCACCTGCTCGACGAGCGCGGGAGCGCGCGGCTGGGCGTGGGGATGCTGCTCGGGAAGGCGGCGGGGCACGTCGCGTTCGAGGTGTTGGGGTCGCTCGTCGCGGGAATCATCGCGGGGGTGGCGGTGGCCATCTACCGGCGGCTGGTGCACCGCCGCAGCGGGCTGATGGTGGTGGCGACGTGCCTGGTCATTGCGGAGGTGGGCAGCCGCCTCGGGCTCTCGAGCATCCTGACGAGCGTGATGGCCGGGGTCATCGTGCGAAACGTCGCGTCGGAGGCGGCGCAGGAGATGCAGGACGTCCTGGAGCACGTGCGCGTTCCGGTACTGGTGGTGTTCTTCGCAGCCGCGGGCGCGTCGCTCCATCTGGCGCAGCTCATGGAGCTCTTGCCGGTGGTCCTCGGGACGGTGCTGGTGCGGGCGGGGCTGATTCAGGTGATGAATCGCGTCGGGGCCCGAGCGGGAGGGGTGCCGGCCCCCGTGGCGCGCAACGTGCCGGCCGGGCTCATTTCCCAGGCGGGCGTCACAGTCGGGCTCGTCATCGTCGTGGCCGAGAGTTTCGGAGCCTGGGGACGGGCGATCGAGACCCTTTCGCTGGCGGTGATCTCGCTACACGAGCTGATCGGGCCCATCGTCTTTCGCGCGGCGCTCGCCCGCCTGGGCGAGATTCCGCCGGCCGAGACCGCTCCGGCAGAGCCACAGCCAGGCTGAGGGCGAGCGCCGCTCCGAGCGAGAGCCGCTCGATGGGTAGAAGCGCTCTAGTGGAGCAGAATCAGCGAAACGAGGGTCATCGCCAGCACGAAGAACGTGATCACCGCGTAGAGCCGGTCTTTCTCCTCGATGGCGAAGGTGACCATCGAGATGGCGACTCGGGCGATGGGCGTCAAGACCAGCAGGAACACGCCCAGGCCGACGATGCTGGGGCCGTCGCCGTGCAAGATGCCGCTCAGGAGCGCGGTGAAGCGATAGTCGAAGTTCCGGGTGTGCTCCATCTGCTGGACGGTCGGCGGGTGGCGCAAGAAGCTCACCAGGAGCCCCAGGAGCATCACGCTGACGCTGGTGATGACGCCCGCCCTGAGCGACCAAGCGGCGACGTCCTGCACCTGAAGCCTCCCCGGAGCGCCGCTGGAGGTCTTGACCCGCGGGGCACGCTGTTCGGTCGCTTCCGCCGGTCGGCGCGCTTGGGAGACGCCGTTCTCGAGCTCGCTCGTCGCTTCCACGTCCAAGGCCATGTTTCGATTCACCTCACAGGCGCCAGCCGAATCCGCGCGAGAGCATCTCCAGCCCCACCACCCCGAGCGCTCCCGCGAAGATCTGGCGGACGCGGGAATTGGACAGGCGTTCCATCAGCTTGGTGCCCAGATACGCGCCCAGGAGCACCGCTGCCGCCACCGGGGCCACGATGAACGGCATCACGTCGCCGCGGTGCAGGTAGACGCCCGCTCCAGCCGCCGCGGTGACGCCGATCATGAAGTTCGAGGTCGCGGTGGACACCTTGGTCGGCACCTTCATCGCGATTTCGTGGGCGAGGACCTTGACCACCCCGGCCCCGATGCCGAGCAGCCCCGAGATGATGCCGGCGCTGAACATGTAGCCGAGCGCGGCGGGAATGCCGGTGACGTTGTACTCGACGGTCCGGTTCAAGCGGTGGTCGAAGTAGCTCCCGTTGAGCTTGAGCCGCGTCGCCAGGCGGTCGTTCTGCACCCCTTGCGGGAGCTCCTCGGCGATCTTGAAGAGGACCGGAATCAGCGAGGTCAAGAGCACCAGGCCGAAGAGGATGTAGAGCACCCGCGTGTGGCTTTGGAGAATAGGCGCCAGGAGCCCGGCGCCCACGATCGCTCCGAGCGCGGTCGACAGCTCGAGGAACATCGCGATGCGCACGTTCGTCACCCGGTCTTTGACGTAGACCGACCCGGCGCCGCTACTGACCGCGATGACCGACACCAGGCTCGCGCCGATGGCGACCTGGATCGGCAGGCCCATGATCACCGTCAGCACCGGGACGATGACGATGCCGCCGCCCAGCCCGCTGATGGAGCCCACCACCCCGCCGGCCAGCGAGGCCGCGGCGACCTCGCCGAGCCACAACGCCGAACGAACCGGTTCCACCATCGCTTGCCTCTTCCTCCATCGCGCGACCTGAGACCGCGCTGAACCTGCCCGCGGTGCGCTCGCGCGAGGGGGCGGGACCCCTTCAGGGCGCGACGAGGTGCCGGAATCGAGAAAAGCCGGCCGAACCCGGCTGGACCGCGACCTCCCAGCCCAAACATAAAGCGCTTCGTTCGCAACGTTCAAGGCTATCTTTCGCCCGTCGAAGAATGTCCTCGCCAGAGAATGTACTACTTCTCCCGCTCGGGAGGCTCTGGGAACGCCAACGCCTCACGACCGCCCGCGGTACCTCACGAAAACCGATTCGGCGGCCGTTCCAGGTGATGCCGAGCCTCGGTATGTGATTCGCGGGTGCCCGTCGAGTTGACGGTATCGCCATCGAATGACAGCGCCCGGGTCGGGGGTCGACGCCGCCTCGCGGCCGGCCGGCCGACCCCTATCGCTATCGGCGCCGGTTTCCGCGGCCAACGCATGCCAGCCGCGTCGGCTGCCTTAAGCGCGCACCGAGGATTCGGCGTGCCGTCAGATGGTCCGCTGCGAGCCGCGGGCGATCACCCACTCGGTCGCTGGCGCGCGGGCGTCGGCGCGGACCGCTGCTTCGTGGCCGTGCCGACGACTTCGATCTCCGTCGCCGACAACCAGAACTTGACGCTCGCCCCGGTCTCGATGAGCCGAACGGCAGCGGTCCTTTCAGGCGGTAGCGCAATCGCATAGGAGGAGCGCATCGCCTCCCGGCCGAGGCGGAGGGGCGAGATCGAAGGCACGTCGCGCCAGACTGCCCAAACGCGCGGAGCGACCTCGCGTTCGACCGTCAGGCCCCGCGGGAAGTCGTCGGGATGGCCGGTCGTGTGCCATTCGACGCCGGTCACCACCGCCGGCGCGAAGCGCAGCGTCACCGATTGGCCCGGCGCGACCTGAGCGAACGTCGTCCAGCGCGTCGCCTCGTCGCCGTCGATGGCCGCGGCACAACCCGGCGACGGATGGCACTCGATGCCGGTCACCTTGATCCGCGGGCCCGCGAGGCGCCCGGGCAGGACCGCTGCCGCCGAGCGCGGCGGCGACAGCTCGACCACGGTGTCCGCGCCGGCCCACACGATCTTGCGGGCGATGGGAGCGAGCCGCGCCACCGTGTCACGCGACCAGAGCGACTGCCCACGCACCACGACCCCGCGCAGACCGGCGTCCCACAGCCATGCCTGCGCGCCCGCGTCGGGAAGCGTGCGCGCGGAGTCCTCCGCGACCTGGGCGAGCGCCGGGACGAACCCCGCCGGACCGTCGGTCGTGCGCACGCCGCAGGTCAGTGCCGCGTAGCGCCGCTCGGCGAGGGTCGGATCGCGCGGCCGCTCGCTGGAGAGATCCGCGACGGCCGTGATGCCGAGCCGGTGCGCGGCCGCGTAGGCGGCATCGGAGCAGGTCGTCGGCACCGGTCTCGCTCTCACCCCGAACGGAACGCCTTCGACGAGGGTCAGCGCCGCCAACGCCATCGCGAGGGACGGCACGCGCGCTTCCAGGCGGCTGATGAGCACGGCACCGCTGCCGCAAAGCGCGAGGTCGACGAGCAGCCCGGCGCGACGGACCATCCGCATCGAGTCGACGAACGGCACGTGCTGGAAGAGCCAGACGTACGGGCTGTAACCGAGGCCGTGTCCGAAGACGGTCGGGGTCGGCCCGCCGAAGATGAACAGGCCTGAGCCGGCCAGCGCGAAGAGCGCCGGCGCGAGAAAGCTCGTCCGCCCTCGGCGCGCAAGCCAGACGAGCCACGCCGCCGCCGCGAGGAGCGAGGCGAAGAACGCGCTCACCGTCAGCCAGGGCGACAGCGCCGCGCCGAGGAGCAGGAGGCCGACGACGGGCGAGCGCCGGCGAACGTCGCGCTTCACCCACCAGAAGAGCAGCACCGCTGTCGCCAGGAGCGCGACCGCGCCCGGGTAGTAGGCGGTGTCCCACTTGAACCGGTCGACGAGGACTCTTCCGGGGAGGGTGTTCGCGTCCGCCCAGAGGAAGAAGCGCAGGTCGCCGGATTGCTGGAAGAGGTCCCACAGCGTCCGGGTGAGGCCGAGCTTGCGGTGCAACGTCGTGTAAGGCCACAGGAGCGCTGCCGCTGGCACCAGGGTAGCCGCGAAGGCCCCGAAGAGGCGTACCAGATCGCGGGCGGCGCCGGCGCGACGGTTCGAGACGCGGGCGGCGAGGGCGACGACGGGGAGCGAGAGCGCGAGAAACATCGCGTAGTAGAGGCAGAGGAGCGCCTGCGCGAGGACCCAGGTGGCGGCGAGGACCGCGTCGCGCGTCTTCCCGTCGCGGGCGAAGCGGAAGGTCGAAGCGCAGGCGAAGGCGATGGGAAAGAGGAAGAGGAGCTGGAGCCGGCCGGACTCGAAGTTCGGGTAGGCGCCGAAGGCGAAGGCGAGGCCGGCGATGGTCGAGGCCCAGGGCCGCGCGCCGAGCGAGCGCGCGAAGGAGAAGCCGGCGACGGTGTTCAAGACGCAGGCCGCGAACAAGAGGAGGTTGTGCGCGAGCACCACGTGCGTGCCGAGCGGCCAGGTGACGAGCGCGGCGAGCGGCATCAGCTCGCTGACCAGGAGCGCTCTCGGCTGGGGGAAGAAGAAGCGGGCTGCGTAGAGCCAGTCGTAGGGGTTTCCGTGCGGCCCCTGCGAGAGGTGCCGGTGGAGGGCGCCCAAGTCGCCCAGGTTGACGAAGGCGTCGTAGTTGAAGACGCGCTCGAGGATGGTCGAGCCGGGCGCGGCGAAGAGCGGCCGCAGAAAGACGGCGGCGCCGACGAGCCCGGCGAGCCACGGCAGCGCTGCCGGTAGGTAGACACGCTTCGGGGATAACCGCTTCATTCAGGTTTCACTTCCCGCGAGCCCTGAACCTCTATTCTACCAACCCGTGAAATCTTCTCGACACGCGTAGACCCCCGACGCCACGGAAAGACTTCGCGGCGCGGGTGTCCTCGCACGCGAAAGCCCTGCCGAACCCGCAGGCGTGGCAGGCACCCACGCCTCCACGGGCGGGGGACGCCCATGCCACGACCCGGTCCCCCCAACCGCTCCCGATGCGCCTTCGTCGATCCGACCAGTCGGCCCGGTCGAGCTCACTTCGGGACGCGGATGTTGGGGTCGGTCTTTTCCTCTTCGTCGCGCGCGCGCCGCGCGGGCGCGGGCGTCGGGTGCGCGGCCTTCGGGCCGGGCTTGGGTGCCACGCGCTCGTGCAACATCAGCGGGTTCTGCCTGACGTATGTCGCCTCGTTCGAGACCACCCGCTGCATGTCCGCCAGGAGGTCCGGGGAAATCTGGATCGACGGCTCGTCCATGGTCGGCGGCGCCGGCGGGGCCCCCGGGTGGGCGGCAGCGCCGGAGGGAGACGGCACCGGTTTCGCGTCGGGGCGCGTGTCAGCCGCGGGCGCCGGCACGCCGGGGTGGGCGGCGGCGCCGGGGGGAGGCGGCACCGGTTTCGCGTTGGGGTCCGTGTCCGCGGCCGGCGCGGCTGCTCCGGAGACCTCTCGCCCGGCACCAGCGCCTTCGGAGGGCACCCTGTCCGCCGCCGTCGTCTCGTCCTCCCCCTCGGCGGCCGGCGGTGGCGGCGGCGAGACGGGCGGAGGCGTCTCGGTGGTCAGCGCCGACGAGGAGAGCGGCTGCGGTTCCGGCTCCCGGCCGCGCTCGGCGGACGGTTCGCTCGCGGCCGCCGCCAGCGGGGCGACGGTCGCCGGTGGCGGAGCCGACGGTCCCTCGACTGCGCTCGGGATGAGCGGTTGGTCCGGAGCCGAGAGCGCCAGGTGTTCTGGATCGGGCAGGCCCTGCTCCCGATGCTTGAGCGAGGGCGCCCAGCGGGTCTTCAGCTCGCCTTCGTGGTGGAAGAGCGGCGGCGGCTGGACGCGATAGGTCGCCGGGTCGAAGAAGCGCTCGTCGATGTCGGAAAAGCCGTTGGCGCGCAGGCGGCCCAGGAAGGTAGGCAGGACCCCCGTCGGTGAGTGGTAGCCCTGGACCTTGCCGGTAGCGGCGTCGCGGCCGGTCTGGGTGTAGACGAAGAGGTCCTGGGTCCGGTACTCGCCGCGGTCGCTCAGCGGCAGCACCTCGGCGACGTCGATGAGCTTGCGGGAGCCGTCGGGGAAGCGTTCGCAGGTGACGACGACGTGGATGGCGCTCGCCACCTGGGCGCGGATGGCGACCACCGGCAGCTCGAGGCCGGAGAGGAGCGTCAGCGCTTCCAGTCGGCGCAGGGTGTCGGTGGGGGTGTTGGCGTGGGTGGTCGCCATGCTCCCGGCGTGACCGGTGTTCATCGCCTGGAGGAGGAAGAAGCACTCGCCGCCGTGGACCTCGCCGACGATGATCCGGTCCGGGCGCAGGCGCAGGGCGCTGTTCAAGAGGTCGCCCAGGGTCACCTCGCCCTTGCCGAACTTGTCCGGCGGGCGCGATTCGAACCCGACGACGTGGGGGAGCGGAATCTGCAGCTCGGCCGAGTCCTCGATGGTGAGGATGCGTTCTTCCTCGGGGATGAACGCGGTCAGGAGGCCGAGAAGGGTCGTCTTCCCGCTGCCGGTGCCGCCGGAGACGATGATGTTCAGCCGCAGCCGGATGAGCGCCTCGCACAGCCGCGCCAGGGCCGGGCTCGCGCTTCCCAGCTCGACCAGGCGGTCCATCGTCAGGGTGTCCTTCGCGAACTTGCGCACGTCCATCGTGATGCCGCGGCGGGCGACCGGCGGGAGGATCACGTGGATGCGGCTGCCGTCGGGGAGGCGCGCGTCGAGGCGGGGGCGCTCGTCGGAGAGCACCCGGCCGACGAACTGGGCGATGTTCCGCGCGGCGGCGGCGAGGCCGTCCTCGGTGAAGGTCGCGTCGGTGCGCACGATCTTCCCGCCGCGCTCGACCCAGACCTCGTTCGGGCCGTTGACCATCACCTCGGTGATCTGCGGGTCGTCGAGGAACCGGGCGATCGGCTTGAGGAAGGCCCGGAGCGATTCGGAGTACATCGACATGCGGCAGACTCCACGAAGGCGGGCTGAGTCTACCGGCGGACGACGAATCCTGTCGACCGGCTCGGGTCAGCGTATCGCCCGTCGTGAGAAAGCCCGAGCGCTTCACGGAAACGTCCCGGGGATTTCGGCCACCGACGGGGGCACGTCGAGGTTGGGACACCCGCGCTGCTGCCGATTGAAGGTGACGCCGAGGACGACCCGGCCCACCGCGCCGGGCGCGGCGTCGATGACCGCTTCCGCTGCTGGAAGCTGGGTTTGGACTCGAGCGCCGTCCACCCGCTCGATGCGGAAGCCGCACCCTCCTTCGGGCGGGGGCGGGGTGAGCACGACCAGCGTCCGGGTTCCGCCGGGAGCCGAGACGCGCAGCGGCAGCGCTACCGTTGCCCGATCGAGCGCGGGAGGCATCTCGCGGACGAGCGCGTCGGCTCCGGCGATGGTCGGATAGGCCTCGTCCGCCAGCGGCGCACCTGCCGCAAGTGCTTTCGCCTCCCAGGAAAGATCCTGGCACCGGCGCGTCTTCCTGGCCGTCAAGCAAAGGCGCGGGCGCTCCTGGTCGAGCCACGGCTTGATCTGGTACGCCTCGAGCCCCGCGATCGCGATCGATCGCCGCGCGTCAGGCGGCGGTCTTCCGGGGTCCGAGGGGATGAAGACGAGGTCGGCCGCCGGAACCGGTCGGGTCGCGGTCTCGTCGAGCGCCACCGCGCAAGCGAGCAACGTCCGGCGCAGCGGGCTGCGTAGGCGCAAGCGAAGGGCTTCGGGACCGTAACCCAGCTCTTCGAAGCGATGAAGGATCGCGGGCACCGCGCTCATCGCCTGGTTGGCAGGCGCGGTCTGGCGCATCTCCACGACGAGAAACGCCGAGACCACGAGCAGCCCAGCCGTCAGCTTGACGCGGCCAATCGATTGCACCAGGTCGGCGAAGAGCCACACGGCTTCCGGCACCGCGGGGGCCGCGTAGTACCAGAACAGGCGATGACCGGTCGCGTCGAGAACGCCCAGGCTGACCGCGAAGCTGGCGACCGCGATGCCGAGGACGATGCGCGAACGGGCCTGGGGCGTGAAGCGGCGCAGCCACCGCCGTCCGACGGCGCCCGCCGCGACGACGCTCGCCGCCGTCGCCCCGGTCACCCCGAGATAAACGGTCAGCAGCGTTCCGACGTCCCGGTAGAGCGTCCCGGGCGAAAGAACGAGCATCGTCGCCGCGAACGCTGCCACGAGGACCGGGAGGGCTACCCAAGGCCGGCGGCCCCAGAGCACCGCGAGCAAGACCGCGGGCCCGAGCATCAGCGCGGAGATGTGCGAGAGCACGGCCAGACCCCACACCGCACCGGCGGCGGCCGCGGAAAGCGGCCCGCCATCGTGGGTCAGGTCGAAGAGCGCGAGCGCAAAGAGCACCACCGGCAAGGCGAGGAGGTTCGGATTGTCGAGGGCGATGAAGCACACCGCAATCGGTCCGAACGCGAGCCACAGGCCGGCCGCCACCCAGGCGGCGTGAGTGCCGAGCCGGCGGCGGGCCCCGAGGAACAGAGCCAGCACGGAAAGGACGAACAGGCCCATCATCGCGCCGCGGACGGCCGACACCGGACGGCCGACGCGATAACCCAGGGCCATCAGGCTCGGGAAGAGACCCCCTTGGCGCATCTCGAGCATCGAGGTCCAAACGCCCGCCAGGTGCAGCCGCCGGCCCTCGAGGAGGTCTCGGGCGACGAGCAGGTCGCGACAGGTGTCGGACTCGATGAGGGCGTGGCGGTGGAAAACGTAGAGCGCCCCGCCGGAAACGAGAGCGACCGCCGCCGGGACCGCGACCAGCCGAAAGAACCCCGCTGGCGCTCGGCTTTGACGGGATATCCCCACGCTGCTAGCCTCCCAAGAACGTGAGGGACGCGCAAGCTCAGGCCGCCATGGGAAGACCGAGGGCGCCCGATCTCGCCTGGGGACTTCTCGCCTTCTTGGCGCTCGCTGGGATGCCGGCCGGCGGCCAAGTCATACCAGTCACGGAGACCTCGCGCATCGCCGCGCTCGCTCCCTCCGGCGTTCTCGCGGGAGGGTATTCGTTCACCGACATCGAGGTGGACGTCGACCGGGTGACGTTCGTGCTGACCCGAACGGCGGACGGACAGGTGGTCGGGCGCCTCTGGCTTCTTCCCCCGAGCGAGGCGCGTCCAGGGGACCGTCGCTCCCGCAGCTTCGTTGTCCGAGCGAGAGCTCTGGACCCATCCCCTCGGGTCGAAGCGGCGCTCGCCGCCGCGGTCGCGAGGGTTCAGCTTCGGGATCCGGGAGGGCTGCTGGTGCCCCGCCCCAAGCCTCTGGTCCCGACCAGGCCACCGCCGGCAGCGCTCTCGCCCGCCGACGGGGCTCGGACTCGTTCCGACAAGAGCGCCGTGGCGGTGGCTGCCCCCGACGCGGGTTTTCAGCGACTGCGCTCGCGCCTTTGGGGAGGACCGGTGACCGAGAACCCGCTGGGGCTGGCTCCGGCCACGCGTCGGGCCATCGCGCTCGGACAGGCTCTCTTCGCGCTGGCGCTGCTCCTCGGGTCCACCGTCTTCCTTCTCGGCTCGCGATCCGGGGAAGCGCGACGAGGTCCAGCCAGAGTCCCTGATGACCGGACGTCGTGACGAGCAAGCCAGTTTCTTTCGCACCTCCCGGCGCCGCTCGGGGTGCACGGACCTGGAAGACATCGGTCGGTCTGACGTAGCCTCGTTCGAGGTGGAGCGGGCATACTGCACGCCCGCGCGCCGCATGCGTCGGCTGCGCGCCCGGGCCGAGGCGACGAGCCCTGGGAAGCGCCTCGCGCCACGCGCTCCAGAGGTGCGTTCGCACGCCGACGCTAGCCCTAGTTTCGCATCCGGGAGGAGAGCTGGGCGGCTGGTGGGCGTTATTTCCTGGCGTTTGGGGCAGGGCCGGTGTACATGAAAGACATGCACACGTTCAGCCGGACGATCAACGGGCAAGT
>JAJYLH010000052.1 GCA_021787845.1 Myxococcales bacterium | reverse complement strand
CGCGAACAGGCGCGCAACCACCTCTCCCGCTACGCCGACGGCAACCCACGCAACGTCATCCTACGCTCCGCCCCAGCCCACCAGAAGGCTCATCTCCATGTGGTTTCAGAATAGCCGCACCCGATTGCTATGTCCTGACGGACTGTACAGGTACCGCAGGAAGCGGCTGCCCGGAGGACAAGAGTGGCTGCGACGGCGACTATTCCTGCACCGGCATCACGTTCGCCGGTTTGACCTGCCAAGGCTATCGGTTGCCCACCGAGGCCGAGTGGGAATATGCCGCTCGGGCAGGAACAACGACCGGAACCTACAATGGTACCTCGACGTTGACAGGTCGAACCGAGCCGAACCCTGTCTTGGATCCGATTGCCTGGTGGGCTGGAGACTCCCCGAGCGGGGTTGAACCAGTGAAGGCAAAGGAGCCGAACGACTGGGGTCTGTATGACATCCTCGGGAACGTCGATCAGTGGGTATGGGATGAATACGGGCAGTATCCCACGTCACCGGTGACGGATCCGACTGGTCCGACAGACGCGCCAGGGCGGCGGATTTACCGTGGAGGAGCCTGGTACGCGGCCGCTGGGAGCGTGCGTGCTGCTGCCCGAACGCCGCCCGATGGAAACTACCGCGGCGCTGCCCTGGGTTTCCGCCTGGTCATCTCGAAGCCGTGACGGACGAGTTCGGTGCTCCTACTGCGGAGATGCCGCGCCGATGCAGATCGGCGCGCTGGGATGAAGGGAGGCAGGCGATGCGACGAGTGATACGACTCCTGACAGCTGCGGTTGCGGTGACGGCCCTCGGGATGACCGGCTGCACGCGGCCGGTGAAGCACGAGACGGCGACGAGTCCCTGCAAGAACCCTCTGGATGCGAAGACCTGTCATCCGGAGAGCGCGCTGGATTGCGCGGACGGAAACGCGAAGCAGCAGGACAACTGGGTGGTGCTCGGCAACCCGAAGGCTTGCGTTGCGGTGTGCCAGTCGGACGGCGACTGCCATGCGCTCTCGAAGTTCGACCCGAGCTACGTGGGCCGCGTCTGCTACGACGCTGCGTGCGTGATGCCGGTGTGCGGTTCGAACCACGACTGCACCATCAGCCAGTGTTGCCTCGACGGGCAGTGTACCTCTTGTCCCACCGCGGATGACGTGGCGAAGTGCATGGTGCTACCTCAAAACGCTATCGTCCACGAGGGCGACACGACGAAGCTCTCCGTCTTCGCCGTGAGCCCACACGGCCAACGGGCCGCGGGTGCGGCCCCACAGGGGAACGGTCTGGCCTATCAGGGGCCGGTCACCTGGAGCATCACCGACACGGGCTCGACCGGCGCGACGATCGATTCGACCGGCACGTTGACCGGCGGCTCGACAACCGGTGCGCTTACAGTGAACGCGACCATCGGGAAGAGGAAGTGCACACCCGCCAACGTGGTGAACTACGCGAAGGCCGCCGCGGGCACGGCGCGCATGGTGGTCGTGGATGCCGCGACCGGCAAGCCCATCAGCGGTGCGAAGGTTTTCTTTGGATACCATGGAACGGAAGACAACTATCTCTATAGCGCGGGGGCTACCACCGACGATGATGGCATAGGGTCCACTTTCGTTACGCCATATTGGAAGAACGGTGATATCACCGTCATGCACACCGGCTACGCAGTGCTGTCCTTGGTTGACGTACCCGGAACCGACTTCGTCGTCTACCTCAAGCCAGCGCAAGTCGGGCTCGTCAACGGGGGCATGCTCGCGGACGACTTCGCCGGTCTTCCCGATGCTCAGGGCGACGTTCACCTTGCCCTGGTCGGGCGGGCGATACCCGGTAGCCTCGCTGATATCGAGCTTGACCAGGGGTTCGACAGCCTCGTCGGCAACGTGGTCCCTACAGGCATGCCGGGCCTCTCGCCCGACCCGATTCCCCTGCCGGAGGGCACGATGCTTGGCCGGGATAACTACATGACCAAAGGCTGGTACCAGATTCGGAGCCCGCTGGGGGTCCGCGCGTTTTGGGGGTTCGGCGGGAACACGGAGTCGGCCAAGATCGCCGACGCGCTCGCTCCGATCCTCGCCCAAGGCAGCGCCAAGAACGTCAACGTGGCCGCGCTCGTGCCCACCCTCATCTCGCTTCTCGGTCCGCTCCAGTCCGGCGTCTACACGGGCGTATCGTTTGACGCGGACGCCGGCAGCGCGAGCACCCTCGATGACGGCTTGAAGCTCGACCAGGCTCCTCGGGTGAAGAACACCGTAGAGTTGCCAAGCCTGCCGTCAGCCACGATGCCGGACGGGTCGACCAAGGAGCTGAAGAACGTCATTGTCGTCGGTGGGGCGGCCGCCGGGTCGCAGGGAGTCGTTCCGCTCGGGCTCGCGGCCGGTAGCGACAGCTCCGGCAGCGACGAAGTCGATGCGGACGCTCCCGGCCTCGAGGCGGGTGAGCTTTCGCTTCCGATGGCCTCGCGCAGTCATGGATTCGAGACCTCGCCGCTCTTCACCCTCGCGCTGGCCGTGGACTTGCCGCCGCTGATTGGAGCCGATACGGACGGAACGATCATGTCTGGGTTGGTTGCGTTCCCGGGCGACCTCTCTGGAAGCCCAGTCGCTCCGAACAAGATCGACCTCACGAACGATGGGAACACCTCGTTCATGGACATCCCCCAGCCTTCGTTGGCCGACCGGACGGTCACCTTCGGCCCGGCGCCCGACGGCACGTCTTTCTGGCGGGTGGACATCGGTGGCACGAACAACGAGGGGGAGTGGACTATCTACTTGCCGGCGGACCAGAAGTCGTACGAAATCCCGGTACCGTACCCAGTGGAGCAGGAACCGGTTGATAGCTTCACCGACTACTTCCTGCCGAACGGGAACAACGCGGACGGGTCGGCGAACACGCAGAATCCCCGGCTCCTGGTGGAGGCGGTTTCGCTTGGAGCCCAGACTGGACCCTCGGACTACCAGAGCCTGATGCAGTTCAACTCCACGAACATGGACGGGCTGGCGACGGACGTTCGCGCCTTCGCTGAAACGGAGATCAAGCGGTAACTCCCGCTCCAAGTCCACCTGAGCCGATGCGCCTCTCCGCTTCCACGGGCGTAGCCGGCCGGAAACGAGCGTGCTCCACCATGCGGTGCGCAAGAATCTCGAAGAGGCCCTCCGCATCGCGCGTGAGGAGCACGGCGGGTTGCCGCGGTTCATCGAGAAGATATTCCGCTCCTTCTGTTCTTGCGGGATTCCGGAACGCGCGGCACCTTGCTCTTGCGCGAAGAGCGGAGCGGTAGGGTCCGAGAGATCGTCTGGGCGACCGCTGCGCCGCTACGACGAGACCAGCAAGCTCAGCGAGGAGCGGTAGGGTTTGTGGCCACCGCCCGGCGCCGGTCGGCTTCGATGCGCTTCAAGTCCTCGTCGACGGAGGCGGCGGCACCGGCATCGCCCAGCTCCCGGTAGATCGACCGCGCCAACTCCAAGGCTCGATTGGCTTCGACCGCGTTCCCGAGCACCGTGAGGTGCTCGCCGTACAGCCGCACCGACCGCGCCAGCCGCGACTTCGCCGCATCGCCTGGCTCTCGCCGATAGAGCTCCATCGCCTCCAGGAGCGCGTCGTGACCGTCCTTCGAGCGCCCGGCGTCGAACGCGGTCAGGGCCAAGGCGAAGTGGGCATCGGCCTCGACGAGCACGCTGCCGCCCTCCACCGCGCGCTGGGCCGCCTCCTCGTACGCCGCGCGAGCCGCCTCGTCGTTGCCGGCGAGCCGGTGCACGTCCCCGGTGCCGAGCTTGGCACACGCCTCGGTCAGCGGATCGAATCGGGCGCGCGCTTCTCGGGCCGCTTGTTCGTAGGCCGCGAGCGCCGCCGCTTCGTCGCCGGCGGAGAGGAGCCGTTCGGCGAGCCCGAGGGGGTCAGCGAAGTCCATGGAGGATGTCTTAAAAGTCATGAGGCGGCCAAGCGGCGCACGAGAAGCCAGGCGAGGGCGAGCCGGATCCAGGCGAGGGAGCTCTGGGGGGACTGTTCGTAGTCCTTGCTCAGGCGACGGTAGCGTCCGAGCCAGCCAAAGGTACGCTCGACGATCCATCGCCACTTGACGACCTTGAAGCCGGCGGCCACGGGCAGCGGCTGACCCTCGGCAATCCACGACACCCGGGGAGCGTCGTCGCTGCGGCGGACGATTTCGAGCTCGCAGCCGGTGGCCTTTCGGATCTCCTCCTCGCACCGGCCCGCGTAGCCGCCGTCGGCCCAGAGCTTTTTGAGCATCTCGTATTTGGCGTGCGCGGCCTCGATGACCTCCAGTGCGCCATCGCGGTCCTGCGTGCTCGCCGGCTGGAGGCAAATCGCCATCGGCAGACCGGTCACCTCGACGACCACGTGCCGCTTGCGACCCTTGGTCTTTTTGCCCGCATCGTAGCCACAAAGGCCCCCTTTTTCTGTCGTCTTGACGGTTTGGCTGTCGATGATGCCCGCCGTGGGTTCCGGCTTGCGCCCGGCGGCCTGGCGCCAGAGCGTGAAGAGCGCGTCATAGCTGCGATCGAGCGCCCCAGAATCGCGCAGCCGCCGAAACACGCTCCACACCGCCGTCCAGGGCGGGAAGCCCTTCGGCAGCATCCGTCACTGGCAACCCGAGCGCACGAGATAGAACACGGCGTCCATCATCTGGCGCCGGTCGTGCTTCGGCTTGCATCCCCGCGGGTCGCGCGACGCTTCCAGCACCGGTTCCAAGATCGCCCACTCCGCATCGGTCAGGCTCGACGGATACATCGTCGCCGTCGGCTCGCGCCGATGGGCGGTCGTGTAGCGCGGCGCCGTCTGGGGCGTCGGCATCGACGGCGGCCGCTGCCGACGCACCTTCCGAAAGCCCATCTCACCCAGCGCTTTCGACACCGCCGTCGCGCTCACCGTCGTGCCACGTTCCGCCATCAAGGCGACCAGCTCCGCCGCGGGCACCCCCGGCTGCGTCGTCACCCGCTCGCGTAGCGCCGCCAGATCTCCCTCGCTCAACGGCCGCCGCCTACGCCGCGTCGAATCCTCGCACTCCTTCCCCTCCGTTCTTTCGTCTCGTTGCCCTTCGGTGCCCATCCCAGCCTCCTCTGAGGCCCTTTCTCGCACCATCCGGGCGCCTGTCCAGTTTTCGGCTACACCCTCTAAGCCTCCCGCGGAGGATGGCTGCGGATCTCAGCAGCGATTCGTCGAGGGGATCGCCACCAGCTTCCGAGTAACCCACTCAGGGCGAACAGATCATCCCAGCACGGCGTCGAGACGGGAGGCCGAGGAGTGCCGGCATGAGCCTGGTGAACATCGGCGGCTTCGCGAGAAGGTCAACAAGTCCCGCACGATCGGGTCTCGGCGAGGGACCGGCGCCGGCCGAGCTCGCCACGAGCCAGCGAGCGAGAGCGGCGTATCTCGGCGAACATTTCCCGCTGGGCCATGGAGAGGCATTGGCACCTCGAAGCGCTGGCCGCGGTACCGGCGACGGCCATCGCAAGTGCCGACCGGGCGCGACGCCCCGGCCGCGCGATCGCGAAGGCGGCAACCCGCCGGACGATTCACGCCACATGGTGGGCGAGGAACAGGGCCAGCCGCTGGCCGTCCATCGGGCAGAGCGAAAGCGTCACCGCATCACGGAAGCGCTTCTCCTGGCCGTAGTCGCGCATGTACCCGTAACCGCCCATGACCTGAACCGCGTCGAGGGTCGCCTGCACCGCCGCACGGGTCGCCGGCAGGCGCGCCGCCAGCACCCGGCGCGCCCAGGCCGAGTCGCGGTCGTCCGCCTGCCCGGTAGCAGCGCTTTCCAGGCCTGCCTGGGCGGAATCGACCGCCGCCTCGTTGGGGGCGAGCAGAAGCTTGACCGCGTCGTAGTCGGCGATGGCCCGGCCGCCTTGCCGACGATCGGCCGAATAGCTTCGCGCGGCCGCAAGGGCAGCGGAAGCGGTGCCGCAAGCCGCGGAGGCGGAAAGAAGGCCCCAGGTCGCGAGCAGCGCGGTCAGCTCGGCGGCGCCCAGAGGCGAGACGGCTTTTGCTGGGCAACCGTCGAGCTCGACGTCGGCGACGGGAAGCGCCCGCAGACCCAACAGGCCGAGCGGTGGGCCGACCGCGACGCGCGACGCGGTCGTCCAGGCGAGACGCGCTTCGCCGTCCTTTGCGCACGCGATGGCGAACACACGCGCGCAGGGACCGAGCGCGACCGCGCGTTTCTTTCCGGTGACCCGGCCGTCGCGCAGCGCTGTCTGGCAGCGGGGCTTTCCCTCCTCCAGAGCGATGTCGCCCAGCTCGTGCAGGGCGAAGGCGGCGAGCCCTTCCGGAATGGCGGCGTCGTGAACGAGGCGCCGGGCGAAATCGCCGACCAGCGCGTGGAGGACGACGGCAGCGACGCTGGCATCGTGCCGGGCGATGGCGAAGACGAGCCGCGCGAGGCTCTCGGGACGCGTGGCTCGCTCGTCCATCGCCGAGAGGCCGAGCAGCCCGAGGTCGTTGAGCATCGCCACCAGGTCGACCGGCGGGGCCTTCGCGGGTTGCAGGTCGAGCTCGGCGGCGTGCGGGTCGATTTCCGTGCGCAGGAACCGTTCGACCGTCTCGAGCAGAAGATCGTTCGGCGCCGCCGGCATCACGCCACCTCCCGCACCAGCGCCTTGAAGGTGGCCAGACGGTTGAGCTGGTTCGTGCCCTCGTAGATCTGCGTCAGCTTCGCGTCGCGCAGGTGCTTCTCGACGCCGGCGCGCTCCTCGGCGCCGGCCGGGCCGAGCATCTCGAGCGCCCGCAGGCAGACCTCGACCGCGAGGTCGCTGCAGGTGAACTTCGCCATCGACGACAGGCCCCACGACCGCGCGCGCACGCGGCTGTCGATTCGCTCGTGCAGTCGGCTCGTCAGCCGCTTGAACGACCCGGTCGCGACCAGACGCTGGCCGAGAGGGCTTCTCCTGACCGGGCCGACGAGCCGCATCGCCGCATCGAGCAGGCCCGGCGGGCCGAGCAGCGCGCGCGCGACCGTGCCGTCGAACCTCTGCGCCGCTTCCAGGTAGCGGCAGCGCCCCAGCTCGACGCGCGAGAGCATGTCCGCGAGCGCGAGCTGCGCCCACTGCCGGTCGAGCAGCCCTTCGCGCCGCGCGTAGGCGAGCGCCTTCTCGTAGGCGCCGCGCCCGATGCCCGTGGCGATGGCGGCGACCGGACCGCGCGAGGCCGCGAGCACCAGGTCGGTCACGTCCATCCCGCGCCCCTCGACCCCGACCCGCAGCCGCTCGGGGACGAAGCAGTCCTCGAACACCAGCTCCGCCGCGTGGCAGGCGCGCTGACCCATCTTGCGCTCGACCCGCGCGACGGTGAAGCCGGGGGTCCCCGAGGGGACCACGAAAGCGCTCCAGGTCTCCAACGGATGCCGCTGGTCGAGCGGGCAGACGACCAGCGTGTAGCGGGCGATGCTGCCGTTGCTGATGAAGACCTTGCGTCCGTTGAGGACGTAGCCGCCCGGCACCTTGCGCGCCGAGGAGACGATCTTCGCCAAGGGCAACAGCTCCTGGTCCTCGACATCGCTGCCGGCCATCGGCTCGGTCAACGCCGCTGCGAAGACCACCGGCACCCCGCGCTTCTCCTCGTCCGCCACCTCGCGCAAGAGCGTGTCGAAGAGGCTCACGTCCACGCCCATCAACAGGCCGCTGATGCCGAGGTAGTGCGCGCCGAAGAGGTTCGAGATGCCCGCGCAGCCGGCCGACAGCTCCTCCAGGAGCACCGCCGACTGGAGCGCGAGCCCGCCGGCGCCGCGGACGAACGCCGGCACCACCAGGCTCAAGAAGCCGTACTCGCAGCCGTGCCGGAGCAGGTCGTCGGCGCGGCGCTCGGGGTCGAGGAGCATCTCGCGGTCCAGGTCGGCGGCGACCGGCTCGATGAAGCGCTCGCGAAACTCGCGGGCGCGCCGGCGCAGGTCGGCCAAGCGCCAGTCGGCCTCGGCGAGCTGGTCGAGGCGCGATATCGGCTCCAGCGCGGGCGGATGGAAGACGGCGGACGATTCCATGGCGGCTCCTCAGTCGTCGGCGAGGTTGCGCGGGCCGAAGAGGATGGCTTGGGCGCGTGGCGCGACCTGGACCATCACCGGGTGGCGGCTCAGGTCCAGGCTCCTCAGGCCGTCGCACAGCCCGTGACCGCTGCCGATCGACAGTTGCGCTCCCGCTCCGTACGACTCGCGGTACTCGAGCGGATCGACCAGGACGTTCGCCTTGAGCAGGACGCCATCCTTCACCGAGTAGGTCACGAACTGGAGCCGCTGGCCGCGCCTGGTCGCCCCCTGGCGGCAGTCGAGGGCGAGCAGGCGCTGGCCGTCGAGGCCGAGCTCGCAGCGCAAAGACTCGCCCGTCCGTTCGAACGCGATGTCGGCGAGGAACTTCGGGTAGCCGTACAGCTCGACGCCGGCGACGCGGGCGCGCTCGGTGGTCACCGGAAGCTGCCAGACGAACGCCTCGTAGCGCCGCTGGAGCACCTGCTTGGCGGCAGCGATGCCGGGTAGCGGGTGCCGGCCGCGCTGGACCAAGAGCGCGATCGACAGCTCGTTGTACGCGTCGATGTCGGTGCGGCGGTACTCGAAGGCGGTGACGGCCACGAGGCTACGGCCGGGGTGGAGCTCGATGGGATGGAGGTCTACGTGCGGCAAGAGCCGTTTGACCGCGCTCGTCTTCGCGCTGAACACCGCGGTGAGGACGGTGTTGTCGAAGTAGAAAATGGGCAGCTTCCCCGGCTCGCCGCGCCAGGTGAGCTCCCACTGGACGATTCCGCTGAACAAGTCGCTCATCTTGCCCTCCAGAACCGGCGCCGTGTGGCGCCAGCGCTACGGTGTTGCTCCACCATCTCGGCGAAGGCCTCTTCGGCGCTCCGGGTCGGCCGCCAGCCGAGGAGCGTTTGCGCTCTGTGGGTGCTGACCCGAAACGGCGCGCGCGCGAGCTCGACCCAATGGCTGGAGAACGGAAGCAGGCCGGCAGCGAAGCCGACATCCGCGAGCGCTCTCGCCGCCAGGTAGGGGAGCCCCACGGGGCGCACGCCGAGCAGAGCGGCGGCGCGCCGGGGAGGGAGGTTGCCCGCGTCGAGGTTGAACGGTCCCGGGTGCGGCTCGACAACCACCTGGTGGAGCGCGCGGATGACGTCGTCCTCGTGCACGAAGGGGAGCCCCGCCTCGTTGCCGAGCACGTACGGGTAGACCGGGCTCTCGAGCAGCTCGGCGACGAAGCCGACCGCCCGGGGGCCACAGAGAATCGACGGCCGCAGGCGGGTGACGGTGACCTCCGGATGGGCGCGGGAAAAGCCGCCGGCCATCTCGTCGACGATGCGCTTGGTCTCTGCATAGTAGGAGCGCCGGCTGCCCAGGAGCGGGGAGTCCTCCAAGAGGAGCGGCTGCCCTGCCGCTTGGCCGTAGGCGGCGATGCTGGAGGCGAGGACGATGCGACGGACGCCCGCGCGTTCGCAGGCCCGGAAGAAGGCGCGGGTACCCTCCACGTTGACCCGGCGGGTCCGCTGCTTGTCGCGCAGCTCCTGGACCACGAAGGCGAGGTGGACGGCGACCTCGCTGCCACCGAGCGTCCGGTCGAGCTCGGGTCCCAGGATGTCGCCGGAAGCGAAGCGCAGGCCCGGCACCACGACGGACGGCGCCACGAGGTCGAGCCCGGTGAGCTCGGTCACCCGCCCGTCGGCGGCGAGGCGCGGCGCGAGCAACCGCCCCAGGTAGCCCGAAACGCCGGTGATGGCGACACGCACTCGTGGGCTCCGGTCTTCCCCGAGCCCGGCAGGATAGATCCGGCGAAAGCGACCGGCGCCCCGCCCTCCTCATGGCCCGAGGGGCGGGGTGTTCAGCGCCTGATAGGGGTCGATGATCTCGGGCGGGCCGCCGGCGAGCCAGGTCTGGAGAAACTCCCGCACTTGCGCCACGTTCTCGGGGCTCGTGACGATGTTGTCGTGGCTCGCGGGCACCACCCCGGAGCCCGACGAGACCCGGTCGAACTGGAAGAGCGCGGCCGTGGTCCCGTCGAGATTCCCCTGGGCGGGAGCACTCTCGAGTACCGGTACGAGGTCCATCGGCTCGATCACCGGCGGCATCTGGGGAATCCCCAGGGCGCGAGCCAGCGCCTGGGTCGAGACGTTGGCCATCGTCGCGTCGCCGATGACCTCGGCGACGAGGAGGTTCGGCGGCGTCGCCCCCCGGGAGGGCAGCCGGTGGGCCAGCACGTACGGCGCCCAGTTGACCGGGTCGCCCTTGTCCACCGTCGCTTGCAGCACCGGGAAGAACCGGTCGATGGAGCCGGGGTCGAGCGGGTCCTGGAGCAGGTCGACCAGCAGCGAGAAGTTGGCCGCGTTCTGGACGATCGACGCGATGCGGCCGCCCGGCACCGTGAGCCCGGCGAGACCGATGCCGCCGTCCATCGCGAGCAGCTCGCAGCCCATCATTCCGCCCAGGCTCTCCCCGTAGTAGGCGATGCGGCTTTCGTCGAGGTCGGGCTGCCCGTCGCCGTCGACGTCCGGCGCGTCGTGCAGGAGCTCGAGCACCTGGAGCTTGTCGTAGGTCGCCTCGCGGAAGTGGTCGCGCAGGGCGAGCGGGTCGATGGTGCCGGTCGCGGGGTCGACCCCGAAGAAGGTCAGCACCGCGGTGTTCTCGTTCACGTCGGGCGGCGCGGTCGGGTGCTCCCCGTGGCCCGGCGCGTCGATGGCGACCGTCGCGACCCCGAGCGGCGCCGCGAGGTTCGCCAGGAACTCGCCGTCCTGCTTCGAGCCGCCCAGGCCATGGCCGTAGATCGCCACCGGCCAGGGACCCGGCGTCTTCGGCAGCCACAGCGCGACCGGCAGGTCGTAGGTCGCTTGCGGGGTGCCGTCCACCACCACGCCGTTCTTGCGGTAGTCCTCGGCCGTGAAGACGCCGCGGCACGCCCGCCACGGCGCGCTGCCGTCGTCGGTGCAGGTCGGTCCGCTCTTCCAGGCGTAGGTCCGTGCGGCGATGTCCTGGGCCGCCGCCAGCGAGTCCTCGACGATGCTCTGGGTGGTGAAGACCACGGCAGCGCTCACGTCCTGCGGCTCGAGCGAGAGCGCTTGCAAGGCGCCGTGGATCTCCGTTTCCAACGAAGCGAGCTTCTCGGGAACGTTCTCGCCAGACAGCAGCGCTCTCATCGTGCTGCTGGGGGCGATGCACCGGCCACCGGCGTCCTTCTGCGCGGTGGTGACGATCACCGCGTGGCGGGTCTTCGGGCGCAAGGGCCGCATCGGCCAGAGGATGACGCCGGCGCCGTCGTCGATGACCTGCGTCTCGAAGGGAACACGGGTGGGGCCGCCGGGGCCGAGGTCGAAGAGCTCGACCGCCTTGGACGAGAGCGATGCCGCCGAGCCGCTGGGCACCCGCCCCAGGCCAGCGCTGAAGCGCAGGATGATGCCGGCGCTGGTGCCGAAGCCGTCCAGGCTCGACAGCGCGTCGTACACGCTCTGCTGCATCTGAGGCACCCGGGCGAGCCACGGGGCGTTCGTCGGGTCGACGCGGACGGCGAGACCGGTGCGGGAGGCCGGGTCCGCCGCCGTGAAGAAGTCGTCGGGAAAGGCGGTCAGGTCCGCGGTCGGCGAGGCCGGGTCGTAGTCGAACGCGGTCGGCCCCGAGCAGAAAGCCGGGGGCGAGGTCGAGCAGGCGGCGAGGCCGAGCGGGAGCAGCAGCCAGACTCGGAGCCGCATCGCGCGGAAGTCTACCCGCCGACTGGGCGGCGGATCGGGCGGGCAGGTCGAAAACCTGCAAGATCAAGTCGCGGACCCCGGTCGACGCGGCTCGAGCGATGGGGCGGCGGGTGCCGTGGCCCTCGCAGAAGTCGGCTCGCGAGGCCGCGATCGGCGCGAGTGCGGAAGGCCGACCGGAGGGCGTGGAGCAGGAGACTCAGGACCTCGACTATGGCCGGGTGAGCGTCGGCAAGCCCCTGAAAGAATTCCCGCATGATCGAATTGTTGGGAGGCGGTGCGCCGCGCTCCTGATAGGTTCAGCTCATGACGACCACGCCGGTTCTGTCGGAAAGCGAGGCGTTGGGTTCTGGAGGCGCGCGCCGGCCCTGCCCGAGCGTGCCGCGCGCGTGTCGCTCCACGATCGTGCTTTGCGAGGCGCCCGCCGCTGGTGCCGAGGCGCCCTGTCTCGAGACATCCTGGGACGAGCGCCGCCTGGTTGCGGCTGGCCCGCAACCGAAATCAGCGATGCCCCGTGGCCCTACCGGCCAGGCACGGATGGAGTGGACGGCGGCGCCAGCGGCTCAACGAGCCCGGCCGCGGCAAGCCGGTCGACCGCCTCGTGCGATTCCCGGCGATCGGCGCCGCTGGACTCCACCAAGCGGATGAGCTCGTCGAGCGTGCGGGGCTCGTGCGTCATCTCGCCCAAGAAGAGCCCGTCGCCCGGCAGGACGCCATAGCGGGCCGCCCACGCCGCGCGTGCCTGGTCGAAGGACGAGCGCGCCTCGGCCGAGGGCGAGTGCGCCGGCGTCGAACGGGCGGCGACGATGCCCTCGCGGTAGGCCGTCTCCGCCTCGCCTCCGCGCGCGGACAGCCGGAAGCGTTGCCCGCGCGGCCAGTGCTTCCACGTCGGCCGGTCCATCATGCTCGACACCGTACACCTCGCGCTCGCGAAGGCGTTGGCCGCGCCCGGCCGCGGCAGGGAGAGACGAGCCTAAACGAAAGCCCGGCCGCACTCTCGCAGCCGGGCTCCCGCTCGGACAGCATGCTTTCAGCCGACGACGACGCGCACGTTCGCCGCGGCCAGGCCCTTGGGGCCGCGCGTCACGTCATACTCGACCTTCTGCCCCTCCGACAGCGACCGGAAGCCTTCCGTCTGGATCGCGGAATGATGGCAGAAGACATCCGGCTGCCCGTCGTCCTGCGTGATGAAGCCGAACCCCTTCGAGTCGTTGAACCACTTCACTGTACCCTTGGCCATTTCGCCTTCTTCTGATGCTTGCCCGACGCCGTGCCGGGCGACCTCCGGCGCCGCACCCGCGGCGCGAAGGCGTCACACTCATGGGCGCGCGCTTGGGAGAAGTCCAGCCAATCGTCCGCTCCCTCTGGGACACGGCTTCCCGCGAGCGGATCCAGGTCGGCCAGCGCGTCGAGAGCTCGCGACGGTCGGCACGGTGGGCCGGTCGGAACCCGCCAAGCGCACGTTACGTGCCCACCAGCAATGCCTCATCGAAGGCGAGGATTTCTTCGACGTCCAGCCGGACGAAATTCGTCCCGTTGGTCTGGGTCGCCCTCAGGGCGGTGCGCCGACGAAGCTCATCCTCCTCACCGAGACCGCAGATGGACGCGGTGGCGTCCCGCGCCCCGCCTTGCGGCCCAGCCTGCATGTCGATGCGGCGTTGCCGATGGACAACAAGCTCAGTCAGCTTGCGGAGGGTGGACGGGGCGCCGGTTCGGCGGCTCATCCCTCCGCGTCTACGCGCGTCGATCGCATCGAACACCTCTTCACCGCTCCCGCCCACCAACCGACACCGCACCGGCTGTTCGCCGCCGTTCGCCGAATTGTCGCGACGTCGCGACAATCTCCTCCGCAAGGGCTCGCCGGAGTGCTCGAATAGCCTTCGCTCCCCGGGTTTCCGCGCGTCTTCGACGTCGGCGGCCCGAGCAGGTAGGTCGAGCAGCGGACGTCGCGCGCGGCGGCGCTGCGGCATCCGGGAGCCTGCAACCCCGTTGATGGCCGACCGCTGGCGCGAGCCATTGGCGCCTGCCTGCGCCGCCACCGCTATGGCGCGCCGTATCAGCCCCTCGGCACCGCCGTCGAGGGCCATGAGCTCAAGGTTCGGGTGGAGATCTTCCGGCTCTGCGCTGTTTCGCGTGGGTGGCGGGGAACGAGATGACGTTCATGATCATGCTCTTTCTCGGCCGAAATTGGAGCCGGACACGTCAGTGTCCGGGTGCAGGCACGGCAACGCGAATGAGGATTCTAGGGCGGGGGCTTGTCCTCCACCGTTGGGGGCGGCGTCAGCGTGCGGCGGGGAGGGCAAGCCCCCGCCCAACGGTTCTTGAAGTCCCTGCCTGCACCCGGACACTGGCGTGTCCGGCTCCAACTCCAATTTCGATTCCCATTCGAAACAGCGCGGAGCCTTAACAATCCCCCGTGGACCAACGCGTACATGGGTGGAGCGCAACGTAACCCATCGTTCTCAGCCATGACCGCTTGATGGGTTTCGCTCACGCTCCACCCCTCTTGGGCTCTTCCCGCTGACGCCTGTCAAGGAACCCGACAGGGTTGTCGGCGCGCTTGACACGGGATGCGCGGTTCGGGCTATCTCCTTCGGCCGTGCGCGGTGAATCGCGATGGCACCGCGCTTGCTCTCACCAGCGACCGGCGTGTTGGCGCACTGGTCGTCGCCTTCGCTCATGAGGTGGGAACGTGTCTCGGCCCTCTTCGCCCACTCGAATCGCGCCGCTCGCTGTCGCGCTCTGGCTAGTGCCCGCCGCGGCGCAAGCCCGGCCGCTCACGTTGAAGGAGGCGGTGCGCGAGGCGCTCGCCCGAGACCCGGCGGTCGCCGCGGCGGCGCTCGACGTCACCGCCGCGGAAGAAAAGACGGGCGAGGCCCAAACCGCTTGGCTCCCTCGTCTCGGCCTCCAAGGCACTTACCGTTACGCCGGTCCGGTCCCGACGTTGAACATGTCCGTCGCCACCCCGTTCACCCCGCCCGGCGCGACCGAGCCGCTGCACATCGACATCGACAAGACCCTGGGCATCAACACCTACGCGGCGGGCGACGTCACCCTGGGCTGGCTCGCGTTCGACTTCGGCGCGCGCGACGCTCGCATCGATGCCGCCCGCGCGCTGACCCGGGCCGCTCGCGCTCAGGGGCGGGAGCGCGCCGCGCAGATCGCTTATGCCGTGCGCGCCGCTTACTTGGGCGATCGGCTGTTCCAGGACGTCATCGACGTCACCCAGAAATCCCTGGCGACGGCGCAGGAGGCGCTGCGAATCGAGAAGGCGCGGCTCGATGCCGGCTTGGGTTCGCAGGTCGCGATGGCGGGCGCGCAGAGCCGGGTGGCCGAGCTAGAGTCGCGGCTGGTCGAGGCCCAGGAGCAGCGGGCGCGCGCGGCGGAGACCTTGCGATTGCTCTTGGGATGGTCCAAGGGCGAGACGCCGGAGCCGTCGGACACGTTGGAGGCGACGGTTCCTGCTTCGTCCGCTGCCTCCGGTGCGGCGACCGAACCGCCCAATGTCGCCGCGTTGCGCGCCTCGGCGTCCGCGCTCGGAGATCAAGCCGAAGCGATTGTCCGTTCCTACTTCCCGACGCTGCAGCTCTTCGGGACCGCCGGTTACCACTATCCGCGCACGTTCGTGGAAACGGACGCCGGTTGGGTCTGGGCTTTCGGCGCCTCGCTGAACTGGGATCTCTTCGACGGAGATCTCAAGCGCCGGGAGCATCACGAGATTCAAGCGAAGGAAGCGGCGACGGAGAAGCTGCGGCAGGCGGCGGCCGAGGATGCCGAGCGGGCCCGGGTCGATGCGGAGACGCGGCTACGCGCGGCGGCGAGCGCCATCGAGGCGACCGAAAGCCAGCTCGAGGCGGCCGAGGTCTACCTCAAGGCCGCGCAGGGCGCGCACCAGGCGGGGATGGGCACCGATCTCGACCTGCGCCAGGCGGAGACCGCGGTCGACGCGGCGCATCTCCAGGTTCTCCAGTCGCGCTTCCAGGCGGCGATGGCGCAAGCGTCGCGGCTCGAGGCGCAGGGCCTGACCGGAACGGAAAGGGAGGTCCAGTAGGATGGCCGAAGCAAAGCACGGCAACCGGCGCTGCCCCGCCCCTTGGCGCGTCCACGCCGATCAGACCGATCGGTCGGATCAGTCCGATCGGTCCGATCGGTCGTGCGGGCGTGCCGGCGTCGAGCGGGTTGGCCTTTGGCAGGAACGGACGGCTTTCTCCCAGGAGCAGAAGCGATGAAGCGGGTGCTCATCGGATTTGTGGTGTTGGTCGCGGCGCTGGCGGTGGTGCTGTACGTCGAGCTCAAGCATCAGCAGCTCGCGAGCTCGGGGCCGGCGGGCGGCAGCGGGACCATCGAAGGCACCGAGGTCGACATCGTCGCGCGCATCCCGGGAACCATCGAGGAGATTCAGGCGGCGGAGGGCGACGACGTCAAAAAGGGCGCGCTGCTCGTGCGTCTCGACTGCAAAGACGAGCTGGCGGCCCAGCAGCAGGCGGCGTCGGCGGTGGCGGCGGCGAATTCGGCGGTCCTGGCGGCGCAGGTCGGAGTCGCGCTGGCGCAGGATGGCGTCTTCGCGGCGCACAAACAGACCGCGGCTGCGCTGGCGGCGGCGAAGGTCGCGTCGGTCGAGCCCAAGCCCTTGGAGGTTCAGCAGGAGCTCGCCGATCGCGCGGCCGCGCGGGTGGCGAAGCTGCACGACTCCGGCGGCGCGAGCGAGCAGGAGCTGGACAAGACCGAAACCGCGGCGCGTTCTGCGGCGCAGCAGCTCCAGGTTCTGGAAGCGGGCGCGGCGGCGGCCCAGGCCAAGGCAGCGGCAGTCCAGGTCGGGGAGAGCGCCGCGGGGCTTCAGGTCAAGCTCGCGCGGGCACGGCTGGAGGCGGCGGAAAAGCAGGCCGCGGAGGCGGCGGCGGCCAAAGAGCGCGCGGACGTGGCCGTCGGGTACTGTGACTTGACCGCCCCGCGCGATGCGATCGTCAGCGTGCGCAATTACGAGCCAGGCGAGGTGGTCATGCCAGGCGCGCGCATCCTGACCTTGATCGACATTCGCCAGGTCAAGGCGACTTTCTATGTCCCCAACGACGAGTTGGCCGCCGCGGCGCCCGGAAAGACCGTCGACGTCGTCGCCGACGCCTACCCACGTCGCGTCTTCCACGGCACCATCAAGCGCGTCGCCACTGAAGCCGAGTTCACCCCGCGTAACGTCCAGACCCGCGAGGACCGCGACCGGCTGGTTTACGCCGTCGAAGTCCGCATCGACAACCCGAAGCGGCTGCTGCGGCCCGGGATGCCCGTCGAAATCACCATCCCGAACCGCGGGAAGGATTGACGTGTCGAATCCCTTAGCGCTTGGACGAGTTGGAGCCGGACACGCCCATGTCCGGGTGGGGCACGGATGGGGGCCAACCGGACGCCAGGGCCTTTCGCTCGGCTCGGAGTCCGAGGTGGGCAGCGCTAGTGAAACCCGTCAGAAGCCTGCACCCTCATGGCGCCTGAGCGAAGAACCGCTCGTCCTGAGCGCAGTCGAAGGACGAGTGGTTTTTCGCGGGGCCGCCCGTCCCTCGACTACGCTCGGGATGAGCGGGGTGATGAACGATGACACTCATGACGGGTTACCAGCAGCATCGCGATCGCCGTGCCTGTACCCGGACACTCCCGTGACCGGCTTCCCTTTTGGCCAGCGCGTGAACCCGTTGGTGACGGACTGACCATGTTCCGACGCGGCAAGACGGCCGCCCGCGGGCCGAACGAAGACGACAAGGCGAACGGCGTCGTGCTCGCGGCGGATCGTCTCTGGCGTGCGTTCGACGACGTGCAGGCGGTGCGGGACCTGAGCTTGTCGGTGCATGCGGGCGAGCTGTACGGGCTCGTCGGTCCCGACGGCGCGGGGAAGACGACGACGCTTCGTCTTCTGACCGGATTGCTCGACGCCGACCGCGGCGAGGCGCGGGCGAAAGCGTTGCCGCTCGCGGAAGGCGGTCAGGCGCTGCGCGAAGCGATCGGCTACATGCCGCAGCAATACAGCCTCTACGGCGATTTGAGCGTCATGGAGAATCTGAGATTCTTCGGTCGTCTCTTCGGCCTCGATCGCGCGGCGTTCGCGCGACGGACCGAGCGGCTCCTCGCCATCACCCGCCTCGCGCCCTTCGCGGACCGCCGCGCCGACGCGCTCTCCGGCGGGATGTACAAAAAACTCGGCCTCGCCGCGGCGCTCCTGCATCAGCCGGAAGTCCTGATTCTCGACGAGCCTTCGAACGGCGTCGACCCGGTCAGCCGCCGCGAGCTGTGGGAGCTCCTGCACACGTTCGTCGACGAGGGCATGGCGGTGCTCATCGCGACGCCGTACATGGACGAGGCCGAGCGCTGCCACAAGGTCGGGCTGCTCGACCGCGGTCGCCTCCTCACCGAGGGGCCCCCGGACCAGCTCATTCGCGACTTTCCGCATCGGGCGTTCGAGGTTCACGCGGCCGACCGCGGCCAGGCGGAGACCGCGCTCGGCGAACGCCCGGAAGTCCTCGCGCTCTCGCCACACGGCGCGGACCTGCGCATCGTTGTCCGCGTCGAAGGTGTTTCCAGCATCGAATCCTGGGCCGCGCGTGCCAGCCCGCCCGTGCACCTGGAATCGGTGCGCCCGGACTTCGACGACGTGTTCCTCGGCTGGCTCGCTGATCACACTCCATCCGCGGAGGTATCCGCGTGAGCGAACAGCCGGTCATCGAGGTCGCCCATCTCACCCGCCGTTACGGCAACTTCATCGCCGTCAACGACGTGAGCTTCGAGGTCGCCCGCGGCGAAATCTTCGGCTACCTCGGTGCGAACGGCGCGGGCAAGACGACCACCATCCGCATGCTCTGCGCCCTGCTCGAACCGTCCGGCGGCCGCGCGACCGTGGCCGGGCTCGATGTCGCGAGCCAGCCGCGGGAGGTCAAACGCGGCATCGGCTACATGTCGCAACGGTTTTCGCTCTACATGGACCTGACGGTCGAGGAGAACCTCGCCTTCTACGCTGGCGCCTACGGCTTGCGCGGGGCGCGGCGACAAGAACGCATCGAAAGATCTCTGGAGCACGCCGGCCTGCAAGACCGACGCGGGATGATGACGCGTAACCTCCCCGGCGGCATTCGGCAGCGGCTCGCGCTCGCGTCGTCGCTGATTCACGAGCCGACCATCGTCTTTCTCGACGAGCCCACCGCCGGAGTCGATCCCGCTTCGCGTCGCAGCTTCTGGCGCATCATTAGGCAGCTCGCGCGGTCGGGCACCACCGTCTTCGTCACCACCCATCACCTCGACGAGGCCGAATACTGCAACCGCGTCGGGCTCATGGTCGACGGCCGGCTGGTCGCGCTGGACACCCCGGTCGGATTGAAGCGGACCTACGCTCCCGGCACGACGCTCGCGGTCGCCGCCCGCGCGGGCGCGATGGACGCCGCCCGAGTTCGCAGCGCGCTCAGCGGCGCCGAGGGCGTTCGCGACGTGCAGCCGTTCGGAAATCGAACCCGGGTGCGCATCGAAGGGCCGCTCGCCGAGGGCTCCCGGCTCTCCTCCTTCCTCGCCAGCCACGGCCTTGCCGATGCGGTGATCGAGCCCGCCGAGGCGACCTTGGAAGACGTCTTCCTCGCGGTCGTCGGAGCGAATGGCAAAGCGGGGGCGAAGCCATGAAGCTCTTCGGCCGCATCCTGGCGATGGCGTTGAAGGAGGTCATGCACATCCAGCGTGACCCGCAGCTTCTGATCTACGCGCTGGTGTTTCCCATCGCGATGATTCTGCTCTTCGGCTACGGGGTCACGTTCGACATCGACAAGATTCCGCTGGTGGTCGTGAATCAGGATCGGAGCGTCGAAGCGCAGAAGCTGGTCGGGTCGTTCACCAGCTCCGACGCCTTTCTCGATATCGCCGACCGCCAGCGCGCGAGCACCATCGAGCCGCTCTTCCGCCGCGGGGTCGCGAAGGCCGCTCTCGTCATCCCCAAAGACTTCGAGCGCGACATCAAGCGCGGGGGCATGGCCTCGGCGCAGCTTCTCGTCGACGGCTCGGACGATCACGTGGCGGCGGTCGGTCTCGGTTATGCCAACGCCATTGCGCTCGCGTCCTCGGAGCGCCGGCTGACCGCGCTGGTCGGCGATGTCGCGCCGCCGGTCTCCGCGCGGGTCCGCACGCTCTTCAACCCGGAGCTGTCGAGCACGGTCTTCCTCGTTCCCGGCTTGATGGTCGTGATCCTGGTGATGATCGCGGTGATGCTGACCGCTCTGACGGTCGCGCGCGAATACGAGCGCGGCTCGATGGAGCAGCTCTTCGCGACGCCGGTCGGCAAGATCGACATCATCCTGGGCAAGCTCGGACCGTATTTCGTCTTGGGGCTGGTGCAAGTCCTCATCGTGCTCGTCCTCGGCATCGGCCTCTTCGGAGTTCCGATGCGCGGGAGCGTCTTCCTGCTCTTCTGCATCGCCTCGCTCTTCCTCCTCGCGATGCTGATGCAAGGGCTTCTGATCAGCGTGATGACGCGTAACCAGGTGCTCGCGAGCCAGCTCGCCGCCATCTCCACCCTGCTCCCGTCGATGCTCCTGAGCGGCTTCATCTTCCCCATCAGCGGGATGCCGTTGATCCTGCGCGGCCTGGCGCACGTCTTGCCCGCGACGTACCTGGTCGATGCCCTGCGCGGGGTGATGCTCCGCGGCAACGGCATCGGCGTGGTGTGGCCGGACGCGCTCGCGCTCGCCGCCTATTTCTCGGTGATGCTCTTCGTCGCGGTCGGCCGTTTCAAGAGGAGGGTCGGATGACCATCCGCGAGCGTTTCCATGATGCGATTACCAGCCTGGGCGCGGTCATCGTCAAAGAAATTCGCCAGACCATGCGCGACAAGCGCGTCGCCTTCGTCCTGGTCGTCGCGCCGTTCATCCAGCTCATCCTCTTGGGCTTCGCGGTCAACCTCGAAGTCGAGCACGTGCGGGTGGTGGTCGCGGACATGGACCACACCGATGCGAGCCGGAAGCTCTCGAGCCAGCTCACCGCGGGCGACGCGTTCGACCCGGCCGGGCATGTCCCCAACGTCGGCGCGGCGGTCAGCCTGCTCGACCGGGGCAAGGTTCCCATCGCGATGGTCATCCCGCGCGGCTACTCCAGAGACCTCGCGGCGCAGCGGCCGGCCGAAGTGCAGTTCCTCGTCGACGGCGCCAACTCGAATCAAGCGATCATCGCGCAGAACGCGGCGAGCGCTTTCGTCCTCAGCCAGTCGCTCGCCGCGGCGCAAGCAAGGCTCGCGACCACCGCGGCCGCGCTCGGGACCGCCTTGCAGCTTCCCCAGACCCGCGTCGTGCCGCGCGTCCTCTACAACCCGACCTTGGACAGCCGCATCTTCTTCGTTCCCGGCGTCGCGGCGACGCTGCTGCTCGTCGTCATCCTGATGGTCACCGCGATGGGCCTCGCGCGGGAGAAGGAAGTCGGCACGCTGGAACAGGTGCTGGTCACGCCCATCGCGCCGTCGGTCCTGATCGCCGGCAAGACGATTCCCTACGCGCTGATCGGCCTGCTCGACCTCACCCTGGTCCTCGCCGCCGGCGCCGTCATCTTCCACGTGCCGCTGCGCGGAAACCTGTTCCTCATCTTCTTCGCCGGCGCGCTGTATCTCCTGACCGTCCTCGGCGTGGGGCTCTTCATCAGCACCCTCGCGGCGAACCAGCAGCAGGCGTTCATGGGCGCCATCTTCTTCATCCTTCCCGCGATTCTCCTGGGAGGCTTCTTGACGCCGGTCGCCAACATGCCCGCCTGGCTGAGGCCCGTCAGCGCGTTCGACCCGGTGCGCCATTTCGTCGAAATCCTCCGCGCGGTGCTCCTCAAGTCCGCGCGGATCACCGACCTGCTTCCGCAGCTCGCCGCGCTCGCGGGCATCGGCACCACCGTCTTCATGATGGCCGTCGCCATGCTGCGGCGACGGCTGGTGTGAGGGCCGGGCGCGCCGACGCGGTGGAGAGGGCTGAAATCGGGCTCCGGGATTGGAGCCGGACACGTCAGTATCTGGGTCGTGCTGGGAATACGCCAGACGGCAGAAGCCCGGTACTGGCTTTGCGAACGCGTGTTCGCGGTGCCCGCCTCCGGACACTGAAATGTCCGGCTCCATCTCGGCCGAGATGGAGCTCGTCCCGGAAGCGTCTGGACATTGATCGTTGCGAACTGCTCTTCTGAAAAGGATCGGCTAAGTGCGCGAAAACACTGGCCGATCTTTTTCATGCCACGTGGCGGCCGCCAGGCCATGCGGTCTTATCCGGATCACGCCAGTGCGTCCGCTTGGAGCGGCAGCCGATGGCCGCCGCTCCGACTTTGCTGGCGTCAACCGGAAATGCAGATCGCAACGACGAATACCCCTCTGGCCGAGACGCCTCATTCGTCGCCGCGACCGCAGCACTTCTTGTACTTCTTCCCGCTTCCGCAGGGGCAGGGCTCGTTTCGGCCGGGTTTGGCCTGGGTGACGACGGGCTCTCGCTTGCGGCGAACGTGAAGCGCCTCGACATGCCGCTCGGCGAAGTGGCAGAGCGACTCCTCATCGGGCTTCCCGTGCGCTTCCAGAAGCTCCTGGGGCAGGAACAGATCCTCCGGCGGGAGCTTGACGGCCATCGGCAGCATCGGATAGAGCGCCTCTTCGATGTCCTCGTCGGTCGTCAGCGCTCCCGTGTTGAGCAGCAGCGCCAGCGCGAGGTGCTCCGGCAGCTTGTCCGCACTGCCGTACGGGGCCGCGAACTCCGGGGCACCCTTCGCGAAGCTGGACCAGACCGAATCCTGCGCGTACTTGAGCATCCGCTGGTGCATTTCCTCGGTCCCCAACGCCTCCAAGGCAGCGTCGTCGGCGAGCGACTTCGCGATTTCGGCTCGCAGCTTCTCGTGGGCGAGGCCGATGGCCATCAGGTAGAATTCGGTCACGACCTTGACCGGCGGCGCGTGCTTGAGTATCGAGACGTAGGGCTTGCCTCCGCGCGCGACGCCGTTGGCGGTGGCCACTCTCGTCCGCAGGAGCAGGTCGATGGTGCCTTCGGCGATGAGGAAACGGACCGCGGTCGGCAGATACTCCTCGCCCTCGACGAAGAGCCGGCTCAGCTCGGCCGGATCCGACAGGAGCAGCGAGATGATCGGGGCATGGGCGAAGATGACGCGCGCGAAGTCGACCATCAGCTTCCGGCGCTGGTCGAGGTCGCCCTTCTCGCGCGCGAACTTCTCTCGCACGGCGCGGTTGGGCCTGCTCATGCGCACCATGAAGTCGTAGAGCATCGGGCGCATCACCGGCAACCACACGGCCAGCATCGCCACGTCCTCGCGCGAGATGGCCTCCGATTCCCACACGACCTTGCGCCAAACGGGGAGCATCTCCGGCTCCTGCCCGTTCTCGGTGACCTGCCGGGCGAGGTCGATCCGTTCGCGCAGGACCTCCAGCCGCGACGCGACCGCATCGAGCTTCGCCCGCGTCACCACCGGCAGATCGTGGGTGCGCATCCCGGCGCCGAGACAGGTGACGAACTTCCCCTCGCGCGTCACCACGATGAACGGCCCCTCCACCGGGTCGGCCATCGAAATCGCGACCCGCTCCGAGCTCTCCGGCAAGGACGCGCTCGAAAGCACCTCCTTCAGCAACGCCGGGTCGCGGTACAGCGACAAGGCGAGCTGCACCTGCCCCTCCGCCACCCGCGCGAGACGTTCGAGAAAATGGACATCGTGGCTCATGGAACGAGCCTACCACGAAACGGGAGCATCCGCGACGGCGCGAGGATCTCCGATGACCTCCTCGCTTGGGCCGCCCGCCGGGACAAGGACATCGACGCCGCGCGGACGAGCCCCATTGGCGTCAACCCAAGTTGGTGTAGCCAAGAACTGGATAGCCGCCCGAACGATGTGCCGACCGGGCCAGCCACGAAGAGGGCTGGTCATGGCGAGTTCAGACGACGGAGGAAGGAAGGCAAGCTCGGCGAGGGGTCGTGGGCGCAAGCCTGCTCTCGGTGAAGACGACTTGACGCTCGTGCGTGAGATAGTCGAGACCCATCCGAGGCAGACGCTGGACGAGCTCGCGGCGACGTTCGCCGAGCGTACGGGCCGGTCCGTCAGCAAGCCATCCGGCCGACATCCGTCGGCCCGCAGGCGCGTCGGTCGGCAGCGTCGTCGGACAGGCGGCGAGGGCGAGGAGCGCGACGCATTGGACGGAGGCGGAATCGAAGAACGCCATCGCGAGAGTCCTCGACGCGAAACATCCCATCACGAGGAGGAGAAGTCCAGCCGCGAGCAAATCGCTGGTGATCTCAACCTTCGGCGAGCCCCGCGGGCGGTGTACCACACCCCGCGCGAGCAATCGGTGAGTCTCGCGGGAGGCGTCGCCACATTTCGACGCTCGGCTGATCATGCCTCGCCTTGACTTTCTTCGTCGCATTGCCTTAGCTACGCCGCCGGAGGTGCCGATGGGCCGCCGGTTCAACGTCTCGGGCGAGTGCAACCCCGCCGACCACTACATGCTGGCGCCGACGAAGCGCTTGCCCCGCGTGTGGAAGCTCGTGGAGAACAAGGCATATTTCATCCTCCACGCGCCCCGGCAGAGCGGCAAGTCGACGACGATGCACGCCTTCGCCCGGGAGCTGACCCGCGAGGGCAGGTACACGGCGGCGTTCGTTTCGGCCGAGGTCGGCGCGCCTTTGCCGAGCGACGTCGGGATGGCGGAGCTGGCGCTGCTCGACGAGTGGCGCCGGGCGCTCGCTTTTCGCCTGCCGCCGGAGTTGCAGCCGCCGCCCTGGCCCGACGCGCCACCGGCCTCACGCCTGACCGCGGCGTTTCGTGCTTGGGCCAACGCCTCGGTGCGGCCGCTCGTCGTGTTCATCGACGAGATCGACGCTCTGCGCGACGAGACCCTGGTCTCGGTCCTGCGCCAGCTCCGCTCCGCGTTCGCCGACCGGCCGGGCGGGTTTCCCTCGTCAGTGGCGCTCATCGGCCTGCGCGACGTGCGGGACTATGTCATCCAGGCCGGCGGGAGCGGCCGCGTCGGCTCTTCGAGCCCGTTCAACATCAAGGACGAGTCGCTGACGCTGCGCAACTTCACTCGCGACGAGGTGGCCGAGCTCTACCTTCAGCACACGGCGGACACGGGGCAGGTGTTCGAGCCCGACGCGATCGACCGGGCGGCGGAGCTGACCGGCGGTCATCCGTGGCTCGTCAACGCGCTCGCGAGGCAGCTTGTCGAGGTCCTGGTGCCTGAGCCTTCGAAACCGATCACGCGGGCAAAGGTGGACGAGGCCAAGGAAATCCTGATCGAGCGGCGGGACACGCATCTGGACTCCCTGGCGGCGAAGCTGCGCGAGCCGCGGGTGCGGGCCGTGCTGGAACCGATGCTGGTCGGCACGCGCGCCAGCGACGACGTGCTCGATGATGATTTCACCTATGTTCGTGACCTCGGGCTGGTGGCCAAGGTCGGCGGCGTGCTGGAAATCGCCAATCCGATCTACCGGGAGATCGTGCCCCGGGTGCTATCCGTGCGGCAGCAGGAGCAAATCCGCGAGGAACCAGCTTGGTACGTGCGACCGGACGGTGGGCTCGACATGCCGAAGCTCCTCGCGGCGTTCCAGGAGTTCTGGCGCACCGACGGCCACCTCGCGGCGGCGGGCTTCTTCTATCGCGAAGCGGGACCGCACCTGATGCTCCAGGCCTTCCTGCAACGCATCCTCAACGGCGGCGGACAAATCGAACGCGAGTACGCGCTCGGCCGCGGCGCGCTGGACCTCCTCGTGCGCTGGAAAGACGAGCGCTACGCCATCGAGGTGAAGGTGCGCCGGGACCGGGAGACGCTGGCCGAAGGGCTCCGCCAGATTTCCCGCTACCTCGACGGCGCCGGCTTGAAAGAGGGCTGGCTCGTCATCATCGACAAGCGCAAGCTGCCCTGGAAGAAGAAGCTCTACCGCCGCGACCGCAAGGTCGAGGGTCGCAAGATTCATCTGATGGGGTTGTAGACGCCCCACGCGCTCCCTGGTTCGTTGGCATGGATCGCGGAGATCCGTTTGCGACCCCTCTGGAAAGCGCGCTCACTCGCGCACCGTCGAGAGGCGAGTGCCCGCGTGAGTGCAGCGCGGCCCGCACCGCCGCTCGACCGCCACGGCGGGGCGGCGTTCCAGACCCAGGGCGGGGCCTGGTTGCGTCGCGCCTGGCGTGCACCCCGACGACTGTACGCAGTAGCCGTTCGAGCTGGCATACCCGGTCTGGCAGGCGGGATCGCAGCCCGTCCGTGCCGCTGTCCCGCACCCCGTGGTGACCCCAGAACGATCGCTTCCTGTCGCTTGCGCTCGGCGATGAGCGACTCGTCGGCGGAAAACACGGACATGCACGCGGCCTCGAACGCTCGCCCCTCGGGGGGGCTCCCCAAGGAGTTACACCGCGCGCGATGGGATTTGCGATCGCCTCCTCGCGGGGCCCGCTAAGAATCCAGTGTCGGCGCCGGCTCGGTCAGAGCGCTCACGATCGGCGGCGCCGAGGTCTTCCGTCCGGGGCGCCGGCCACGGCTCGAGGGCGTGACGGCGGCGGTGGTCTTCTTCGACGTCGTCTTCCGGCCCGTCACCTTCGTCCTCGCCTCGGCCGGCTTCGTCTTGGCGGTTGCCGGCTTCGCTGCCGGTGCGGTCGTCTTCTTGCGCGCCACCGGCTTCTCGCTCATCCGGACGGTCCGCGCGCTCACCTGAGTCTTCGCGCGGTGGCTGCCGGTGGTCGTGCCCGCCTTGGCGCGCTTGGGCTTGGCGGAAGCGATGTGGCCCCCTTGGGGCTCCCCGGGCGTCTTTGGCTTTTCGGACCGCGCGCGCTTCGATTTCGCTCCACGAATCATCGTTCCCCTCCGGCGCGCTCAGGGTCTCGGGCGCGCATGCATCCTCACGAGCGAACGTGGGAGCGACCTGCGGCGATGGCAAGGAGGGGCGGCGGTCGTCAATCGGCGCTGGTGTCGATTCGCAGCAACGTCGAGGCGTGCGACGCGAGGTGGACGTGGCCGTCCTTCGGAGCCGGGCCGCCCTCGACGACCGTGGCGGAGCTCGGGAAGCTCGGGACGGCGAGGTCGGCCGGCTCGTCGCCCCAGTTCGTGACGAGAACCAGCTCGGTCTTGCTGGTCTGGCTCTCGATCGTCGAAGGGAGCACGGACTGGACGTGGTGCGGATTCTCGAGCTGCTCCTCGATCGGGGCGCCGAGAAGCGTCTCGCCGGCCTGAGCGAAGATGTCTCGAGGCGTGATGTCTGCGGATGCGCTGGCCGCGTTCCATGCCTTTCCCACCAGCGCCTGCTCGGCGCCGGTCAGCTTCGTCAGGTCGTCTCCCAAGGCGAAAGCGCCTCCGGTCAGCGCCTCGAGCGACAGCGCGGTGCTCTCTTCGTCGCCGGTCAGGCCCGCGAGCGGAATCTGATCGACGTCCGACCGTTTCGACAGCGGTCCGAACGCCCGCGCGGCGAGGTTTCGCGCGGCCTGGGCGACGAAGACGATGCCCTGGAGCGTGACGTTTCCACTCCTGACCGCGACGTCGCTTCCGATGCGGATGGTCGAATTCGGGGCGAGCGCCGCGTGCAGCCAGGGCACGCCGCAGAGGTTCACCGGCGTCGTCGGCAGCGCCTCGAAGATCGCGTCGAGGCCGATGCGCAGCGCCGACACTCCGGTCGCGCGCGGGTCCAAGCGCTTGCCGTCGAGCGCCGCCGCGTAGAGGTAGTCCAGCTTGAAGAAGTCGAAGCCCGCGTCGTGCAGCCTGGTCAGGTTTCCGACCGCCCAGGCGAGCGCGTCCTTGTTCGTGGTGTCGATGACGTAGAGGCTGCGCCCGGTCCCGAACGGCTGGTGAACGAGCGGGGCGCCGGCTGGCGTCCGGACGAACCAGTCCGGATGCTCTTTCGCGACAGGTAGCGAGCTATCGACGACGAACGGCGCGACCCACAAACCGACGGTCTGATGCGCGGCGGCCAGGTCGTGCGGCAGCGCTGCGAAGTCCGGGAACTTCGCGTTCGGCGTCCAGTCGCCCCAATCGTTTTCCCAGCCGTCGTCGATTTCCACGAGGTGCGCGCCCGGCAAGAGCTTCGCCAGCGCCGCGGCGTTCGCCTTCACCGTCGGCTCGTCGATGTCGTCGAAGAACGTGTTCCACGAGAACCAGCCCGTCTGCGTGAGCGGCACCGAATCCCGCGAATGATCCCGCCGCCGATCGATCGCCGTGCCATACGCGGTCATCGCGTTCTCGGGCGTGCCAGCGCAAACGAAGAGATCCTCCGAGTCGACCGGCGTCGACGGACCGACCTCCAGCGTGTCGCCGGTGAAGCCGTTGAGCGCGGTCAGCGAGAAGCGCGGCGAGTCCGATTCGAGCGCGATGGCGCCCTGCCACGACCGCACCGAGACGAAGCCCAGCAGGAGCGCTGTCCCATCGCCGCCGTCGATCATCGCGTCGTACGAAGACAGGCCCAGGTGCTCGTCGAAGGCGGTGACGCCATCGGGCGCGGCGTAGACGAGCGCGTCGTTCTTGCGCGGGAGCGAAAGCCGGGGCGGCAGGTCGAGCACGCCCGCGAACGACCACGACTGGTAGCCGTTGTGCAGATAGCGCAGCCGGCCGGTGGACTTCGGCAGCTCGAGCGCCGAGTCGCTTCCCTTCGTCGCCAAGAGCTCGAACCCGCCGACCACGTGCGCCTTGGTGCTCGTCAGGTGCGCGGTGAGCAGCAAGCCATTCGCCTCTTTGGCCGAGGAGAGCTTCAGCTCGAGGCCATCGCCGAGGCCGCACGAGAGCGGCACGCTCGCGCTCGTCACGCACGTCGCGCCGCGGGTCGAGCGCATCGCGCCGTCGATTTGCACTCGCACTTCGGCGTTGCGGATGACGAATCCGGGCCGGCTGCCGCGCTGGGCGGTGAGCGTGACGAGACCGCTCTCGCTGCCCGTGATGGCGACGGCGAACGGCGGCTCTGGAACCCCGCTGCACGCGAAGAGCAGAAGCACGACGAGGAGCGCGGTCGATCTCACATCGCGATGTACAGCCGGAGAGGACATCGTAGGCCTGCGTTTTCCCGCTCGTCCTGAGCGAACCGCCCCGCTCGTCACTTCGACTGCGCTCAGGATGAGCGGAAGGGGAGCCCCTCGGGATGAGCGGAGGGGTCGGGATGAGCGGGGGCTCCTCCGTCCGCATTATCGCCCGTCGGCGGCATCGCGCACGCGCGTTGCCTGTCCGAGGGCTCCCCTCACGCCTCCTCGCGCGGGGCGCCGGCGAACCGCTCCGGGGAGCGGCCGAAGAAGCGGAAGTAGAGGTAGATGTTGACCACCATCAGCCCGGCGTAGACGAAGAACGGTGGCGCGAACTCCATCTCCGAGAAGAGCACGCCGGTCGCGGTGGTGGCGCCGGAGGAGGCGGCGAGACGCGTCACCTGATTGATGCCCAGAGCGCGGCCGGTCTCGTCGCTCTCGACCATGTCGGTGAGCGCGCGCTGTTGGGCTGGCAAGGCGGCGACCCGCAGCGGCGGAATCAGGATGTAGAACGCGAGCGCCAGCTTGAGGCTCCCGATCACCGGCAGCAGGGCGACGAGGATCGCACCCAGGCCCCGGGTGACCGCGATGGCGCGCACGAAGCCCATCTTCTTGTCCAGCCATGGCGCCGCGAGCAGCGAAATCGACCCCAGCGCGCCCGCGAAGAACCCGTAGCCGGCCATCTGCTCCTTCGAGAGCCCGTAGACGAGCAGGAAGAACGGCACCAGAAACGGCGTGATGAGCCCTTGCGTGAAGCCGTTGAGGATTCCCGTCGCCGAGAACTTGCCGATGGTCTTCAGGCTCTTCAAGCGTCGCAACTGGCCCGGGTGCTCCGGCACGTCGAGCGGCAGGACGAGGAGCGCGCTCAAGCCCGAGAGGACGGTCGCCGCGGCGAAGATCTCGGCGTTGGAGAAGGGCTTGGCCGCGAGGACACCGAAGGCCGCCGCCATGCCGCTGACGAAGGTGAAGAACGAGAAGTAGAAGGTGCGCCTCTCGGAGCCGAGCAGGCTCGCGAGGACGGCTGTCTGGATCGGCATCGCCGCCCCGCCGACGCCGCCGCCCATCAAGGAGCCGGTCGCGGAGTAGCCACCGACGACCGCCGCCGCGAAGAGCAAGGGCAGGCTGTGGCCGACGACGACCAGGCCTGCGCTCAACGGGAGCATCACGGCGACGACGAGGAGGGTCTTTCGCCGGCCCCACACGTCCGCGAGCACGCCGAAGGTCAGGCCGAAGAGCGCGGTGGCGACGGTCGCCGCGGTGTAGATGAGGCCGAGCGCGAGCGCGCTCAGGCGCAGGTCCTGGAGGACGAGGTACGGGAAGGCGATGGTGATCATCCCCGCGGCGAGGCTGCGCAGGACGCGAAAGATCAGCAAGGCGAGGAGCGGTCCTCGCAGGAGGCTGTGCTTGTCGGCGGCGGGGGTGCTGGGCATGGGTGGTTTTCTGGTTCGCCGCATCGGACGTGGGCAACGCCGCTCATCCCGAGCGGTCATCCTGAGCGCCAGTCGACGGACACCGCTCATCCCGAGCGGCCCGCCCCCGCTCATCCCGAGCGCAGTCGAGGGACGAGCGCGCGGGATTGGACACCGAAGCCGCCGCCTGGGCAACGCCGCTCCTCGCGAGCGGTCGATGCGGGTTCTTCTCCCGTGGCACGGGCGTCCTCGCCCGTGGAGGCATGGCCGACGCGACTACGCCAAGAGGTCCCCCGGCCTTTCACGGGTGGGGACGCCTGTGCCACGAGAGCGACGGAAATCCGGCCCGAGCCGGAACGAAGGCGACAACCCGCCAGCGACGAGAGGGTGGGGGACGAGCCCTCTGCCCCCAGCTCGACCGGTCCTGCCCCCAGCTCGAGCCCTCTGCCCCCGTCCCGAACGGTCCTGCCCCCAGCCCGAACCCTCTGCCCCCGTCCCGAACGGTCCTGCCCCCAGCTCGAGCCCTCTGCCCCCGTCCCGAACGGTCCTGCCCCCCGCTCGAGCCCTCTGCCCCCGTCCCGAACGGTCCTGCCCCCCGCTCGAGCCCTCTGCCCCCGGCTCGAACGCTCCTGCCCCCGGCTCGAACGCTCCTGCCCCCGGCTCGAACGCTCCTGCCCCCGGCTCGAACGCTCCTGCCCCCGGCTCGAACGCTCCTGCCCCCCGAGGCGGGCCCCACCGGTTCCGGCCCGGACGAGTCGGGAGTCGCCCGAGGAATCGAGCCAACCGGTCCAGGACTCCCGCCCGTGCTTCCCCACCGCTCGTCCTGAGCGCAGTCGAAGGACGGTCGCTTGACAGCCCGCGATGGCGTCGGCTAATCTGCGATGCGACATCCCCGGCCGGCCCTCCCCATCGAAGACCGACCCCTTTCGCTCCCGGGCGAACCGGGCGCGCACATCTGGAGGTACGATGTCCTCGCACAAGACTCCCCACGAGCCGCCGACCACCCCCGAGCCCGCGCCGGCCGCGCCCAGCGAACCCGCGGCCCCACCGCCGGAGATCCTGACCACCCGGGCGATCCGCGAGGGGCATCTGACCCGCGGCGACGTTCACGCCCGCGGGATCGAGGCGCTGCCACCGGAATCGAAGACCCTCGTCGCCAACGCCGAGGCCGAGTACCAGCAGACCCTGGCTCTCAAGCCGGTGCCTCGCAGCACCCTCGCCCGCGACGCGGTGCGGCTGAAGATCGGCGGCATCGGCGCGGCGGTGGAGGTGGCGGCGGCGCACCTCGATCCCGCTGCTCCCGAGGAGCTGCCGGGGTTCCTCTATCTGATCGAGGATGCGCGGCTCGGCTACGTCGATGCGGTGAAAGCCTACGGCAATGCTCCGACCGGGGTGCAGATCTACAGCGCCGCCGCCAAGGACCATGCCGCCCTGGTGCTGGTCGAGGTCAACGACTTCAAGGGCAAGGTCACCGAGCGGGTGCCCGGCCACACCGCCGCCGAGAAGGAGGTTCGCACGCGGGCCGGCATCGGCGAGAGCGCGACCGCCGACCTCTGCGGGGACGTCGCCCGCATCGCCAACGGCCAGCTCGACCTCCTCGCCGACACCGCGTCGCTGGAGCTGCTGGACCGCAAGGGCGTCTACCCCGAGCGGTCCCTCGCCAGGCTCGCGCCGCTGACCCGCCAGCTCGACGACGACCTCGACGCCGGCATCGGCACCGACCCCCGCCGCGGCGCCGCCGCGACCAAGGTCAACAACGCGCTGCTCAAGATCCAGATCGTCCTCTCCCGCGTCACCGTCTTCCTCCGCGAGTTCGGCGCCAAGGACCAGGCCGACCTCATCGACATCCAAATCCCCAAGCGCTTCCACCGCCGCGCCACCGACCCCAAGACGCCCAACGACAATCCCCAGCCGCCCAACGACAACCCCCAGCCGGCGCCCGCCTCCGAGGCTGCGGGCGAGAAGGGCGAGAAGAAGGCGGAGCCGGCGACGGGCCAACGCGGCGGCGCCGGGGCCGAGGCCAAGGGCGCACAGCAGGACGAGAAGGGGAAGACCAAGGAGTGAGCCCGGAACTTCGGCCGGAGGCATCGGCTCCACCCGCGCCGACCGCCGCCGCTCCTGCTCTCCACCGCCCCGCATCCCGACGGCCCAGCCGATGGCCGACATCGCTGCCGCTCACCATAGCTGCACATCCCGACGTCGCAGCCGATGGTCGACGCCGCTGCTGCCCTCCATCACGCCCGGGGCGGCGAATCGCCCGACCGAGCGGACCGACTCCTCCCGCCCACCCGCGCTCCGAATGGCGAATCCCAATCTGAGACTCGACGGTCCCGAAATGAGACTGACCGGCCGGCTCGCCGCACGGATGCGCGGGTTTTCGCGGCTGGAACGATTCCTGCTCGGCGCTGCGCGCCGCGATGGATCGGGTACGCCACCGGCCGGAAGCGAGCGTGCTCCACCGGGTCGTGCGCGAGCACTTGGACGAGTTCCTCCGTGCCGCGCGCGAAGAGCACGGCGGCCTGCCGCGGTTCATCGGGAGCCGGACACGTGAGTGTCCGGGTACCGGCAGGGCGTCCATCGCCTCAGGAGTAGGCGCCTCAAGTGCGATGCCTGCGGCCACGAGGAGATCCTGGCGTTCTCCTGCAAGCGCCGCGGCACCTGCCCCTCGTGCGCGGCTCGCGCGATGGCCGATGGTGCCGCGCACCTGGTGGATCACGTGCTCCCGCGCGCGCCCGTGCGGCAGTGGGTAGTGAGCTACCCGTTCGCGATCGGCTCGGCGCGTCCCGCTCATCCTGAGCGAAGTCGAAGGATTCAGCCAGAGCTCTTGCGCGCGTCCTTCGACTCCCTTCGGTCGCTCAGGATGAGCGGGCCAAGTGGTGACGCGCACGCTAATGCGCTGGCAGGAGCGGCGATGCCAGCGAGGGCGCTCCGGCGGAGTGCTGGTCCGGCATCGTTTTGGGAGCTCGCTCAATCTCCACCCGCATGCCCACTTACTTCTGTTGGACGGCGCTTTCGTGGGCGAGCCGGGCGATGCCCTGACCTTTGTGCGCGCGCCGAGGACGACACCGGAAGAGCTGCGCGAGCTGGCGACGGATCTCGATCGGCGGCTCCAGATGCTCCTCGCCCGGCGCGGGCTGCTGACGCAGACGCCGGCGGAGGAGCAGACGAACGAGCCGCCGGCGCTCGATGCGCTCGGGGCGTGCGCTCAGGTGGCGCTTCGACAAGGACAGCGGGAGCGCTCCGGCGCGTGGTTCGACTGCGCTCACCATGATAGCGGGCTGGTGGAAGAAGACGAGGTGGAGCATCCGAAAGGCGGCCTCGTGGCGACGACACCTTCGGGACTCCACGTTTACGCCTCCTCTCCCATCGACGGAAACGATCGCGACCGGATGGAGCGCGTGTGCCGCTATCTCCTGCGCGGACCGATTTCGAGCGCGCGCCTCACCGAGCGACCGGATGGGCTGCTCTCCTACCGGCTCAAGAAGCCGGATCGCCACGGCGACACCGCGCTCGTGCTCACGCCGATCGAGCTGTTGATGCGGCTCGCCAGCCTCATCCCCGGGCCGGGCCATCCGACTCGCAAGTACTTCGGAATCCTCGCCCCGGCGGCGAAATCCCGCTCATCCCGAGCGCAGTCGAGGGATCGTGGTGCCCGCGCCGACCAAGCGCCGAGGCTCGGCCTGCGAGCACCGCCACGACGAGCCGCCGCCAAGCGGCACCGCTGCTCTCCCTCCGATGGCCGAGCCAGTGCCGAGCGAGGCCGCTGCTGCACTGCCGCACGCCGAGCGGCTCCTCTGGGCCGAGCTGTGCCGCCGGACGTGGGGCGGTGACGCCCTCGAATGTTCTCGCTGTAAAGGACGCCTCCGCCCGATCGCCGTGCTGCACGACCCCGACGAGATTGCCCGCTACCTCGCCCACACCGGCGAGACCACCCCGCTCATGGTGAGCTTGTCGAACCACGCCCGCGGCCCGCCGCTGATGGCGGCGTAGCTCGTCTCGATCTTTCCGGCAGCTCTTCCGCGGGCGCTTTCAGGTAGCCCGCCGGGAGAAGCTCGTCTCGACCCCAGGCCCGAGCGCTCGACTTGACGCTTCCGGACAGAACATGTACGCTCCCTCCACTCGTGAACCATGCGGACCACCTCGCCAGCGACCGCGATCTTGACGCCACCAAGGCACGGGTTCGCGCCCGAGGGCCGCTTGGGCGCCTTACGCGTGAGCGCCTGACCACAGCTTCCGCTTTCGCTCGAAGAACGCGAGGGCCTGGCAAGGAAGAGATCTACTCGTGCAGGAAGCGGGCTTGAACGCGAGCCGACTCGTCGGACTCTACCGGCGCAACGCATCGGCCTCCGAGGGCCGTCGCACGTCCGCCGGAACACGAGTCTTTTCCGTCCGGTGTCGCGGCGTGCCCGGCTCAAACGTCTACCAGATGAAGGGCATGGGCACGGGACGGACCCGCGACCAGTGACGGCAGTTTCGTGAGGTGCGACATGAGAGCGTTTCGGCTGTCCAAGGTGGTCTTGCCTCCCACGCGCGGAACCGTGGGGCGTACCGGGGCCCGGCTCCTGATCGTTGCCGCCTTGCTCGTCCTTCAGTTGGGGTTTCCCCGCGAGGCGCGGGCACAGGTCAACCTGAGCAAGTACGCGAGGACGCCATTCGGTTACGTGTGGCCCTCCTGCGTTCACGTGGTTCCGTCCGGGTCGCGCATCGACCGAAACCGTAACGTGCGCAGGCCCGACGGGACGCTGATCGAGACGCTCCCGAAGTGCACGGTCCCGATGATCCCGACGTTTCCTCACGCCGATGTCGTGGCTATCAACACACCGTCGGTGCCAGCGACGGGGGGATGGATCGAGGACTCCGAGTATAGTGACAGCAACAAGGTGTTCAACTACATCGCGGACCAGTGGAACGTGCCAGATGCTCCGGCCGAGTCGGGGCAGCTCCTGTACTTCTTCGACGCACTGCAGGCGTATCATGTAGGTCCGTCCAACTATATCGACATCATCCAGCCAGTGCTTCAATGGGGCGTGAGTCCCATTGGCGGAGGAGACTACTGGGGGATGGCCGACTGGTGGGTGGAAGGGACATCTGACGGCACGGGTTCGTGGACCCTGGCCGTTACGCCACTGGTGACGGTACACACCGGCGACACAATCCTTGGCATCATCGAGCTTGGTCGGCCCGCCGGGTACGTTGTTGAATCCATTGATGAGTCCAACTCTGGCGGCGGGGAAGCTGACGAGGGTCTTACGGTGGATCTGACCGGCTCCTACCCGGGAATCCAGTTCACTGACGCTTTCCCTGCAGTTCTTGAGGAGTACGGTGTTACAACTTGCGATCAGTACCCGGATGGCAGCAACGGCAGTACCAACTTCATGGGCATCGGAATGCAAGATGAGTGCAACGCGAGGGAATGGTGGTGTAGGCAGGCCGTTGGCACAGATCCGTCGACCTGGCAACAGCAAGATTGGCAGTCGAACGGCTCCCACGGCCCCGACTGCAACTTCTCGGTCAGCAACGGAAACATATTCGGAATACTGATCTCTAGTCTTTACTACTGAAAGGGGGTGTCATCTTGAAGGGAGCAGTCCTCGTTGCGATTTTCGTGCTGGCCGGTTGTTCGCCGGGCTCGTCAGCGGTTTCGGAGTGTGCTCAATCAGGCGGCCGATGCGTTGCCCCAGATCCCGCGTACTTCTGTTGCGGTACTGTTCTACCCAAGAGCTGCTATATCGACAACGGTCAGCCACCGCCGCCCGGGCCGCAGGTTATGTGCTGCGATGGAACGATGGTGCCACGAGACGCCGGTTCACAGTGCGCCAACACGAACGATGGAGGAACGCCATGACAGGTCACTTCCCCGGCATTTCCCAGCAGGCATTCGGTGGCCGCCATCGAGCCGTGCGTCAGGCGCTCTTGGTTGCGATCCTGTGCCTCGTACAGATCGGCGCCTCGACGGTCGCTCGGGCCCAGGTGGATGTGAGCAAGTACGTGAGAACGCCGGTCGGCTACGCATGGCCCTCGTGCGTTCATGAGATCCCGAGCGGAGCTCGAGTTGACAAGGATCTGCACGTCATCGATGCCGATGGAAAGCTGCTCAAGACGCTGCCCAGGTGCACGGTGGAAATCATCCCAACGCACAACCAACCCGTTCGGGGCGCACCGGGCGCCAGCCAGCAACCGTTGCCGGACCCCGACCTCGCCAACTGGGTCGACGACTCGTACTTCTACGACGCGGGAAAGCCGTTCAACTACATCTTCGGCGAGTGGAATGTGCCGGACTACCCGGCGACGCGAACCGGCCAGACGCTGTTCTTCTTCAACGACCTGTGGGCTTCCAGCTCATCGGCTCTCCAACCTGCGCTCCAGTGGGGAACGAGCGGAGCCGGTGGGGGGGCAATACTGGGCCATGGTCGCTTGGATCATCGTAGGCGACAACGTTGTCGCGCACACCGCACCTGTTGAGGTCAATGTCGGTGATGTGATCGAGGGCATCGTCGAGATGGGCGGCGGAGACGACTTCACCGTTGAGTGGATCGATACGAGCAACGGGACTTCGGCCTACGTCTCGGCGAACTTGTGGAATTACCCTGGAGTCTCGTTCGAGTACGCTGACACGGGGGTCCTGGAGGAGTACGGCGTCACGTCCTGCAGCCAGTATCCCGATGGAGCCAACGGCTCGACCGCTTTCATCGCCGTGCAGATGCAGGATGAGTGCGACAACCCATGGACCCCGCCAGTTCCCGCATGGTGGTGGTGTCGTAACACCGTGGGCACCGACCCATCAAAGTGGTCCAGCATCGCGCAACCGCTGGGCGGCGCGTGCAACCAATCGGTCAGCAACTTTACCTTCTTCGGTAACACTGCGCTCCTCTACTACTGAGGGCAACCCTGATGAGAAGCTTCCTTCTGGCTCTGCTGCTCGTTGTGGGTTCAGGGTGCGGCCTGGTTGGCCCTCCACCCGCGAAGCAGAACGCGGGGTCGAAATGTGCCCAAGCCGGTGGCCATTGCTACTCGCTCATGCACGGTCTCGTCTGCTCGGGGCCCGTCGTCGACGTGAGCTGTGACTCGAATGGTTCGCCGTACCCGGTGCCCGGCCTCTCGTGTTGCATGGGAGCGGCGGTGATGCCGGACGGCGGCTCGACATCGTCGTCAGGTGGACGGGCGGACGGGGGTTCTGTTTCGTCCCAACGATGACGACGGCAGGTTCGCGGATCCGCAAGCGCCAAAGGACTGATTGAACAACAAGCGGGTCCCCGGTCGGCCGAGCAAATCAGCAGGGGCCGCCGGTGATCGATCCGGCATGCAGGACGATCCGCCGCTCGGCATGTCGGATGAACGCCGCGAGATGTCGCTCTACGGTGCGCTCGGAGACGCGGAGCGATTGCGCGATTTCGGCCTTCTCCCCTCGCGCGAGCCATCGGGTTGCGATGTCGCTTGTCTTTCGCGGGCAGGACAAGAGAACGGCAGCGAGCAACTCATCCCGTTCGATCCTATCTGGAGGCGTGGCCGATCGCTCCCCGGCGTCGAGAAGGCCGTCGTGCGACGCTTTCACCCTGCGGGAGCGAAGTAGGTCGAGGCAGAGATGGGTCGCCATCGTCCTGACGAACGCAGCCAGGTTCGACGGTTGCTCGCCGTCGCGGAGCAAGGTGAGGAGTCGAGCCCACGCGGCCTGCGCCACGTCTTTCGCCTCCTCCGCGTCGCCGAGAATCCGCCGGCATTGCGAGACCACCGCGCGCCGCTCCCGGCGGTACATCACCGTGAGCTCGGAGCCGGCAATCGCAGTACGACTTCCGTGGTTCGAAATCGTGTGCCGCATCGCTCCCTCCCGTCCGCCAGCGACCGGCCAACCGGCGGAAAAATCGACGACCGAACGCTAGCCTGGATTTCCACCACGGGAAAGCTCCTAACACGGCGGGCCGTCGGTAGGCGGGTTGACGTGTAAGAAGCCCAAGCGGTCGTCGGGTGCGAACCCGGGCCTCGGTGGCGTCGTGGTCGAGGTCGCTGGCGAGGTGGTCGGCATGGTTCACGAGCAGAGGAGCGTACAGGTTCTGTCCGAAAGCGTCAAGTCGAGCGCTCGGGCCTGGGCTCGAGACGAGCTTCTCCCGGCGGGCGGCATGAAAAGCGCCCGAGGAAGAGTCGCCGGAAGGATCGAGAGGAACTACGCCGCCAGGCTCGGCGGGCCTCGGGCGTAGGTGGTCGCCTCGCCGGTGTGGGCGAGGTAGCGGTTCCTGGAGGACAAGGTACGGGAAGGCGATGGTGATCATCCCCGCGGCGAGGCTGCGCAGGACGCGAAAGATCAGCAGGGCGAGGAGCGGTCCTCGCAGGAGGCTGTGCTTGTCGGCGGCGGGGGTGCTGGGCATGGGTGCTTTTCGGGTTCGCCGCATCGGACGTGGGCAACGCCGCTCATCCCGACCGGTCATCCTGAGCGCCAGTCGACGGACACCGCTCATCCCGAGCGGCCCGCCCCCGCTCATCCCGAGCGTAGTCGAGGGACGAGCGCGCGGGATTGGACACCGAATCGGCCGCCTGGGCAACGCCGCCCGCAGATTCTCGACCCGGTGCTTCAGCGCTCGTGAGAAATGACCCGTCTCTGCTCGCGAGAAAGGGACCGTGGGCATTGGTGAATGCGGGCGGGTAAGCCGGTGGGGAGCGGTTCCGGTTTTTGGTGGAGGCGGGGCAGCGCCTT
>JAJYLH010000007.1 GCA_021787845.1 Myxococcales bacterium | reverse complement strand
ACCGCCCCAGGCTCAAACCCAGACTCGCCGCTGGACAAAAGGGAGCCAACTGACGATCATCACGTCCGCGTCACGCAGGGGGGGAAAGTTTTGGAAGTACGGGGGGAAAGGTTTTGAGAATCGACACTCCTGGGTCGGTCGAGACTCCTCCCGGGGCGAGGGCGACGTCTCGCGGTCGATGAAGACTCCTCGCGGGTCGACGGAGATGTCTCGCGGTCAATTGAGACGCCGGGCGGGCCGACGCCGGAGGACCTCGGTGCGTCTGTCGCCGCAGGACCTCGGTGCGTCGCCGCAGGACCTCGGTGCGCCTCCGCAGGACCTCGGTGCGTCGCCGCAGGACCTCGGTGCGCCTCCGCAGGACCTCGAAGCGCCTCTGCAGGACCTCGAAGCGTCGCCGCAGGACCTCGAAGCGCCTCCCGAGGACCTCGAAGCGCCTCCGCAGGACACCAATTCTCGGTCCATAGCTCGCACTGACTTCGTCGGAGAGCCTTCGCCTATCTCAGCACGATGGTCTTGGTCACTTCGGCGCCGGGTGCGACCTCGATGTCCAGATCTTTGGAGTGTCCGTCGTTCGCGACGAGCCGCAGGTGGTTCTTTCCCGGGGGAACCTGAACCCCATTGAGCGGCGTCCAGCCGGCATCGGTCCCGTCGATGAACACGTGCGCCGGAACGTTGGTGACGATCCGGAGGGTCGCGAACCGCTGCGCCGACTGCGCCGGCAGGCACGCGCCCGCCGCGGGATGGAGCGGAATCTCCAGCGTGAGAGGATGACCGGAAAGAACAATGGTCCGCTCAACCGCCTCGTAACACGCGAGGTGCACCGACAGCGCATGTCTTCCCGGGCCGAGGCTACCGATGAACTGCGGGGTCTTGCCCATCTCCAGGTCGTCGACTTTCACGGTCGCGCCCTCCGGGGTGGTGCGCACGACCAGCGGCGGGTGCAGCGGCACGAGGCTCAGGTGGATGTCCTTGCGCTCGCCGACCGCGACGACGACCGCCGTCGAGGCATCGCGAAACCCGTCCTTGCGCGCGACCAGCACGTGCGGCATGCGCGCGTCGATGTGCTCGCTGCGAAAGGGCGTGTCTCCGCCCGGCTTGACGAGCCGCTGGTCCAGATAGAGAACGGCGTCGGGCGGGTCGGTGTCGACCTCGAGCGAGGCGAGCGGCACCGCGGGAACCACCGAAGCCGCCAGCGATTGCGCCTCCTGGTCCTCGCTCGCCGTCGCCGGTCCGAACGGCCATCGGTGCTGGACCGCGCGCAGGGTGAGAAAGCCCACGCACGCCGCGATGCCGCCGGCGATGGGGACGATGGCCCATTGGCTCTTGCGCCGCGGAACGTACGCCTGTCCCGCGGGGGTCGCGGCGGTGCTCTCGGTGTCCTCGTCCTCCGTGCCCGCCGAGGGCTTGGATTTCGAACGCGAAGAGGACAGAGGAGACTGCCGGTGCCCTTCCGACTGCACCGTCAGCTCGTTGTCGTCGCCGTCGGTGTCTTCCGTGTCCTCGTCGTCCCAGGCGAGAGATCGTTGGCCCGCCTTCGCCTTGCCTGCTGAAACGCGCTCGAGACGAGCCATGGGCGCGCCGCCACGCGGGCGAGGGAAACCGGCTTCGGGCTCGTCCGAGACGGGCGGCGGCGGCCGGCGTGCGGGCTCGGGAAGGTGGTCGGTGATCGCCGGGAGGGGAGCGATCCGCGGCGGGGTCGATGCGTGAGGCGGCGGCGGCCGGCTCGCGACAGGCGGCGGTGGCGGGCGGGTGAACCGGTCGCGGACGATGGCGGTGACGGCGTCGCGCGAGGCGGGCGCGGGCGCGGGCAGCGGGGTCAGCCCGCTCGGGCGCGCGACCCGGGTCGGTTGATCGGCGATCGCGGAACGGGTCGGAGGCCGCGAGGGATCCGCGACCATCTGCGTCGGCTCATCGTCCGGGTCGCCCGCCGGATCGGTCGTGGTGGTGGTGTCCTCCTCGTCCAGCGCCACGCTGACCTTGTCGGTCTCCGCCGCCTGCGCTGCCTTGCCCAGCCGCGGCGCCTTCAAGGCCGACGGCTGGTCCCGGGCCGGGAACGAGGTGACGGTGAAGGCATCGGACGGCGGCGGAATCGCGGTCGGCCTCGCGGCGGCGCCTTCCAACCGCGGACGTCCCGGCGTCCCCGGCGGCCGGATGATCATCGGAGCGCTCGGCGTCGAACCGGGAGCCGGCGGGTCGGTCGGGGTGCCATCCTCGGACTCGAAATCCTCCGTCAGCGACCGCTTCTCGCGCTCGAACTCCTCGGCGAAGGTCGTCTTCATGAACGCCGCGAGGTCCTCGCGAGTGAAGAGCTTCTCCTGGGCCAGGAGGTAGCGCTGGAGGTCGGCGACGAGCTCGCTCGCGTGGGGGTAGCGGTCGTCGGGATCCTTGGCGAGGGCCTTGAGGACGATTCGCTCGAGCGCGGGCTGGAGCGTCTGGCGGACGGTCGAGGGGCGCGGCACGGCGGCGGTCCGGACCTTCTCCAGAACCGAGTAGTCGCTCTCGCCGGTGAAGAGGCGCTCGCCCGTCAATAGCTCGTAGAGCACGATGCCGGCGGCGAAGATGTCGCTGCGCCAGTCGAGCGGGAGGCCGCGCACCTGCTCGGGGCTCATGTAGCCGAACTTGCCCTTGAGGATGCCGGCCTGGGTCTTCATCATCTTGTTCGCGGCCTTGGCGATCCCGAAGTCGATGAGCTTCACCTCGCCTTCGTAGGAGACGAGGATGTTCTGCGGGGAGATGTCCCGATGGATGATGCCGAGATCGTTGCCGCTCGCGTCCTTCTTCCGGTGCGCGTAGTCGAGCCCCTCGGCGATGCGGCTGATGACGTAGCAGCCGAGCTCGACCGGCACCACCTCGCCCCGCCGCCGCAGCCGCTCGAACACCGCCCGCAGGTCGCGCCCGGAGACGTACTCCATCGCGATGAAATAGGTGTCCGAGATGCGGCCGAGCTCGAAGGTCTGCGCGATGTTCGCGTGGTTGAGCTGGACCTGGATCTTCGCTTCATCGATGAACATCGCGATGAAGTCTTTGTCGGCGGCGATGGCGGGGAGGATGCGTTTGATCGCGAGGAGCTTCTCGAAGCCTTCGACGCCGATCATCTTGGCCTTGTAGACCTCGGCCATTCCGCCCACGTTGATGCGCTCGAGCAGGTGGTACTTCCCGAAGGGGACCGCGCGCGTGGACACTGTTTCTGCTACCCGCCAGGCGGCAACGAAACGCCTCGGGAGCAAGCCTATCGCGGCGGGCACGGCGGAGTCAACTTTCGAGCCCCGGCCCACGATGTAGGCAAAGGTCGGCGCGGGCCGCCCGGGTGGCGGCGAGGCCCGGCCACGCCTATCCGCCTTTCATGCATTCGTTCCATCAGTTGGAGCCGGACACGCGAGTGTCCGGGTCGGGCACGACGTCCAGGACAACCCGGACACTTACGTGTCCGGCTCCAAGTCCAGCTCCAAGTGCGTCAACCGGAAAGGATCGTATAGACCTTTGGGATCCAGGTCGTAGGATGGGTGGGGCGGAGCCCCTCGTCTCCAGCGAGGGCCCGGGTGATGGGCGCCGCTCCGCTTCACCCATCCTACGGGCTGGGTCGCGAGCGTCAGCCTGCGCTACGTGGTGACGTCCGTGCCACGAGACCCGACTGCAACCACCAACGCAACGACTAATCTCGTGCCTCGACACCATCGCCGTCGCCGCCGGGCACGGTTTCGCTCGCCCAGACCTCCGCGGGGGGCGCTTGGGGCAGACGTTCGAAGCACCGGAACGGGCACACATCGAGGCAGTGCCGTCCGGCGATGCGCATGGTGCCGATCACGGCTTCCGGCGTTCCGAGCTCGAGCCACCCGCGAAGCGGCTCGGCCGTCGCTTCTTCCCGGCCGCTCGCCACGCGCCGGCGAAACGCCGGCTTCGCGAGGCCCTCCCGCGCCTTGTCGCCGAAGCGCAGCGCCGCCTCGAAATCGAGCGACTCCGGCGGCGGGAGGACAGGCGCTTTCGACGTTCGGCAAGCCTCGCGCGCGAGCCCCTCCGCGGCGCCCTGGGCGAGGTCGAGCCGCTGGACGTCTTCCCAGGACGCCTCCGTCGGTGCCAGCCGATTCCGCAGATGGTCCCGGACTTCGCGCGAGTAGTCCCGAGGCATCTCGGCATGGTGGTAGAGCTGCGTGATCAGATGCTTCTGGGCGAGCGCCATCGCGACGGGCGCGGGCCGGTGGCGGGCGACGACCAGCGCTTCCGCCGCGAGCGCGGCGGCTCGCGGATCGCCCCGGACGTGAAAGGCCAGCGCGAGCAAGCGAAGTCCGATGGCGAGGGCGTCCGCGCGCGGCGGCCTCGCGAGGTGGGTTCCCAAGAGGTCCTGCGCGACCTGGGCGGTCTGGTCCAGGTGCAGCGGGAAATGATCCCAAGCGGCGTGCGCGCTCGCGGCCAGGAGGGACCGCGGCCAGTGCAGACTCGAGATGGGCATCCACGCCGCGAGGAGCGGATGGTCGAGCAAGGCCCAGGCCTCGTCCGGCGCCAACAGCGCGGTCGGCACGGGGACTGGCAACGGCTCGATGGCCACTCCCTCCAGGCGCTCGAGGAGCGGCGCCAGACGCTCCCGGCCTTTGGTCGCCATCGTTTCCAGGAGCGCGCGCGCCTGCCCGAGCGACAGCCGGGTCCAATCGGCATCGTCCGCGCGGCGGGCGATCGCCTTGGGCGCATCCTCGAGGGGCTCGGCGGCCGCGACGAAGGTGCCGTCGAAGCGCAGCGCGATGTTGGTGCGCAGCGGGCGCGCCTCTTCGGGTTGCTCGAAGATCTCGACGAGCACCGCGTCGATCGGACCGAGCGGGCTGAGGTAAGCGACGCCCGGACGCGGCGGCACCGGCTCGGTCAAAGATGCCTGTCGCATCCGCTCGCGCCGGGCGACGCGCTGGGCCTCGTCGGTCGACGCGCGAGCCTGCTCCGCCTCGAGCAACGCCTGCACCCGATCCCCCGGCAGGCGCCCGAGGATTCCCAGCGCCTGCTCTCGCGCCTCCGGCGTCAGCGCCCGTTGCAGGAGCGGTCCGTACAAGCCGGTGGGGCCGAGGCCGAAGGACCGGCGCACCTTCTCGACGACCCCGACGACGCTCGCATCGATGCTCGGGCGACCATCGCAAAAGCGTTCGATGAACAAGGCGGGGTCGTTCAGCGCGGTCAGGCCGAAGTTGAGAAACCTTCCGTAGACCACGGTCGCCACCGCCTCTGGAAGCCCCAGGCGGAGCTTGGCGAGCTCGTCTTCCAGGAGCGCCACCCGCGCGAGCAGATGCCGTTCGCCTTCGAGCCGGCCGACGGTCGCCACCACCCGGCGGCGGACGAGCTCGCCGGTCGCGAAGCGCAGTGCCGTCGCGGCGACGTGCGCTTCCAACAGCTCTCGAGACTCGAGCGCGCGCAGGAGCTGCCGCGTCGCCGGCGGATGGTTGGCGAGCGCCCCGAGCCGCTTCGCCTGCGCCGCCGCCGTCCGCGCCCGCCGCGGACCCGCGAGCACCTTGCGAACTTCCTGGAGCAGGTCGTCGGTCGTCACCCGGTGCGTCTCCCGGGCGGAGATCTACCGCGAAGGCCGAGGATGGCGCAAGCGGGCTTGTGATCTGCAGACATGCTGGACATCGGTCCAGTTTCGTGCCAGCCTGCCCTCGATGGCTACCCCCGACCCCGCCACCGCGCCTGCCGTTCGAGACGTTTCCGACACCGCCTACTGGATTGCCCATCTGCGCGCGATGGAGTCCGAGCGGCCCGACGCGCTCTTTCGCGATCCCTTCGCGGCGCGGCTCGCCGGCGACCGCGGCCGGGACATCGCCGAGTCGATGCCGCACAGCGCGATGGTGGCATGGACGGTCGCGCTGCGAACCCACATCATCGATGACTATCTGCGGATGGCGATCGCCGAAGGGGTGGACACGGTGCTCGACCTCGGTGCCGGGCTCGACACGCGGCCGTATCGGCTGGATCTGCCTGCGTCGTTGCGATGGATCGAAGTCGACTACCCGCACGTCATCGAGTACAAGTCGCGCCTGCTCGCGGAGGAGAAGCCGACGTGCCGCCTCGAGCGGGCGTCGCTAGACCTCTCCGATCGGGCGGCGCGGCGACCGTTGTTCCAACAGGCGAGCGCGCACGCCAAGCGGCTACTGATCTTGACCGAAGGCGTGGTGCCGTATCTGACCGTCGACGAGGCGGGACTCCTGGCGGACGATCTGCGGGAGGCCGAAGCTGGGTTCTGGATCATCGACTACTTCAACCCAGGGGTGGCCAGCCAGCACCGGCGCATCGGCGTCGAGTGGGCCCGCAACGCACCGATGCGCTTCGTGCCCAGGGACTGGTTCGGCTTCTTCGCGCAGCATCGATGGAAGGCCCGCGACGTACGCTACTACGTCGGCGAGGGCAACAAGGTCGGGCGCCCGGTGCCCCTGTCCAGGCCGCTTCGGACGCTCCTTCGGATTCTCGGGCTCTTCGGCCGCGCCAATGCGTCGAACTTCGCCGGTTATGTCTTGCTGGTGCCGGCGGACGCCTCGTTCCGGTAAGGGCCTCACCAGTGAGTGAAGACGACCACGGAGGCGTAGCGCCCCCCCTCCCCAACCCCTCCCCCGCAAAGGGCGCGGGAGAGGGGCCTTAAGTGTACGTTCGCGAAGGCAGTCTTTTCCGGCTCTGCGCCGTTTCGCGTGGGTGGCGGGGAACGAGATGACGTTCATGATCATGCTCTTTCTCGGCCGAAGTTGGAGCCGGACACGTCAGTGTCCGGGTGCAGGCACGGCGACGCGAATGAGGATTGTAGGGCGGGGGTTTTCCCCCGCCGTTGGGGGCGGCGTCAGCGTGCGGCATGGGGCAAGCCCGTGCCCAACTGTTGTCGAAGTCCCTGCCTGCACCCGGACACTGGCGTGTCCGGCTCCAACTCCAATTTCGATTCCCATTTGAAACAGCGCGGAGCCTCTTTTCCTCCCCACTCCCGCGTTCTGTGCGGGGGAGGGTCGGGGAGGGGGGCGCCGCAACCTGAACGAACCGGATAGCCGTTCACCAGTGAGTGAAGACGACCACGGAGGTGAAGCGCCCGCTTGACTCTCTGGGCGCGTTGCGTCACCGTGCCGACGTTGTCGAGCCTTCGATTCGCGGTCGGGCAGGGACCGCGGACCGCGAGTGGCGGAGCGCTTCATGCGGGTGGTTCTGGTCGGAGCAGAGCTGGAGGAGAACCTCTCGGTCCGGTATCTCTGGGGCGCGCTCGAACGGGCCGGTCACGAAGTTTCGATGGTGGCGTTCAACGCGCCGGACGAGCTGGCGCGGGCGGCGCGGGACATCGCCCGGTCGGGAGCGGCGCTCGCGGCGTTCTCGATGGTCTTCACCGCCCGCGCGCGGGAGTTCGCCGAGCTCGCGCAAGCGGCGCGCGCGGTCGGGTTCCGGGGCCACCTCACGGCCGGCGGCCACTTCGCCGCGTTTCATGCCGCCGAGCTCCTGCGCGACGTCTCGGCCTTCGATTCCATCGGCATCGGAGAAGGCGAGGAGCTGCTCGTGGCGCTCGCCGCGAATCTGAATTCGCCGGAGCAGGTGAGCGGGCTCGTCTGGCGCGATGGCGACCGCATCGTGCAGAACCCGCCGGCGGAGAAGCCGGTCGAGCTGGATTCACTCGCGCCGCCTCGACGCAAAGAACCGCCCGACGACATCCTCTCGCTGCCCATCGTGAACCTTCTCGGCTCGCGCGGCTGCACGCACGCGTGCGCCTTCTGCTCCATCGCGGCCTGGCATCGGATGACCGCCGGCCCGCGCCTGCGCGTACGCGCGCCCGAGCGCGTGGCCGAAGAGATCGCCACACTCTATCGCCAGGGCGTTCGCGTCTTCAACTTCCACGACGACAACTTCTTCCTGCCGCGTCGCGATGACATGCTCGCGCGCGTGCGGGCGCTGACCGAGGCGCTCGACCGCCGCGGGGTGGGGCGCATCGCGTTCGCGGTCAAGGCGCGGCCCGGCTCCGTCGACGAGGAGCTGTTCTCGCTGCTGCGCGACGCGGGGATGTTCCGAGTCTTTCTGGGCATCGAGGCGGGCACGGACGACTCGCTGCGCCGGCTGGGTCGCGGCCAGACCTTCGCCGACAACGAGCGCGCGCCGGACATCGTGCACCGACTCGACCTGCACGCCTGCTTCAACCTGCTCCTGCTCAACCCCGATTCGACGCTCGAAGATCTCGAAGCGAACGTCGCCTTCCTCCGAGCGCATCCGCGAAACCCGATGAACTTCTGCCGCACCGAGGTCTACGCGGGCACGCCGCTGGAGCGGAAGCTCATGCGGGCAGGGCGCCTGGAGGGCAGCTACTGGGGATGGGATTACCGCATCGCCGACCCGCGGGCGCAGCGGGCGTTCGAGGTGATCACGCGCGTCTTCGAGACGCGCAACTATGGCCTGACGGCGCTGCACCATCTCACGATGGCGGTCGACTACGAACACCAGCTCCTCGCGCACTTCTTCGGTCGCGATGACGGCCTTCGCCAGCGGGTGAAGCAATTCATCGTCGAGGTGAACCACAACACGTGCGGTCATCTGGAGCGGCTGGTCGATGGCGTCCGGCGAAGCGAGGCGCTGGACGCGCTCACCTCGCGTCTGGCGCGGTCCGTGGAAAAGGACAACCGGCGCCTGTCCGCGCGGGCGTATCGACTGCTTGCCGAGATTCGACATCGGGCAGCGGGACCGTCCATCGGGAGAAGCTCGCCGGCGCGGGCATGGGCGCGGCGGGTCGCGGTGGTGGGCGCCGCGGCGACCTTGGGCCTGCCCGCGGTTGCGACCGAACCGGGAGCGAAGATCGAACCCATGGCCATGCCGGAGGTCGTTCCGACGAAGAAGAAAGGACAGCGAAAGAGCGACCACGCCAAGAAGCCACCAGTCACGGTTCCCTACAGGACCGAGATGGCGCCAGAGTGGAGAACCCAGGTTTCCGAGATGGCTCCGTCCCCGACACCGTGGTCGCCCGCGCCGATGCCGCCACGATTGCCGCTTGGCGATGCGAGTTTGCTCAAGCCGCAATTCGCCCGCGAAACGCTGCCCAGCCTGGCTCCGGAGATTCCGTTGGGAGACGGATTCGCCGCCGAGCTGTGGACCGATTATCGCGGCTGCGTGATTGGGGCGAACGTCCTGACGCCATCGCGGGGCGCGGTGCCGATGGAGTCAGCAAACCTGATGCACGATCTGCTCATGACTCAGTGCTACGATTTTCGCGTTGCGCGGGACAAGTTCTTTGTCTTCTCGTTCACGCCGGAAGAGGTGGACCAGGTCTGTACGCCGGAGGTTCTGCGCCGCCGGAAGAAGGCCAAGGTCGAGGAGCACTCGGCGAAGCCGCCCTCCGAGTCTTTCGTGAAGGAGATGCTGTCGTGGCCGCAGGACGAGCCTTCACTACTGCCACCGACGGGGGCTGCGCCGAGCGGGACATCCGAGCGGGACGCAACCGCGAAATCAGTAGCGTTTGGGCAGGAGGACGCGGTGCTCGACTCGGAGGTGTACCGCCAGTTCGTCGCGAAGACGCTGCCGCTCATTCGCCAGCAGCTTCCCAAGGATCAGCCGCTGGAAATCGAGATGCTGATCGCTGCGGACGGCAGCGTGGCGCAGGCGACCGTGTTGCGTCCGTACATCGATTCGGAAGCTACGCGCAAGGCGTTGCATGACACGATCGCCAAGCAGCACTACGAGCTCGCGCACCCCCGGCGGGTGCTGATTCGCATCCTCCTTCCGCCGCGCGAGAAGCGCGGGCCGTGAGCCCGGGCGCCCGCCCGTCCCCAAAGATGATGATGCGCACCGCGCCGAAGGCGCTATTAATCGTTGCGAAAATATCTGCACCTCGCATCATCAGTCGTGGCACGGGCGTCCCCGCCCGTGTAGCCTTCGTTGTGGCTTTCACAGGCGAGGACGCCTGTGCCACGAGACCCCGACCGCAACTACTTTCGCAACGACTTGCTTATCGGGTTGACCCCACCTCCCTCGAATTCCCGGCCGCTCGTCCTGAGCGCAGTCGAAGGACGGGCGGTTTCGGCTTCACCGCGCTCGTCCCTCGACTGCGCTCGGGATGAGCGGCATTGCCCCCGTGGCCTGGTGTGGTGAACCCGATAAGCAGTTCCCAACGATTAATACCAGGTCACTGCGACGAGGCCGTTGCCGCCCGAGCAGTTGCCCTGGCAGCCCTTGCCGATGCCGGCCTGGTAGAAGGCGCTCCCGCTGTTGCCGGGGTCGATCCAGCGCCGCTGTGCATCGTCCCGAAGGTCGTGTACGAGCCGCCGCCCCCGCTACGTTCCGTAGGTGAGGACGACCTTGCCGTTCCCGCTGACGCCCGCATTGGCGCCCGAGACGGCGGTCTGGTTCGTGCCGGTGTTGTAGGAGCCGCCGCCCACGCCTGCACCGTTGCTGTTGACGCCGCCGCCGCCCGAGTAGCCGCCGCCCGCGCCCGGCGCGCCCTGGCAGCACCACTCGCCGCCCGAGCCGCCGCCGAAGCCGCCCGCGCCGCCGCCGGCACCGCAGGTCCCGCCGCCTCCTCCGGCGCCGCCGTTGATGAACGCCCTCGGTACGGACGGGACGCTTCCGCACGAGGTTCCACCGCCGTCGCCGGATAGGCCCGCGCCGCCGGCGGAGCCATTGGACGCGGTGCCGCCGGATCCGCTCGAGCCGCCCGAGCCGCCCGAGGCTGGGGTGCCTCCGTTGGTCGTCGTCTGCCCGGGCTGGCCGCTGGCCGGGTTCGAGTTGCCACCGCCGCCACCGCCGCCGCCCGCGATGACGAGGGGCAGGTTCGCGAGGTCGGTCACGAACGTGCCGCCGCCGCCGCCGCCGGCCTTGTAGCTGGCGTCCCCGCCGCGCTGGCCGACCAGCACCTTGAAGCTCTCGCCGACGCTGGTTGTGATGGTCCCCTTCTCGTACGCGCCGAGGCCGCCGCTGTAGCCGTTGCCCGTCCCGCCCTGCGCGCCCCACGCCTCGATGGTCAGCGTTCGACAGCCGGTCGGCATCGTAAATGTCACGATGGCGCCCGAGTAGAGGAGCGTCTGCGAGCCCGCCACGCACGGCGGCACGGTCGAGTAGACGCCCGTCGCGAACAGGTTCGTCCCGTCGCTCGCGAACCTGAAGATCGTCAAGGCGTTCGCCGTGAGCGCCACGGTCGAGGGCGTGTTCCCGAACAGGTACGCGGACGCCCACGAGAGGGCACGCCCGCCGGTTGCATCCTGATGGATACGGAAAGTGTAGTTGTCGCCGTTGACTAGGTTGGTCGGCGCGCCCATCGTGTGGTTGCCGGTGAGGGTGACATCGAAGACATCGCCCGTCGACGCGTCGACCGCGATGGTGGTGGCGTCAGTTAGTGTCACAGTCACGTTGTGGGGCGCGGGAGTCCATGCGGAACCGTTCCAAGTGAGAATCTGCCGCGCGCCGGGGCTCGTCGAAGCGACCGGCTTGCCTTGAAGTGCAGTGACGTGAGTCGACCCCTGGGTTCCGGTGACATCGCCCGAGAGCGAGCCGGTGAAGCCCGCCGCCTGGGTCGCCTGGGCGACCGCGCCGGTGATCTTGCTCCCCGCGAGCGACGTGAGCCATCCCGGATCGGGGTAGCTGCCGTTCGAATAGAGGCCGTTCCGCACCGTCGCCGCGTTGACGTCGGTCAGCCCCGAGCCATCGCCCGTGAAGCTCGCCGCGCTGATCGACCCCGATGCGGCGATGCTCACGGCCTGGACCGTCTGGGTGAAGGTCTTGGCGCCGTCGATGGTCTGATCTCCGGTCGTCTGCACGAAGCCCGTCGAGTCGATGCCGTCGAGGGTGTCCGCGTCGAGACCGGAGCCCGGTCCCATGATGAGCTGCGAGGGCGAAATGCTCTGCGCCGGCAGCTCCTCGGCGACGCTGGGCGTGAACGTCGGCGCGAGCTTGCCGCGGGTCAGCATCACGCCGTCGAAGACGTAGTCGTTGGCGTCGCCGGGATCGGTTCCGGGATCGAGGACGACTTTCAGGTAAGCCGCCGAGGCCGACACGACGTGGCTGACGACGGCCTGGGTGTACGCGTTGTCCGTCGTCAACGGGGTGCAGTCGCTGGCCCCGGTGCCGCTGTCGGCGTCGACGATGCAGAGGCGGCCATGGCTCCCGGCGGCGCCGGCCTTCTTCTTCGCAAAGACCGAAGCGGTGAACGTGGCGCCGACGTAGCCCGTCACCTCGCTGGCGGTCATCACGGTCTGGCGGACCGCGACCTGCGCCGTCGGGTCGCTGTCGAGAATCTCAAGCGCCTTGGTACCGAACATCGGGTCCGCCACCTGGGAGCGGGTGCCGTTGCCAGTACCGACCGCGTCCCAGTGCGCCGGCAGCGTGCCCGTGCCGGCCTCTTCGAAGGACCCGTTGCGCACCCGGTTGTCGTATTCCTGCGTGGAGAGGTCGGTCGCATTGACGTAGCTCTGCGTCAGCGTCTCGTTCGTCACGTAGTCCGATGCGGGCTTGCCGCCGAGGTTCTGCGAGTCGTTTGCCACCATCCCGGAGGAGGCGAGCTGCTGCGCGAGGTTGACGATGTTGCCGCTCGAGTCGATGACCGGCTGGCCACCGACCGAGACCTCGGTCGCGTCGACGCTGCTGCCGGTGATGGTCGCGTTGGCGATGGTGCCGCCGTCGATGCGGTCGGCGAGGTCGGCGCGTTCCGCGTAGGGCACGGTCGCGACCTGGAGCCGCGGGGACAGCTCGTTGCCGCCGATGGTGACGCCGAGGTAGAGCGTCCCGACGAGCAGGTCCGGGGTGATCGGGTTCACGCCGTCGACCGAGGCGTCGCCGAGGAGAATCGAATAGTAGCCGTTGTCGACGTTGACGGTCTGCGTCTCCGACCAGATCGCGGTACCGCCCGTCGGCTGTTGGTAGAGGTTGAAGATCATCGGGACCTGGCCGGTGATCGGCTGGTCCGAGCCGTCGAGCAACCGTCCTTGCTGGGTGAAGACCTGCGGCACCAGGGGCGCGTTGTCCGCGCTCGCCATGCCGCTCGCGAGCAGGAGGCCGACGATCAATCCGAACCGCCACCGCGAAGCCATTGCGCACCTCTTCGGCGACCGACGCCGAGTGTGACGTCGAATAGCACGGGAGGCGTGGGCTTGTCCAGCAGGCCGAAAGCGCGGCCGCTACCGCCTCGATAGCGACGGCGGGGCGTCCTGCGGCGCGGTGCCCCAGGCGCTGGGGCTCGGGCCCATCACGAGCGCGAGGGTGCCGCCGGCGATGAGGTCGTCGTGGCGAATCCAAGGGTGCGAGAGCGGCTTGCCGTTCAGGGTCGCGGAACGCACGTAGGCGTTCTCGGGCGACGCGTCGGGCGCCAAAATCGTGAAAGTCCGGCCGGGATAGGCGTTGGGCTCGAGGTAGAGCGTCGTCTTCGTGAACGCGGGCGAGCCGATGAGCAGCGTCGAGTCGCCGGGCGTGATGGGATACAGCCCGATTTCGCCGAAGACGTACCAGGCGCTCATCGCGCCGGAGTCGTCGTTGCCGGGAAGGCCGTCGGGCGCGAGCGCGTAGCTCTTGGCGAGGATTTGCCGCACCCGCGATTCGGTCTTCGAAGGAAGGCCCGCGTAGAGATAGAGGTAGGGAGAAGAGAAGCTCGGCTCGTTGGACGGATCGTCGTGCCCGCCGTCGAAGAACTGGTCGAGCTTGGTGAGAAACGGATCCGGGCCGCCCATCAGCGACATCAGGCCCGCGACGTCCTGCGGCACGAACCAGGTGTAGATCCAGGAGCTCGCCTCGGTGAAGTCTTCCGATGCCGTCGGATCGAACGGCTCGACCCAGGAGCCATCGCGATGGCGTCCCTGCATGAAGCCGTGCGCCGGGTTGAAGACGTTGCGATAGTTCAGAGCGCGCGCGTCGAAGAGCTTTTCGTCCGCGGTCTTGCCGAGCGCCTGCGCGAAGCGCGCCATCGCCCAGTCGTCGTAGGCGTACTCGAGCGTCATCGACGCCGACTGGCCGGGGTCGCACTCGTGCGAGACGTACCCGTGCGCGATGTACTCGGCGGGCGTCCCTTGATTGAAGTAGCCACAAGCGCCGTCGGCGACCGCCGCGGCCTCGTCTTCCATCTCCGAATGACGCACCGCCGCATAGGTCGTCGCGACGTCGTAGTCGCGAAAGCCCTTGACGTAGGCATCGGCGATCACCGGCACGAAAGGGTTGGCGGTCATCACGCGCGAGTAGCCGGTGGCTTGCCAGGTACACTTGGAAATCCATCCGCCGGTCTGATAACCATTGACGAGCGAGCGCACCATGTCCGAAGCGTGCTCGGGCTCGAGCAGCGTTTGCAGCGGGTGCACGGTGCGGAACGTGTTCCACAAACACCAGTCGTCGACGAAGTAGTGCCAGCCCTTCGCGGTCTCCACTCGGCCCTGGTCGTCTTCGCCGCTCCAGAAACGCCCGTCCTCCGTCGCGTCCGCCGGCTCCAAGAAAGAGTGGTAGAGCGCCGTGTAGAACATCCGCCGAGCGTCATCCGAGCCGCCTTGCACTTGCACGCGATCGAGGAGGTGGTTCCACGCGAGCTTCGCCTGCGCGCGCGTCGCCTCGAAAGACACGCCCGCCGCTTCCTCGTCGTAAGTCTGCTGCGCCTGCGCCGGGTCGATCGACGACAGGCAAAGACGCAGCTCGATGGGCTTGCTCGTGTCTTTGAACGTCACGTACGCGCCGAGCTTGCCGCCCTGCGCCGTCGCGGAGGTCGATCCGGCTATTGGCGCGTCGCTCGTCCAGGTGCCGAACGCGTCGAACGCCTGGCTCGTCACAGCATAGAAATAGAGTGTCCGTAGCCCGGTGGTGCCGTTGGGCTCGAACGCGGAGACGGCGAGCGACAGCGCGGGATCGACCTGGTAGGTCACCTTCCCGCGCAGGAGGTTCGGCTGCAGGACGTCCACCGAGCCGCTGACGAACTCGCCCTGCGAGTGCGACAGGTCGAAAAGGAGATCTCCGGTGCCGCCGCCTTCGAACGTGTACCGATGAAATCCGCAGCGCGCCGTGGCGGTGAGCTCGGCATGAACGTGGGAGTCGGAGAGCTCGACAGAGTAGTAGCCAGGCGCCGCGCTTTCCGCGTCGTGCGAGAAGGCGGACGCGTACTGGGATTCGTCGGTCGCGACCGCCCGCGCGGGGGCGACCAGGAGCTCGCCGTAGCCGTAGTCGGAACCGCCGGGGCCTTCGAGGTGCGTGTGGCTGAAGCCGGTGATCTTCGAGGCGCCGTATTCGTAGGCCGCCACGTCGCCAGCCTTGTTCGAGGTGTCGGGGCTGAGCTTGACCAGGCCGTGCGGCAAGCTCGCGCCGGGGATGGCGTTGCCGCCGCCGTCGGTGCCGATCATCGGATCGACCAGCGGCGTCAGGTCGGTCTTCGGCAGGAAGTCGTAGATGTTCTTCTTTGGCGGCGCCGACTGGCAAGACCAAATGGTGAGAAGGAGCAGAAACCACTCCGGGCGATGTGAGAGGTGGCGCATGATGGCGCTCCGCGAGAAACAAGGTCGATGCGTACACCAATCCAGTAGGATGGACGGTCCGGTCGCCTTGTGGATGGGCAGCGCGCTCGATGGTCCGCGCGACCGGCCGTCCGTCGTTCCAGAGCGGTCGCTGAAGGAGCGTCGGGATCGGCGATCGCTCTGGAATGTCGGACGGCCGGCCGCCCGCCTAACGGCGTGCGAACCGGACCGTCCAACCTACTGGTCTCACCATCCATTTCCGGCTCGCTCCTGCCGATGGTTACCGCGCCTTCGTGCCCAGCTCGACCAGCGGCGGGCCGTTGACGACGATCGCCGGCGGCATCGGCGTCGAAAGCGGAATCTCCGCGTGGAACGGCGCGATTTCCGAGTCGCCGTAGTATTCGACGTAGTCCCGGCGGACGCCGACGCACCACGCATCGAAGCTGCACTCGCGGCAGCGTTCCGCTTTGTAGAACTGCTGGTCGTGGTCCTCCGACGTGAAGATGTTGGTCAGGTTCGTCTCGTAGTACTTCAGCTCGCCGTCGAGCATGCACGGCGGATACCCGCCCTGACCGATCATCCCGCCGAAGCCGATGCCGCACGCGAGGCACAGGTCCAGCGCCTGCTTGAAGTACGGCTTGACCTCGGTGAACCGCGGAATCACCCAGGAGAAGACCAGGTCGGAAATCGGTTGCGCGATGGCGAAGCAGATCGAGAAGTAGGCTTCCTCGGGCGGGAACTCGCTCCGCAGAAACTCCACCGTCCGGGGCAGCTCGCGGTAGTTGTACTCGGTGATGACGTGCGCGAACTTGGTCTCCACCCCGAGCTTGCGAAAATGGTGCATCGCCTGGACCGTCTTCTCGAACGCGTGCGGCAGGCGGGTGATTTCGTCCGACTTCGCCGGGTTCGCGCTGTGCAGCGACACCGTGAGCTGGTCTACCCCGGCGTCGACCAGGCTCTTCGCGTAGTCCCAGTCCGCCGAGCGCACCCCGTTCGAGTGCAGCTCGATCACCCGGTAGCCCATCTCCTTCGCGGTCCGGATGATCCGCGGCAGGTCCGGGTGGATCGTCGGCTCGCCGCCCGACAGCACCAGATGCCGCGCGCCGCGCTGGAAGAGCCCGCGAATCTCCTCCAAGAGGTCATCGGTGTCGAAGTCCGGCACCGTCCGATCGACGAAGCAGAACGAGCAGGACATGTTGCAGTGGCCGTTGACCCGGACGAGCGCCATCGGGTTCTCGGCGGCCTCGTTGGAGAACGGCGAGACGTGGGTGAAGTCCCGCTTCTCCAGGCTATTGAGCTTGCGCAGCTTCCAGTTGCCGCTGACCTCCAGCGCCACCGGCTTCATCTCGCTCGTGCCGAACGTTTCGACGTACGCCCGCTCGGCGCCCTGGCACGTCTTCGCGAGCGAGCAGCTCTCGCAGGCGGGCACCCGCACCAACTCGGCGTCCTTCTGGTGCCGCATGAACTGCATGCGCTCCCAGAAGACCGAGGCGAAGCGCTCCAGGTGGCCGCCAGAGGCGCAGGGGAGCAGGCCGCGCTTGGAGAAGAAGCCGTACTCCAGCCGCTGGCCCTGGCAGTGGCGGAAGACCCGCGCCGCGACCTCCGCCTCCTTCTCGTAGGGCAAGACGAGCCCCCGCGCGTTCTGCGGCACTCGCCCGATTTCCGGCAGCGCGAGCAAGACCCCGTGCGGCCGGCCCTCGAGCGCCAGCGTCCAGTCGACGAGCGGCTCCAGATCCGCGACGTTCCACTTGACGAGCGGCACGATGAGGTACACCGCTGCCGGTCCCCGGAGGGCCTCCCGCACTCCTTCCATCGCCGCCCGGAAGGTGCCCGGCGCCTGCATCACGTGCTCGTAGACTTTTTCCCGGATGCCGCCGACCACCAGGAACAGATCCTCGACCCCGAGCCGGGCGAGCTTCTCCGCCCGGCCGGGCACCGAAAGCCCCGCCGCGTCCGTCTCCAGGGCGAAGCGCGAAAAGCCCGCCGCCCGCAGCCTCTCGAGAATCGCGAAGAGCTCGGGGTGCTCGAGAGGGGCGCCGGCGAGCGTCAGCCGCTGGCACCGCGCCGGGTCGACGCCGGAGAGCTGCTCCAGCACCTGCTCCGGCGCCACCCGCTGGAGCGCCTTCTGCCAGCCCGGCCAGGCGAAGCGGTACTCCGCGTTGTCGAATTCGTGCAGCAGGGCCCGCGCTTCGTACATCGACGGCGAGGATACGCGCGGGTCCGAACGTGTCAACGCGCCCTCGACGCCGTGCTCGATGCCGGTTCAGGGGGTCGAGCGAGCGCCCTGCTTTCCCAAGGTTGCTTTTCCGCCACCCATGGCGCTATGAGGCTCGCTCGTTTTCTCGACGACGCTTCAAGCTTGAGGACCGCCGACCATGTACAAGACCCTCGTTCTCGCCGCGGTGGCCGCGCTCGCCATCTCCTGCGCCAGGCCGGACCCCTACGCCGCCGAGCGGCACCGCATCGCCTCGGCGAACGCCGCGCAAGCTAAGACCGCTCTCGCCCTCCACGACTACGCGCGGGCTCGGATCGCGGCCGACGCCGCCGCCCAGGCGGATCCGCTCGATCCCGCGATGCAGGACCTGGCGCTCAGGGTGCGGCTGACCCAGCTCGCGCAAAGCCCGCAGACCGCGGCGGTCCACGACGTCCAGACCCTCGAGTACCAGGCCGAGATGCTCCAGAAGCGCGACCCGGCGCACCTGACCGATTACCTGCTCGCGCAGGGCGAGCTCGAGCTCGCGACCGGCGACGACCAGGCGGCCGAGAAGCTCTTCGCCCAGGCCGAGAAGCGGCCGGACGCCGGCGCACCGGCGCTGCTCGCGATGGGGCGGCTCGAGTCGAAGCGCGGGCAGCACGAGAAGGCGCTCCAGTCGTTCCAGGCGGCGCTCAAGAAGGACCCGAAGAGCACCGACGCTCTGACCGCGGTCGGCGGAGAGGAGATTCTCGCGAACAAGCCGGACGACGCGGCGAAGGTGCTCGAGCAGGCGGTCTCGCATCCCGACGCGACGGCGCTCGCGCACCGGCTCTACGGCCTCGCGCTCTATTCGCAGAAGAAAGTCCCGCAGGCCGGGCAGGAGCTCGTCAAGGCCGTGCAGATGGATCCGAAAGACGGCCTCTCGCAGCACGCGCTCGGCGACTATTGGCTCCAGACCGGTCAGCTTGCGCGGGCCGAGGCCGCCTACCAGAACGCGTCGAAGCTGGGGGCGGAGCCGGAGGCGACCTTCGGCCTCGCGCAGGTCGCGGCGCGCGCCCACCAGGACGCGAAGGCGGCGCAGCTCTTCGCGGCGGTGGCGAAGTCGTCGGGAGGGTCCTTGGAGTCCGCGTATCTCGCCGGGATGGAGTTCGACCGGGCGGGGCAGGCCCAGGCCGCCGCGCAGTGGCTCAACGCCTACGTCGGCGCCGCCGCCCGTGACCCGTCGGAGGCGCCGCGCGTCCAGCGGGCCAGGAGCGTTCTCGCCCAGCTCACCCAGCCCAAGCCGGCCGCGCCCGCTCCGCACCCGTAGGAGCGCGGCGACCTCCGCGTCGCGCCCGCGCTAGACCCGGAGCATCTGCATCATCGAGGTGCCGCCGCTCGCGCGGTCGGGGGGAACGGCGCTGCAGACGATGACCGCTTCCCCCGGGCGGGCGTCGCCGTGCTCGACCAGCGCCGCCGAAAGCGCGCGCAGCATCTCGTCGGTGGAGTGGAACGCTTCCGCTCGGCGCGCCCGGGTGCCCCAGGAGAGCGCGGTCCGGGCGTAGGTCGACTCGTGCGGTGTGAAGGCGACGATCGCCGCGCGCGGCCGGCACTCCGCGAGCAGACGCGCGGTCTCGCCGCTGCGGGTGTAGCAGGCGATGGTCCGGATGCCGAGCTGCTCGGCGGCGGCGGTGGCGGCCCGCGCGACGGCCGGGGCGAAGGTGCCGTCCGGCAGGAGCGGCTCCGAGAGGTGCGGCGGGCAAGTCCGCGGGTGTCTTTCCGCCTCTTCGATGATCGTCGCCATCGTGCGCACCGCCCGCTCGGGAAACTTCCCGACCGCGCTCTCCTCGGAGAGCATCACCGCGTCGGCGCCGTCGAGAATGGCGTTGGCGACGTCGCTGACCTCCGCCCGGGTCGGCGCCGGATGGTCGACCATCGACTCCAGCATCTGGGTCGCGACGATGGCCGTCTTCCCGAGCCGGTTCGCCAGCGCAATCGCGTGCTTCTGGAGCGTCGGCACTTTCTGGAGCGGCAGCTCCACGCCCAGGTCGCCCCGCGCGACCATGATGCCATCCGCGGCCCGGCAGATGGCGTCGAGGTGCTCGACCGCCTGCGGCTTTTCGATCTTTGCGATCACCGGCAGCGCTCCCGCTATCCGGCGGACCTCGGCGAGGTCGCTGGCGTGGCGCACGAAGCTCAAGGCGACGAAATCGACGCCGAGCGAGACGCCGAAACGCAGATCATCGACGTCCTTCGGCGTCAGCGCGGGGATACTCAGCGCCGCTCCCGGCAGGTTGATGCCCTTATGGTCGGTGAGAGCGCCGCCAGTGAGCACCCGCGCCACGACCTCCTTTTCGCGGACCTCCGTCGTCTCCAGCCGGAAGGCGCCGTCGGCGAGCAGAATCGGATCCCCTTTGCGCAATGCCTGCGGCAGGCCGGCGAAGGCGCAGGGGACCTTGCCGGGGTCCGGGTCGTCGGGGTCGACCGTCAGCGTGACGAGCGAGCCGGGCACGAGGTCGTAACGGCCGCCAGCGAGCTTGCCGACCCGGATCTTCGGTCCTTGCAAATCCTGCAGCACCGCCACCGGCCGGCCCGCTTCGCCGGCCGCGCGCCGAACCGCTTCGAACAGCGCCCGGTGCTCCTCGTGTGTGCCATGCGAAAAATTCAGCCGCGCGACGTCCATCCCCGCCCGCGCCAGCGCCAGCACCTCCTCGAACGTGCTCGACGCCGGCCCCAGCGTCGCGACGATCCGCGCCCTGCGCATGAAACCTCGACGCCTCCTTCGACGGACCGTAGCACCCGGCCGGCGCGCGGCTATCATGCGCCGCCCCAAAGTGGCGATGGAGCCCAATGATGCCTCGCGTTCCCGACGACGCCCGCTCGAAGAAGAACGCCTCCTTGAGCCGCGCGCGGGGCTTGCGCGGTGAGCTCGCGCGCGCCCGCGACGTCTCGCCCCGCGCGATCACCGGCCGCGAATCGCCGGCGGAAATCCTCCGCCACGGCTTTCCCGCCTACGTCGGCCGGCAGGAGAGGACCGCTTTCGAGCTCCTCGTTCGCGCCATCCAGGAGGACTACAGCCTCTTTGCAACGCTCTCGGGGGCCATGACCCCTGCCGGCCTCCACCAGAGCTGCCTGATTCCGCTGATCGAGCGGGGCATCATCGAGTCCCTGACGACCACCGGCGCGAACCTCTACCACGACGCCCACCGGCTCATCGGCCACCGCATCCACGAAATCGACCCCAACGCCGGCGACCTGAAGCTGCGTCTCGCGCGCATCATCCGCATCTACGACCTGGGCTTCTGGGAGGAGACGCTGCTCGACACCGACCGGCTCTTCTCCGCCCTCCTGCGTAAGCCCGAGTTCCAGCGGCGGATGACGACACCGGAGCTGCACTCCTTATTGGGCAAGGAAATCGCGGACATCGAAGAGGCGCTGGGCATCGAGACGCCCAGCCTCTTGTCGACCTGCTACCGCCACGGCGTCCCGATCTTCGTCGGCGCGGTGCAGGACGGCTCGATCTTCCTCAACATGGTCAAGCTCAAGCGGCTCCTGGGGGCGGAGTTCAAGCTGGAAATCGACGTGAACGACGACGTCTTCGCGATGGCGGCGATGCAGCACTACGCCTCGGAAAAGCTCGGGCGGCCGCTCGCGGTGATGATGCTGGGGGGCGGCGTTCCCAAGAACTACACGCTCCAGGGCGAGCCGCTCTTGGACCAGATTCTCGGGGTGCCGACGCCGGGGTTCGACATCGACGTGCAGATCTGCGTCGACCCGGTCGACAACGGCGCGCTGAGCTCTTGCCCTGCTGGAGAGGGTCACACCTGGGGCAAGGTCTCGCCGGAAGGCGTCGGCCGCTCCATCTACGTCCACGCCGACGTGACCGCCATCTTCCCGTGGATCACCTACGCGCTCCTGTCCGATCCGAGCCTCACGAAGAAGCCGCGCCGGTTGATGGACCACTTCGTCGACGCCGTCGCCACCCTCGACGCCGCCGTCCAGCGCCGCGCGCGCAAGCTCCGGAGCACCATCGAGTACGAGCTGCCGAAGAAGACGGTCGCCTCGCGCCGCAAGCCCTGACGACCCGCGCCAGGCCGCGCCTTCCCCAGGAGCCCCGAGGGGCGCGCGCGCCCGCGAGCGGAAACAGGCGTGAGCGGCCAGCGGCCGGCCCGTCCGGCTCTCCTGGTGTACGATGGCGCTTTCGTTTTTCTCACGCCGGCAGGCATTCCCGGCGGGCACGGAGGCCTCGAGATGACTTGGCGAACCTTCGGGGGCCAGGGAGCGAAAGGGCTCTTGGTCGTGGCTTGCGCTCTCGCGACCGCGTGCGGGGGGAGCCCCGCGACGACCTGCCAGAAGGACAGCGACTGCGCCGCCGGGTCGCAGTGCTCCGCCGGCAAGTGCGTGGCCGCATCGAACGACGGCGGCACCCAGGTCGGCCCGCCGGCGAACCTCGCTCTGAGCAGCGGCGATCACCAGACGGGGCCCGCCGGCAGCGCTCTGGCGATGCCTTTCGCGGTGCTGGTGACCGACCACGCCGGCCACCCGGTGCCCCGGGTGACCGTGCAGTGGCTCGCGGTGACCGGCGGCGGCAGCATCCTCGCGTCGAGCGAGACCGGCGACGACGGCGTCGCCAAGACCACGGCGACCCTGGGGACCGCCCTCGGCACCGAGACCTTCACCGCCTCGAAAGAAGGGCTGGCCGGCTCGCCGGTGACCTTCACCGCGACCGCCACCGCCGGGCAGCCCGCGACGATCGCGTCCAGCGCCGGTGACGGGCAGACGGGCACCGTGGGGACCGCTCTTCCGACGCCGCTCGCGGTGCTCGTGAGCGACGGCGCTGGCAATCCGGTGCCCGGCGTCACCGTCACCTGGACCGCCCCGAGCGGCGGCGGCAGCGTCGGCGCGACGAGCAAGACCGGCGCGGGCGGCATCGCCCAGGCGACGGCGACCCTGGGCACCGCCATCGGCACCGATACCTTCACCGCCTCCCTCGACGGCGTGAGCGGATCGCCCGTCGCGTTCACCGAGACCGCTGCCGCCGGGCCCGCCGCCGCCATCGCCCTCGAGAGCGGCGACGGGCAGCAGGGAACCGTCGGGGCCGTGCTCGCGGCGCCATTCGCGGTGCTGGTGACGGACCAGTACGGAAACTCGGTCCAGGGCGTCACGGTCGACTGGGCCGCGGCGACGGGCGGCGGCAGCATCGAGGCGACGAGCCAGACCGGCGACGGCGGGACCGCGCAGGCGACGGGCACCCTCGGAACGAAGGCGGGCAGCGACACCTTCACCGCCTCGGTCGAGGGCCTCGCCGGCTCGCCGGTGGGCTTCACCGCTACCGCCCTGCCTGGCGTCCCGGCGCACCTCGCCGTGTCGGCGGGCGACCAGCAGGCCGGCGTGGTCGGCCAACCCCTGGGGGCCCCCTTGGTGGTGCTGGTGACCGACGCGAGCTCGAACCCCGTCGGCGGGGTCTCGGTGACCTGGGCAGCGGTGTCGGGAGACGGGAGCATGACCGGAGGGCAGGAGACCGGCGGCGACGGCCTCGCGGCGGCGGCGGCGACCCTGGGGCAGAGCGTCGGAGCCGACACCTTCTCGGCGGCGGTCGCGGGCCTCGACCCGGTTACGTTCACCGCGAAGGCGGGCGTGGGAGCCCCGGCGGCGATCGTGTCGGTTTCCGGCAACGGCCAGTCGGGGAAGGTGGCGACCCAGCTCGGCTCGGCCTTGGTCGCGATGGTGACCGACGCCTACGGCAACCCGGTGTCCGGCGTGACCGTCGATTGGGCGGCGGCGACGGGCGGCGGGACCATCGCGGCGACGAGCCAGACCGATGCGAACGGCCTCGCGCAGGCGACCGGGACCCTCGGGACCAAGGCGGGAACCGACACCTTCACCGCGAGCATCGGCGGGGTCTCGGCCGCTTCGGTGACCTTCAGCGCTACCGCCACCCCGGCGGCGGCGGCGGACCTCGCCCTCTCGTCCGGCGACCGGCAGGTGGCCGGCGTCGGCGGGACGATCGCGCCGTTCGTGGTGCTGGTGACCGACCAGTACGGCAATCCGGTCCCGGGCGTGCCGGTCGCCTGGGCGGTCGCGACCGGAGGCGGCACCCTCGCGCCATCGGCCAGCGACACCGGCGGCGACGGCCTCGCCCAGTCGACCGCCACTTTGGGAGCGGTGGCGGAGCAGGAGACCTACACCGCTTCCGCTGACGGATTGAGCGGATCGCCGGTGACCTTCACCGCGAAGGCGGTGGTGGCGACCCTCGCCATCGTCTCCGGCGACGATCAGAGCGGCGCAGCCGGCTCGCCGCTCGCCCAGCCGTTCGTGGTCAGCGTGATCGATTCCGGCAACCAGCCGGTGGGCGGCGTCGCGATCTCCTGGAAGGCGGCGACCGGCGGCGGCACCATCGCGCCTAACAGCCTCACCGGCGACAACGGCGAGGCGCAGGCGACCGCGAGCCTCGCCCAATCCGGCGGCCAGGAGACCTACACCGCTTCCGCCCCCGGAATCACCGGTTCGCCGGTCACCTTCACCGCCGCCGCGACCGCTGGGCCGCCGGCGACGATCGCGAAGACCGGCGACGGGCAGTCGGCGACGGTGGGCACGACCCTGAAGGCCCCGCTCGCGGTCGTGGTGACCGACAGCTTCGGCAACCCGGTGCCGAACGTGGCGGTGACCTGGACGCTGGGCGCGGGGACCGAGGGCGCGCAATCGGGGGAGTACGCGGGCGCGAGCCCCGTGGCGCCGAGCACCGGGACCGACATGAACGGGAGCGCCTCGACCGGGCTGACCCTGAGCACGGCGGCCGGACCCGAGACGATCACGCTGACCCTCGCGGGCGGGCTTTCGGCGACCTTCACCGCGACGGGCACGGCGGCAGCGCCGGCGGCGATCGCCAGCGCTTCCGGAGACGGACAGAACGGGTATGCGAACAGCCCGCTCGGCAACCCCTTCGTCGTGACCGTCACCGACAGCTACGGGAACCCGGTCTCGGGCGTGACCGTGGATTGGGCCACCTCCGGCGGCGGGAGCATCGCCGCGACGAGCGTGACCGACGCGAGCGGCGACGCGCAGGCGACCGCGACCCTGGGAGCGAGCGCGGGCACCCAGACGTTCACGGCGACGATCGATGGGACGGCGACGCAGGTCGTCTTCACCGTGACCGCCAAGACCCAGCCGACGCTCTCCATCGTGGACGGCGACGGATACACAGGCACGGTCGGCAAGCCGCTGCTCGCGGCGCAGCTCACGGTGAAGGTGACGAGCGGCGGCGACCCGGTCTCGAACGTTCCCATCACCTGGGCGGTGGCGACGGGCGGCGGGCAAATCACCCCCAGCGATTCGCCGAGCCTCACCGTCGGTGACGGCACCGCGACCGCCAGCGTCGTCCTGGGGACCAAGGCGGGCCCGCAGACCTTCACCGCCTCGGCGCTCAACGTGCAGGGATCGCCCGTGACGTTCACCGAGACCGCTGTCGCTGGCCATGCGATGTCGATCAAGCTCTCCTCGGGCGACGGCCAGTCCGGCCGCGCCGGCTCGACGCTCGCGCAACCGTTGGTGGTCGAGGTCGACGACCAGTATGGCAACCCGGTCTTCGGCGAGACGATCATCTGGACGGCGAAGGACTCCGGCGCGAGCATCACGCCAGCGACGCCGTCGAGCGAAAGCGGTTCCGATGGGCTCGCGTCGGCGACCGCGACCTTGTCGGCCACGCCGGGCACCGACACCTTCACCGCCACCACGCCCGACGGTCTGAACAATGAGCCCGTCACCTTTACCGCGACGGCCGAGGCGGGGCCGCCCGCGTCGATCGAGATCGTCTCCGGCAACGACCCGCCGCAGGTCGGCCCCATCCTGACCCCGCTCCTGAGCCCGTTCGTCGTGATGGTCAAGGATGCCGGCGGCAACCCGACGCCGGGGATCCAGGTCGATTGGGCGGTGACCGCGGGGACCGGGACCATTCCACCCTCGAGCACGACCCACGCCGACGGCAACAACACCGGAGCCGCCTGGGTGACGGCGACCTTGGGGAGGGTCGTCAACGAGAGCGACAAGTTCACCGCCACCGTCGACGGCTATCCGGGCGCGGGCTCGGTGGAGTTCGACGCGACTCCGACGACGAACCCGCCGACCAACTTGGTCCAGGTCAGCGGCGACGCCGAGACCGCGATGGTCGGCTCCGAGCTGTGGGTTCCGCTCGTCGTCGAGGTCACCGACAAAGCGGGCAATCCCAAGTCGGACGTGTACGTGACCTGGGCGGCCGGGTCGGGTGGCGGCTCCATCGAGTCGGGCTACACGCAGGTCAAGACCGGTGCCGACGGGTACGCTACCGCCTGGGTGGACCTGGGAACCACGCCGGGGACGGACACCTTCACCGCGTCGGCGGCGAACGACGCCAACGCGCCGTTGAGCGGCTCGCCCGTGACGTTCAGCGAGACCGCCGCCGCCGTGCAGGTCGAAGCCGACGCCTGCTCGGCCGACTCCACCCCGGAAGTGTCGCCTTGCCCCACGGCACCGCTGCCGGACACCTTGTATGTCCTGCCGAGCGGGCGCACCGAGGCGGGCGCGGCGATGGTCGGTTCGGCCATCGTCCTGGTCGACGGGCAGACGACGGGCAACCAGCTCCTCACCGACACCGCCAGCGCGACGCTCGGCAGCGACGGGAAGGTGGCGGCGAGCGGCTGGAAGACGGCGCAGAGCCTGAACTCGAACCCGGAGGCCGCGGTGGCGGCGGTGGGCTCCGACCTCTACGTCTTCGGCGGCTCGCCGACCGGGCAGAGCGGCAATCCGATCGTCGGCTCGAAGGACGCCGCCTTCGGGCTCGTCGCGTCCGACGGCACGATCACCTACCAGGCAACGACGCCGCTGCCGCAGGACTGGACGTATGGCGCGGCGGCCGCGAGCGCCGATCACGTCTACCTCGTTGGCGGTGGGCCCGATCAATCGACCCCCGAGGCGAAGGTCCTGCGGGTCGATTTCGCGTCCGACGGAACGGTCAGCGGGTACACGCCGGTGATGGCGCTGCCGGACACGCGCAGCCGGCCTGATGCGCTGGTCGTGAACGGCTACCTGTACGTCGTCGGCGGGCTCACCGGAACGTCCGCCGGCTGCGCCGAGCACGAGGTGCTCTTCGCGCCGATCGACGCCGACGGAACGCTCGGGCTGTGGAAGGCGACGACCAGCTTGGAGAAGTCGCCGGGCAGCGCGTCTCTGGTCTCCGACGGGACGCACCTGTTCCTGGTGGGAGGATCCACCGAATACGGCGACTCCTCTTCGGGAACGCTGGTGAGCAGCATCCTGATGGCGACGATCAAGGGCGACGGCTCGCTGTCGACGTGGAAGCGCGTCGGGTTCCTGCCCGACCAGCGATACGGTCAGAGCTCCGGCATCGTCAACGGGAAGCTCGTCGTCTTCGGAGGTCTCGACCAGGCGACCGGGAACGGCTGGACGAACGTGCTGAGCGACGAGCTCATCGCCACGGTCAACCAGGACGGGTCGCTCTCGCAGTAGCTGCGACCCTCGTCGAGAACGTCGCACCGTCCCTCGACCGCGCTGCCCTGAAAGTGGTGGGACGCTTCACGGATCGCTTAGCATCTTGCCCGCCCTGGAATCCGGGCGTCCCACCCGATGCCGCCCAGGATGCCCGGCACCCGCAGGGTGGACGGGATGTCCGCGCTCCGACTCGGCATCCCCGTTTTCAGCGCCCACGATGAGCCATCGGCTCACGAGTCTCGCGATGAGCGGGGACAGTCCGCGAAAGCCCTGACCGTTCGTCGCGACGGCAGTCGAGCGGAAGAGGCGTTTCGAGGAGCCTCTAGGCGAGGGAGATGGCCGCCGCTCGACGGCGGCGGTGGCACCCACCGGCAGCGTCGCTGAGAAGCTTCCCCGGGGCGCGGAAGGACCCAGCCGCCTGGCGACAAAAGCGTTCCCGCCGGGAGCCCTTTCTCCGTCGAATCGCCGGGTAGCAGTTTAGTGCTGGTTGCGCCGGCCTTTCCCGATAACATGCAATATACTGCCAGTCGCGACGGGCGGGGAGAAAAACGGACCCCCGACGGCCGGCGGCCTGGGAGAGCGGGGGCGCCCGGAGGCGGCCGGGCGGAAGCACGCCGCAGAAACGCCGGGGAAATAGCGGTCCGTCGCCCGGTCGGACGATTCTGCTTGCAACGAGGCCCGCCGGGTGCTAGTCACCGCCGGCTCTGCGCCAGCCCAGGCGTGGCGGCGCGTCGGATGGAGAGCGGTCGATGAAGGTTCGAGCGAGCGTGAAGAAAATCTGCGACAAGTGCCAGGTCATCCGCCGCAAGGGGGTGGTGCGGGTGATCTGCACGGCGAACCCTCGCCACAAGCAGCGGCAGGGCTAGCGGACAAAAGACCGGCGGCGCCCCGTCGCCGGAGGTTTCGGCGGCCGCCCGGGCGGTCGTCTTGCGGACGGCGGCCCTTCGAGGGGCGCCCTTCTTTCGGAGTGGCCAAGTGGCGCGCATTGCTGGCGTCGATCTCCCGCGGGAAAAGCGGGTCGAAGTGGCGCTGACGTACATCTACGGAATCGGGCCGACCACCGCCAAGCGGATCACGGTGGCGACCGGCATCGACATCAAGACCCGGACCAAGGACCTTTCCGACGACGACGTCCGGAAAATCCGCGAGTACATCGACGCGAACCTGAAGGTCGAGGGCGACCTCAGGCGCGACGTGGCGATGAACGTCAAGCGCCTGATGGACCTCGGCTGTTACCGCGGCCTGCGGCACCGCAAGAACCTCCCGGTCCGCGGCCAGCGCACCCACACCAACGCCCGCACCCGCAAGGGTCCGAAGCGCACCATCGCCCGCGCCCGGCCGGTGGCGGCGGCGACGCCGGCGGCGCCGAAGAAGTAGGCGGAGACCAGAGACGACATGGCTGACACTCCCGAAACGCTCCCCGCGCTGGAGCCCGAGAAGATCACCCCCGCCCCCATCACCCCGAAGAAGGGGAAGAAGCGGGTGAAGAAGAACGTCCAGTCGGGCATCGTCCACATCCGCTCGACCTTCAACAACACCCTCATCACCATCTGCGACGTCTCCGGCAACGTGCTCTCCTGGAGCTCTGCCGGTGCCCGTGGCTTCAAGGGCTCCCGCAAGTCGACCCCGTTCGCGGCCCAGGTGGCGGCGGGCGACGCGGCGGCGAAGGCGATGGAGCACGGCCTGAAGAGCGTGACGGTGCTGGTCGCGGGCCCGGGAAGCGGGCGGGAGACGGCGCTTCGGGCCATCTCGGCGGCGGGCCTCAAGGTGACGCTGATTCGCGACGTGACCCCGGTGCCGCACAACGGCTGCCGGCCGCCCAAGCGGCGCCGCGTCTAGCGAAAGGGCGAGGTGTCGATCCGGCGCGTGTGCCGCGGGCCGGCCGGATCGGGAGGCATCGCTCGCGGCCTGACCGGATGCGGTAGCGCCCGATGGAAGGGCTCCCGCTCCCCATTGGACGGCGTCGTCCCGAAGGAGCTCGAAGGATGGCTCGTTACAACGGCTCGGCGTGCCGCATCTGCCGGCGCGAGAACCTGAAGATGTACCTGAAGGGCGACCGCTGTCACACCGACAAGTGCGCCATCGAGCGGCGGCCGTACCCGCCCGGCCAGCACGGCCAGGGCCGGACCAAGTTCTCCGAGTACGGCGTGCAGCTCCGGGAGAAGCAGAAGGTCAAGCGGCTCTACGGCCTCCTTGAGGCCCAGTTCGCCGGCTACTACCGGCGGGCTTCGTCGAAGAAGGGCAAGACCGGCGAGAACCTGCTCAAGTTCCTGGAGCAGCGGCTGGACAACGTCGCCTTCCGCGCGGGTTTCGCCGACACCCGCAACGAGGCGCGGCAGCTCGTGCGCCACGGCCACTTCCAGGTCAACGGCCGCAAGGTCAACATCCCCTCCTACCAGGTGCGGCCGGGCGACGTCATCGAGGTCCGCGAGAAGAGCCGCCGCATCGTGCGTATCAACGAGGCCCTGGAGGCGATCGAGCGGCGGGGACTGGTGCCGTGGATCGAGCTGGACAAGAAGGCGTTCACCGCCAGGGTGAAGGCCGAGCCCGCCCGCGAGGACATCACGATGCCGATCGCGGAGCAGCTCATCGTCGAGCTCTACTCGAAGTAGCCCTCTTTCTGCGGTCCTGACTGGCGGGTGCGTTCCTGCCGGCCAGCAGCCGTCATGCTCGGCCGCGGCGGAGCCGACCCCCCGCGGAACCTCTCACCAGGCGTCCGACCCGATGGTGCCCGCCGGCTCGGCTTTCGGCGTGGAGATGGGCGGCGCGAGGAAGGAAGCGATGGCAGACGTTCAGACGGCCCGCAACTGGCGGGACCTCATCCGGCCGCGGGGCCTGCACGTCGACAGCGAGGCGACGACCGACACCTACGGCAAGTTCGTGGCGGAGCCGTTGGAGCGCGGCTTCGGCATCACCCTCGGCAACGCGCTCCGGCGGGTGCTCTTGAGCTCGCTGCAGGGCTCGGCGATCACGGCGGTGCAAATCGAAGGCATCGAGCACGAGTTCACGACCATCAGCGAGGTGGCCGAGGACGTCACCGACATCATCCTGAACCTGAAGGAAGTGCAGCTCGACCTGCACACCCTGGAGCAGAAGACCTTGCGCATCGACGCGGAGGGGCCGAAGGAGGTGACCGCCGGCGACCTCATCGTCGACCAGGACGTCGAGGTGTTGAACCCGGCCCACCACATCTGCACCGTGAGCGAGGGCGGGCGGCTGCGGATGGAGCTTTCCGCCAAGCGCGGGCGCGGCTACGTCCCGGCCGAGCGCAACAAGGTCGCCGGCCAGCCGATCGGGACGATTCCCATCGACTCCCTCTTCAGCCCGGTGAAGAAGGTGAACTACCAGGTGACGAACGCCCGCGTCGGGCAGGTCACCGACTACGACAAGCTGACCCTCGAGGTCTGGACGAACGGGTCGGTGACCCCGCTGGACGCGGTCGCCTACGCCGCGAAGATCGTCAAGGAGCAGCTCTCGATCTTCATCAACTTCGACGAGACCGAGGAGGCTCCGGGACCGGTGGGCCCGCGCGAAGAGACGCCGGTCAACGACAACCTCTTCCGCTCGGTCGACGAGCTCGAGCTGTCGGTGCGCTCGGCGAACTGCCTGCAGAACGCGAACATCAAGACCATCGGCGACCTCGTGCAGAAGAGCGAGGGCGAGATGCTCAGGACCAAGAACTTCGGGCGCAAATCGCTGAAGGAGATCAAGGAAATCCTGGCGGAGATGGGGCTGAACCTGGGGATGAAGCTGGAGAGCTGGCCGCCCCGGCCCGGAACGAAGTAGCGAAGGGGCCAAGCGTTCTTGGCCTGATGAAGGAGAGCTGTCGATGCGCCACAACAACCAGGGCCGCAAGCTCGGCCGTTCGACCCCGCACCGGCTGGCGATGCTGGGGAACATGGTCGCCTCGCTGATCGAGCACGAGCGGATTACGACCACGGTGCCGAAGGCGAAGGAAGCGCGCCGGCTCGCGGAGAAGGTGATCACGCTCGGGAAGAAGAACACGCTGCATGCCCGGCGGCAGGCGTTCAAGGTGTTGAAGAACGAGACGCTGGTGAAGAAGGTGTTCGACGAGCTGCGCCCGCGTTTCGAGCACCGGCCGGGCGGGTACACGCGCATCCTCAAGCTGGGCTTCCGCCACGGCGACAACGCCGACATGGGCCTGCTCGAGCTGGTGGAGAAGAGCGGGAAGGCAGAAGCGCCGGCGGAGGGCGAGAAGAAGGCGGAGAAGGCCGGCGCCGAGGCGAAGGCGGAAGAGAAGACCGAGGAGAGCGCTTAGGCCAGCCGTCGGTCGAGCGAGCGATGAATCGGGACGAGCCGCTTCCAGAGCCGATGGGGGGCGGCTCGTGCCGTTCTCCTCGATATGCCCGCGGGACCGCTCGGCCACCGGCATCGAGATGTTGACCAATCGTGGTGTCCTGGACCGCTCACCCTGAGCCCTTCGGCAAGCTCAGGATGAACCCTGTCGAAGGGCGAGCGATCCCGGGCGTTCCCGCCCATCCGTCGACTGCGCATGGCGCGGGCTATCGCCTACAACCCGAGCTCGATCTTGAAGCTGATCGCGGATAGTGGCACGGGCGTCCTCGCCCGTGAGAGCTCGGGAACCTGCCATGTCGGTGGGTTCGGCTGGGCTTCACGGGCGAGGACGCTGCGAGGACGCCCATGCCATCACGTCTTGCCGCGGGGTCGAGTATTTGCGCGCGGCGCGAAGATTTCGTGGCTTGGTGGATCAGGATGAGCGGGAACGCGACGGCGCCCGAACATGCTCAAATTGAATGTGTCCAGCACCTAAGCGGCGGGGCAGCCGGCGAACTGGAGCGCTCTCGCCTGGCTAGTTGAGCAGCGCGGCCTTCTTCGGGGCGCCGGTCAGCACCTGAGCGATCTCCCGCTCGAGCTGCGCGGCCGAGACGGGTTTGCGGATGTACCCCTGCGCGCCCATCAGCTCGGCCTCCCACTCGTAGCCGAACGCCGAGAGGATGAGCACCGGCACCGCCTTCGCCTCGGCGTCCCGCCGGAGGATCTGGAGCATCTTGCGGCCGTTCATCACCGGCATCGCCAGGTCCGCGATGATCAGCATCGGCAGCGCTTCCCGGACCCGTTCCAGCGCTTCCAGCCCGTTGGTCGCCGTCTTCACCGCGTAGCCGTGGTCCTCCAACTCCAGCTCCAGCGCCTCGAGCAGGTCCGTGTCGTCATCCACGATGAGGATGTAGGGGCGCAAGCGCCAAAGCTCCCGTCGGCCAGCGGACGAGTCTCGTTCGAAGCCAAGGATAGGCAGGCGGCCCGGCCGTGTCGAGGCGCCCGCTCGAGGGGAATGCCGCTCGATCCCGGCCGCCGGCGCCAACTCGCCACATGGCTCCTAGCTTTACAGCATGCGCGGTTCCTTGACGCTCGCGCGCGTTCGCGGCATCCCGATCAAAGCGCACTGGACGCTCTTGCTCATCGTCCCCTACCTCGCGTACCTGATGGCCGCGCAGTTCGGGCCGGTCGCGAAGGCCGCCGGGGTCTCCCCCCAGGCGATCGTGCTGCCGCCCTACGTGTGGGGCATCGCGCTCGCGGTGCTCCTGTTCGCGTGCGTGCTCGCGCACGAGCTCGGCCACTCGCTGTTGGCGCTGCGCTACGGCGGCAAGGTCGCGTCGATCACCCTGATGCTCTTGGGCGGAGTCTCCGAGCTCAAGGGCCTGCCGAAGAAGCCGTCCCAGGAAGCGCTGATCGCCGCGCTGGGGCCGCTCGTGTCGCTCGCCATCGGCGTCGCGGGCCTGGGCGCCTACCGCCTGGGCGGCGCGCCGGCCGACGTGCGCTTCGGGTTGTTCTACCTCGGCGAGATGAACCTGATCCTGGCCGTCTTCAACCTCCTGCCGGCGTTCCCGATGGACGGCGGACGGGTCTTGAGAGCGCTCCTGTCCACCAGGATGACCCGGGTGCGCGCGACGCGCTGGGCGGCCGGCGCGGGAATGGTCTTCTCCGGGCTCTTCGTCGCGGTCGGCCTGGTCGGCGGAAACCTGATTCTCGCGCTCATCGGCGTGTTCATCTGGGCCGGGGCGGCGGCGGAGAAGAACCAGGCGGTGCAGGAAGACCAGCTTTCCGGCGTCAAGGTCCGCGACGTGATGACGCCCTCGCGCGAGGTGGTGGACGGATGGCTGCCCGCGACCCATGCGGCTTGGCGGCTCGCCGAGTCGCACCAGACGGCGCTCCCGGTGGTCGAGGGCGGGCGGCTCGTGGGCGTCGTGGCGCTGCACCATCTGGAGGCGCTGCGACCCCTGGAGCGCGACCGCACGCCGATTTCCGCGATCACCCAGCGGAACGTCCCGCGGCTCCAGGCGGAGGAGCTGTTGACCGACGCTCTGGAGGCGATGGCCGAGCGCGACACCTCCGAGGCCCCGGTGCTGGAGGGCGGCGACGTTGTCGGTATCCTGGAGCCCAACGACTTGGCGAGAGCGCTGCGGCTCAGGAAGCTCGCGCACCAGGCGGTGCCGCGGCGGACGATCGTCGTCGGCCGCCCCGGCGCCGAGGTCCCCGGCGGCGCCGACACCGTCCACGGCTGGCTGTGAATCGCCGCCTCTTCGAGGCTCCCCGCTTCAGATACTGCCCGCACGTGCGTGGACGAAGAGCCGAAAGAAGAGCAACCGCGCTAGAGCACCTTGACGCCCGCGCGAGGCTCGTTGCGCGGTTCGGCCGGCGGCGGCGACGCGAGCCTCGACCCCAACGGCTCCACCCGGGTCAGCCCGTGGACCTCGATCAGCGTCTGCTGCAACGCCGCGATGATCTGCCGGACTTCCGCCAGCGACAGGTCGCACTCGTCGAGCTGCCCGTCGATCACGATCGGCTCCACCACCTTCGGTACGAGCGCCGCGAGCTTCTCCGACGCCGGGTCGAGCATCCCGCGCGACGCGGCCTCGACCGAGTCGGCCAGCATCACCACCGCCGCCTCCCGGGACCGCGGCTTCGGGCCGGGATAGTGGAAGAGCGCTTCCGGCGGAGGAAGGCGGCCTTCCCGCTCGGCGAGCTCCTTCGCCCGCCCGAAGAAGCCGCCGGCCGACCGGGTCCCGTGATGCTGCCGGATGATCTCCTGCACCGCTCTCGGGAGGCGCGCCGCTTGCGCCCGCTCGATTCCGTCGGTCACGTGGCTCAAGAGCGCCGCTGCCGCCGCCTCCGGCATCAGCTTCTCCAACCGGTTCTCCAGCTTCTGGTTCTCCCCGAACATGAGCGGCTGATTCGCCTTCCCGAGGTCGTGGTAGTAGCCGCCCACCCGGGCCAGGAGCGGATTCGCGCCCACCTTGCGCGCCGCCGCCTCGGCGAGCGCCCCGACGAGGAGGCTGTGGTGGTAGGTCCCCGGCGCCCGGATGATCAACTCCTTGAGCACCGGCTGGTTCAAGCTCGCCAGCCGCGCCAGACGCCCCTCGGAAGCGTAGCCGAACACCGCCTCGCCCAGCGGCGCCACCAGCGCCGCGCACAGAGGCGAGAGGACTCCGGCGCCGACCGCCGCCACCGCCGCGTGCACGGTGGTCTCGGGCAAGAGCAGCCGCCCGCCGAACAACGCGAGCGCCACCACCACCAGCGCCGCCGCCACCGCCGCGTGCAGCGCCGCCACGAAGAGCCCCCGGGCTCCAGCCCGTCTGCCGAGCTGGTCCGCTGCCGCCAGGCTGGAGACGAGCGCCACCGCCGCCGCCGGGGTGGAGCCGAGCTGCACCGCCACCAGCGGCGCGAAGACCAGCGCGAACAACACCGAGCTCTCGCCCGACCGGAGCATCCGCACCAGCATCGCGCCCGCGGTCAGGGGGATGAGCAGCACCGCCGCGTCGCTCGTCAGGAGCGGGAGCTGGTCGCGCAGCGCCTCCGTTCCCGCGAGCGCCGCCCGCACGAGGCCCAAGTTGCCGAGGAGCACCACCGAAAGGAACACGAGGTCCCGCTTGGAGGGCCGAAAGCCCTTCACCGTCCGGCGGGCGAGCCGGAAAGCGAAGAGCACGAGGAGCATCGCGAAGAGCGCCGCGCCGGTGCGCATCTGCACGTCGTCGAGCGCGCGCGCCTGCTCGCGCAGGTAGTGGAAGACCAGGAGATCGCGCTTCTGGATCCGCTCGCCGTCCCCGACGATCTTCTCCCCGCGCGCGATCTGGAGGACGACCGGCTTGACCGCCTCGGCCGCGGCCTCTTTGCGCGCCTCGGTCTCGGACGCGTTGTAGGCGAGGTTCGGGGTGACCACCCGGGCGGCGAGCAGAGCTGCAGCCCTCCTGGTCTGCGGGTCGAGGTCCGCGGGCAGCACCAGGGCGACCTGCCCGACGCGGCTCGTCGAGGTCCCTTCGGGCTCCCCCGAGGCGAAGCGGTTCAGGTCCTGGCGGATGCGGGCGACGTCGGGAATCCGGTCGACGTCCTGGATCTCGCGCTCCGGGCGCGCCGAAGTGCCGTGGACCGACCGGATGGTGATGCCGCGCTCGCGGTCGGCGAAGAGCAGCTCCCGGCTGGGCGCGACCTCTTCCGACAGCGTCCCCCGCACCAAGAGCTCGGCCGCCCGCTGGATGGGCTGCGCGAATTGCAGGCGCGACAGCTCCCGGTATTCGTTCTCGTCCACCACCGTCTGCAGCCGTTTCAGGAACTCGCCGTAGAAGGGCGCCGCCGCCTGGACCAAGTCGTCCCCGGTCGCCGGCGCCGCCTTCGAGTGCCCGCGCGCCTTGCGCTGGGGCCGGGCCGCGAGCGCCTGGGCCTGCTCGGCGCGCACCGCCGAAAAGGCGTCGGCGATGCGAGCCGCCTCCGTCAGGGCGACCGAGACGTCGAAGTCGTAGACCGGACGCACCGCGCGCACCGCGGCCTGCTCGAGCCCCTGCGTCGCGTCCGGGTCCGGAATCAGGTAGTCGCGGCTCGCCTTGATCGAACGGGTGGCGAGGGTCCCGAGGGCGCTGTCGCCGGGCAGGTCCGCGACCACCGACGATGGGGGCAGGAGCGCTGCCGCTCCCAGACCGACCACGAGCAACGCCGCGACGCCGGTGGCCTTGAGGCGCGCCGCCGGGCTGATGAGGCGCGCACCGAGGCGCCGGAGCGCTCCTCGCCCCGGGGACTTCGCTGGCGCCGCCTCGTCGGTTGGCACCTTCAGGTGAGGCTCTCCCCGAGGCCGGCCGCCTCGGCGCAAAGAACGTCTTCTGGAAGCCGAGGATAGGCAGAACCGAAGCTGGCGTGAAAGCCCCTCGAGAACCGGCGCGGACCGCCTGTTGCTCACCCGACCCGAGCGAGCGTGCTAAGCCAAGGCCCCGCCGGCCCGAACGCGGCCTCTTTTAGGAACGGAAGCGAACGCCATGCGCCTGCCCGCGACCCTGCTGCTCGTTGCGCTCGGCTCTACCGCTCTCGCTCGGCCCCACAAGACGACCCGGCGGCCGGCGGCGGGGCCCGACTCGGCCCTCGCCCGGCAGATCGTCAGCGCCGCCCAGGTCGGCGGCCAGGATGTGGTGCTGGTTCGGGCCGGGCACCAGACGCTCTCGCTCGCCGAGGAGGTCGCTACCCAGGCGGCGGAGAAGGGCGCGGCCACGACCATCGACTTCGTCTCGCCCGACGCGGTCCGGGCCTGGATTCAGGCCGCCCCGGAGTCGGCTCTCGCGCAGGCGCCGCCGTGCGGACAGTCGGTCTTGCAGACGTCGACCGTGGTCATCGACCTGGCGAGCCCTTTCGACCCTGGTCTACTCTCCGGCATCGCTCCCGGTCGGCTCGACCACCTGCGCGACGGGCGCAAGGCGCTCGACGACACTTTCTGGCGGTCGAACGTGCGGCGCCTCGAGGTCGCGGGCGCGGCCTACCCGTCGGAGGAGAGCGCGCGGCTCTTCCACGCCGAACCGGCCGCGTTCCAGCGGGCGATGTGGGCGGCGGCAGAGGTGAAGACCCCCCTCATCCAGTTCAAGACCGACCGCGTGCGCAAGGCTCTCGCCGGCCTCAAGCAGATCCGCGTCACCGCGCCGAACGGGACCGACCTGTCGCTCCGGCTCTCGGGCGGCCCCTTGTACGTGAACAACGGCTTCTTCGACCCCGACACGCTCGCCAGGCCCGGCGCGCACGAGATTTCGCTGCCCGCCGGCGAGGTCGCGGCCGCGCCCCATACGCTCTTCGGCACCGGCGAGCTCGTCGGCGACACGGTGATCGATGGGACGCTGGTCAAAGGGGTCCACCTGCGCTTCACCGACGGGAAAGCGCTCCCGGAGAGCGGCGGAGCGGGGTACGACCTCTTCCAGCGAGCCTTCGACGACGCCTCGGGAAGCAAAGGCATCATCGGCGTCTTCGCGGTCGGCACCAACGACGCCTCGCGGCCGCCCCGCGGCAGCACCTACCGTTCGAGCGAGATGGCGGGGATGGTCACCATCGGCATCGGTTACGACAAGCGCGTCGGCGGCTCCAACGACGACACCTCGTTCGCGGCGAGCTTCCTGCTCCCGGACGCCACCGTCACGGTCAACGGCACCCCTCTCGTCCAGCACGGCAAGCTCGTGCCCTGACGCTCTTTGTCGGCATCCCGGCCGAGCGGCCAGCTCGCGTCGTGTCAGAGCGCCTCGGCGATGGCCCGCGCGACCGGCTCGCGGACGAGCGGCGCCACCCCGCCGCCGCCGACGATGTTGACGATTCCCCCGCGGGAGAAGCGGGCGACGCTGCCCTGTGGCACCGCTTTCGTGCCCGACGCGGTGTAGGTGGAGGCGTCGACGAAGACCTCCTCGAGAGCGGTCTCACCCTCCGCAGCGACGATCAGGTGGCGCTGGCGCGGGGTCTCGATCAGCTCCTGCACGACGAACGCGCCGGGTCCTTGCGCGAGAGCCGAGTCGAGCTGGCGATTCCACCCGTTCTCGCCGTCCCGAGCGAAGGTGTCGCGGCCGATGAAGACGCTCTTGCCGCCGTAGTCCCAGGAGCGTTTGACGACGAACCGGGCCGGTGCGGCTCGAACGAGCGCGACCAGGTCCGGGTGGCGGGACCCGTCGGGACCGGTGGCGGGCCCGGGTTCGAAGAGCCTGGTCCATGGGACGACGCGCTCGACCACCTCGCGCTCGAGCTCGGTGAGACCGAGACCGCTCCCGCCCTGCTCCGTGACGAGCCGCTTGAGCTCGGCGAGAACGCCCTTGACCTCGAGGTGCGCGTTCACCGGGTTCAAGAGAGGCGTCGTCGAGCGACCGAGCGCGATCTCCTCGAGGGGCGAGCCTTCGGGAATCCGCCGGGCGAAGATGTGCCGGTAGAGCAGGTCGACCGGTTCGCCGCCGACCCGCGCCGTGCGGTCGGGCGCGAGCGAGATCTCGGACGGCGTCGCGCACCGCGCCCGGTGGCCCGCCGCCCGAAACGCCTGGGCGAGCGCTTCCAGCTCCCGAATCTGGGCGTCGCCTTCCCGATGGACGAGCGCGATCGACGGGTGCCGGTCGTCGGCGAGCCCCGCGTGCGCGACGATCGACCGCCGGAGATCCTCTTGGTTCGAGCCGTTCGCCGCCACCAGGCGCTCGACGGTCTCCGGGGAGAGCCGCGCGGCCTCGCCCAGGGTCAAGAGAAACGCGCGCTGGGCCGCGTCGGAGTAGGTCTGCATCGCCGGGATGGTCGCGTTCAGCTCGAGCGCGTGGTGCCCGCCCGCGGCATCGAGGAACCAATCGACCCGGGCGATGGTCACGTCCTCGGCGGCCGGCCCCTTCGCCAGACAGGAGCGCTCCAGGGGGCCGAGATGGCGGAAGACGACCGCCGTGCGCTCTTCGCCAGCGCTGCCGTCGAGCAGGTGCCGTGCCGCCTTCACGACCGCGCCCAGGAGCGCGTGCGCGTCCAGCGCGCGCCGGGCGAGGTCCGCCTCGGAGGTCACGACCGGCGACAGCGCGAGCGGGATGTCGAACGCGCCGTCCGGACGAAGGAAGACGAGCCCCAGCTCACGTGCCCGCGAAGTCGCCGCGCGAGCGAGCGCGCTTCGTTCGGCCTTGGAACGCGTTCGGAGCCAGTCGAGAATCGCGCGGGCGGCATCCATCCTGGCCGCGGAGCCTAACCGCTCCGATTCGCGCGGGCGAACGAACCTGGAGGCGCCCCGCGGGCCGGATGGCATGGGCGGCCCGGGCGAGCTGTTCGAGAGGTTCGACCGGACGCCGAGGCCGCGGGCGGCCGGCGCTATATTCGAGGCTCTGGCCGCTTTGCGAGGAGCGCCATGTTCGGCATCTCCGGGTTCGACCTCATCATCCTCTTCGTCGTGGCGCTGTTGCTCCTGGGCCCCCAGGAGCTGCCGAACGCGGCGAAGACACTGGGCAAGGCGTTGCGCGAAGTCCGCCGGGCGAGCGAGGACCTGCGCGAACAGTTCGAGCGGGAGCTGATGCAGGAGAAGCCCACCCCCCGGCCGAGACCGGTGCCGCAGGCCGTTCCGGTGGGGCCGCCGGGAGCCGTCGCCGCGCTGCCGCAGGACACGGGGCTGCCGGCGTCCGCTTCCGATGCGGCCGGGCCACCAGCGTCCGAATCTGCCGCGCCCGCGCCCGCCGCGGCGTCGGACTCCGTCTCGGCGGCGGGTGACGCTTCGGCGGCCGCGCCGACCGCGGCGGTAGCGAACGAGCCTTCGGCGGCGCCCACGCCCATCGCCCGGCCGCCGGTCGATCCGTCCGCCGCGGGCTCGGGCCTACCGACACCGCTTTCACCCAGCGTTCCCGCCGCGTCCGGTGGCGCCGGCCGGAAGGCTTGAGGCCGTGAGCTCCAACGCGCCGGAAGAGAAGCCGCAGCTTGCGCCGCCCGAGCCCGCGGCCGCGCCCGCGCCCGGGCCGACCGGCCCCGAGACGCCGACCGGCCCGGAAGACGACGTGCGCATGTCGCTCGTCGACCACCTGAACGACCTGCGCAAGCGGCTCAAGTACTCAGCGATAGCGCTCCTGGTCGGCGTCGGCCTCGCCTACAACTTCGCGGAGAAGATTCTGTGGTGGCTGATGGCGCCGGTGCTCCAGGCGCTGGCGGAGCTCCAGCGCCTCCATCCCCACGCCGCGTCGCACCCGCCGCAGCTCGCGGTGCACGAGAGCATGGAGTACTTCGTCACCATCCTCCGGGTGTCGTTCTACGCCGGGCTCTTCATCGCGGCGCCGGTCATCCTCTACGAGCTGTGGGCGTTCATCGCGCCCGGGCTCTACCGCAAGGAGAAAGCGCTGGCGGCCCCCTTCGTCGTCGGCGGGTCGCTCGCGTTCCTCACCGGCGGGCTCTTCGCGCGCATCGTCGCGATGCCCTACATCATGCAGTACCTGATCGTGGACTGGCACAGCAAGCACCTGTTCCAGGTCTTCTCCATCGACAAGGAGCTGGACCTCGTCTTGTCGCTGGTGCTCTCGTTCGGGCTGGTGTTCGAGGTGCCGGTGGTGCTGGCGCTCTTGGCGCAGATCGGCCTCATCACCTCCCAGTTCCTGAGGAAGTACCGGCGCCACGCGATCATCGTGAACCTCGTCGTCGCCGTGTTCCTCGCGCCGAGCATGGACCCGGTCACCCAGGGCTTGATGGCGGCGCCGCTGGTGCTCTGCTACGAAATCGGCATCCTCGCGACGAAGGTGGTGGAACGGCGCAAGGGCGCGAAGACCAAAGCCGCCGCGGCGTGACGAGAAAGCGCCAGGAGAAGACCGTGACCGCTGCCGCTCTCCGAGACTTCCGCTGGCTCCCGTGGATCGACGAGGCGGCGGCGGCGCTGCGACCGCTCTTGCCGCGCCCCCCCGAAGTGGGTGTGGTCCTCGGCAGCGGTCTCGGAGCCTTCGCCGAGCGGCTGGAAGGCGCGGTCGCTCGGCCCTACGCCGAGGTGCCGCACTTCCCCGTCTCGCAGGTGGTGGGGCACGCGGGCCGGGTGGTCGCGGGGAGGGTGAACGGCGTCTCGGTGGTGGTGCTCCAGGGGCGCGTCCACGTCTACGAGGGCTACACCGCGGCCGAGGTGGCGTTTCCGGTCCGGGTCCTGGGGCGGCTCGGCATCCGGGCGCTGGTGCTGACGAACGCGGCCGGCTGTGCGAACCCCGGCTGGGCTCCCGGCGACCTGATGCGGATGACGGACCACCTGAACTTCTCGGGCCAGAACCCCCTGGTGGGGCCGGACGACGCGGACCTGGGGCCGCGCTTCCCGGACCTGTCGCGGCTGTACGACCCGCGCCTGGCGGCAGTGCTGGACGAGGCCGCGAGCGCTCTCGGGCTGCGGCTGCGGGCGGGGGTTTACGCCTGCATGCTCGGCCCGAGCTACGAGACGCCGGCGGAAATCCGGATGGTGCGCGCGGTCGGCGCCGACGCGGTGGGGATGTCGACCGTGCCCGAGGCGATCGCGGCGGCGCAGATGGGCGTTCCCGTCGCGGGGATCTCCTGCCTGACCAACATGGCGGCGGGCATCCTCGACCAACCGCTGTCGCACCAGGAGGTGACCGAGACCGCCGACCGGGTCCGCGAGGCGTTCATCGCGCTGATCACCGCCTTCCTGCCGAAGGCGGTGGCGGTGCTGGCGGGCTAGGCCGGTCCCGCCCGGCGGACGCGGGCCCGACGCGGTAGGCCAGAGCGCTCCTGCCGGCTGAGAGCGCTTCAGGTCTCAGCCGCGAGCAGCTTCGCGAGCTCGCCGGTGCGCTCGAGCTGGGAGACGTCGTCGAAGCCGCCGACCATCCGGTCGCCGATCACGATCACGGGCACGGTCGGCCAGCGGTAGCGCTCCCGAATCTCTTCGCGCAGCGCGGGGTTGCCGTCGACCGGGATCTCGTCGTAGCGGACGCCCAGCCGGTCGAACAGCTTCTTGGCGTTGAGGCAGTACGGGCAGGTCGCTTTCGTGTAGATCGTCACCGGCGCGCTCATGCCGACAAGGATGCCATCGCTCCCGTTTCGGTGCAGGGAAAGCCCATGAAGACGAACGCCGCGCGCCTCCTCGACTCGCTCGGCATCGGCTACGAGCTGCGCGACTACGCGGTCGACGAGAGCGATCTGTCGGCCGAGTCGGTCGCGCGCAAGGTCGGGCTGCCGCCGGAGCAGGTGTTCAAGACGCTGGTCTGCCTCGGCGAGAGACGGGGAGTCCTGTTCGCGGTGGTGCCGGCGGGCACCGAGCTGGACTTGAGGGCTCTTGCCAAGCTCGCTGGCGACCGGAAGGTCGAGATGGTCGCGCTCAAGGAGGTGCAGCCCTTGACGGGCTACGTCCGGGGCGGCGTCACCGCGCTCGCGGCGAAGAAGAGGTACCCGGTCTTCGCCGACGAGACGATGGAGCTGTTCGACCGCGTCGCGCTCAGCGCTGGCGTTCGCGGGACCCAACTCGTCCTCGCGCCGGCCGACTACCTGCGCGCGACCGGCGCCACGGTCGGCGCCATCGCCCGCGACAAGCCGGATTAGCGTTCGGTCGACCCCGTCCGGGTGGTGTTGGTCGGTTTTGAAGTAGCGGGCTGGCAGGCGAGTTAGCGCTACCGGCCGACCCGCCGAGTGGTCGAAAAATTGTGCTCGGCAGCGGACGCGGGCGATGCTGCGCCCATGTGCGACCGGCACCGATTCACGTTCAACATCGCGCTCGCCTACCGAGAGCAGGCGCTTGACCAGTTCGAACGCTCGCCGATGCACCCGCTCTTGAGCCACGAGGCCCCGGAATTGCTCGGCGTCTACGCGCTCTATATTGAGAACACAGCGAAAAAGCCGGTGTACGTCGGAAAAGCTACGAAAATCACCCTGGCCAGACGCCTGAGCGAGCACGCGAGGAAAATAGGCGGCCGACGGAACATCGACGTTTCCGAGATGTGGTGTCGCTACCTCGTCATCGACACCGACGGCGAAGAGTGGGTCGCCGCATCGGCAGAGAGCGCCCTGATCAACCACTACAAGCCGGAGTGGAACAAGAGCGGTTTTGGGGGCCACGTGCCGGGGTCGGGCCGACCCGGAGTTCGTGTGAGTGCGTGGGATGCGAAGTATCCGCCGAAGTGATCGCTTTCTTCACGGCCATCGCCACCGTTCTAGCGAGGCGTACGGGAACCGCGTTCCCGATCTGGCGCATGGCTTCGCCCCACGCTCCCCGAAAGGCGTAATCGTCCGGGAACGTCTGGAGCCGAGCGCTCTCGCGCACGCTGAAATACCGGACGCGCCCGTCGGGATAAGCGAGCATGTTCTCGCCGCCCGGCACGCCATGCACGCCCGCCTTCAATGTCTTGGCCGGCTCATCAAGAGCGCTGCCGGTGTGCCCAGTGTATGGCTTCGCGCCGGGTTGTAGCCGATGGTTAAGGACGCCGGGGGCGTCTCTGTCCTTTGGTTCGGGCAAGCCCGAAAGCGCGTCGCGGACGGTGCGCCACGGGCTGCACGCCGAAGATGGGGGCAAGAGCGGTTCCGTCCAGTTGATGAGCGCCTTTCGCGCGCGCCGGGAAACACCGTGCCGATCCCAGTATTCGCCATCGTGGCGCTGGGTCCAGAGCAGCGCTTCATGCGAATGGGTGGGCGTCGGGAAGGCCCACCGGATGCCAAGGTCGCTTCGGAAGCCGACCACGAAAACGCGCTCCCGACGCTGCGGTACGCCGAAGTCGGAGGCGTTCAGCACCTTGAAGAAAACGTCGTACCGAAGGCCGTCGCGCGGCTTCTCAGCGGCGTGGCGCAAGAGACGCTCGCGGTGTTCCGGCCACTCCTCGAACGCGCGGCGCTCGAATTCCGGGAACGCGAGTTGAAGGCGGATGTGCTCGAAGTATTCGGCGAACGTCTGCCGAGTGAGGCCACGCACGTTCTCGAAGAGGAACGCCCGCGGCCGTAACTCGCGGACAGCGCGCACGGCTTGCGGCCACATGTCTCGCCGGTCGCGGTGCGCCTGATGCTTGCCGCCAAGCGAGAACGGCTGGCATGGCGGGCCGCCGGCCACGAGATCGATCGTGCCGAGCTTCGAGAAGTCGAAGGCACGCACGTCGCCCTCGTAGATGTCCGGCCACTTGAAGACCGGCCGCACCTTGCGCGCCTGGTTCTCGCGGAGCGTCGCGCAGGCGTCGCGGTTCCACTCGACGACGGCGGCGTGCTCAAAGCCGACGGCCGAGACGCCCATCCCAAGTCCGCCCGCGCCGGCGAAAAGCTCGATGGCCCTCATCATGGGTTCTCCAGAAAGCGGCAAAGGCGGCGCTCGACGCGGGTGAGGTCGCGCGCGCGACCGCCGCTGTCCCGTAGCTCGCACTCCCACACCACGAGCGCGCTCCACCCGAGTTCTCGAAGGGCCGCCAACGCCTCGCGGTCGCGCTCGTGGTTCCGTTCCAGTTTCGGCAACCAGAAGTCGAGCCGCGACTTGGGCAACCGCGCGAGCTTGCACGACTTCGCCGCGTGGCGATGCCAGAAACAGCCGTGAACGAAAACCGCCTTGCGCCGTGAGCGAAACACGATGTCCGGGCGCCCCGGAAGGTCCGCAACGTGAATCGCGTATCGGAAGCCGAGCCGATGAAGGAGCCGTCGAACGGTCCACTCTGGCCCCGTGTCCACCGCGCGCACGCGGCTCATCCGCTCGCTTCGCGCCGCTGGCGATAGCGGATCGCGACGCCGCGTCTCGGTTTGCGGCAGCGCTCCCGCCATGCTCACGCCTCCTGGTCCGACGTTGTAGCATGGGGGTCGGACGCGGTGGCGCGGGCCGCGCGCACCACGGCTTCCCGCGCCCACGTGGAGCGCGCCTTCCCCGCCGCACGCGCCGCGCGGTCCATCGCCCGGACCTCGCCCTCGGTGAACCGCAGGGAGAGCACCACCGCTTTCGCTTTGCCTTCGCCGAGCGGTGGCCTTCCCGGTCCGCGCTTGTCCGCCGTCGCGCTCATGCGGCCTCCGGCTTGGCAAGAGCGCTGTCGAGCAGCTCTTCGAGGCTCCACACGTGGTCGGCAACGCCGGCATCCATCGCCGGGGTGACGCGCAGCGAATGGTGGACGCGGCAAAGGTTGTAGCGCGCGAAGAAGAGCGCCGTCGCGGCCTTGTGGTTCGCTAACTTCTTCGAGTAGCTGAGCGTCAGGCGCGTGTGCCGCCGGTTCTCCATGCGGATCGAAAGGTTCAGCCGCTCGACGTGCGACGTGGTGGCGAAGCGCATGTTCGGGGAGCCGTTGATCGCCTCCTTGAACACGTGGCTCACGCGCGGCGGGCTGTAGCGGCCCTCGCCGGCGGGTTCGGCCACGTAGTCTTTAACCACCTGAGCGTAATCGGCGGTCCCGCCAAAGCCCTTCTCGATGGCGTCCACGTAGGCAACAAGACCGTCGCTGCTAAGCTGCACCCGTCCCGCTAGGCGTGCGGCGAGGTCCGCGACGAAGGCGTTGGCCGTCTCGCCGTCGCGCTTGCCCACGCGGTAGCTCGGCACGAGCTTCGACTCCGGGTCCAGGGCGGTCCACGTCCAGAAATCGCCCACGCGCGCGGGATCGTCCTTCTCTGTGCAGAAGCGCTGGTGCTTCCCGACGTAGCCCCAAATCTCGTCAAGCTCAAGCAGCCGGCACGGCAGGTTGACCATGAGGCGGTCGTGCAGCCGTTCGCATCCCTCGCCCGCGCGCACGAGCAACGAGAGCACCGTCTCGCGCGAGGTGTCGGTGAGCCGCTCCGTCGCCCGGATGCCCATGCCCTCGCTCAGCGCCCGGAGGATCGCCACCTGCTTTTCCTTCGCCATCGCCGCTCTCCGTCCCCCACCCTCTTGGACGGTTATTGTAAGCGGAAATTAGCGGGTGTCAAGGGGAAGGGCGAAAATAGTTGAAAACCCCGGAAAACAAGGCGTTTGTGTGAGTGGCGGCCCGTGCCGTCGCCGTTGCGTGGCATGATGCCACGAGTCTTGGCACTCGTCGTGCCAAGACTGGCGATGCTGACGCACCAAAACGGCCTTTCCCGTACGTTTTGTGGACCTTGGCCAAGATTCCGCCAACACCGCTTCTGGCGGAGAAGAAACTGGCGGTTGACGGCCGCCAGCGGGGGCGCTAAAAGGACCAGCGGCAAGGAGGGAGCACGCATGGGCCTGACAGTCACCGAGTTCCCGGACGGACGACTTGAATGGAGCGGGACACTCGAAGAGCTTGAGCGCCACTTCGGGCGCAAGCGCCAAGCAGCAGCGCCGCCGCAAAGCGAGGCGGCGCCAGCGAGCAGAGCGGCAGCGGTTCCGAATCCCAAGTCAGGCACGGCGGCCCCATCGCTCCCGCAACGCATCGAAGAGTTGTTGTGTGCTCAGCCGGGCCGCGTGTTCGGTGTGAAGGACATCGCCAAGGAACTCGGCGCCGAGAACCTTCGACCCGGACGCTTGGCGGCGGAGGTGAATCGGACCGCCCGGAAGAAGACGGCTCGTATCGAGGCCGTGCCTGGAAAGCGGAACGCCTACCGGGCGCGGCGTGGAACGGCGACGCTACCGCTCCAAGAGAAGAAGGAGGGGTAGCAAAAGAAGGCCCCGGGCGCGGGAACGCCCAGGGCCGGACCACTTTTCGGCGTAGATGCCGCAGGATGTGGTGCCACCCGGTGGGGGCGCCACGATCCTGCACTAGAACCCGTCTGCGCGCAAGTCGAAGTTGAAGGTTCTGGAGGAGGATCGACGTGCGAGAGCCTGCCTGGGTGCAATTCCGGCCCCTCGCAAAAAAAGGCGTGAGGCCCTGACGCGGGCCGAGAGGGCCGAGCGGCGAATCGCCCGGCCCAGCGTCTCTTCTTCCCACTATCGCACGCTACGTTCGACCGGGATCGGCCTGTCCGAGCGCCCCGAGCACGTCGATGGCGACGAACCTTCCGTCCGGGGTGATGCGGACCTTCGCGTCGGGACCACCGGGTTCGAATACGACGGTCAACGCCTTGCTTGCGTTTTCGCTTTTGCTCTCTAGCATCGGTCGCCTCCTGGCAAACGACTTGATGCGGTTGGGGGCACCGGGCACCGTCAGATTCTCGCGACCCGAGAAGGAGAAGGGAACGCCCGCGACAGGATGTCGAGCCTTGAACTTGCTGGGATGCACTTCGCCCAGGAAGGGGAACGGGCCAACATCGAGAACACGGGCGCGTCCGGCAACCCGCAGATCATGGCCGCCGTCGAGCCCGTGGCAGACGACGTGATGAAACTCATGGCGAAGTATCGCCCCGGCCCTAAGCCGAAGGCGCTGCCGCCAGCCTCGTCACCGGCGCCCACGCCTCGCAATCCGCGCCCGTGGGAAAAATACCTAAAGAAAGACTAATGGCTCCGCGCATCCTTCGCGATGCTCGCCCGGACGGCGGCAAGCGGGCCGTCCACCGGCGGCGCGTGCAGCACGGCAAAGAAGCGGCGGCGCTTCCCCCCGGCGGGTTCGCTCCAGGCATACGCGCGCTGAGCGGCGGCGAAGCCGGTAAGCTCGAACACCCCGACGGTGGTGTCGAACACCGGGGCGCCCTGGAAGGTGTCGGCCACTCGGACCCACTCGACGAACCGGGCACGGGCGCCGTGCAGGTGAGCGATGGCTTCAGTGAGCGCCGGGATGCCGGCCGGGTCGAGAACGGGGGCGGCGCTGGGGGTCGGGTGGTCCATGCCGGCCAACGTAGCTCGCGAGGGCCGGCCCGGCGAGCGGAAATCCAAAACCGACCAACACCGTCCGGGTCGGTTTGTTGCTGGCCGCAGGCCGCGTCGGATAGCCTTGAGGATCTGGACCGCTGAGTCGAGCGGGTGTTCTCGAGACGACCGTGAACCGGCCATGAGCGCAAAGCCCATCACCCTCGGCGTCGATTTCGGAACCACGAACACCTGCGTCGCCTACGTCAAGGGCAAGGTCCCGCGCTGCGTCCCGACCGACAAGGGGAGCCTCGTGCTCCCGTCGGTGGTGGCGAAGTCGACCAAGGGCGAGTTGCTCGTCGGCAACGTGGCCAAGGACCAGATGGTCACGAACCCGAAGAACACGGTCTACGGCGTCAAGCGGCTGATCGGCCGGCAGTTCCGTTCGAAGACCGTGGAGGAGCTGCGCAAGTACTTCTCGTACGAAATCGTAGAGGGCGAGGACGGCGGCTGCGCGGTCAACCTGGGCGGCACCGTCCAGTCGATCCCCGAGGTCTCGAGCCACATCCTCAGCCACTGCAAGAAGGTGAGCGAGGCGTTCCTGGAGGAGCCGATCGAGGACGCGGTGATCGCGGTGCCGGCGTACTTCACCGACAGCCAGCGGGCGGCGGTGAAGGAGGCGGGCAAGCTCGCCGGGTTCAACGTCAAGCGCATCATCAACGAGCCGACCGCCGCCGCGCTCGCCTACGGGTTCAACCGCGGCTTCGACCAGAAGATCCTGGTCTACGACATGGGCGGCGGGACCTTCGACGTCAGCATCCTCCAGCTCCACGGCAACGTCTTCGAGGTGGTGGCGACGGGCGGCGACACCTTCCTCGGCGGGGTCGACTTCGACAACCGCATCATCGACTACGTGCTGGAGGAGTTCCGGCGGCAGACCCGCATCGACCTCGCGACCTCTCCGATAGCGCTGCAGCGGATCAAGAGCGCTTCCGAGACCACCAAGATCGACCTGTCGATGATGGCGAACGTGATGATCGAGCTGCCGTACATCGAGAGCCGGAGGGGCAAGCCCGTCGACCTGCGGATCGCCCTCTCGCGCGAGAAGCTCAACGCCCTCACCGGCGACCTGGTCGACCGCACCTTCCAGGTGGTCGGCAACCTCCTCGCCGAGGAGAGCCTGCGCCCGACCGACCTGCGGGAGGTCCTCCTGGTCGGCGGGCAGTCGCGCATGCCGCTGGTGCAGGGCAAGACCCACCAGTACTTCGGCAAGCTCCCGCGCAAGGGCGTGCACCCGGACGAGTCGGTGGCGCTGGGCGCGGCGCTCTTGGGCGAGAGCCTGCACGAGGAGGACGCGGTCACGTTGGTCGACGTGCTCTCGGTGCCCATCGGCATCGCCCTCCCGGGCGGGCGGTTCCGGCGCATCATCGAGAAGAACGCGAGCATCCCGACGGCGAAGAGCTTCCGGCTGCCGCCCGCCAAGAGCGGTGACGTCGAGCTGGACGTGTTCCAGGGCGAGGCCGAGCAGATCGTCGACAACGAGTACCTGGGGACCCTCCGGTTCGCGCCCGACCTTGGGGGCAGGAAGGTGACCTTCCAGGTCGACGAGGAGTGCATGCTCCGGGTGACCGCGGAGGGCACGACGGGTGCCGCGCGAGAAGTGCTCCTCGCGACCAAGGACACCCCGCAGTCGCTCAAGGAAGCCTGGAACGAGGAGATGGCCCGGCGCGCGGCCGAGCAGAGCGCCGCCGAGCCGCCCCGGGGCGGCGGGCTCTTCGCCTCGATCCGGCGCATCTGGGGCGGCTAGCGCGAGACCCAGGACCGGGCGCGCCCGCCCAGCCTTCGCTCACGGTCGACTCAAGACCGATCCGACGGATCCGACCGATCGGTCCGAGCAGGGACGCGGGTAGCAGGAGGGAATCTCCTCCGCCGCACCGCCGCCTCAAAGCGGCACCGCTACCGCTCAGCGGCAGCGCTCCGGCTCAGAACTTCGCCTGGAAGCAGAGGTTGAACCCGAGGCCGAAGGCGTTGAACGGGACGCGCACGTAGGGGTCCTGGGCGCTGTTGCGCTGGAGCTCGGTCAGGTTGTGGTCGATGTCGAGGTAGAGCTCGCCGACCACCGCGAAGGCGCCGAAGTCGACCTTCCCGGTGCCTTCGAAGGCGACGATGGGTGCCGCGGCCTGCTTGGGCGGCAAGAGCTCGTAGTTACCCTCCGACTGGACGACGACCGTGGTCGAGACGGGCAGAGCCTCCTCGGGGATGTTGCCGGCGAGCGCCTTCGGAAAGACGCCGCTGTAGGTTGCCGGGCTGTCGACGCCACCGGTCAGCCCCAGGGTCAGGTGCGGACCGGAGAAGTAGTAGTCGGCGCCGACCGCCGCGAACATCTCCGGCGTGACCTTCGCGCTCGTCGAGCTCAGCGCGGTGTTTGGGTCGAAGCCAGGGACGTTGAGAAGCGCGAACATCAAGTCCCGGTACATCAGGTCCGCGTGCAGGCGCAGGAAGTTGTACTTCATCCGGAAGTTCACGTCGCCGGCCATGCCAGGCGCGAGGGTGGTGCTCGAGGGGATGTCGGGGTTCTGGAGGGTGGTACCGGTCCAGGTCACCTCGGAGCTGACGAGCCAGGTCAGGCCGCCCGGATAGGTCTCCGGCTTGAACCATGTGGCCGAGCTGGTCGGGTCGTTCTTGTAGAGCTGGAAGTCGATGCTGCGGCCGACCGGCACGCCGTGGTGGTAGACAATCTGGCCGGTGCCGCCGAAGGTGTCGAGCGGCTGGCCGAGCACGCCCTCCTTCGGGAGGGTTCCCCGGTCGAAGAAACCGCCGTTCGCTTCCAGCCGCCATTCGGGGGTCAGGTCGACCCCCGCGCCACCCAGCACCGCTCCCACTGCCTCCTGCTGGTTGTCTTTCACGTTGAGCAGCACGGTCGACTTGGCGGCCAGAAAACCATAGGCGCGGTCGCCGGAAAGCTGGACGCGCAGCCCGGGGACCGGGTTCGGATTGTTGGCGGGAACGCCGATGGCGTAGGGGTTGTCCGGGTTCGGCTTGAAGTAGATGGGCGAGCCGCCCCAGGAGATCTTGTACGAGTAGCCGAGCCGGAGCGGATCCGACGACATCGGGAACGCGGTGACCGCGAGGTTGGTCTTGTTCGTCCGCGTCGGGTCGAGCCAGTAGGTCCACTTGAGGTAGGACCCCGCGTCATAAAGGATGATCGCGTTGTCGGAGAGCTCGTTGGGGCGGATGACCAGCGCGCCTTCGAAGTCGCTCTGGCCGACTTTGAGCGACTTGTAGAGCACGAGCGCGGTCAGGTTCTCGAACCCCGCGAAGCGGGTGTCGTAGTTGTCGAAGAACATCGTCCCCCAGCGGGCAACGGGGGTGCCGAAGCGCAGGCCGGCAGCCTGCGGCTGGAGCAGCGTGGGGTTGCCGAGAAGGTCCTCGTCGGTGAGGTTGAAGCTCAGCCGGGTGTCCATGAAGTCGCCGGCGCGGGCCGCTTTCGGGGCGAGCGCGCCCGCCGCCAGGGCGATGAGCGCGAGAAGTGTCGTGCGACGCATGAGCTCTCCTTCGGTCCTTGACGTCACGTCCAACTGGTCAAAAGCGCTTCTACCCTGGGGGACCCCTATCGAGGTCCATGAGCGGTCCCGCTCAGGGTGAGGGGGTCGGGCACTGGCTCGCCGAGTCCTTCCACACGCCCAGGTCGTCCGGGCTGCGCGGGGTGATCATCCAGAGGTTGACCCCTGGCGCCGGAATCACCTGCGAGAGGATCCCTTTCATCTGGCACAGGACCTTCCCGACGTTGTGGATGGGGTCGAACGACGGCGCGGTGATGTTCGTCTGGACGCTGATGCCGGTGTCGGCGCAGCTCCCGTCGGTGGTCGCGATGCCGGCCGCCGGCGCGACCTTCCACTGCTGGTACTGCTCCCAGCTCTTGGCGTCGTACTTGTTCACCGGCTGCCCCTGCTTGTTGTAGAGGGCGCAGATCACCCACTGGCTCGTCTCCACCAGCCCCGACTCGTACGGCTCCAGCTCCTTGAGCGGGTTCACGAGAGCGGTGTCGGGTAGCGGGTGCGCCTGCGGAAGGCTCGTCGCCATCACCGGCTGGCCGGAAGAATCCTCGACGAGCTGCCAGCTCGGGAAGTTCAGCTCGGTCAGCCCGAGGTACTCGTCGACGATGCCGTCCAGCCGGTACACCTCCTCGCCGACCTTGAGGTTCATCGTCGAGAACGACTGGCCGGTGACCCCGCCCGCCTGCTGCGTCGCCGCGGCCCCGTTGTCGACCTCGACCGTCTGCGGATAGGAGTAGGAGTAGACCTCGAGGCTTCCCCACGGGTGGTCGCCCGGCGTGCCCATGTCGGTGACCGTGTAGGCGCCGGTCGAAATCGAGGTGACGACGAGGGGCCTGCCGCCGGTGCCACGGTCGATGCGCACGTGCTTGTTGTCCAGGGCCGAGGCGCCGGTGTCCAGGTCCTGCGTGAACTGGACGTCGGAGATGAGCGGTGCTGGCCGGTAGATGGGCTGCGAGGCTCCGGCAGCGTAGGAGGTGTGCGTCCCGGAGTCCTCCACCCAGAGCGCGGTCTGGTTGTAGCCGTAGACGGTGCCGTTCGGCGCGAGGGGCAGGCTGACCTGGAGGCAGGCCTGGCCGTTGTGGAAGGGGAGGGTGAGGCAGCTCGTCGCCGACAGCCCGTCGGAGCTGCACGGGGTGAGGGCGCTACGGGCCGGCGTCGTGTTGCCGTCGAACATCTCGTAGACCTTCGCCGTCCCCTGGTACGAGGGGTACGGGTTCCCGTCGGTGTCGATGGCGGTCACTTGCGCCTGGTAGTAGCGCTGCAGGGGATCGACCGGCTGCGAGGGGATCCCCAGGTCCAGCTTCTGCTCGGGGCTCGGCGCCGGACAGGTCGTCACGCCCGGCGCCACCGCCGGACAGTCGGCCGCGCTCTGGCCGGCGCAGACGATCTGCACCTTGAACGAGCTGGGCTCGGGTCGCGTCACGTTGATGGTGCGGGTGCAGCCGGCCGCGAGGAGGGCGAGGACGAGCACGCCCTGGGCGCGCGCGCGCCGGCGCGGGTCGCGCGCGTCTGCCCGAGTAGCGTTCACCTGCCGGACGCAGCTCATTCCATCCTCGGGAGAATGCGGCCGTCGGCCTGCTGGTTGTGGGGAAGGATGCAGACGATGTCGCCGTAGCAGCTCCCGACGCCGGTCTTGCCCGGGCACGCGGCGGCGGCGATGTCCGGGGTGATGAGGTCGTTCGCCTGCAGGTAGGGGTTCGACTGCCAGCGCGGGTCGTCGCAGCGGATGGCGCCGTGACAGGTGCTGGCGCTCGGCGTCGCCCCCGCGTCGCACGAGAACGGTCCCTCGTACTGCGGGTCGTCCAAGTCCTGGAGGTAGTTGACGAGCGCGTCGCGCAGCGAGATGCCGGTGTCGTACTTCGCGGTGTTCCGCTTGAGCATCAGAAAGCCGCTGCCGCCGCCCGCGATGTAGTCGTTGACCGCCACCTTGTAGGTCGCGTTCGGATTCAGGAGCTTCCCGCACTTGTCGAGCTCCGAGGGCTGGCAGGTCTCGCCGCTCTGGCAGGTGCTCGCCCCGTTCACCTGGCAGATGCTCATCGATGAGCCAGCCGGGTTCGTCGAGCTCTGGCAGAAGCCCAAGGTCGCCCCGCACACCTCGCTCGTCGCCGCGCACTGGGCGTCAGAGGTGCAGTTGTTCCCCGAGCCGACGAGCACCAGGTCCGCCTTTCGCCGGGAGCAGTCCATCACGAACGAGATGCCGCTGACCTGCGCCTGCGACTGGCAGCCCCGCTCGCCCGAGCGCTCGGCGACGTAGTCCAGCATCTGCTGCACCTCGTCGCCGGAGAGGTACATGACCTCGATGGTGTTCTCGAACGGGAACACGTTGTACATCTCTTCCAAAGATAGAGGACCGTTGTCGAAGTCGGCGCGGATGCCGAGGGTGTTCGTCAGGGCGAAGTCGGCCTGGACGTTCTTCTCGAAGCGCATCGAGGCGGCGACGAGGTTGCCGAGCTGGCTGTCGCCGCCGTTTTGCGCCTTGCGGGCGATGACCCCGGGGACGCCGGCCGACTTCGCCACCGCGACGCCGGCGAAGACCCGGGTCAGGTCGAGCGACTGGTTCAGCTTCAGCTCGTAGGGCTCGAGGATGCGGCTCATGTCGGCGTCCTCCGGCACGTGGCAGTAGATGCAGGGGAGGCAGGGGTCGCCCTGGCCGCAGTCCCCGCCGCCGACCATGCACTTCTTGCGCTGCCCGGCCTCGGTCGTCGTCTGGCAGTAGCCGTACCCTGGCTTGGTAGCGGTGCAGCTCTGCCCGCTCTGGTCCTCGTCCGGAGTGACGCACAGGTCGCCGTCGACCGCCTCTTTCGCGACCACCGGCACCACCTGGTAGTCGAACGCCTTGACGTATCCGCGCCGGGGCGCCTGGCCGTCCTTCACCATCTGGGCGATCTCGGCCGGGGAGTTGACGTGGACGATGAGGTCCATCCGCCCGAAGGTCTTCGCGAACGCCCCCGAGTGGCTGATGATCGTGTTGTGGCCGGTGGGCTTGCCGCTGGTGTCGTACTCGGGAATCGTCTCCGGCGGGTTCAGGACCACGTGGATGTGCCCGCCGAAGATGATGTCGACGTCGCTCGGCTCCTTCGTCGGGTCGGTCGAGGCCGGCGTGGTCGCGATCTGGGTGTCGCCGTCGAGGCCGAGGTGGCTGACGACGACCAAGAGGTCCACCTGCGGGCGCAGGAGCTGGGCGTAGGTCCGGACCGTCTGCACCGGGTCCATCGGCGTCAGGCCGAGGCTGTTGCCGCCTTCGACGATGTCGGTGAGGGTGTCGATGTTCCCCAGGCCGATGACCCCGACCACGAGCCCGTCGACGTTCAGGATGGTGTACGGCCGGATCACCTGGCCGAGCGAGTTCTGGCCTTGCTGCGTGTAGTCCTCGAAGATGTAGTCCGACGCGAGCGCCGGGAAGCCGCCCCACAAGCTGAGCTGCGCCGCGAGGTTGTCGGAGCCCTTGTCGAACTCGTGGTTGCCCACCGCGGCCGCGTCGGTGTGCATCTCGGTCATCGCCCGCAGCTCCGCCTCGCCCGCGAAGACGTTGAAGATCGGCGCGCCCTGGAACCAGTCGCCCGAGTCGAGGTGGAGGAACCGGGCCGACCGCTCGCGCTCCTCTTGGATGAGGGTCCACTCCCGCGCCGCTCCCCCGAAGGGGCCCTGCGGAGGGTTGAGCCCGTAGGAGAGCTCGAAGCGGTTCGGGGTGAACGTGTAGGGGAAGATGCGGGAGTGGATGTCGGCGGTGTGGACGATGGTCAGGTGGACGTCCTGACCCAAGAGGTTCGGCGCCGGCTCCGAGACGAGGCACCCGGTCGAGGTGAGCAAGACCGCTATCGCTATGCAGGAGCGTCGCAGGAGCTTCAGATGCGGCACGTCGATGAGTCCCTTCGCAGGTCGGGCCCCCGGCCCCTTGCCGTTGCTCTTCCAGTCGCCGCCGTGGCGGGCGCGTGGTCGAGCTCTCACGCGAGCGGTCGTTTCGAGCGGCGAGCGAAAAGCGGGCGCACGCTAGCCGACGAGCCCCGCGGGCGTCAAGCCGCCGACGCTCTCCAGGAGCGCTCTTCGCGTGGCCGGCCGGGCCGGTGGGACGTGGACCGGTCGCGCCCGCCCGCTCCCCTGGGGGGCGCCCCGAGCGCTCCGATTCCCGGGGCGCGCCGAGAATCGGCGCCGTCCGTCGTCGCGAGCGCTCGCGCGGTCACCCGCCGGGAGCGCTCACCGGTTCTCTCCTCGACGCGATGCCTTCCGGGATCGCTCCCGGGCCCCGAAAGGCCTCTCGGCCGCCGGCAGCGCTGCCGGGGTCAATGACCGCTCTCGTCGGGGGTCGGGCGGGAACGACCGCGGCCGCCGCCGTTCGCCTGCGCCAAAGGCGATCGCCGTCGCTCCGCTCGAGGCTCGCGGGCAAGGCCAGAGGCTTTTCGGACGGGGTCCAGCTAGGCGCGCGCGGCGGGGCTCAGCGCTTCGTCGAACTCGGGCAGGCCCTTCAAGCTGTCGAACATCGCGTCGGTCGCGAGCCAGGCGCGGACCTTCTCGGCGTCCCGGCCGACCGAGCGCTTCAAATAATCGAGCGCCTCCTCTGGCCGACCCCAGAGGGCATAGAGCGCGGCGAGGTTGTAGAGGACGAGGACGTCGTCGCCCTGCAGTTGCTCTGCCCTCCGGTAGCTGCGCTCCGCCTCCTCGTAGAAGCCCTTCTGCGCATAGCAGATGCCGAGGTCCAGGTGCCCTTCGAAGTTCTCGGGCTCGAGTCGCACGACCTCCTTGAGCTGGGAGATCGCCGAGCGGTAGTCGCCCTCGTCCATCAGGAGCACCGCGAGCTCGTGGCGAGCGAAGGCGTCGTCGGGGGAGAGGTCGATGGCCCGTCGCATCGCGGCGAAGGCCTCCTCGGCCCGCCCCAGGTCGGCGTACGCGAGGCCGAGGTTCAGGTGGGCGTCGGCGTACTCCGGGTCGATCGCGATCGCCTCGGAGAGCTCGTCGACCGCGAAGTCGAGCGAGTGCTCGGTCAGGAAGCTCGCGAGGTTGTAGTGGGCGGTCGGGCTCTCGGGCTCGAGCTTGAGCGCGGCCAGGTACTCCTGGAGCGCTTCCCGGTAGAGCTTCTTCTCGGCGTAGACGGTCGCCAGGTTGTCGTGCGCGTGCGCGCTGTCGGGGTCGAGCTCCAGCGCCTTCTTGAACTCCTTGATCGCCTCGTCGAGCCAGCCGCGGTCGGCCAGCTCGATGCCGCGCTCGTTGTGCGCGTCCGATTGGCCGAGCACGTCCCTGCCGTCCTGCTTGCTCATCCGGGTGTCCGAGGAACTGAGGCGCGAAGAGGGCCGATCGCGCTCGAGAGGAAAGGGACGATACTTTCTCTCGCGCCCGCCGACAAGCCGGACGAAAAAAAGCGTTCGCCCGCTCCCGGCACGTAGCGGAAGCGGGCGAACGCCCGTGAGGTCGACTCGGCTCTCGTCCTGCGGCCCGGCCGCCGCTCGAGCGCGGTTCTAAGGCCGCTAGTCGCCGGTGCTCGTGTGGCTGTTGAAGTTCTTCATCGTCTTGTTGGACACCGTCGCCGTCGACGCCGCGGACTGCGCGTTGCCGCCCGACAAGCCGCTGGTCGCCGAGCCGAAGAGGTCGCGGATGTCCTTGCCGAAGACCGTGACCACCCCGATGGCGGCGATGGCGATCATCGCGACGATGATGATGTACTCGGTCATCCCCTGGCCGTCCTCGCGCCCGAGGCGGTGCATCAACCGGCGAATGTTCTGGCGCTTCATCTCGTTCTCCTTGGCCGCCCCTCTGGCGGCTTGCCTGGAGCCGGTCGTCGGCTCGGTGTGCTTGCGACGAACCCCACTGTAGCGCCTGGAATTCACCCCTCCATCCGTCATCGGGAGGATGAAGCGTCGGTCAACCGGAGGATGAGGGGTCCGCCTTTGGCGCGCGCGAGAAAACGGGAGGTCTTGTCGCCTCCGACCCCGGACGCCTAGAGTCCGGCCGCCCTGGCGAGGGAACGGCGCCTCCCCGAGGAGACCGATGCTCTTGCGTCTAGGGCTTGCTTCCCCGGAGTCCGCTGATGGCCGCCGACGCCTCCGAGCCCTCGCAAGACCTCGCCCGCTTCGCCTCCGCCCTCTCCCACGAGCTCAGAAACCGGCTCTCGTCGGTCAAGATCACCCTCCAGACGCTGGAGCGACACCTTTCGCTGGAGGAGAAGGACGCCCGCCGGCTGGCGATCGCCCTCGGGCAGGTCGGCGCCATCGACGAGCTGTTGACCGAGGTGCTCGACTGGGCGCGCCCGCTCCCGCCGTCGATCCGGCCAGTCCAGCTCTCGTTGCTCGTCGACGAAGCGCTCGCCCTCGTCCAGCCGCTGCTCTTGGAAAAGAACCTCCGGGTGGAGCCGCCGGAGGGAGCGGAGGCGCTCACCGTTCTGGTGGACCCCTCCCAGGGGGCGAGAGCGCTCGCGGACCTCTTGCGGGCCGCCGCCGAGGCGTCCGCCGAGAGCGGTCTCGTGGAGCTCTCGGCCCGGCGGTCGGGGCGGACGGTCCAGCTCGCCGTCCAGGACCACGGCCCCGGGCTTGGCGCCGAAGAGCGCGCCCGGGCGTTCGACCCGTTCTTCACCCGGCAACCCCGCGGGCTCGGCCTGGGGCTGGCTCGGGCCCGAGCGATTGCGCGCCGATGCCAGGGCGAGCTAGACCTGTCGAGCGACCCCACCGGGACCCTGGCGACCCTCACGCTTCCCGGCGCGCGCTAGAAGGCTCTCGCCTTGCCTGTGCCCTCGATTCTGGTCGTCGACGACGACCGTTCGTTGCGCGAGCTGCTCCAGATGCACTTGGAGGAGCGAGGGCTCGCCGTCGAGGTCGCGGGCACCGGCGCCGAGGGCGAGAAGCTCGCGCGGGAGAAGCGGCCCCAGGTGATCGTCCTCGACGTCCACCTCCCGGACCGCTCCGGCCTGGACCTCCTCGAGGCCCTGCGCCAGACGACCGACGCGCCGGTGCTGGTGGTCACCGCCTTCCACGACATGGCGACCACCATCCTCGCGATGAAGAGCGGCGCCTTCGACTACATCCGCAAGCCCATCGACCTGTTCGCCTTCGACGCCGCCCTCGACCGGGCACTCGAGGAGCGGCGGGTCTCCTCCAGTGCGAAAACGCTACAGCTTGGCGACAGCGCTTCCCCAGACCTTCACGCCCTGGTGGGCAACAGCCCCCCGATGCAGGAGATCTTCAAGGAGGTGGGCAAGATCGCCTCGAGCAAGGCGACAGTGCTCCTGAAGGGTGACAGCGGTACCGGCAAGGAGCTGTTGGCGCGGGTCATCCACCGCTACTCGGCGCCGAGCCGCCCCTTCGTCGCGGTCAACTGCGCCGCCATCGTCGAGACGCTCCTCGAGAGCGAGCTGTTCGGCCACGAGCGCGGCGCCTTCACCGGAGCGGTCGCCCAGAAGCCGGGGAAGTGCGAGCTCGCCGAGGACGGGACCCTCTTCCTCGACGAGATCGGGGACCTGCCGCTGTCCTTGCAAGCGAAGCTCTTGCGGGTCCTGCAGGAGCGGGAGTTCGAACGGGTGGGCGGGGTGAAGAGGCTGCCCCTGCGCGCCCGGGTGATCGCCGCCACCCACCACGACCTCGGCCAGCGCGCCGGCGAGCGCCTCTTTCGCGACGACCTCTACCAGCGGCTGAAGGTGGTCACCCTGGAGCTGCCGCCCTTGCGCGAGCGGGCGGAGGACGTTCCGCTCCTGGTCGGGCACCTCTTACGGCGCATCAACGAGCGGACCGGCCGGAAGGTGACCAAGGTCCCCCCCGAGGTGATGGCCGAGCTCAAGCGCCGCCCCTGGCCGGGCAACGTCCGGGAGTTGGAGAACGCGCTCTTGCGCGCGGTGGTGATGGCCCCGGGCGACGTGCTGCTCCCCGAGCTCATCGGCACCTCTCCCGCCCCCGGCCCGCCGGCGATGGAGGGCTCAGGGGCACCGCTCCCGCCCGGCGAAGCGGTCTGGACCCTGGAGGAGATCGAGCGGGCGCACATCGAGCGGGTGCTCGCCGCCACCGGCGGCCACCGGGGCAAGGCCTGCGAGGTGCTCGGCATCACCCGGCCCACCCTCGAGCGCAAGCTGCGCAAGTACCACCTGGCGGTCCCCCGCCGGACCCGGGCGCGCACGTAGAGGCGAAATCCCCGAGAGCGAAGGACCGGAAGGGCCCAGGCCGAGCGGCAGCGGGACCGGTCCGCCGCGGGGCCGCGCTGCCGGCCCGCCCGGCTCGCGATGGTCCCGGATGAACGTTTCGATGCAAGCTGTTGCACGTTTCGTTCAGCCGGAAGTGAACGTTTCGTGCAGATTTCGGTTGGAATCCCGACGGGGGAGCCGGCATCTGACCGCAGGCGCGCACTGTTCGGAAAGGTGGCGCGAACCTTGTAAGGCGCCTGTGCGCACCGGCGGCCGTCGAGTCGCCGAGGAGGAGAAAAAGAAATGGCCAAGGTCCAGCCGTCCGTTCCCGTTCAGGCCCCCGCCGCGACGCCGGTGGAGGCGGTCGACTTCCGCAGCTACTTCAAGGTCGAGACCTACCCGCACGCCGCCGTGCTCTACCGGCCGGGCGACCCGGCCGACCGCATCTACCTCCTGCGCACGGGGCGGGTGCGGCTGATGAGGCCGGGACCGGTGCTGGCCACCGGCGCGCACGGCAAGGAGAGCCTGCACGCGCTCTTGCGGCCGGGCGACCTCTTTGGCGAGGCGTTGCGGCCGCCGGAGGCGACGATGGAAGAGTACGCGGTCGCCCAGGGCGAGACCGAGGTGTGGAGCATCGAGGGGCGGGACCTCAAGGCCCTGGTGGAGGCGCGTCCGCCGTTGGCGCTGGAGATCATCCGGGGCTTGAACGACAAGAACCGGGCCCTGACCCGGCGGGCGAACGCGCTGACCTTCAAGGAGGTGCCGGCGCGGCTCGCGGAGACCCTGCTGGTGCTGGGCGAGACCCACGGCGAGCGCTGCCAGCACGGCGGGGAGATCGACCTGCGGGGCATCACCCAGCAGGACCTCGCGGACCTGGTGGGCGCGAGCCGGTCCTTCGTCTCCACCCTGATCAACGAAATGAAGCGGGACGGCTTGTTGGGCAACGTCGGCCGCACCCTCTGCCTGCGCCAGCCGAAGGAGCTCAAGCGCCTCGCGACCAAGGACCGCGTCTAGCTCCCCGGAAGCGGACCGGCTCTACCGAGGCCCTGCCGCCAGGCGGGGCCCCGGTCTTTTCGGCTCGTCGTCGAAGGCAAGGAGAGCCGCGGAGGAGAGCCCGGCATGGGCGCTCGCAGTATCCGTTGCGGGGAGCGAAGGCTCCGCTCGATCCGGGCACTCCCGTGCCCGGCTTTCGGGCCGCACCGGAAGTGTCGCTGCGCATCTTTGCGCTGTGCCGTGTCCGGGTACTCCCGTGCCCGGCTCTTCGCCTGCCCGGAGGGCGCTCTTGCGCGTCGGCCGCGGACCGGGCCGATCCGCCGGTAGGCGCGAGCGCTCCCACCTCACGGGTGCGGTGTTCCTGAGCTCTGAGGCCTCGGGCCTCAGGTCTTCGGCGCCTTCGGAGGCTGCACCTTGCCCGCGTACTTCTTGCGGAAGCGGTCGATGCGGCCCTCGGTGTCGATGAGCTTCTGCTTGCCGGTGAAGAACGGGTGGCACTGCGAGCAGATGTCGACGTGGAGCTCGGGCTTGGTCGACCGGGTCTCGAAGGTGTTCCCGCAGGCGCAGAGGGCCTTCGCCGGCACGTAGGCGGGATGGATGTTCGGCTTCACTTTTCGCTCTCCATCGTCGCGCGGTGCTCCGGACAGGCTCCGGGGGTCTCGCGCGAAAGGGCAGGGTGTCTAGCGGACCGTGCCCCCTTTCGTCAAGCGCCGAAGAGGCACGTTCCGCCCTAGCGGCTCATCGACTCCAGGAACTCCCGGTTGTTCTTCGTCGGCTTCATGTTCTTGAGCAAGAGCTCCACCGAATCGATGGGGTTCAGGCCGTGGAGGACCTGGCGCATCGCCCACACCCGGTGGAGCGTGTACTCGTCCATCAGGAGCTCTTCCTTGCGGGTGCCGGAGCGGTTGATGTCCAGGCAGGGGAAGATGCGCTTCTCCATCAGCTTCCGGTCGAGGGCGATTTCCGAGTTCCCGGTGCCCTTGAACTCCTCGAAGATCACCTCGTCCATGCGGCTACCGGTGTCGACGAGCGCGGTGCCGATGATGGTGAGGCTGCCGCCCTCCTCGATGTTGCGCGCGGCGCCGAAGAAGCGCTTGGGCTTGTGGAGGGCGTTCGAGTCGACGCCGCCCGAGAGGATCTTCCCGCTCGGCGGCACCACCGCGTTGTAGGCGCGCGCGAGCCGGGTGATCGAGTCGAGGAGGATGATCACGTCGCGGCCCGCCTCCACCAGGCGCTTCGCCTTCTCGATCACCATCTCCGCGACCTGCACGTGACGCGTCGCCGGCTCGTCGAAGGTGGAGCTGACCACCTCGCCCTTGACCGTGCGCTCCATGTCCGTCACTTCCTCCGGCCGCTCGTCGATGAGGAGCACGATGAGGACCGCGTCCGGATGGTTGCGCGCGATCGCGTGGGCGAAGTTCTGGAGGAGGACCGTCTTTCCCGCCCGCGGCGGCGCGACGATGAGGCAGCGCTGTCCGAACCCGATGGGGCAGAGCAAGTCGACGATGCGGGTCGTGTACTCCTCCGACTCGTGCTCCAAGCTCACCTTCCGGTTCGGATAGAGCGGCGTCAGGTTGTCGAAGAGGATCTTGGTCTGGCCCTCCTCGGGCTCCCGGAAGTTGATGCTCTCCACCTTGAGCAGGGCGAAGTAGCGCTCCGAGTCCTTCGGCTGCCGGATCTGTCCGCTGACCGTGTCGCCGGTCTCGAGGTTGAACCGCCGAATCTGCGAGGGCGAGACGTAGATGTCGTCCGGCCCCGGCAGGTAGCTGAAATCCGGCGAGCGCAGGAAGCCGAACCCGTCCGGGAGCACCTCCAAGACGCCGTTGCCGTAGACCTGGGTGTTGGTCTCCGACTGCGCCGAGAGGATGGCGAAGATCAGGTCCTGCTTCTTCAGGCCGCTCGCGCCCTCCAGGGAGAGGCTCCGCGCGAGCTTCGCCAGCTCCGTGATCTTCATGTTCTTCAAGTCGGAGAGGTTCAGCACCCGCTGCTTCTGCGGGTCCGCCGGCAGCTCCGGCGGGGTCAGGGTGGCGGAGGAGAGGGATTCGGGCATGAGGCTGTTCTCGCTTTCGTGCGAGCGGCAGGCACGACCGGGAAGCCGCGCGCGACGCCGTCCGCTCTAGGGTGGTTTCCTTGGGAGCCAAAGGGGCGACAGGCCCCTTGGCCTCGCTGGCGAAACCCGGCAAGGCCCAGAAGACCGGCGCGCCGGGAAGAAAGAGAGCTGATGGGAAGCGAGGGGGACTGGCGCTCGTTGATCCCGCGGGAGGTCGCGACGCCGACGAGCGAGAGGCTTGGCGTTCCCTAAGGGCGAACGCCCTCGTCTTCTCAAGGACGCGAGAAAGAACATAAGGATGCCGTGGCGGCCGAGTCAAGCGTCCCGCTCGCCCTCGCGCGCCGGACGCGAAGCCCGAGGCTCGCGCCCGGCCGTCCAAAGAGCTTGACACGGGCCCCGGGTGAGTGTTGGCATCCCGCCCCAGGCCTCGTGAATCGGCGCCAAGCGGCGCGGTCGACGCCCGGGCTCTCAAGACCAAGGTGGCTCGAGGGCGGGCTTTCGCGACGTGGAAGGTCCGGTCGTTCGCGAAATACCCCGAGCGAGCTGCCGGGAAGAAGATGACGAGCGCGACGCCCATCGAGACGGCGTCCGGCACCTCGAAGCGGCACGGTGGATGGAGAGGACGGTTCGATGGAGATTACGGAAGTGCGGGTCTTCCCGGTCGACGAGCCCAAGCTCAAGGCCTACGTCACCTTGACCTTCGATCGCTGCTTCGTCGTGCGCGACATCAAGATCATCGACGGCAACTCCGGCCTTTTCGTCGCGATGCCCTCCAAGCGGCGCAAGGACGGCACCTTCAAGGACATCGCCCACCCGCTCAACGCCGAGACCCGCGAGAAGATGGAGAAGGTCATCCTCGACGAGTACGAGCGGGAGCTCGAGCGGCAACGGCCGCCGCCCGGCGACAGCCAGACGGGGTGAGCACGGGCTTTCGAGGTGCCGACGAGCGACAGGACCGCTCCTCCTGAGCCCTTCGACGTCGTTGAGGACGACCGCTCGGGACGAGTGGCGATTCCGGCTCGGGTCGCATCTCGAAAGCCTTGACCGGATGAGCCCATCCGCCGATGGCGGAGCGTGCGAAGCCCCGCGTCCGAGGTCGACGGGCCCGTGCCGCTCGTGGTAGGGCTTCGCCTGCTGGCGCCAGCGACGCGCCAGGGCTTCGGAGGCATCGACGATGTCGCGCGACCGAGAAACCTTGATCTTCGCGGGCAATTCCAACGTCGCCCTGGCGCGGGACATCGCCCTCGCGCTCGACACCGAGCTGGCGAAAGCGGAAGTGGGCCGCTTCTCCGACGGCGAGATCGCGGTGGAAATCCGGGAGAACGTCCGCGGCTCGAACACCTTCATCGTCCAGTCGACCTGCGCGCCGGTCAACGACCACCTGATGGAGCTCTTGATCATGACCGACGCCCTGCGGCGGGCGTCGGCGGCGACCATCACCGCGGTGGTGCCCTACTTCGGCTACGCCCGGCAGGACCGCAAGGTCGCCCCGCGGGCGCCCATCTCGGCGAAGCTGGTGGCGAACATGATGAGCATCGCCGGCCTGACCCGGGTGCTCTCGATGGACCTGCACGCCGGCCAGCTCCAGGGCTTCTTCGACATCCCGACCGACAACCTCTACGCGATGCCCGTGCTGCTCGAGCGGATGCAGAGGGAGAGCGCTCCTAACGACCTCGTCGTCGTCAGCCCCGACGCGGGCGGCGTGGAGCGGGCCCGCGCCTACTCGAAGCGGCTCGGCTGCAGCCTCGCTATCGTCGACAAGCGCCGGCGCCGGGCCAACGAGTCGGAGGCGATGAGCCTCATCGGCGAGGTGAAGGGAAAGACAGCGCTCCTGCTCGACGACATGGTGGACACGGCGGGAACGCTGACGCACGCCGCGAGCGCTCTCGTGGAGCACGGGGCGCAGCGGGTGGTGGGCTTCGCCACCCACGGGGTGCTCTCCGGTCCGGCGGTGGGACGGATCGAGGCGTCGGTGATCGAGAAGCTCGTCCTCACCGACACGATTCCGCTCGCGGAGAAAGCGCGCGCCTGCCCGAAGATCGAGCAGCTCTCGGTCGCCCGCACCTTCGCCGAGGCCATCCGCCGCATCCGCTACGGCGAGAGCCTCTCCAGCCTCTTCGTCTGAGGAGAACGGCAGGGGTGCCGGTTTCCCCTCCGCCCGGCGAGCGGTCCGATCCGACCGATCGGTCTGATTGGACGAAGCTTCCCCTCCGCCCGGCGAGCGGACCGATGGACGAAGCGAAAACGAGGGCGACCCGTCGCCGGACCGCCCTCGCGCTTCTTCGTTCGTGGAAGCTCCGACGCCTCCGCCTTACGCCGCGTACGGCTCCAGGTAGCGCTCGAGGAAGGCGCGGGTGCTCTTCTCCACCTGGCGGACGCGCTCGCGCGACAGGCCCCAGTCCTTGCCGATCTCTTCGAGCGTACGCGGCTGGTCCTCCTCGAGCCGCTGCTCGACGATGTCCCAGCCGAGGCCCCCGATGCGCTTCTTCACCCGCAAGAGCGCCGCCTGGATCGCCCCGGCGTGCTCGCCCCGGTAGTACTGGTCCTCGATGGTCGGCCCGACGTCCTCCAGCCGGTCGAGGTGGGTGGTCTCGTCGTCGTCGGAAAGCGGCGTGTCCAGCGAGAAGTCCTTCGGGAGGGCGAAGCGCGCCTGCCCCGGCTGCGAGACGACCGGCTTGACCGTCGCTCGCATGTCGCGCAGGAACTTCTGGACGTACGCCCGAATCCACCAGCTCGCGTAGGTCGAGAAACGGTTGCCCTTGGCCGGGTCGAAGTGCTCGACCGCCTTCAAGAGGCCGATCATCCCCTCCTGCACCAGGTCGTCGAGCCGGCAGCCCTTGCCGGCGTAGCGGCGGCACATCGAGAGCACGAACGCCACGTTGTGGTTGATCAAGAGCTGTCGCGCCTTCTGGTCGCCGGCGCGCGCGCGCCCGGAGAGCGCGTACTCCTCCTCGCGGGTCAACGGCGGGTGCGCCTTGGCCACCTTGAGGTAGGGCGCGAGCGACTCGTATTCCTGTGCCAGTTGGCTCCTCATCTGCTTCGAACCTTTCGGGGGGCTTTCGACCCCCCCGTTTTTCTTCGATGACCCGGACGGCCCGGCCGTCGTCCTCGCTTCCGCCCGCCCCGATGCCGGCACGACGCGGGTCGTCGAAGGCCGGCTCGCGTTCGTCGACGTGGCCTTGCTCGATCGTGGACCGGGGAGGTGGAGCGGCGGCTCGCCTTTCCTCGCGGGACGATGCGACGTTCCCCCCGGCGCCTTGAGCCGCTCTCGGCTCGTCGGCTTCGACCCTCTCCCTTGAACGGTGCGCAAGGCGTCCCTCATTCCCGGTCGAGACGAAAATCGTCTCCGGTCCGGGCACGCCGGATCGATGCGCCACGCTCCGATTCGGTTCCGCTTCGCGGCCCTGTCGAGCGAGCTGGAACCGCGCCGCGGCTATCTCGTGTCGCCACCCGCCCGGCGGCCCGCATCCCGCGCCAGAAAGTCGATGGGAACTTCCCCGGGGCGACCTCGGCTTGGCATCCGGTCCGCCCGGCTTGCCCGAGCGCCCTCCCGGTCCCGCCGGTGACGACTCGGTAATCATCGCTCGCGGCGAGGGCAAGAGCCCGGGACGACCGCGAGCCGCCGCCCGGTGTCGCGTGCCCGTGCCGAGCTCGCCCGGGCGGCCCTGCGGGCGACAGCCTTGCCCGAGGACCATGGAGAAGTCAAGAAGCCGCCCCGTCGGCCGCGATCGGCGGGCGGCCGAGACGGATCCCTGGACCGCTTCCGGTCGGATGCTGCGGCGCTGGCCCAAGGCAGCGAATCCGGCCGCCGTCGCAAGGTAACCGGTACCGCTGCCGGCCTCCATAGGTCGGCGCGGGTCGCCGGCGGGGGCGTTCGGGGGTGGGCCCATCGGGTGACCTTGGCCTTCCTTCGCGTCGCGGACCGGCCGAGAACGTTGTCTTTTTCGAGAGAAGTCGAGGGGACCTTGTTTCCCGAAACCAGGGCGGGCTAGGATGCGAACCTTGCGTAGGTGGGGGAACGAGAGGCAAGGCGGCATGCACCTCGCTGATGTCGGCCATTTCCAACTCCGGGGCCGCGTGCTCTTCGCGGCGCTCGGCGCCGTCACCGCGCTCGCCACGAGCGCCCGGGCGAGCCCGCCCGACACCAGCCCGCCGGTGATCACCTGCCAGCCACCTGGCCAGGTGACGGCCGGTCCGGTGGAGATTTCGTTCACGGTGACGGACCAGTCGGCCCTCTTCGGGGTCCTGCTCCACTGGCGGCCGGTGGGCGAGACCAACTACCGGGAAATCGACTTTCCCCAGCCGGGCCCCCACTTCACCGCCAAGCTCACCGCCAGCAGCGACTTCGAGTTCTGGATCGAGGCTTACGACGTGCTCGGCAACGGCCCCGCGCTCTTCGCCTCCGCCGACCACCCGCAGAAGGTGACGGTCACCACGGCGGCGGCGGTGCCGCCACCCGCCAGCGCTACCGTTCCCCCGGCCGGAAACCAGGAGCGCTTTCACACGGTGCTAGCGGTGCCGCCACCCAACGCAGCGCCGCCGCCCCCGCCGCCAGCGTCTCCTCCGCCGAACCAGGAGAACCTGGTCAACGGCGCGCCGACGGGGCCGATGGCACCCCTGCGCGCGACGCGCGTCCTGCGCGCTTTCACCGGTCGGGCGTTGCCCGTCGGCATGTTCCAGATCCGCGCGAACGGCGACTACGCGTTCGGCGGCGACTTCCTCTATCCCGGCGCGAGCCTGTCCGGCGAGTCGATGGGCCTGTCCGTCGCCTACCAGGCCCTGAGCTTCCTCGGCGTCGGGCTCGACACCGCCTTCGGCCACTCCTCGCTCGCGGCCGGTTCGGCGGCGACCTCCGCCTGGCCCCTGTCCGCCTCGACCGGGACCGACTTCGACCTCACCCTGCGGCTGACGAGCGGCCCCCTGGGGGTCGTCCACCTGGGCCTCGTCGGGAACCTGGCGCTGCCGGCGGCCGCCTCGAACGGGTCGCGGGTGGCGAACCCGGGCCTGACCGGGGCGGTCACTGTCGACGCTCCTGGCGCCGTATTCACGCTGAACGCGGGCTACCTCTGGAACAACAGCGAGAGCACGGTCGGCGGCGCCTGGAGCGACTTCGACACCTACGCCCTCGACCTGTCGCGCTACGACGACCTGGGCCTCGCGCTCGCGGCCCAGGTGCCTCTCGGCCAGGTGACGCCGTTCGTCGAGTGGAGCCTCGACGTCCCGGTCGACCGGCTCAAGTTCGCGTCCTGCTCCGGGCAGACCTCGACCGCGACCTGCGCCCCGAGCCCCAGCCTCTTCCCCGCGAGCGGCTGGCAGATTCCGCAACGCCTGGGGCTCGGCGCCCGCTACGACTTCACCTCGCTCATCGGGCTCGAGCTCGGCCTCGACTTCTCGCTGACCGGGGCCGGCAGCGGCTACTCGAGCTCGACCAACGAGAGCCGGATGCTCCTGCCGGGCCTCGCGCCGCCACCGCCGTTCGACGTCCAACTGCGTTTCGTCTACCAGCTCGGCGCGGCTGCGGCCGCGGCCCCGACCGCGGCGCCCAAGCCCGCCGGGAGCGCCCACCGCCTGGGCGAGGACGAACCGTTCTGACCGAGGTCTGGGGACCGCTCGGGCTCTAAGGCGAGCTGGAGCCGTTTCGGTCCCCGCCAGCGCTCCTAGGTGGCGCTGGACGGAGAGGGAACGATGACCTTCCGACGCCTGATGCTCTGGGGCCTGACGTGCCTCGCTGTCGCCTGCGCGAAGTCGCCCGCGGCCGGCAGCGGCGGGGTGAACGACCCCTGCCTGACGAACGCCGACTGCAAGGCCCCGCTCATCTGCACCGCGCCCAACTGGGCGAAGACGAAGGCCGCGGCCGACAACACCGCGGTCGAGCGGTGCGAGCTGGACCAGAACGCCGTCTGCGACAAGGGGAAGGAGCGCTGCAACGGTCTGGCGATCGAGACCTGCGACCCGCAGAGCGACGCCGGCGACGGCATCCATGGCAACGTGTGGAAGGTGACCCAGACCTGCACCACCCGCTGCGATTGGGTGAAGGAGACGCAGACGGCGACCTGCGCGGCCCAGGTCTGCACCCCCGGGGCGACGGAGTGCTTCCCGACGAGCGACAGCACCTCCCCGACCATCATCCAGCAGTGCGACGCGCGCGGCACGGCCTGGGTCGACGCGCAGGTGTGTCCGACGAGCTGTGTCATGGCCAACGGCCAGGCCGAGTGCTCGACGCCGGTCTGCACGCCGTTCGCTCACCGGTGCAATCCGTCCGGCCAGACCCGGCAGCAGTGCGACTCGGAAGGGACCGCGTGGCGCGACGAGAGCTGCCCCGACAACACCACCTGCAGCGGCGGGACCTGCCTACCCGTGGTCTGCACCCCGGGCGACGAGAAGTGCGACGAGACCGGGACGACGGTGGTGAGCTGCAACGACGCCGGCACCGCCTACGTCGCGAAAGAGGTGTGCCAGAACGGCTGTGTCTTCGACACGGGCACCAAGACCGCGAGCTGTCCGGCAGCGGTCTGCTCCCCCTGGGCGACCCAGTGCGATCCGGCGAACCTCGACCAGGTCCAGCAGTGCAACGAGCTCGGCACCGCCTGGGTCGACCAGGCGATTCCGTCCGGACAGAAGTGCGTCGACGGCGAGTACGTCCCCAAGGTCTGCAGCTACCACGCGGTGACGAGCGGCGGGACGACGACCGTCACCGCCGACACCCGGTGCGCCGGCACGGTCCTCGAGCAGTGCGACCCGCAGGAGAACGGTTGGGATGCCCTCGAGCTGTGCCAGTACGGCTGCGGCCAGGACTCGAACGGGAACCCGGCCTGTGCGCCGGCGCTGTGCGCGCAGGGCCAATCGACGTGCGGCGGGGCCGACCAGTCCGCGCTCGAGGCGTGCGACAAGAACGGCGTTTCCTGGGACTTCATCCAGTACTGTCCGGCGGGATGCGCGGTCGACGAGACGAAGACCCCGCCGGTCGCTTCCTGCGAGCCGACGAGCTGCACGCCGTTTTCCACCCAGTGCGGGACCGACCCGGCGACCGGCATCCAGTACGTCGAGCTCTGCCAACCCGACGGATCGAAGTTCGTGCGCACCGACGACTGCGCGCAATCCTGCGTCGACGGCAACTGCGCGGTGTTGGACGCCCAGTGCCCGACGAGCGGCCCGGCGTCGCAGCGCTGCGAGGGCGAGGAGGTGGAGCGATGCGAGCTGCTCTCCAACGGCGCTACCGAGTGGCGTTTCTCCGAGCGGTGCCTGGGGGCGTGCGAGAGCGGCGCCTGCACTGCGGGCGGCTCGGCGGGATGTGCAGGAGGAGCGCTGCCGACCACCATCTGCGGCGCCCCCGACCGGCAGGTGGTCGACCTCCACCCGCTGCTCGCGCCTGATGCCGTCACCAAGGTGCTTCCAGTGGTGCCGTGTGACGGCGTCTCGCGGGTGCTCGTCTACTCCGACCCGATCGTGAGCGCGGCGGGCGTCGCGGTTCCTGACGGGACGCTCGTGACGTTCTCCCTCTCGGGGACGAGCGCGAATCTGCTCGCCAGCCAGGATGCGGATCCGGCGCTGCCAGGGCTGCAGCGGCCGACCCTCTTCGGTCGCGCGGCGGTGCTCTTGCAGGCGCCCGCAAGCTGTTCCGGACCGACGACGATCACGGTGGAAGCGTCCCTCGGCGGCCGGGCGACGGGCGCGGTCGGAGTCCAGTTCGGTCCGTCCCAGTCGTCGTTGTCTCGGGACGTGTACGTCGCGGAAGATTTCTCCCGGCCCACCTACGACGACCCGTCGGCGACGGACGCCCAGTGGAACACCTCCATCGGAGCAGCGGTAGCGCTAGCGCCCTACGACTTCGGGACCGGGGGCGACGGCGACTACGACGCGACGGTGGACCAGAAGACCGGCAAGGGGGTCCACTCGCTCGACGAGGAGGGCTTCGCGCCGAGCTGGGACGTGTCGCGGATGGGGCCTGAGAGCGTGTACGTCTCCGTCTCCGACGCCGCCGGCCGGGCGCCCAGCACGCTCGCTCCCGGCGACGAGGTGTTGCTCCTGACGCTGTGGAGCGCCGCCGGCGACACCATCGGGACCTGGGAGCTCCACCGGGTCGTCTCGACGGCGTTCCGCGCGGACATCGGCCAGTGGGAAATCGGGCTGTCGACGCCGATCGAGCACGTCTTCGGCGACGGCGGCGCGAACCTCGACTTCACCAGCAATCGCACCGTCATCCAGCGGGTGCCGAACTTCCTGAACTTCACCGTCGAGCCGAGCGCGTCGGTCACGGTGGACGCGCCGACGTGGAGCGGCAGCGCTCTCGGCGGCGGCACCGGCGTGCTCGCCTTCCGGGTCCAGGGCACGCTCCGGGTCCTCGGCAAGATCGACCTGTCGGGCAAGGGCTTTCCCTGGGGTGTTTCCCCGACCGCGCCGCCCTCGAGCGCGACCGGCCGGCTGGTCCTCGGCCATGGCGGCCGCGCGTCGGGTTCCTATCCCGGCGGAGGCATCGCTCTCCTATCCGCGAAGGACCTCACCTTCGACGACCAGAGCGGCAACCCGGCGGACTCGAGCGCGCTCATCACCGTCGCCGCCGGCACGCCGGGCCTCGGGTTGATCCCGGGCGCCGGCGCGATCATCGGTCCGCCGATCTTTCCGGGCACCGGCGGGGTGGTTGTCGCCAAGAGCGCGAGCATCGTCTTCGGCTCCGACCCGACCGCGTTCCCGCGCTTCGAGACCGGCAACCAGGGCCGGGCGTCGCTCACCTACGCGACCGTCGACGACGACCCGGTGACCTCCACCGAGACCCCGCCGCCGGTCGACGCGCAGACGAGTCTCACCGTCCGCCACGCCGGCGCGTTCAACGTGCAGAGCACCGTCGCCTACCAGGCCGGCTCCAGCACCCCGCTGAACACCATCGTCACGACCACCCTCGAGGGGGTGATCGGCGGCGAGGGCGGCAGCAGCGTCGTCTCCCCGATTCCTGCGGGCGGGCTCACCGGGCCGCTGCCGATGCTGACCGTCCAGACCACCGCCGACGGCGGCACCACCTACGGCGACTCCGACGCGGGCCGGGTTCTCTACGACGGGACCACCGGGACTCCGAAACCGCCGCCGCCCTACCGGGGCTCCTCGTTCGAGTGGAAAGCCGCCCTGACGAACCTGGACGACCGGCCGGTCTACCTCTCCGGCCTGGCGTTCAAGCTGGTGCTGCAATGAGCTCGCCGGCGACGGCTGGCGGCGCGGCGCTGGCGGAAACGAAAGCGAAGAACCTCCGGCCCCCGACCCCGGGACGGCCGACCGTAAACCCTGCTCCCGTCCGGGAGCTCGATCACTTGGGCTCGCGCCCGCTCGGCGCGCCAGCGAAGGAACCTGGCCTTGGAAGCCAGAAGAGAGGGAACATGAGCGTCCGACGCTTCGTCCTCGCGGGACTGTGCTGTCTCGCCGCCGCCTGCGGGAAGGTCCAAGCGGGTGGCCAGGGCCTGAACGGGAGCTGCGCGCGCAACTCCGATTGCGCCAAGCCCTTCTACTGCAAGGGTGGAAGCTGCGTCCTGGACGCGGAGACCATCTGCAACCCGGGCGTCAAGCGGTGCAACGGCGACGCGGTGGAGACCTGCTCCGCCGCCGGCGACCGCTGGGAAATCGCGAGCCCGGCGGACAACTGCGCGACCGGCTGCGAGAACGCCGCCTGCAAGCCGCAGGTCTGCGCCCCCAACGCGCGCAAGTGCGAGGGCGGCTCCATCTTCGAGTGCCTCTCGAACGGGTCGGCGTGGGCCCTGGTCAACGCCTGCCCGACCCAGTGCAACACCGACAACACCGACTGCGCCGACCCGGTCTGCGCGCCGTTCGACACCCAGTGCAAGTCGGATGGGTCGAACACCCTCCAGACCTGCGACTCGAAGGGCACCGGGTGGAACGACGCCTCCTGCGGCGACCCCTCGAACACCGTCTGCGTCCAGGGGCGGTGCCTGCCGAAAGTCTGCAGCGCCACCGTCGACCAGAGCGGCAACGTGACCACGGCCGACGAGCGCTGCGACGGCACCGTCGCCGAGAAGTGCGATGCCACCCAGGCCAAGTGGGACACGATGCAGGTCTGCCAGAACGGGTGCGACTACGACCAGAGCACCGGCACCGCGTCCTGCCCGGCTGCCGCCTGCGTTCCCTTCCAGACCCAGTGCAAGAGCGGCGACAACTCGACCCTCGAGACCTGCAACTCGCGCGGGACCGCGTGGGTCGACAGCCAGTGCGACGCCTCGACGCGGGTCTGCTACGGCGGCTCCTGCGTCCCGAAGGCCTGCTCGAACACGCTCGACTCGAACGGCGCCATCCAGAGCCGGCAGGAGGCCTGCCAGGGGAACGTCCTCGTCCAGTGCAACGACAGCGAGACCGCCTTCGAGCCGGAACAGACCTGCCAGTACGGCTGCAGCACCTCGGGCAACGCTCCCGCGTGCAACCCGCCGGTCTGCAACGCGGGCGACCTGACTTGCGTCGGTCAGGCGCTGGAGAAGTGCACCCCGGACCAGAGCGGCTACGGTTTCGTCCAGTACTGCCCCTCCGGCTGCACGGCGACGCAGCCGCCCTCCTCGACCTCGGCCTCCTGCAACGCGCCCACCTGCGTGCCCTTGAGCCGCCAGTGCGGGACCTTGTCCACCGGCCAGAGCACGGTCCAGGTGTGCAAGTCCGACGGGACCGGCTGGGTCCAGACCGACCTCTGTCCGGGAACCTGCGCGGGAGGCGAGTGCGTGGTGACGGCCAACACCTGCAACCCGGGCGACGTCGAGTGCGTCGGTCCGGAAGTCGAAGAGTGCGTGCGGCTGTCGACCGGTTCCACCGAGTGGCGCTTCTCCGAGCGTTGCCTCGGCCAGTGCATGAGCGGCGCCTGCGTCGGGCCGGAGGGCTCGGCCGGCTGCGTCGGCGGCGCGAGCACGACGACCTACTGCGGGCTGCTGCCGGCCAACGCGCCGAGCGGCTCGACGGCCACGGCGGTGGTCCCGCTGCACGCGATGTTGGCGAGCGCGACCGACCAGGTGCCGTGCGACGGCATCTCGCGGGTGCTCGTCTACTCCGACCCGATCAAGAGCGCGGCGGGCGTGACGGTCCCGGACGGGACGATGGTCACCTTCAGCCACGACTTCCCCGCCGGTGCGCCCGACTCGCTCTTGGCGAGCCAGGACGCCGACCCGGTGGCGCCGGGCCTCCAGCGGCCGACGCGCAACGGCATCGCGAGCGTCGTGATCCTCGCGCCGGCCGCGTGCAAGGACCAGAACGGCAACGACACCACCCGGACCCTGACGGTCACCGGGTCGCTCGGCGGCGACGCGATCGGCACGACCACCATCCAGTTCGCCAATCCGCCGCCTCCCGCCCAGGGCCAGGTGCCGACGAAGACCGTCTACGTGGCGGAGGACTTCTCGACCACCACGCTCGACGACCGGACGGCCACCACCGCGCAGTGGAACACGCTCTTGAGCGGGTCGGTCGCGCAGCCGGCGTTCGACCTCGGCACCGGCGCCGACGGCGACCTGACGGTCGATCACACCACCGTCGACCTCCAAGCCCAAGGCTACGCGCGCGCCTACAACGTCCTGGCGATGGGAACGAGCGACGTCACCATCGACTCGGGCGTCGCGCCGAGCCTCGCGCCGGGCGACGAGGTGCTGCTCTACTCCATGTGGACCCGGTCCGGCGCGGGCACGATGGGCGACTACGAGTTCAAGCGGGTGCTCGAGGTCTCGACCGGGCACATCCTCTTCACGACGCCCATCGAGAACGCCTACGGGAACAGCGGCGCGTTCGGCTCCGACCAGCGGACCATCGTTCAGCGGGTGCCGAACTTCGACAACGTCACGGTGACCGCGCTCGGCTCGTCGCAGACGGCGAGCGTCCTGACCTCGAGCGCGCCGACGAACCAGAACGGCTACCCGGGGGGCGGCACCGGCGTGCTCGCGTTCCGGGCGAAGGGAACGGTACAGGTGCTGGGGACCATCGACATGACCTCGAACGGGATGCCGACGGCGGAGGCGAACGCCGCGCCGACCACCACCCCCTCGCTCAGCCGGTTGCTCGAGGGCGAGAGCGGCTCGGGGACGAACGGCGGCATCGTCTTCATCACCGCCGGGACGCTGACCTTCGACGACTCGACGGGCTCGCCGGCCGACGCGAGCGCCTACATCGCGGCCGATGGCAGCGGTGGTGAGGCCGGAACCATCTGGGTCGCGGGCGGGAACCTGATCCTGACGACGTCGTACACGCGCCTGTTCGCGCGCGCCGGCGGTCACGTCCGCCTCGACTACGGCGAGATCGACAACACCGGTTCGCCGGCGGTGGCGGCGGCCGGAACGTTGTACGTCGGCGAGAGCGGCGCGTTCCACACGCAGTCGGTGACCGCCTATGACGACTCCGCCTCGACCTCGACCCCGATGAACATCGTGAGCGCGGTGCTGTTGGGCGTCGCCGGCGGCGAGGGCGCGACGGAGGTGGTCTCGCCGATTTCGGCCGGCGGGTTGAGCTGCGATCCGACGCAGACGGGATGCGTGGCGATGCCGAGCGTCGACGTGTCGGCGTCGGCGGACAACGGCGCGACCTGGGGTGAGCCCGACGCCGGGGGCTCGGACCCCGGCAAGATCCAGTTCAATCTGGGCGGGAACACGCCGCCGATGGCCAGTTACCAGTTCAAGTACCGGTTCCTGTCGACGACCTTGACGGGCGATCCGGTCGTCGTCCAGGGGCTCGCGTTCCGACTGAACCTGCAAGGCTCGCTCTAGTCGGGTTCGGCCGACAGCTTCGTCTCGGCCAGGAACCGCTCGTCCTTCGACTGGCGCTCGGGATGAGCGCCGAGGACGAGCGGTTGTGGCCTGTTACGCTTGCCTCTCGGCCACACTGTCAAAGCGGGAGCGCTCCTGCCGACGTAGCGACGTTCGGCTCGAGATTGCCGAGGGTCGCGCCTCACCTCCGGAGGTTCGCCCGTCGGATCGGACCGATCCGACCGATCGGTCCGATCGATCGCGGGGCGCGCAGCCGGCGGCGAACGGCCGAACGCTAGCTCCTTCGCGGGAACAGCGGCACCACGTTGGGCGGCAGCGCTTCCGGCGGGGGTGGCGCGGGCCCGAGCGGCGGCGGGCTCGGCTCGCCCAAGGTGGGCGGAGTCGTCGCGGCAAGCTCCGGCGGCGCCTCTTCGATGGTCCAGCGTTCGAACACCGGACGGCCGGGCAGGTCGAGTTCGTCGACGAACCGGCTCGGCCGAAGAAGGGTCCGGGTGCGGTCCCGCTCGGCGTGGAGGAGCGGCTGCACCAGGTAGAGGTCGTCCTTCGCCCGCGTCGCCGCCACGTAGAAGAGGCGCCGCTCCTCCTCTTCGCCGGCCTTCGTCTTGAGCGCGGGCGGCGCGGGGAAGCGCCCCTCGGCGAGCCAGAGGACGAAGACCGCCCGCCACTCGAGGCCCTTCGCCTGGTGGATGGTGGAGAGGGTGAGCTTCTCGTCCGGCTCCTCGCCTTCGACCACGTCCTCGCCCTGGAGCTCGCCGGCGAGGACGATGTCCTGGACGAAGTCGGAGAGCGACTCGAACTCGAGGGCGTAGCTCGCGAGCTGGGCGACGTCGTCCTCGCGGGCCTGGAAGTTCGGGTAGCGGGTGCGCAAGTGCTCCTTGAGAGCGCCCTCGTCGAGGATGCGCTGGATGAGCTGGGCGGGAGCGCTGAACAGAGCAGGAGCGCACAGCTCGGAGAGGAGCGCTCTCGCCCTCTCGAGCCCGGTGCGGCCTTTCGGCGGGACGAGCCGCGACAGGTCGCGGTGGGTGAAGACGACTCGGGAGTCCTGGCCCTTGGCCGCCTCGAGCGCGAGGGCGTCCCACAGGGCGTCCGCGGCAGCGCTCCCGAGGCCCACGAAGAGCTTGACGAGCCGCTTGAAGGCGAGCTCGTCCTTCGGGTTGTCGACCCATCGGAGGATCGCCAGGACGTCCTTGATGTGCGCCTGCTCGAAGAAGCGCACGCCGCTGCGGACGACGAAGGGGATGCCCCGGCGGCCGAGCTCGAGCTGCAGCTCCATCGAGTGGTGGTGGGCGCGGTAGAGCACCGCCATGTCCTGAAGCGAGAACCCCTCGTCGCGTAATTCCAGGAGCCGCTGGGCGACGAACTCCGCCTGCTGGACGACGTCGCGCACGACGACGAACGCCGGCAGCTCCCGGCCCTCGCGGACCGCGCGCAGGTCCTTGCGGAACTGGCGTTCGTTCTTCGCGATCGACGCGTTCGCGAGCGCCAGGATCTGCGGGGTCGAGCGGTAGTTGACGGTGAGCTTGTGGGTGACCGCGTCGGGGTAGCGCTCGGGGAAGCGCAGGATCGTCTCCACCTCCGCCCCGCGAAAGGCGTAGATGCTCTGCGCGTCGTCGCCGACCACGAGGACGTTGCGATGGACGGCGCCGAGGGAATCGACGATGTCCGCCTGGAGGCGGTTCACGTCCTGGTACTCGTCGACCAGAACCGCCCGGAAGCGCTCCTGGAGCTTTCGCGCGAGGTCCGGCCGCTCCACCAACAGCACCTTCCATTGCAAGAGCAAGTCGTCGAAGTCCATCACGTTGAGCGCGCGCTTGCGCTCGAGATAGCGCCGGCCGACCTGGAGGAGCGCTTCCTCGTGAGCGAGAAACTGAGGCGCGCGCTGGGCGACGACCTCGAGGAGCGGCTTCTGGAGGTTGACCGCGGTGGAGTAGAGGTCGGCCACCACGTCGGCCTTGGGGAAGCGGCGGCGGGCGACCGCGTGGCCGGTCTCCGCGATGCAGGCGGTCATCAGCTCCTTCTGGTCCTCGCGGTCGAGGATGCCGAAATCGCGACCGAACCCCAGCGCCTCGGCGTGCTCGCGCAGGACCAGGTTCCCGACGTGGTGGAAGGTGCCGCCCAAGAGGCGGGAGAGGTCGACCTGGACGAGGGCGCTCGCGCGCTTGAGCATCTGGTCGGCGGCGCGGTTGGTGAAGGTCAAGAGCAGCAGCTCGTGGGGAGCGACACCGGTCTCGAGGAGCCTCGCGACGCGGAAGGTTAGGGTGCGGGTCTTGCCGCTGCCGGCGCCGGCGAGGACCAGCATCGGCCCGGGCCCGGCGAGGACCACCGCGCGCTGCTCGTCGTTGAGCGCGCCTTCGTAGTCGAGGCGGGCGGGAGCGGGCGTCGCGTCGCGCAGGGTGTATCGGCGCATGGCGGGCGAGGGTACTGGACAGATGTTCGGGTGGCAAGCCGCGCGGCGGCCGTCGCGCGCCGATTGGCCGACGGGCAGCAGCTCGAGTACAGCGACCAGACCTCGTCGTGGACGCCGCGGACGCCGGGGAGCGCGATTCTCACCGAGCGCAAGTTCACGATGATGATCGCGATGAACAGTTCGGGCACCTGTCCCGCCGGGTTCACGAGCGAGAGCATCGACACCTTGCGCGGGGCGAACCACTGGCTCTACCTGGTGCTGAACGGCGACGGCAGTTACGTGGGAGGTTCCGACAGCCTCAGCTACGGAGGGCAGTACCTGAAGGTCGGTTTCGTCGGGGGCACCGGCGGCAACGGGCCGACGACGCTGTGCACCCGCGAGTACCGGAGCGAAGGTCGGCCGCACGTCAGCATGATCAACTACGCGGCCTCGTTCGCCACGTGTCCCTCGGGCTGGTTCGCCGTCGCCGGGAACTCGAACTTCTACGCGGAGCGCACTCGGTACGGGCTCTACTTGGGCGGTCTTGCTGACTGGGGCAAGGCGGCCAACGTCGATGGTTGGGTCTCGACGAACATCACGGGCCAGGACGACACCGCCTGCTACAAACTGGAGAACGTCGCCAACTTCCCGTGAGCGGGCACCGGGCGATCACGCGGTCTCGGGATGGTCCCGAATCGCGGCGACGAGCCTGGCGAGATCGCGTTCGGCCGACTCGGTGGGCGGCGCGAGGTCGATGGGCGGCGTTTCCAGGCGCATCTTCAGCGGCGCCCAGGGTTCGGGCTCGGCGTCCTCGAACTCGAGACCGGTGAAAGTCTCGATGGCCGCCAGCACCTCCTCGTCGCCCCGCTCCTGTCGTCCGAGGTCGTTGCCGTCGAACTCGGTACGGGTGATGTCCCGCCGTAGGAACATCTGTTCGCGCACCTCCTTCATCTGATCGGCGACGTCGTCGTCGACCTCCCATTCGTAGACGTCGTCGTCGGCGCCGAGGTCGGGGATTCCGAAGTAGGGTTCGACCGACTTCTCGAAATGATCTCCCCAGGTACTGATGATCGGTTTCACCAGAACCTCGGAGCGCTGCGGGTCGACGTAACGGACGACGAAGTTCGCGCGGGCGGGGCTGAGCTTAGGCGGCAGGCGGCGCGGCGCGGGAACGGACTCGGCCGCCGGGCGGATGTCGGCGTCGAGGCCGAAGGCGGTCGGATCGGCGAGCCCGATGCCGCGTTGCGACCCGCCCATCGGAAGCGCAGTCGAAGGGCTGGGGACGAACGGAACGCCGCCGAACCCAAGGCCGCGCGTGTCGAGCGCCGTCGAGACCTCGAGCGCGGGCAGCGCGCGTTCGGTCCGGGTCGAGAGGTTCGCGTCCAGCCCGAACCGTTCCGGGCGGGCGACGGTCGACGCTCGCCTGGGCAGGGCGGCGAGGTTCGGCGTCCGAAGGGCGGTTTCTCCCGGCCGCAGGAATTTTGACACCGGCTCGGGCATCGATCGACGCTGTTCGACGTTCCACCGGTCGGCGCGCAGCGCGCTGAGCGGGCGGGCGGGCGCAGGAAGGATGCGGGTCGAGGCGACACGGAAGAGCGGCGAAGGCTTTCCCCCGAGGAGGCGCGACGAGCTCGGAATCGACAGGTAATCGGGCGAGCGATCGTCGGCGAGAACCGGCGCCGGCGGCACTCGCACCGCGCCGAGCGCCAGCGGTCGAAGCGTGCCCGACCAGAGCTGGTCGCGCACGGTCGGGAGCCGCCGCCACCGATACCAGCGCGCGCGCAGGCGATTCAGGAGCGCGCCGAGCGCGGCGAGAAGCGCCACGAGCAGCTTGCGCATCGAGCTCATGGCGCGGATTCGTCGCCGCCGGAGTCGGAGCCGGTCGTGCCAGCCGCGGTCTTGTCGCTCGGCGCCTGGCGCGAGCCGGCCTCGACCTTCTTCTCGGCTTCGGCGGCCGTGGCGGCGGAGGCGGTCCGGCCCTCGCGCGGGGGCAGCTCGCAGGCGCCGCCGATTTCGAACGCCGGGTCGAGCGCCTTCGCGACGGGCAGAAGCTCCTCGAAGAGCGCGCCGAAGTGGACCTGGCCGTCGGGGGTCAGGTAGATCGTCGCGCGCACTGGCAGCTCGGGCGCGGGAGCGACATCTGGCGCCGGGGAGCGAGGAGGGTCGGCCATCCGCCCATGCTAGCAACAAACCGCGAAAAGTGGCATAGGGTGCCGGTGCGACTCTGGGCGCTGACCCTCCTTGGCGTGACGGGGCTCGGCCTCTCGGCCCGCGCCGTCGAGCCGTCGGATTTCGTCGCCTCGCGCGCGGTCGCGATGGGCCAGAACGTCCTCGCGGCCAGCGGACCGGACGCCTTGTTCCTGAACCCGGCCGGGCTCGGCGCGACCAACAGCTACGCCCTCCAGCTCGACTATCTGCACGCGAACGACGCCGACGGCATCGTCATCAGCCTCGCGGACAGCCTGTCGAACCCGATGTTTCCGACCGGCGTCAGCTACCGCTACTTCTCGGCCGGCAAGGGCGGCGCCACGTTGAAAGGATCGATCAAGGATCTCGCGGTCGCCTTCGCGCTCTCGCCCAGCATCGTGATCGGTACCCACATCGACTACCTGAGCTACACCGAGGACAAGCGGGACATCAGTACCTTCACCGGCGACTTGGGGTTGCTGCTGAAGTTCGGGCCCGTCGGCATCGGGGTCGTCGGAACGAACCTCCTGAAGGTGGACACGCCGGTCCTTCCCCAGGGCATCGCCACCGGGCTGTCGCTCGGCGACGGGCAGCACTACCTGCTCGCCGGCGACTACCAGTGGGCCTGGCCGGGCGGCAAACAGGCGGGCTCCTGGTCCTTGGCGGGAGAGTATCTGCTCGCCGGCTTCCTGCCGCTGCGATTCGCCGTCACCCGAGACGGCATCCCGCGAGACGGCGTCCACGTCACGACCTACCTCTCCGGCGGCGTCGGGTTCATCACCAAGAACATCGGGCTCAACGCCAGCTACCGCCACGACATGACCACCGGCGAAGGGCTCTGGGCGTTCGGGCTCACCGTCTACGCGAACTGAGACGGGCGATGGTTCTGCTCGGCTGCGCCCATCCTCCTGGGCCAGGCGGCTTGGCGACCCGAGGCGTGCGGCGGCGCGGCACCGGCGCCCGCCTTCGACGCGGCGCGTTGCAACTTTTCGGGCGTTCGAGTAAGCTCCCCCCGGCATGATTCGGCTGAACGACATCCTCGACGAGGTCGCGACCTACAAGCCGCAGGCGGACTTCGAGGTCATCAAGAAGGCCTACGTCTACAGCGCAAAGGTCCACCAGGGGCAGATTCGCAAGTCCGGCGAGCCGTATCTCATCCACCCGCTCGAGGTCGCCTATCTGCTCGCCAAGCTCAAGCTCGACGAGGCGAGCATCGTCGCGGGCATCCTCCACGACACCATCGAGGACACGCTCGCGACGAAGGAGGAGCTGACCGAAATCTTCGGCCACGAGGTCGCGGAAATCGTCGACGGAGTGACCAAGCTCGGGCAGTTCTCGTCGCAGACGGCGGCGCACGCGGTCGGGGAGGGCGCGGGCAAGAGCAAGGAGCAGCTCGCGGAGGAGAAGCAGGCGGAGAACTTCCGCAAGATGCTGGTCGCGATGGCCAAGGACATCCGGGTGATTCTGGTGAAGCTCGCCGACCGGACCCACAACATGCGCACGCTCGGGTCGATGGCGCCGGAGAAGCAGGCCCGCATCGCGCAGGAGACGCTGGACATCTACGCGCCGCTCGCGAACCGGCTCGGCATCTCCTGGATCAAGACGGAGCTGGAGGATCTCTGTTTCCAGTACCTGCGTCCCGACGACCATCAAGCGATCTCGACGGACATCGCGAAGACCCAGCGCGACCGGGAGAAGTACATCGCGGACGTGGTCAAGCTCCTCCAAGGCAAGCTCGCGGAGGCGAAGCTGACGGGGACGGTCAGCGGCCGTCGCAAGAACCTCTACAGCATCTATCGCAAGATGAAACGCAAGGGCATCGAGCTGGAAGCGGTCCACGACATGATCGCGTTTCGCATCATCGTCCCGACCCTCGCCGACTGCTACCACATGCTGGGCATCATCCACGGCTCCTTCAAGCCGGTGCCCGGCCGGTTCAAGGACTTCATCGCCATCCCCAAGGCGAACAACTACCAGTCGCTGCACACGACGGTGATCGGACCCGGCGCGGACCGCATCGAGATTCAAATCCGCACCGAGGAGATGCACCATGTCGCCGAGGAAGGCATCGCCGCGCACTGGGCGTACAAAGAAGGGAAATCCGGGGTCTTCACCACCGACGAGCAGAAGTTCGCCTGGCTGCGCCAGCTCGTGGAGTGGCAGAAAGAGCTGAAGGACCCGCACGAGTTCCTGGACAGCGTCAAGGTGGACCTCTTCGGCGACGAGACCTTCGTCTTCACGCCCAAGGGAGATGTCAAAGCGCTTCCCCGCGGCGCCTCGCCGGTCGACTTCGCTTATGCCATCCACTCCCAGGTCGGAGATCGGACGGTCGGCGCCAAGGTCGACGGCAAGATCGTTCCGCTCCGGTCGAAGCTGAAGAACGGCAGCGTGGTCGAGATTCTCACCTCCGGCAACGCCCACCCGTCGAAGGACTGGCTCAACTACGTCAAGACCTCGAAAGCGAAGAACCGCATCCGCTCCTACATCCGCCAGCAGGAGCGCCTCAAGAGCCTGGAGCTGGGGCGCGACTTGGCGGAGCGGGAGTTTCGCCGCTACGGCCTGAGCTTCTCGCGGCTGGTGAGAGACGAGACCGAGCTCGTCAAGGCCGCCAACGAAATGGGTTACCGGTCGATCGACGACGTCATCGCGGCGGTCGGCATCGGCAAGGTTTCCCCGAGCCAGCTCATCGGGAAAGTCGCGCCGGACAAGCTCGCCGAGGGCCGGCCGGTCGAGGAGAAGCCCGAAGGTCCGATTCCGCTCGGCGGCCGGCTGACCGACATCTTCCGAAAGACCATCACGCTCGGAATGGCGCGCGGCAAGGGCGGCGTGCGCATCAACGGCATCGACGACGTGCTGGTGCGGTTCGGGAAATGTTGCCATCCGGTTCCGGGAGATCCGATTGCCGGGTTCATCACCCGCGGCCGCGGCGTCAGCGTGCACGCCCGCGACTGCCCGAAGCTCCTCGAGGCCGAGCCCGAACGGCGCGTCGACGTGACCTGGGACGTCAAAGGCGACTACACGAGGCCGGTCAGCCTGCGGGTGACGAGCGACGACCGCGCGGGCCTCCTCGCGAAGATGAGCGAGGTCTTCTCGACCAAGGGCATTTCCATCATCCAGGCGAACGCGCGCGCCCTCGACGAGACGCAGGCGGTGTCCATCTTCGAAGTCAGCATCAAGGATCTGTCGCAGCTCAAAGACGTGATCGGCGCCATCGAGAAGCTCCAGGGCGTGCACGCGGTGGAAAGGCTGTAGGGGTTCGAAGGCTCCCCATGTCCCTGGACCTCGCGCCGCGCCCGCTCCCGCTGCTGACCGCCGACCTCGCGGGTACCGGCGGCGTGGCCCGGGTCGCGCCGGAAGACTTCCTCGTCGAGGAGCTGCCCGCCTATCTGCCCGGCGGCGCGGGCGAGCACCTGTACCTCTTCATCGAGAAGCGCGGGCTCTCGACGGTCGACGCCGTCGGGCGCCTCGCCCATGCGCTCGGTGCCGACCCGCGGGAAGCCGGTTACGCCGGCCAGAAAGATCGGCACGCCATCGCTCGCCAGTGGGTGAGCCTGCACACGCCCGCGCGCGCGCCCGCGCTCGACGATCCGAGCTTGAAAATCCTCGCCGAGGGCCGGCACACCAACCGCATCCGGCTCGGCCACCTGAAGGGCAACCGCTTCCTTCTCACGCTGCGCGAAACCGTGCCCGACGCGGTGTCGCGCGCGCAGGCGATCCTCGACGCGCTCGGGCAGACGGGCCTCGCGAACTTCTACGGCGAGCAGCGGTTCGGGCGCCGCGGCGACAACGCAGCCCTCGGCGCGGCGCTCCTCGGCCTGGGCTCGCATCCCGACCTCGCGCGCGCGAAGCGCGACCGCCACCTGCGCCGCCTCGCGATTTCCGCCTTGCAGAGCGAGCTGTTCAACCGCTGCCTGACCGACCGAATCGCGGCTGGCTTGTGGGACCGGGTCCTCGCCGGCGACGTGCTGCGCAAACGGCTCACGGGAGGGCTCTTCGTCTGCGACGACGCTGCCGCCAACCAGGAGCGCTTACGGTCTGGCGAAATCGACGTCGCCGGGCCGATGCCCGGCCATCGCGAGCGGCTCCGGGCGAGGGGCGAAGCGCTCGCGCGCGAGGAGCGGGTCCTCGCCGAGGCTGGCGTATCGCGGGAGGCATTCGCGGCGGCCAAGGGCGAGGGCGAGGGTGCCTGGCGGGCGTACCGGGCGCCCGTCCAGAACGCGGCGGTCCGCGCGGGCGGCGCTGGCGCCGTCGAGCTGTCGTTCGAGCTGCCCGGAGGCTCCTACGCGACCCGGGTTCTCGCCGAGGTGACGAAGGCGGACGTGACGCTCCCCGGCGGCGCGTGAGAAGCATCGCGCGTTAAGATTCTGCCGGAGGCTCAAGTGCGCTGGCTCGTCGTCGCCCTGATCGTCGCCAGCGCGAGCTGTTCGACCGGCCCCGACTGCGCGGCCGCGTGCAGCAAGATGGTCCAGTGCCCGAACATCCACGGCACCTACCTGTTGAGCTGCTCGAACGTGAACGGCGACTGCTACGACACCGACACCTCGACCATCGCCACCTGCGCGCAGTGCATCCTCGACCACGACTGCACGAAGCTCGCCGACGGCGCCTGCGACGGACCGTGCGTCCATGTCGCCGACGGCGGGTGAAGCCGCCTTGGAGCGTGCGAGTCGGCGGTCGCGCGTCGGTGCCGGAGATCAGACCGATCGGTCCGATCGGTCCGATCGGCGGACGGTGGTCGTTCGCCGCTTGGCGGTCGCGGCGTCCCGGCAGGGCTCCTGCGGACCTGAACCGCTCCCGTTCACCTCGCGAGCAGGTGGCCCATCCGGTCGCGCTTGGTCGCGAGGTAGCTTCGGTTGAGCTCGTTCGGCGGAATCTCGATCGGCACCCGCTCGACCACCTCGAGCCCGTAGCCTTCGAGCCCGACGATCTTCTTCGGGTTGTTGGTCAGGAGCCTGAGCTTTCTGATCCCGAGGTCCCGCAGAATCTGCGCGCCGATGCCGTAGTCGCGCAGGTCCGGCTTGAACCCGAGCTTCTCGTTCGCCTCGACCGTGTCGTGGCCCTGGTCCTGGAGGTTGTACGCCTTGAGCTTGTTGACGAGCCCGATGCCCCGCCCTTCCTGGTCCAGGTAGACGAGAGCGCCCTTGCCCGCCTGCGCAATCTGTCGCAGCGCCTGGTGGAGCTGCGGGCCGCAATCGCACCTCTGCGACCCGAAGACGTCGCCGGTCAGGCACTTCGAGTGCATTCGCACCAGCACCGGCTCGTCCGGTGCCCAGGAGCCCTTCACCAGAGCGAGGTGCTGGAAGCTGTCGACGTCGTTCTCGTAGGCGATGGCGCGGAACTCGCCGCCGTACTCGCTCGGGATCGGCGCCTCCACCGCCCGCCGCACCAGCCGCTCGCGCGCCATCCGGTACGCCACGATGTCCGCGATGCTGACGATGACGAGCCCGTGCTCGGCCGCGAAGAGCTCGAGGTCGGGCATCCTCGCCATCGTCCCGTCGTCGTTCATGATTTCGCAGATCACCGCCGACGCGCCGAGCCCCGCGAGCCGCGCGAGGTCGACCGAGCCCTCCGTCTGCCCGGCGCGCACGAGCACCCCGCCTTTGCGCGCCCGGAGCGGAAAGACGTGGCCCGGCGAGACCAGGTCGGACGGCTTCGCGTCTGGCCTGATCGCCGCGAGGATGGTGGTCGCCCGGTCCTTCGCGCTGATGCCGGTCGTCACCCCGCGCGCCGCCTCGATGCTGATGGTGAACGCGGTCTGGAACGTCGACCGGTTGTTCGGCGACATCATCGGTAGGCGTAAGCGCTCCACCTGCTCGCCAGTGATCGAGAGGCAGATGAGCCCGCGCCCGTGCTTCGCCATGAAGTTGATGGCGTCCGCGGTGACGAGCTCCGCCGGAACCGCCAGGTCGCCTTCATTCTCGCGGTCGGCGTCGTCGACGATGATGACGTGCTTGCCTTGCCGGTAATCGGCGATCGCTCGCTCGACCCGGCCGAGGGCCTGGTCCTTGGCTTTAGTGTCGTCCGCCATCCGGCACCTCTCGCGCCCGCGCGCCCCGCGCGGGTGACGCGCGCGCTTCCTACCTCCAAGCGGACCCTGCGCGCTAGAGATAACCGCCTCTCTCCAGTGCCGCCGAAAGCGAGGCGTCCGCTCGTCCGCTCGCGGCGAGCGCGCGCAGGACGTATTTCCCCAGCACGTCCGCTTCGACGTTCACGCGCTCGCCCGGCTTGACGCGGCCGAGGGTCGTTTTCGCCCGCGTCTCCGGGATGATCGCGATCCAGAAGCTCGTCGCGCGCACTTCGTTGATCGTCAGCGAGACGCCGTCGATGGCGACCGAGCCTTTCTCGACGAAGAGCGGCGCGAGCGGCGGGGGAAACTCGAGGTCGATGCGCAACGCGTCGCCGAGCGGTGAAACCGAGGCGACGTGCCCGACGCCGTCGACGTGCCCGAGGACGAAGTGCCCGCCCAGGCGGCCGCCAGCCTGGAGGGACCGCTCCAGGTTGACGAAAGCGCCGGCCCTCAGCTCGCCGAGCGTCGTGCGCGCGAGCGACTCGTTCGAGACGTCGGCCGAGAACCCGTCGGCGTCGAGGTCCAGGGCGGTCAGGCAGGCGCCGCTCACCGAGACCGATTCCCCTCGGCGCAGCTCCCGGGCAAAGGAAGCGCTGACGGTCAGCCGTGCCCCTGCCGCTGTCCGCTGGAGCGCTCGCACCGTCCCGACTTCCTCGATGAGCCCGGTGAACATGGTGAACTCCTAGTCTCCAGCGCTCGCTTATCGGGTCGACCGCACCTCGCTCGATTTCCCGGCCGCGCGTCCTGAGCGCGGTCGAAGGACGGGCGGTTTCGGCTTCACCGCGCTCGTCCCTCGACTGCGCTCGGGATGCGCGGAACTGCCCCGTGGCCTGGTGTGGTGAACCCAACGAGCAGCTCTCCCGCGTCAGCTCTGCTTCCCGGGCCGGGGCCTGTTGGACCGGCCGAGCGATCAGACCGATCGGTCCGATCCGTCCGATCCGTCCAATCGGCGCAGGCGCCCGGCGCGGCCAGCTTGGAGGCCGCCTTCACGCTCGGCCCTCGGCCGCCCCTCGGGGGCTCCCCTTGACGAGCCAGTCGTCGCCGACGCGCTCGACCGTCACCTCTTCGAGGTGGAACGCCTGCTCCATCCGCTCGAGGCCCATCGCGCCGAACGCCGGGACGCCGTCGCCGCCGAGGATCTTCGGCGCGAAGAAGAGGCGCACCTCGTCGACCAGCCCCGCGGCGAGAAACGACGCGTGCATCCTGCCGCCGCCTTCCACCAGGACCGACAGGAAGCCGCGCCGCCCGAGCTCAGCGACCATCGCGCCGGGATCGAGCCGGCCGCTCTGGCCCGCGACCTCGGTGGCCTCGACACCGCGATTGGAGAGCGCTTGCGCTGCTGCCCCCTTCCCCTGACCGGTGAGCACGATCGTCGGCGCCTTCGCGACGTCGAACACCTTTGCCCGAGCCGGCAAATCGAGCGACGCCGACGCCACCACCCGCGCCGGATTGCGCGGTTCCCGGCCCGGCACCACCGGCTGCGAAAGCCGGGTCGTCAGCTCCGGGTCGTCCGCGCGCACCGTGCCCCCGCCGACCAGGACGCAATCGAATTCATCCCGCCAGCGGTGGACGAGCTGCCGCGCCGTCTCGCCCGTCACCCACTTCGAATCGCCGGTCCGGGTCGCGATCCGACCGTCGAGGGTCGTCGCGACTTTCAGCACCACGAGCGGCCGGCCGGTCGTGATGAGCTTCTGGAACGCCCGCACGAGCCGCGCCGACGCGTCGGCCCGCAGGCCCGTGCGCACCTCGATGCCTTCCTGCTCGAGGTGCCGGATGCCGCGGCCGCAGACCAGCGGGTTCGGGTCGCGCGCGCCGACGAACACCCGCCGCACGCCCGCCGCGATGATCGCCTCGGTGCACGGCGGCGTCCGCCCCTGGTGGTCGTGCGGCTCCAGCGTGACGTAGAGGTCGGCCCCGCGCGCGCGCGCGCCCGCCTCGCTGAGGGCCTCCACCTCCGCGTGCGGCGCGCCGGCCTTGCGGTGGTGCCCACGCCCCACGACAGCGCCGCCCTGGACGATGACCGCTCCTACCGGAGGGTTGGGGTGCGTCCGACCGACACCCTTCTCGGCCTCCTCGAGCGCGAGGTCGAAGAACAGCTCGTGCACCGAGTCGGAAAGCGCGCTCACCGGGGACATCCTACTTGCGCGCGCGCCGGTCGCTCGCGAGGTCCTTCAACTCGGTCATGAACTCGCCGATGTCCTGGAACGACCGGTAAACAGAGGCGAAGCGAACGTAGGCGACCTCGTCCAGCTCGTGCAGCCGGCTCATCACGTGCTCGCCGATGACCGACGTGGGGACCTCGCGCTCGCCCTTCTCCTGCAGCTTGCGCTCGACCTGCTCGACGATGGCGTCGATGTCCTCGCTGGAAACCGGCCGCTTCTGGCACGCCGCCTTGAGCCCCGCGACGATCTTCTTGCGCTCGAACGCCTCGCGCCGCCCGTCCTTCTTGACGACCAGCGGCATGATCTCCTCGATGCGCTCGTAGGTCGTGAACCGGCGCTGGCAGGCGAGGCACTCGCGCCGGCGGCGGATGACCTGCCCTTCCTTGGACAGGCGCGAGTCGATGACCTTGTTCTCTTGCGAGACGCAGAACGGGCACTTCACGGCGGCGCCCTCCGGCTTCGAGGGACGCTACGCCACTCGTAGGGCGCAGTCCAGAATCAGGCCACTACATGTTGCGGCCGCCTGGCAGGGCTGGCGGGCACCTGGACATCGAAGCTCGGCTGGGCGTCCGGTCAGCGGCGACGCTACCGGGGATCGAGAGGCCCGCCGCTGATCGACCAGGCTCTTACTCAGTAGCAGCAGCGGTAATACAGCGAGGTGCCGGAACTCTGGCCGGTTCCCGTGTTGTTGGTGCCGCAGCCTCCGGAATTCCAAGTTGGAAACCAGTCGTCCTGAAGGCTGTCGTCGCCGTACCAGCCCCAAGCATTGCTCGCCTGCTGCGACGAGCCCGCGTAGAAATTGAAGCCGGAGGCGCACGCGGTTTCTGCCTGCATGTACGTGCAGATGTGGCCGTGGAACGCGCCGCCGGGTCGGCTCTGGCAATCGCCGAGCGCCGAGTAGAAATCCGTCGGCCCGTGCATCGCGTTCTCGACGCAGAGCCGCCCGCCGTTGACCGCGGTCCAGCCTGTGGAGCAGCCCTGCGTCAAGGTCCCGTTGATGGTCGAGTCGCCGGTGACGTTGATGCCGCCTGAGCCGACGGTCACGCCTCGCGCGAACGACGCGCCTTGCTCGGTGGAGACGATGGGGCCGTCCGCGATGATCGCGGCGCTGTCCGAGGTCTGGTTGTACCCGATCGCCAAGTCGCCGCCGGTCCCGTCGATGCGAATCGATTCGCGCGTCGTGAAGGTCTCGCCGTTGACGGTGGGCGCCGGCGTCCAGAAGTGGCCGAAGTCGAGCGCGCCCAGGTCCGAGCCGACTTGTACCTGACCGGAAGCGCCGCTGGACAGCGTCGTGCTCCCGGCCAGCGTAGCCGTGCCCGTCTCGGTCAAGCCCTTCGCCGAAAGCGTTCCCGCGAGGGTCATGTCGCCGGAGTTGTCGATCGAGCCGACGACGCCGCCGTAGGTGTAGGGGATGAAGCGGATGCTGCCGTTGGGGCCGCCCGGCATCAGGTCGAGGTTGAGATTGCCCGACTGGGTCCCCTTGAGCGCTGGCACGTGCAGACCGCCAGTGCTGGCGATCGTCGCGGACCCGTTCACCGTGAGGTCGTCGTTGACCGAAAGCGCCCCGGTGAACGCGTTCGAAGGGGCGTTGAGCAGGGGCACGTTCGCCGACAGCGCGGAATCGGGGATGCCAGACAGACCGGCACCGCTCCCGGTGAACGAGTGGGCGCTCAGGTCGCCCGTGAAGGCGTCTGTCGCCGCGTCGAGCAGGGCGACGTCGGCCGGCAGCGCGGCGTCGGGAATGCTCTGGTCGGGCAGCTCCGAGGACACCTCTTCCGCGATGTTCGGGGTGAACGCCGGCGCGAGCTTGCCTCGGGTGACCATCACGCCATCGAAGACGTAGTCGTTCGCGTCCGCCGCGGTGGCGCCGCTGTCGAGCAGCACCACGAGCTCGGTCGCCGCGCTGGTGACGAGGTGGCTCACGGTCTGGCGCGCGTAGGTCGAGCCCGCGGTCAGGGTCGCGCAATCGAGCGCTACCGCCGGGTCGGTCGGGTCCCCCTCCGCGAGGCACAGCCGGCCCCGGGTCGACCCGCTCTTGCGCTTCGCGAAGACGGAAGCGGTGAAGGTCTCCCCGACCGCTCCCGCGATGTCGCCCGCCGCAATCACCGTCTGTTCGACCGCGACCTGCGCCGTCGAGTCGGAGTCGTTCACCTCCAGCGCCTTCGCGCCGAACATCGGATCCGCTACCTGCGAGCGGGAGCCATTCCCTATTCCGACAGCGCTCCAGTAGGTCGGGAGCTGTCCTGCCGCCCCCAGCTCGAACGACCCGTTGCGCGCCCGGTTGTCGTACTCCTGGTCGGCCAGGTCGCTCGACGTCGCGTAGCCCTGCGTCAGCTCGTCGTTCGTCACGTAGTCGCTCGCGGGCTTGCCGCCCAGCTCGTTCGAATCGCTCGCCACCATCCCGGAGCCCGCAAGCTGTTGCGCGAGGTTGGTCAGGTTGCCGCTCGCGTCGATGACCGTCTGCCCGTTCACGGAGATTCGATTCGCGTCGACGTTCCCGCTCGAGTCGATGACCGTCTTCCCGCCAACCGTGACCTGGGTCGCATCGACGGTCGAATTCGTGATCGTCGCGTTGGTGATGGTCCCGCCGTCGATGCGGTTCGCAAGGTCCGCCCGCTCGGCGTAGGGCACCGTCCCCAGCTCCAACCGGGGAGACAGCTCGGCGCCGCCGATGGAGATGGCGAGGTACGTCGGCGGCGCGAGGACGTCCGCCGTGATCGGCTCCACGCCCGAAACCGACGGGTCCCCCAGCCGGATGGCGTAGTAGCCGTTGTCGACCTGGACCGACTGCGCCTCGCTCCACGCCGCGGTGCCGCCGTTCGCCTGGTGATAAAGCCGAAACGTCATGTCGACCGCGCCGTTGACCGGCTGATCGTTCGCGTCGAGCAGCCGCCCCTCTTGCGGCAGCGCCTGTGCCACGAACGGCGTCGTGTCCGCGCGCGCGACCCCCGCCGCCAGCACGAGCCCGAACCACGCCAAGCTCCGGAACGTCGACGTTCGATTCGCCATCTGGCCCTCCGCCGAGAGAGCCCTTCTTAGCAGAAAGAGGCGCGCTGCACGAGATGAGCCGACGAGTCGCGGGTCGGCGAGGTGGCGTCGGACGTCAGAGCGTCGCGGTCCGCCGCCATCGACGGGCAAGCCAAGGACTGGGGGGCGAGCCCGACGGGGAGCGGTTACGCTACCGGGCAGCGGCCACCAGCGCCATCGCGACGGCGGAGGGCTTCTCCTCTCCGTTCTGCTGGCGCGCCTGGAGCTGGTTGAGCGCCTGGCGGGGAAAGAGCACGAGCGCGCGTCCCAGGTCGAACAGGCGCCGCGCGATGGCGCCCGGGAGCGCGTACGCCGCCGCCAGCGCCTCCAGCTCCGCGACCAGCTCCACCCGCTCTTCCCAGAAGAGCGGCACGCTCGCGACCGTCGGCAGGAGAATCTCGCGCGCGGCGGCGGCGCGGACCGGTGCCAGCGCGTGGTCGGACAGGAGCGGTCCCGTCTGGCCTTCGCGCAGCGCGTTGAACGCGGCGATCGCGCGGTGGAACAGCTCCAGCGTGTCCCGGCCGAGCAGCCGCGACAGCTCGTCGTCACGCCAGGCCCGCAAGCGTTTGCGCGCCTGAATCAGCTCGTCCGAGCCGGCCACCGCCGCCGGGGCCACGTCCATCAGCACCGCGCGCAGCCGGTCGGCGGGTTCGCTCCCGCGGTACCCGAGCGCTGCTACTACCCGTTCGGGCAGGTGGGAAAGCTCCACCGGTCCCGCTCCCGCCCGCTGGCGCGCTTCCCGAATCACCGATACGAACTCCGCCACGTTTCCCGGCCACTTGTACGCGTACAGCGCGAGCAGCGCCCGCGGCGTCAGGGTCATCCGCGGCTCGTGCTGGACCTCGTCGGGCGAGAGCGGGTCCTCCCGGTGCAGGACGAACCGGCGCACGACGTTGCGGTAGAGCGCGGCCAGGTCCTCGCCCCGCTCCGCGAGCGAGGGCAGGCGGGCATAGAGCGCGCCCGCGCGGTAGGCGAAGTCCGGTTCCAAGGTTCCCAGGCCCGGTCCGGTCGCCGCCAGGGCGCCATCGCCGACCGCGACGATCAGCCGGGCCCGCAGCGGCGAGCGCGTGCGACCGTCGGGATCCACCATCGCCCCGAGCTCGAGCGTGCGCGCCAGCCGGTGCTGCACCGACTCCGGCAGGTGCTCGGCGTTGCGGATGAAGAGCGTCCCCTCGCCCGCGCGGTGCAAGAGTCCCGGCACGAAGGCGCCGCCGAAGAAGACCCGGTGCGCCTCGTCGTCCGGCACCTGTTGGGCGTCGACGACGACGAACGGCCGCGGCGCGCGATGCGCGGCGTGGACCGCCCGGGCGAGCGACTCGCGGCCGGTGCCCGGCTGCCCCTCGAACATCAGCGGCAGCGCCGAGCGGGAAAGCTCCGGCAACCGCGCGAAGAGCGCCGCGAAATCCGGCGCGAGGGTCACCATCTCCGGCACCGGCGAGGCGCCGTGCGGCCCGTCGGGGACCAGCGCCTCTACTAGGGGGCCCCAGCGCACCAGCCAGTCGGCACGGGCGTCGAGCCCCTCCGGCGCTGCTGCCAACCGTTCGATCAGCGCGCGTTCCAGGAACTGGTCCAGCGCGTCCTCGCCGGGGCCCGCCGCCGCCTGGATGACGCTCGCCGGGAGGCCGAGGACGTTGCCGGCGACGATGCACGCGCCTTCGCGCTCGTCGGGGTTCTTCAGGGCGCGCTCGAAGGCGAGGAGAAACCGCCGCACGAGCACGAGGCGCGCCGGCCTGGTCGCCGCGACGAACGGCTCGAGGAAGGCGAAGGTCCGAGTCAGCATGGCGAAGGGCGTTGTACCAGAGCCGACGCGAAGGCGCCCTCGGTCGATCGGCGTCCGGGGGTCCCCGAGGGGGCGCGCCCGGGCCCGCGCGAGCCTGACCCGGCTCCGCGCTTCGACCGATGGCGCCCGCCAGGAAAATCAGCGATCTGTGCGATGCTCTCGCGCCCTCGCTTTCGAGCCTTTGCCGATGCCGCGTTCCCTCCGCTTCTTCGCGCTCGCTCTCGCGGCCGGGGCCATCGCCTGCGGCGGACCGCAGAACGCCTCGCCGCCGGACCAGCACGACTTCTATGGACAGAGCTCCCAGGGGCTGACGTACTGCCCGGGCTCGTCGACCCTCCGGGGCATCGACGTCTCGCAGTATCAGGGCACCATCGACTGGGCGACGGTGAAGACCTCGGGCATCGACTTCGCCATCGCGCGGGCGGCGCACGTGCCGAACGGGCCGACCGACCCGTCGACCTGGCAGCCGGACTCGACGTTCGCGACCAACTGGCAGGCGATGAAAGCGGCGGGGCTCATCCGCGGCGCGTACCAGTACTTCGTCAACACCCAGGACGCCGCGGCGCAAGCGCAGCTCTTCCTCGAGACCCTGTGCGAGGCGGAAGGAAACCCAAAGAGCTCCTGCCCGGCGGCGGCGAAGCTGGGAGCCGGCGACCTGCCACCGGTCTTGGACGTGGAGGACCCCAAGGGGACGACCACCGGCAGCGCTCTCGAGACTTGGCTGAACACGGTGCAGAACGCGCTCGGGCGAAGGCCGATCATCTACACCGGCGCGTACTACTGGTCGGGTTGGCCGCAGGTGCAGAGCGCCAACCCCGGGTTCACCACCGATCATCCCTTGTGGCTGCCGAACTACTGCGGCACGTCGTCCGATCCGTCGACCTGCGCCGCGTCCTGCCCGCCGCTACCGGCGCCTTGGACGACATGGATCATCCACCAATACTCCGACAAGGGGACCGTCGCTGGCATCACCCAGAACGTCGTCGACCTCGACGTCTTCGACGGCGACTACCAGGCGCTCAACACGCTCGCCGCGAATCCGACCTGCACCGCGATGTGCAGTGGCTCGTACCTGGTTCAGGCCGACTGCACGCGCACCGATTGCGGCGCGCAATCCGCCCGTTGCGTGTCCGACGCGGGAAGCCCGCGCTGCGTCGCCGACGCCTGTCCGGTGAGCGGCACCGCTGACGTCTGCCTTTCGGAGAACCAGGTCGGGCATTGCAGCGGCGGGAACTTGGCGAGCACCGAGAACTGCGGAAGCGGGGAGTACTGCTCCGCTGCTGGTTCACAGGTGCGCTGCGTCTCTTCGTTCTGCGTCCCGTCGGCTGGCGCCGCGCCCGTCGCGCACGTCGCCTGCTACACCGAGCCAACCGAGATCGCCCACTGCGACGCCAACGGCCAGCTCGAGCTGGAAACGTGTCCAGCCGGCGAGGTCTGCACGAAGGAAAACGGGACCTGGGGCTGCGCGCCGCCGGCCTGCCCCGCGACCGGCGACGTGCTCACGTGCATCGACGACACGACGCTCGGGTCCTGCTCCGACGGCGAGGCGACGCCCACCCTCGATTGCTCCTCGGTCGGCGGCGCGGGCGTCTGCGTCCGCATCGGCGCGGCACACTGCGCGTCGGCCTACTGCGTCAAGGCGAGCGACACGACCGCGACCGCGCACGACGTGTGTCTACCCGATGGGCAGATGGGCCACTGTGATGCGCAAGGGGTCCTGGGGAGCAAGGCGGCGTGCCCGGCGGGCGACTCGTGTCCCCGAGGCACGAGCGCGTGCGTCGCGCCCCCAGCGTCACCGACGCCCAAGCCGTGCGGGTGCGCCGACACGCCGGCGGGTGCGCTCGCGCTCGCGGTGCTGCTCGCCCTCCTGCGGCGCCGCCGGTGGGCGTGATCGTCCTCGGCGGCCATTCGCCGTCCGGTTGCTGCGTGTTCCCTGGAACGCGGATCAGACCGATCGGACCGATCCGACCGATCTGTCTGATCGGACGTCGCGCTCTGCGCGGGCGATCACGTGAGCTGCTTACAGGCAGTAGCTGGCCGCTTCGGGGAAGCACCACGGGCCCTGGTCGCCGCCGACGCTCGCCTGCTCGCACCAGAAGCCGTTGGGGCACTGGTCGTCGCTCGTGCAGCGATCGAGGCAGCGGCTGATGAAGCAGTAGTACGCGACGTGCGTGGGCGGGCAGTCCAGTTGGTAGTACGCGTCGGAGGTGGACCCGTGGGTCGCTCCGGCCGGGCAGCTCGCCAGCATCGACGAGTCGCAGCTCGTCGCGACGAGCTGGGCGCACCCGCCCTGGCCGCAGCCGCCGCTGCAACTGCGGCACTCGCGCGGGTTCGACGGCACGCAGGACTGGTTCGAGCAGATGTCGTCGAACGGGCAGACGTACTTCACCTGGCACGCCTGCGCGCCGCCGACGGTCGAGACGCACTGGCCGTTCGAGCAGATCTGGTAGAGCGGGCAGCCGGAGTCCCCATGGCAACCAGGAGCGCAGACGGTGTGCCCCGGCGCTCCCGGGTCCGCCCCGCAAAGGTCCCCGAGAGGGCAGTCGCTGTCCGTCGCGCAGCTCGCGACGCAGTTGCCGCTGTCCGAGCTCGTCGCGCCCGGCGCTTTCTGGCACCAGTCGCTCGAGGGGCAGTCGCTGTCCTGCTTGCAGGGGTTCGCCTGGACGCAGCTTCCGCGCACGCACTTGTAGGTCGGGTCGGAAAACTTCTGCTGGCAGTAGGAGTCGTCCGGGCAGGCGGCGATGCAGGCGTCGCTCTTCGGGTCGCAGACCTGGTTCGACTTGCACGTCGGCTCGCTCGCGACGCACAGGTCCAGCGACTGATCGCACACCTGGCTCGTCCCCTCGGTGCAGTCGGCGTTCTTCGTGCAGGCTTGGTCGGTGTCCGGGACGCAGACGTTGCTTGCGCCGCAGACGCCGGTCGCCGGAAGGCACTGCTTGCCTTTCTCGGTTTGCACGCACTGGTAGCCAGAAAGAGCGCAGCTCCCGTCGCTACCGCATGCCGGGAAACAGTAGGTGCCGAGGTCCGGATGGGCCGGGGAGTGAGCGCACGAGCTTCCCGCGCCGCACTGGGCGTCCTCGGTGCACGACAGGCAGGTCGGCACGATGGGCTGGCAGGTGCGCAACGCGATGTCGCAGTACTTCTGCGCGCCGCAGGCCGCGTCCGACTTGCAGCCGGCGACGTCGGCGACGCACTGGCCGGTGATCGCGTTGCAGTAGGGCGTGCTGGGGAACGCCTTCTGGCAGATCGCGTCGCTCGTGCAGACGCAGACCCGCCGGAGCTGGTCGCAGGTGAACCCCTTCGTGCACTCCGCGTCGGACGAGCAGCTCGTCTGGGCCGCCGCGCCCGCGTCGGGCGACGTGGGATTCGAGCTGCACCCGCCGAGGAGCAGGGCGACGAGCAGCGCGGCCAGCGAGGTCGACCAGCCGAGCGCGAGCGGTTTCGGAAAGCGGCTGGCCTTTCGCCCGGCGCCAGCGACCGGGCCGGCCAAGCCTGTCGTGGAGGGGAAGCGGTGCTGCGGCATGCTAGCTCGCGGAACGACCGAGCCGCAGGCGGCGTTCGAGCAGGTACCGCGTGAGCCCGGGATGCTTGAGCGGCGCGGCGTAGAGCGCGAACGTCAGCCGGCGGGAGCCGTCGTCGCCGACCGAAATCTCCTGTTCCACGCCCTTCGTCAGATGGACGACACCGCAGGCTCCGTTGACGTGGCCGGGCACGGTCAGCTCATAATGGTAGTCGAGACCGCTTCCGGAGGACTGGAGCGGTTCGAGGACCAGGCTCATCCGTTCGAGCCGCGGATCGCTCTCGCACATCAGCCGGACTTCCATCTTCTTGCCCGGGGTCCCGACCACCACCGGGCTCGCGAGGATGTTCCCGTTCGCCGCGCGCACGCTCATCGCGAAGACGTAGGGCTCGCCGGCGTCCGGCGCGGGCTTGAAGAGCACGAAGGCGCCCAGGAACGCCGCGGCGAGCGCGAGGGTCGCGAGGAAGCGCGCGCGGCGGGGCAAGCGGAGAAGCAAAGCGACTCCCTCCAACACAAGACGGTCGAGTATACACGGGCCATGAGACCGACGCGATTCCGGCCGACGCTCCTGTTCGCCGCCTGGCTTGTCGCGACCGGCTGCGGCCCGGCGACGAAGAGCCCGACCCCGGATGGCGGGGCCGCGGCAGACGCCGGTCGTTCGGGCCCCGACGCCGTCATCACCCCGCACGTCCCGGGAGAGCCCCGCCGGGGGCCGGTTGCGCTGTCGTTCGACGTGGTCGATCCGGACCACGACCTCCACGGCTTCTCCCTTTCGTTCGAGGACGGCTCGACCTGGAAGCCGGCGACGCTCCTTTTCGAGGAGCACACCGACCAGAGCGCGAGCTACGTGTGGGACTCGTTCGCCGACGCGCCCGTCGACGGGACGGTGCCGATGAAGCTCGCCGCCGAGGATGGCGCGGGGCCGGTAGCGCTGCCGTTCAGCATCGAGGTGGTCAACGACCCGACCGACGACCGGCTGGTTCTCGTCGGTCACGCGATGGCGGCGGCGCCCGGCGGGGGAGCCACGGAAACCGGCCACACGGTCAGCGCCTTCGTCTGGAGCGGTCTCGGCGACGGCGGCGCGGTGAACGGCGGTAGCGACGTCGCGACGGTGCAGGTCGGCCAGGGCCCGACCGTGATGCGGGCCTCGCCCAACGGGCGGGCGACAGCGGTCCTGGAGGACACGGACGGCACGTTCTCGCTCCTGTCGACGCCGCTCGATCCGATCCCGGCGAACGTGACCCGGCTGGGGCCCGTCTCGCTGCCCTACGGGTCGCCGATGGACCTGCGCTGGAGCGCCGACGGGCGCTTTCTCTACGTCATCGGGTCGGCGTCGGACGACGGGAAGAACCCGGCCACGCTCTGGCGTTACTTTCCGTCGGAGGATCTCTCGGTCGCCGGCGAGGCGAAGGCGCTGGCGCACCTGACGGGCCCTCCGATGGCGCTGGCGGTCGACGGTGCCGCTCACCGTTTGCTCGTCTTCTGCGGCTCCGGCGGCAGCGGGTCGGAAAAGCTCCTGCTCTTCGACGCCGGCGGCCAGAAGCTGAGCGAGCTCGACCTGGACGGCAGCTTCGGTCCGCCGGGCGACCTCGAGATCTCGCCGGCGGGCGACCTGGCGCTGATGACCTCGGTCATGGGCTCGGGCGTGATGGCGTTCTCGCTCGACGGCGGCACCCTCGCGCAGGCAGGCTCGATGATCGACGTGGCGAACGCGCAAGACGTGGTCTTCGATCCCGGCAGCACCACGCAGAGCGGCTCCGCTCTCGTTTCCCAGCTCGACAACGACACCGTGACGCCGCTTTCGTTCACCGCGGGCGTGGCGGCGGTGGGGACCCCGGTGGACGGCTTTCCGCTCTCGGCCGAGATGGACGCGATTCAGCGCGGAGGCCAGGCAGGAACGGTGCTGCTACCCGGCGTGTCGCCGACGAGCGACGACGCCTTCGTCCTCTCGACCAGGCTCGCGCTCGATGGCAGCGCGACGCCGGCTCAGACGGCGCTCGACCTGGGGCCGGGGGTCGACGAGATTCCGGAGGGAATTGCCATCCAGCGCTGATTCACTTGTCTGTTGGGCTTCGATGGGGCGCTTTGGACGCTACGAGATTCTTTCGCTCATCGCCCGCGGCGGGATGGCCGAGGTCTACCGCGCGCGCGTCGCCGACGGCCCCGGCCTGGGCCGCGAGGTCGCGCTCAAGCGGCTGCTCCCCGCCTTCAGCCGGGAATCGGCCTACGTCGACCTCTTCACCGGCGAGGCCGACATCGCCCGCTGCCTCGACCATCCGCACATCGTCCGGATCTTCGACTCCGGGGTGGTCGACGACATCTACTTCATCGCGATGGAGCTGGTCGACGGCCGCGACCTCGCCACCATCCTCCACCGGTGCCAGGAGCTGCGGGTCGTCCTGCCCGTCGAGCTCGCGGTCCACCTCGCGATGTGCGTCCTCGACGCGCTCGCCTACGCGCACGCCGCCTTCTCCTCCTCCGGCCGCCACCTGCGGCTCGTCCACTGCGACGTGACCCCGTCGAACGTCTACGTCTCCCACGCGGGCGAGGTGAAGCTCGGCGACTTCGGCGTCGCGCGCCCGCGCGCGGTCGTGGGCGAGGGGCAGAGCTTCGGCAAGCCCAGCTACCTCGCCCCCGAGCAGGTCGAAGGCGCCGAGGTGAACCCGCGGGTCGACCTCTGGGCGGTAGCGGTGCTGCTCTACGAGGCGCTCGCCGGCCGTCGCCCGTTTCGCGGCGAGAGCCCGGACCGCATCGCGCAGGAGATCCTTCGCGCCCGGCCGCAGCCGCTGCGGGAGCTTCGCCCGGAGGTGCCCGCCGGCCTCTGGGAAGCGCTCGAGACCGCGTTCCAGCGCGATCCCGAGGCGCGATTCCAGACCGCGGAGTTCTTCCTCGAAGCGCTGGAGCCGTTCCACAAGCCAGAGGTCGGCAATCCGCTCGGGCTCACCGCGGTCGTCCGGCAGCTCTTCCGGTAGGCGGTCCGGCGGGCTGGCCTCGGTGTCGCGCCGGCGCCGATGCCGATGGCGCCAGCGGGTTCCCAGGTTCACGACTGGAGCGTTCGACCGGGTGCGGCCCCCGTCAGAATCTCGCGGCCGGCTCCGGCATCGAAACGCACGAGCCGCTCTCCCGCGGGTTGCTTGGCCTGTCGGGAGGTGAAGCGCTCCCACTGACCATCTGCGGCCGCGTCCTTTTCGGAACGGGACGGACGTGAGCCTTGCCGAAGCGGTCCCGTTCGGCGCGGGGACGCCCCGCGAGGAGTGACGAACCATGGCCGAGCTCAAGGGCTCCAAGACGCACGACAACCTGAAGGCCGCTTTCGCCGGCGAGAGCCAAGCGAACCGGCGCTACTTGTACTTCGCGAAGCAGGCGGACGTCGAAGGCTACCCGGACATCGCCGGGCTCTTCCGGGACACGGCGGAGGGCGAGACCGGTCACGCTCACGGGCACCTCGACTACCTGAGGCGGGTCGGCGACCCGGCGACCGGGCTTCCCATCGGCGAGACGGCGAAGAACCTGCGCGCGGCGGTCCACGGCGAGACCCACGAGTACACCGACATGTACCCGGGGATGGCCAAGACCGCGCGCGAAGAGGGCTTTGCGGAAATCGCGGACTGGTTCGAGACGTTGGCCAAGGCCGAGAAGTCGCACGCCGGACGGTTCGCGCAGGGGCTGAAGTCGATCGAGTAGCTTCGAGCGGGGGACCAGGGGAGCGGCGGCGCTCCGAAGAGCAGCGCCGCCCTCCTTTTTTCCAGGATCCCGCCATGCCAGACAAGAGCCCTGCCGCCCACCGCATCGACCCGAAGCCGACCGAGGGCTTGAGCTACGACCCCAACCAGCCGAAGTTCTGGGAGCGCCCGGCGCTCGAGAGGGAGCTGACCCGCGTCTTCGACATCTGTCACGGATGCCGGATGTGCTTCGGCTTTTGCCCGACGTTTCCGCTGCTGTTCTCCTTCGTGGACGCCCGCGACGGGAACGTGCTCGCGCTGACGCCGGAGGAGATCGATCGCACTTGCGAGACTTGCTACCAGTGCAAGCTTTGCTACGTGAAGTGCCCCTACACGCCGGACGACGGGCACGAATGGCAGCTCGACTTCCCCCGGCTGATGCTGCGCAAGAAGGCGCAGGACGCGAAGCGGGACGGTGTCGGCCGGCGGGAGAGGGTGCTCGGCAATCCAGACCGCCTCGGCCGTCTCGCGAAGCTCAACCCGACCCTCGCCAACTGGGGCAACCGCAACCGCCTGCAGCGCTTCGTGATGGAGAAGACCCTCGGCATCCATCGCGACAAGCTCTTGCCCGACTTCCACGGCGAGACGTTCGAGGACTGGTTTCGCAACCACCGGCGGGAGCTCGGGGTCGACCGCGGCGAGCACGGGAAGGTCGCGCTCTTCCACACCTGCTTCGTGAACTTCAACCGGCCGGAGTTGGGTCAGGCGACGGTCGACGTGCTCCGGAAGAACGGCGTCGAGGTGAAGAGCCCGAAGCAGAACTGTTGCGGGATGCCCGCCCTGGACGGGGGCGACATCGATTTCGCCAGGCAGGAGGCCAAGTCCAATGTGGAAGCGCTCCTGCCCCTCGTCCGGCAGGGCTATCGGATTCTGGCCATCAACCCGACCTGCTCCCTGACGATGCGCAAGGAGGTCCCGACGCTCCTCGGCACCGCGGAAGCCAAGGAGGTGGCCGCGGCGGTGATGGACGTGAACGAGTACCTCTTCAAGCTCAAACGGGCCGGGAAGCTGAACCGCTCCTTCCAGTCGACGCCGGTCTCGGTCGCCTACCACGTGCCTTGCCACCTGCGGGCGCAGAACATCGGCTACCGCTCGCGGGACCTGATGCGGGCGATTCCCGGCACCGAGGTCGAGCAGGTGGAGCGGTGCTGCGGGCACGACGGCACCTGGGCGATGAAGACCGAGTTCTTCGAGCTCTCGCTCAAGGCGGGAAAGAAGGCGTTCGACGAGCTGGAGGAGAAGCACGCGCAGGAGCTGGCGACGGACTGCCCGCTGGCGGCGGTGCAATTCCAGCAGGCGCTCGGGCGAACCGCACTGCACCCGACGCAGATTCTGTCGCGGGCCTACCGCGCGCCGGAGGAAGGCGGCTTTTCGACGCCGGTGCCGAAGGAGCCAGAGGGTTCAGGCTGATCGGTCCGATCCGACCGATCGGTCCGATCACGACGAAAGGGAGGAGCGTGGAGCCATGCGGCCGATCGACCTGAGCGAGATTCTGGACTCGAAGGCCTACGAAGCCGCGCGCGAGCGGATGCGCGCGGAGATGATGGAGAAGAAGAAGGCGCGCCGGGTGGCGCTGGGCGACCACATGTCGCTCTTGTTCGAGAACCGCGACACCGTCCGCTACCAGATCCAGGAGATGATTCGGGTCGAGCACCTCTCGCAGCCCCCGGATATCCGGGCCGAGGTGGAGACCTACAACGAGTTGGTCCCGGGCGACCGCGAGCTGTCGGCGACGCTCCTCATCGAGTATCCGGACGAGACTGTCCGCGACGCCCAGCTCAAAGCGCTCCTGGGGCTCGACAGCGGTGTCATCCAGCTCAAGGTCGGACGCCTGCCGCCGGTGACGCCGGCCTTCGACGCCCGGCAGATCGGAAGCGACCGGATCTCCAGCGTCCACTACCTCAAGTTCGAGCTGCCGGAAGGGACCCGAGCCGCCTTCCGGCAGGAAGGCCTGGCGGGAAACGTCCGGTTCCGGGTCGACCACCCGGCGTACCAGGCGGAAGCGGTGCTGCCGCCCGAGCAGGTGCTGGCGCTGGCCGCGGACCTCGAAACCGCCTAGCGCCCCCCGAAAGCGAAACCACCCTCCTTCGAGGCCGCGGGCTCTTCGGCAGCCAGAGAAGAATGGGTCAGACGACTCGTGGAGCCCGGGACCGCTCACCCTGAGCACCTCGGCCAGCTCAGGATGAACTTCGTCGAAGAGCGAGCGATCCCGAGCGTTTCCGCCCGTGCCTCGACTGCGCTCTTCGATGAGCGGGAACGGAATTGTCTGGTCGATTCCTTCCCGGGCGCTCAGGCCGGCCGCGCGCGTCTGACGTAGGGCAGGAGCGCTTCCGCCAGGGGGCCGTCGCCGTCCGCGACGAGCACGACCTCATCGTCGCTCAAGAGCGCGGTGCGCACGAGCCTCAAGGAAGCGATTTCCACCACCAACCGGACCCCGCCGGTGCGTTCTTCGACCCGGAGCTCGGCTTCGTCACGATGACGGGCGAGGTCGTGCTCGAGCGAGCGCAGGTGACGATGGACCCTGAGCGCGCGCTCGCCGGAAGGGGACGCGAACAAGGAGAAATTGCGGTTGCGCGACAGCCGCGCCTGCGGGTCGCGCAGCCGATCGACGAGCTGATGGACGAAGCGCCGCATCGATCGCCAAGTCTAACCTGCCCTCGCCGTCCGCCGTTCCGACCGATGCCTATCCGGTTGACACACTTGCCGGACGTTGGAGCCGAGCACGTCAGTGCCCGGGTTGGCTCGGGACGCCGCATCCGACCCGGAAACTGATGCGTCCGGCTCCAAGTGTGTCAACCGGATGGGCATGTTCCGAGCGCCCGGCCCTTCGCAAGCCGCGCGACCGAAGGCGCCGGGAGAGCCGGATGGCTTGACCGTCCCGCAACGCGCGTGTTACCCCGCGCCTCCTTCGGGCGTTCGGCTGCCCGCGTTGCCGACAGTCCCCCTTTCGGTGCGAAACTCCTGGCCCTAGCGAGGTAGCCTCGATGCGACCGCGCGACTCCGGTCCGCCAGTGCAGAGCGGGAGGGCATGCGCTCAGCGTGAGCCCTGCCGCCTGGCGCCGCGCGCGCGCCGGTGCCGGATGGTCCTCGCGCGGGGGGTCAGGCGCCGGCCGCCGGTGCGACGGCGGGCCTCGGGACGGCCGCGGCGTGCGGGCGCTTCCCGCCGCGAGAGGAGCGCGCCATGTCGCATCGCAGCGAGCCCCGGCGGCCGGACGTCGTGCTCGAGCGCGCGCTCGCGGGCCCGGCTACCTTGCGCGAGGGAGAGCGGCGGCGGGGGCCTTCGGACCCGCGCTCGGCGGGGAGGCGGCGATGAGCCAGAACACGGGGGCGGCAGCGGTCCCGCCGAGCATCGTGCGCCCGCCGCCGGCGCCGCGCGAGCGCACCCCCGCCAGCGTCGAGGGCGAGAACGCGATGCTCTCCTGCGCCGCTCTCGCGGTGTCCGACGCGTTCAACCGGCTCGGCGCCTCCGACATCGGGCTCTCCGAGACCGAAGCCGAGGAGCGTCGGGAGCGGGTCGGCCCCAACGAGGTCGAGCACGCCCGGCGGCGGGGTTTCCTCGGCGAGATCTACGACCGCTCCAAGAATCCCCTCGTCATCCAGCTCCTGGTGATCGGCCTCGTCTCCGCCGCGATGGGCGACGCGCGCGCGGCGACGGTCGTCGGGCTGATGGTGGTGTTGAGCGTCGCCCTCGGCTACGTCCAGGAGCGGCGCTCCAGCTTGGCGGTGGAGAAGCTGCTCTCCATGATCAAGGCGACCTGTGCCGTGGTCCGGGAGGGGAAGGAAGCGGAGCGGCCGCTCAGGGAGCTGGTGCCGGGCGACCTGGTGGTGCTCGCGGCGGGCGACATCATCCCGGCCGACCTGCGGCTCGTCTCGACCAAGGACTTCTTCGTCAGCCAGGCGGCGCTGACCGGCGAGTCGCTGCCGATCGAGAAGAGCGCCGGGGCCCTCGACACCAGGGGCAAGAACGCCATCGACCTTCAAAACGCCTGTTTTCAGGGCTCGAATGTGCTCAGCGGCACCGCCCGCGGGCTCGTCGTCAACACTGGCGCCCGCACCTACTTCGGGTCGATTTCCGCGCGCCTGGGCCAGCGGCGGGTGCAGACGAGCTTCGACCGTGGGGTCGAAGGCTTCACCTGGCTGATGATTCGCTTCATGGTGGTGATGGTCGCGGCGGTGTTCGTCATCGTCGTCCTCACCAAGCACAACGCGGCGCACCCCTGGGTGAATGCGCTCCTGTTCAGCCTTTCCGTTGCCGTGGGGCTCACGCCGGAGATGCTGCCGATGATCGTGACGGTGAACCTCTCCAAGGGCGCCACCGCGATGTCGAAGAAGCGGGTCATCGTCAAGCGGTTGAACGCCATCCAGAACTTCGGCGCGATGGACGTTCTGTGCACCGACAAGACCGGCACCCTGACCCAGGACCGGGTGGTGCTCGAGCGCTACGTCGACGTGACCAACCGCACCTCCGAGGACGTGCTGCGCTACGCCTACATGAACTCGTACTACCAGACCGGCCTCAGAAACCTCTTGGACCGGGCGATCCTCGCGCACGAGGATCTGGACGTCGAGCGCACCTGCCGCAAGGTCGACGAGATTCCCTTCGACTTCCAGCGCAAGCGCATGAGCGTGGTCATCGACTACGAGGGCGACCACGTCCTCATCTGCAAGGGCGCGGTGGAGGAGCTCTTCCGGGTCTGCACCCGCTACCAGGTCGACGACGAGGTCCACCCGCTCATCGACGTCATCGAGCAGGACCTGCTCGAGGAGTACGAGCACCTCTCGCGCGACGGCTACCGGGTGGTCGCCCTCGCCTATCGAGAATTCACCCGCGAGAAGGAGATGTTTCTCGCGGCCGACGAGAACGACCTCGTCCTTCTCGGCTACCTCGCGTTCTTCGACCCGCCGAAGGACTCGGCGACCGCGGCGCTTCTGGCGCTGAAGAAGAGCGGGGTGGCGACGAAGATTCTCACCGGCGACAACGCGCTCGTCACCCGCAAGGTCTGCCACGACGTCGGCCTCGCGGTCGAGCACGTGGTCACCGGCGACGAGCTAAAAGGCAAGACGGAAGCGGAGCTGGTGGGCATCGCGGAGAGAGCGAACGTCTTCGCCCGCCTGACGCCCGCGCAGAAGGAGGACATCATCCGCGCCCTCCAGCGCGGCGGGCACGTGGTCGGGTTCATGGGCGACGGCATCAACGACGCGCCGGCGATGAAGACCGCCGACGCCGGCATCTCGGTGGACAGCGCCGTCGACGTGGCGAAGGAGTCCGCCGACATCATCCTCCTGGAGCGCAGCCTCCTCGTCCTGGAGGACGGCATCCTCGAAGGGCGCCGGGTCTTCGGGAACATCATCAAGTACATCAAGATGGGGGCGAGCTCGAACTTCGGGAACATGTTCAGCGTCGTCGGTGGCAGCTACTTCCTGCCGTTCCTGCCGATGGCGCCGATCCAGGTCCTCGTCAACAACCTCCTCTACGACTTCTCCCAGCTCGGCATTCCCGCCGACAAGGTCGACGACGAGTACCTCTTGAAGCCGCGCAAGTGGAACATCGCGGGCATCAAGAAGTTCATGCTCTGGATCGGCCCGATGAGCTCCATCTTCGACTACACCACGTTCTTCCTGATGCTCTATTTCTTCGGCTGCATCGCCTTCAAATCGACCCACTCCGCGCACTGGGAAGAGCTCTTCCACACCGGCTGGTTCGTCGAATCGATTCTCACCCAGACCTTGATCGTCCACATCATCCGCACCAACCGGGTGCCGTTCTTCCAGAGCCGGGCGAGCTGGCCCTTGATGGCGACAACGCTCCTCGTGATGCTGGTAGCGGCAGCGCTGCCGTACACCGCGGCGGGCACGTACCTCGGGCTCGTCCCGCTGCCGCTCGCCTTCTGGCCGTGGATGCTGGCGACGGTCGTCGCCTACTCGGTCCTCACCCACTTCGTGAAGATGCGCTTCATCAAGCGCTATGGAGCCGACTGATGAAGGCCCTCTTGACCGCTCTCGAGGAGGGGCGGCTGGTCGAGCTGCCGGCCACGGAGAAGCCGCGGGCGCTGGAGTACCTGGCGAACCTGATCGAGGCGGTGCCGGACATTCCCCGGTCGAGCGGCATCTACGAAGACATGATGGCCCGCGAGCGGACGATGAGCACCGCGCTGGGGATGGGCGTCGCGTGCCCGCACGTGCGCGCGCCTGGGGCTGGGGAGCTGGTCTGCGCGGTGGGCTGGAGCCCTGCCGGTCTCGAATGGGAGGCGGCCGACGGGAAGAAGGTTCACCTGGTGGTGATGTATTACATCCCGGACTCGCAGAAGAGCGGCTACTTGAAGGAGCTGTCCTCGCTGGCGGCGGCGATGCGGCGCAGCGAAGGCATCGAGCCCATCGCGCTGGCGGAGGACATCTCGAACGTGCGCGAGCGGCTCCTCGACTGGGTGGCGGCGGCGATCGAGGCGACGGCGCCGGAAGCGAAGGCCCGGATGATTCGGCTGGAGGCGCGGCAAGCGGCCACCGAGGCCGCGCCGGTGGAGGTCGCCCAGGCCGGAGAGCTCGCGCTCGAGGGCGTGCTGGTGGTGGAGAAGGCGGGAGCGCCGCCGCTGGTCCTCTGCAAACCGCCGGAGCTCGCCGATTCCCTGGAGCGCTTCCAGGGATTAGGACCGGTCCTGCAGCAGAGAAGCCAGTTCCTCGCCGTGGGCTGGCGGCTGATTCCCAGGAACGTGACCCAGTTCGCGAACGACCGCGCGCTCTACGAGCTGTGGGCGATCAAGTCCGCGGGCAACGGCAAGTAGGCGCGCGGCGGCCCTGCCTCGCCAGCTCGGACGATCGGACCGATCCGACCGATCGGCGGTCGGCGCCGCCACCCCCGTCACGATCGCGTGACTGCCCAGAGGAGCTGTGGCCTGCGGCTTTCGAGGAGCCGGACCGCGGCGACGAGCGAAGCGCGCCAGCCTGCGTACGCCAGCGCCGGCAGGAGCCACGCCCCGACGATGAGCGGCAGCGGTAGCGTCTGGTTCGCGAAGGTCTCGAGCACCAGCGACCCGGGCAGGATGGCGAGCGCGGCGACGCCGAAGCCGACCGCGGTCGACAGAGGCGGCGCCCGATCTCTCCGGCGCAGCGTCGCGTGGAACCGGCGCGGCGAGACGATCGAGAGGATGTTGCCGGCGGCGAGCGACAAGAGAACCTGGCACGCCGCGACGGGCACCACCGTGAGCTCGATCCACAGCGCCGGCCGGCCGAGGTAGACCGCGTCGAAGAGGAGGATCGCCGCGACCAGGCTCCCGGCGAGTCCGCCGACCGCGAGGTTCTTCGCGCGCAGGACGAGTCGAAAGTCGACCGGCGCCGCGAGAAACAGCGCCGTACCCTCCGCGTCGTAGCCGAAGAGGTTCTGGGCGAGACCGGTTCCGACCACCAGCGCGGCGTAGGAGGCGAGCCCGCCGGCGATCCACGCGTCGGCCTGAGGACCCGCGAGCACCTCGGCGAACGCGCGCGCCCCGACCAGCTTGAGCAGGATGGCGAGGAAGAAGGGCAGGGCGAGCATCAGCCGCACCCGCGGGTTGCGCAGGAGGTCGGCCAGCTCCCGTTTCCAGAGCACGCGGAAGAGAGAACCGCTTCCGAAGGGCAGCACCCGTGCCGGAGTCTTCACCGGCTGCGGCAGGGCTCTCCCGGCCCGGCGGTGAAACCATTCGAGGAGCCAGAGCGCGACGACGTAGCCGACGACGGTGGTGCAGCCGAGGTAGCCGAGCTCGACGATCGCGAGCGAAGGAAGGTGCGCGGCGCTCGCGGTCAGCGTCCAAGCCCAAGCGCCGGTGGGCAGGGCGGAGAAGAGGAAGACGCCGCCGGCGATGAGATGAACGTCGACCGCGCCGAGGCCATGCGGGACTTCCTTCAGCCAGGTCAAATCCGGCGGCGGCACCAGGGCCGCGAGGCCGAGCAGCACGAGCAGCCCCGCACCCATCGCCTCGGCGCTCTGCCGGTGGCGCAGGACGTTCAGGACGAGGTGGAGGCCGACCCGGCCCCAGACCACGCTGGCGAAGGCGAGCGCGGTCGTCGCGGCGAGCATCCACGGCACCGACGCGTGGTCGCGCTCGCACACAGCGGTACCGCTCCCGAGTAGCGTGCCCCAGAACGGCAGCGTCCGTGGCTCGAACAGGGCCGCCACCACCGAGGCCAAGAACAGCCGGCCGGAGGAGACGGGAAACAGCGCGAAGCGCGACAGCTCCGCCGCGTCGTCGACGCCGGCGGTCACCACCGGCCACAGCATCCACATCGTGCTCACGAAAAAGCCGACGAGGAGGAGCAGGAACAGCTCGAGGCGCGCGTCGGCGACGAGCGGCGATTCGAGGAGCGCGCGAGTGGCGACGAACGTCGCGCCGCCGCCGCCGCCAAGAGCGAGCGTTCCGAGCACCGGCACGATCAGGGCGCGCCCGCGCGGAAAGGTCCCGCGCGCCAGGGTCAGGCGGAGCTTCCAGAGCAGGCCGAGCTGCGCCGCGAGCGAGGGCGCTCGCGTCGCCGAAGCTGGCACGGGCGGCGCTCGGTCGACCGGCCGGGGAGCCCCGAAGGGGGGCGCGCCCGCGCGCGCGGCGCCACCTTCGACCGGCGGCATCAGCGGTACCAGCTCAACTGCGCCTCTTCTTCCCGCGTGGCGTCGACGCAGGCGCGGAAGACCTGGTCCAATGTCGCTGCCCGATAGCGCTCCTTCAAAGCGGCGACGGTGCCGCTTGCCACGAGGCGGCCGCGCTGGAGAAAGCCGGCGTGGGTCGCGAGGCGGTCGGCGATTTCGAGGACGTGGGTGGTAAGGAGCACCGTGACGCCGGCGCGGTTGAGCATCTCGACCAGCGAGCGCACCACCTGGCCCGCGAGCACGTCGATGCCCTCGAACGGCTCGTCGAGGAAGACCACCTCGGGCCGATGGATCAGCGCCGCGGCGAGGGCGAGGCGCCGCCGCATGCCCTTCGAGTAGTCCGCAATCAGGGAGCGCTGCCGCTCGGCGAGATCGGTGCGGTCGAGCAGCTCGGTTGCCCGTTCCCGGGCCTCGCCGGCGGCGAGCCCGTACATCCGGCCGCAGAAGACGAGGTAGTCGCCGCCGCTCATCCGCTCGAAGAGGGCGAGCTCCTCCGGCACCACCCCGATGCGCCGGCGCGCTTCGAGGGGCGAGGCGCGAAGGTCGATGCCGGCGATGCGGGCGACCCCGGCGTCCGGCGGAAACAGACCGGTCAACAGGCCGATGCTGGTCGACTTGCCGGCGCCGTTCGGCCCCAGGAAGGCGTAGCAGGCGCCGGGCGGAACGTCGAGGTCGAGCCCGCCGACCGCCACCACCTCGCCGAAACGCTTGACGAGGCCGCGCGCGAAGATCGCAGGCTCGCCGGCGCCGGAGCCGGGCATCAGCAGCGCTTTCAGGTCCCGTCGATCGGCACGGCGGTGAGGGGCGGCGACGCCAGGGAAGACCCGACCGGCTCCGGCACCGAGCTCGCCGGCTCCCCGGAATCGGCGCCGGCTTCGGCCGGCGTTCGGTCCGTCGGCGCGAGAGGGGTCTCGGCTTCGACCGGCGCCTCGGCGGGAGCTGGGCCCTCGGTCTCGGCCTCGCCCGACTCCGTCGGGGGCGCGGCGGCCTCCGGCTCGTTCTCCTCGGGCACCGCGGGGGCGGAAGCGGCCGGCGACTCGGGCACGGGCGCCGGCTCTTCGAGCAGGGCGGGAGCGCTCACGGTCTCAGGCTCCGCTTCGGTGGTCTCGGCAGGAGGGGCGGCCACCTGCGGCGCGGCGGCGCCGGGCGCGGGCTCCGGCTCGACCGCCACCGCTTCGTGCCCCGCGCGGCGGACGATCACCGGGGCGGGGGTCGCGGGCGCGGCCGGGGTCGTGGCGGCCTTTTCGCGAGCGGCCTGCCACAGCTTCTTGAAGTGTGCGCGCTGCTCCTTGTTGAGCTCGTTGTAGTGCTCCCAGCAGAAGTAGTCGTAGCGGAAGCCCTTGCTCTTCATGGTGCAGCCCGGGTAGCGGCACTCCATCGACGGGCCGTCGCGGCGTTCGCGGGAGGGGCTGGGGCCGGGCGGCAGGTGATGGACCGGAAAGTCGCTGGGCGGCGGCGGGAGGGGCTGGTGGGCGGAACCGGTGCTGCCCGGGGCCGCCCGAGCGGCGCGGGTGCTCCGCGTCTCGCGCAGGTGAGCGGCGGCGGTGCTGAGCGGTGGGGTCAGCGGCTCCAGGAGATCGGTGGCGGTCTCGGCCGACTGGAGCGGTTCGGGAGCGGCAGGTTCCGAGGGCTCAGCCGGTGGAGGCGGGACGGCGCTCGGGGCGGCGCGGTCGCCGCCGGGTTTGCCCGCGCGCATCTGGGCAATCTCCTCGTTGGAGACGTTCTTGTGCTGGCGGCAGCGCCACCGGTACTTGGGTCCCGCGGCGAGCAGGTCGCAGCCGGGCACTGGGCAGATGCGCTTCGCGCGCGGCTTGGCCGCCGGTGCGGGCGCGCGCTCGGTCGCGGGTGCGGGGGTGGGCGCGTGCTCGGTCGCGGGGGTGGGGGTGGGCGCGTGCTCGGTCGCGGGTGCGGGTGCCAGCGCGCGTGCGCGTGCGCGTCTGGACCCGCGCGCGGGCGACGGCGCCGCTTCACGGGGGGCGGGAGCGGTCTCGGCAACCGTAGCCACCGGCGGGGTGGGAACGATGTTCGCCCGCTTCTTCAGCTCGTCGGCGACGGCGTTTTCGAGCTGCAATTGGACGGCGATCCGCACCAGCTCCTCGATGCGGCGGGTGAAGTCGCGTACCAGCTCTTCCAGGAGGGAGGGAAAACCTTGCGTCGATTGTCGGGGCATGACGTCTCCTCAATGTGTGGTGAAGAAGCCCGTTGGCGAAACCTTGGCGCAACCGGGCGTCAAGCGAGCAGATAAAACCGCAGTTCGTGATAACCCGCAAGAAAAAGCCGGTCCTCGTGCGCGATTTCGTGCCGGCCGGTGAGCGGCCGCCCGTCGAAGACGGTACCGGCCCCGCTGCGCAGGTCCTCGGCGAAATAGCGGGTGCCTTCCCGAACGATGCGCAGGTGGCGGGTCTCGATTCTGGGGGAGCTCACCCAGAGGTCGCACTTCTGAGAGGAGCCGACGACGAACGTGTCGCCGATCATCTCCTGCGGCGGGCGGCCGGGGCACTTGACGTACAGCCGCACGGGTGGCGCGAGCGGGGGCGCCGCTTGCGCAGGGGCCCGCTTCTCGGGGCGCGCGGCCGGCCGTGGGGCGAGCGGGGGGGCCGGCGGCTGCGAGCCTCGCTCGACGGCAACGCGGTCGAGGCCGTGGGCCCGAGCGAACGCGGCCAGGGCGCGGTCGAGCACCAGGGTTTCGGTCAAGCCGGTCGCGCGCGCCAGCTCGGCGAGCGAGAGCGCTTCCGGGGGGCCAGCGCGCGGCGGCGTCGGGCGCGGGGCGGGGACCTTCGCCGCGGGCTTTCTCGAGGCGGGTTTTCTCGAGGCGGCCGGGGCGGGCGGCGGCTTCGCGGTGGTCGAACGCTTCTGGGGATGGGCAGCGGGGCGCATCGGCTTCACGTCCGGGCCGTCCGGGTGCTGCCGGAGACGCGCCGGAAACGCTGGAAGAACTCGATGATGAGCGCCTCGACCTGGTCGGCGTCGGCGCCCGCCGGGGCGCCCACCTCGAGCCAGATGCCGCCGCAGGCCTCGCAATAGTCGTAGCTCTCGGGGCTCGCCTTGTCGCCGCCCTCGATGACGATCAGGTCGACCTCGTCCTTCGGGCACCTTTCCGCGAGCTCGTCCAGGTTGGTCTTGCCCCCCATCGATTCGAGGCCGGGCAAGTCGTTGTGCAAGAGCAGCCGATTGAGCTCGGCAGAGTCGACCCACGCCCCGCCGCACGTTTCGCAGACGCAGAACGTGGTCTCGTCCGGACCCACGATGTCCTTCATCTCGATCAGGTCTCGCGGGCAATCCATGGAACCCCTGTCTCCTCTTCGACCGCCGTCGCCTTCGGTGGCGCTAGTGGGGACCATGGTACAGAGACGGTCGCGCTCATCGCAAGCGACAATCGACCGATGCGCTCACGCCTCGAAAAAGACGCCCGGCTCGGCGAGCCGCAATCCCTGCGCCTGGTCGCGCGCAAAGTTTTCGCACCGGGGGGGGCGTGGCCGGCCAGACGCCCGGCGAAGGCCACGACCGCTGAGCGGATCGCCGCGCTTGAGGTCGCCAACATCGTCGCGCCCTCCAAGGCTCGCGCCACTGACCCTTTCCCGGTGGCTTGTCTGTCGCGCGTCCGCCCCTATGATACGCGCCCTTCTCGTGCGCTTTGAGCGCGCCGGAGCGTTGCATGCCTGCCCCTTCGCGTCGCTGTCTCCTGGTCGTGCTCGATGGCTGGGGCTTGAGGGCCGAGCGGGAGGCGAACGCCATCCGGCTCGCCGGAACGCCGGCGATGGATCGGCTGGTCGACCGCTGTCCGCACGCTAAGCTGGAGACCAGCGGCTTGGCGGTAGGGCTGCCGGAAGGCCAGATGGGGAACAGCGAGGTCGGCCACACGAACCTCGGGGCCGGGCGCGTCGTTTACCAGGACCTGGTCCGGGTCAACCGCGCCATCGCCGACGGGTCGCTCGCGAAGAACGAGCTCCTCTGCCGGGCGATGGATCGGGCGCGGGGGAACGGACGCCAGCTGCACCTGTTGGGCCTGGTCTCCGACGGCGGCGTCCATTCGCATCTGACGCACCTCCTCGCGCTCGTCGAGATGGCGCGCGGGCGCGGCGTCCACCGGGTCGTCGTCCACGCCTTCACCGATGGGCGCGACACGCCCCCCAACAGCGGTCTCGGGTTCCTCAGCGAGGTGGAGAAGAAGTTGCGGGCGCTGTCGACCGACGGCTTCTCGGCGCGGGTGGGCTCGGTCGGCGGGCGCTATTACGCGATGGACCGGGACCAGCGCTGGGACCGGGTGGAGAAGGCGTTCCGGGCGCTGGTCTACGGCGAGGGGCACCGCTTGAGCTCGGGTCGAGCGCTGGTGGATGCCGCCTACGCGCGCGGGGAGACGGACGAGTTCATCGTGCCGGGGGTGGTGGCCGACGGCTCGGGGCAGCCGGTCGGGCGCATCGAGGACGGCGACGCGGTGATCTTCTTCAACTTCCGCGCCGACCGGGCCCGGGAGCTGACGCGGGCGCTGGCGCTGCCGGGGTTCACGGGGTTCGACCGCGGCGCGCAGCTCGAGCTCGCCGACTACGTGGGGATGACGCAGTACGACCAGACCTTCGGGCTGCCGGCGGCGTTCCCGCCCGACGAGCCGACCGAGATTTTTCCGGAGCTGGTGTCGAGCCGCGGCTGGCGCCAGTTTCGCTGCGCGGAGACGGAGAAGTACGCGCACGTCACTTTCTTCTTCAACGGCGGCCGCGAGGCGCCGTTTGCGGGCGAGACCCGCAAGCTCATCCCGAGCCCGCGGGAGGTGAGGACCTACGACCTGAAGCCGGAGATGAGCGCGCGGCCGGTGTGCGAGGCGGTCTTGGAAGCGCTGCCGGAGAGCGACTTCGCTCTCGTGAACTTCGCGAACCCGGACATGGTCGGCCACACGGGCGTCCTCCCGGCGGCGATCGAGGCGGTGCGGGTGGTCGACGAGCAGGTGGGGCGGCTGTGGAAGGCGTGCGAGAAGCTGGGGACGGCGATGGTGGTCACTGCCGATCACGGCAACGTCGAGCTGATGGTCGACCCGGCGACCGGCCAGCCGCACACGGCGCACACGCTCAACCCGGTGCCGTTCATCGTCGCGTCTCCGGACGTCGCCGGAGCCCGGTTGAAGGACGGCATCCTCGCCGACGTCTCGCCGACGATCTGCCACCTGATGGGGCTGCCGCTGTCGGCGAAGATGACCGGAAAGAGCCTGCTCGCGCTCTGAGGTCAGCGGACGCTGTTCTCGAAGGTCGTCGCCGGCGCGGCCTCGGCGCACCCGGCCGAGGTGATGGCCCTGAGCTTCTGGCCCGATGCCTTGGCGTCCCAGTTGCTGGCGGTACCTGAGCTTCCAGCCCGGATTCGAGCGGGACTCCCTGCTGCTCGCCGCCGTCCGATCGGACCGATCCGTCGGATCCGACCGATCGGTCTGATCGAATTCGACGGGCTCGCACCAACCGGGGCGGGGGCGCTCTCGTTACTTTCCGCGGCCGAGGAAGTCCTTGATCGAGGCGTAGATAGCGTCCTTGTCGGAGATCTCGCTCAAGGCGACGCGCTCGTCCTGGCCGAAGGCCTCGCGCAGATCCTTGATGAACTGGCCGCTACCGTAGGGGCTTTCCACCTGCCCGTAGGCGAACTGGTTCATCCGCGGGAGCAACTCGGCGCGCAGGAGGTCGACGCAGGTGTGGGTGTCGTCGGCGGACCAGTTGTCGCCGTCCGAGAAGTGGAAGCCGTAGATGTTCCAGCGGTTCGGGTCGTACTCCTTCTTGACGATGTCGTGGGCGAGGCGGTAGGCGCTGGAAATCATCGTGCCGCCGGACTCGCGGGTGTGGAAGAAGGTGTCGCGGTCGACCTCGCGCGCGACCGCGTCGTGGATGATGTACCTAGTCTCCAGACCCTTGTAGTTCGAGCGCAGCCAGGCGTCGAGCCAGAAGCTCTCGATGCGGACGATCTCCTTTTGCTCGTCGCCCATCGAGCCGGAGACGTCCATCATGTACAGAATGACCGCGTTGGAGTGCGGCTGGCTGACGATTTTCCAAGATCGGTAGCGCTTGTCCTCGCGGGTCGGGACGATGATCGGTAGCGCCGGATTGTACTGGCCGCTCGCGAGCTGGCGCCGGAGGGCTTGTTTGTACGTGCGGCGGAAGTGGCGCAGCGACTCGGGGCCGGCGGTGTGGATGCCGGTGTACTTGACCTTTTGCGTTTCGAGCTGCTTCTCGCCGCGGGGCTGGATGCGGGGCAGCTCCAGCTCCTCGCCCAGGAGCTGCGCCAGGTCGTCGAGCGAGACGTCGATTTCGAGCGAGTGCTGGCCTTCCCCCTGACCCGCCTGGCCGTGGCCCGGCTGCTCGATGGAGCCGGGCGCGAGGACCGTTCCCACGTCGCCTTCGCCCTGACCGACGCCGCCCTGGTCCTTGTGGCCGAACCGGAAGTGCGGGATGTCGATGCTCGGCACCGGGATGGTGATGATGTCCTTCCCTTTCTTGCCGATCATCTCGCCTTTCTGGATGTACTTGCGCAGGTTCTCCTTGATTTTCCCGCGGACGATCTCCTTGAAGCGCGCGTGGTCGGAGCGGATTTTCAGCGGCATCGCGGGCGGCTCCTTCGGGCCTGAACAGGCGCCCGACACGGCTCCAGTCTAACGCTTTTCGGGCCAAGGCTCACGCCGAACGTGAAGGATGGGTGTAGCGGAGCGAAACCCATCGGCGCGGCGCTCGCCACCCGACTTCCGGGCACGTCGATGGGTTCCGCTGCGCCACACCCATCCTACGATCTACTCTTCCGGGTCGTCGCCCAACAGCTCGCCGACCTTGACCTCGATGGCGTCGAACGGCTCGGCGCGCACCTTCTCGTTCGCGCCCGCGCGCAGGACGATGACATAGCCGCTCGGTTCGTGGTGATGAACGGTCAACGAGCGATCGAGCGGATCGAGTATCCAGTAGTGAGGAACACCGGCCTGATGGTAGCGGCGAAGCTTCTTGATGGTGTCGGTGGAACGGTTGGAGTCACTTAGGATTTCACAGATCCAGTCGGGACGAATCTCGACCGGACGCGTCTTAGGCAGAGCCGGGACTCTCTCGCGACGCCAGCCAGCGATGTCGGGCCGAAACCCGTGACCGTTCATGACGATGTCGATCTCGGTCCCGATCCACCACCCTCCGGGCCCCCCCTTCCCACCGACGCGACGATGAAACGGGGCTCTGATGAGCCCGGCCGTTCCGCTTTGTGAGTTGCCGTGATCGAAGTCGGGCGCGGCTTTGGGGACGAACTCGCCATCGATCAGCTCGAGATAGGCGTCCTCGGGCTGCGCCAGCCACTCCTCGATGGTGTGCGGTTTCTTGGTCATGTCGGACGGGTCGCGCATGTTCCTAGTCCTTCGTGTCCCCCCGAGCGAAGATGCTGGCGACGAAGTTGAGCACGTCGGTCGAGCAGATTTCGCAGTAGCCGTAGCTCTTGATCATCCGCTCCTTGACCACGTCGATCTTCTCTTGCGTGTCGCGGTCGACCACGCTGGAGACCAGGTTCTTGAGCTTGATCGAGTCCTTCTGATCTTCGAAGAGCTTGAGCTCCAACGCCTTGTGCAGCCGCTCGTTGGTCTTGTACTCGAACCGCTTGCCCTCGATCGCCAGGGCGCCGATGTAGTTCATGATTTCCCGGCGGAAGTCGTCCTTGCGGCTCTCGGCGATTTCGATCTTCTCCTCGATCGACCGCATCAGCCGTTCGTCGGGCTCCTCGAGCTGGCCGGTGTACTTGTTGCGGACCTTCTCCTTCTGCGTGTACGCCTTGATGTTGTCGATGTAGTTGCCGCACAGCTTCGCGATGGCGTCCTCATCCGCGGAAATCGCCCGCTGCACCTCGTTCTTGACCACGTCCTCGTACTCCTGCTTGACGACGCTCAACAGCTCCTTGTAGCGCTTGCGCATCTCCTCCGAGGAAATCAGCGAGTGGTTGCGCAGGCCGCCTTCGAGCTCGTTCAGGACCATGAACGGGTTGATGCAGCCTTCGCCTTTGTCGCTGACCAGCGCGTTCGAGATCTTGTCCTGCACGTACCTGGGGCTGATGCCCTCCAGCCCCTCGCGCAGCGCCTCCTTGCGCAGCTCCTTGATGTTGTCCTCGGTGAAGCCCGGTAGCGACTTGCCGTTGTAGAGCTTGAGCTTCTGCAGCACTTGCAGGTTGTGCTTCTTCGGCTCCTCGAGGCGCGTCAGCACCGCCCACATCGCCGCCATCTCCAGGGTGTGCGGGGCGATGTGCTTGCCTCGAATCTTCTTTGCGTTGTAGTCCTTTTCGTAGATCTTCACTTCCTCGTTGAGCTTGGTGATGTAGGGGATGTCGATCTTCACCGTGCGGTCCCGCAGCGCCTCCATGAACTCGTTGTTCTGGAGCTTCTTGTATTCGGGCTCGTTGGTGTGACCGATGATCACCTCGTCGATGTCGGTCTGGGGAAACTTCTTGGGCTTGATCTTGTGCTCCTGGCTCGCGCCCAAGAGGTCATAGAGGAACGCGACGTCCAGCTTGAGGACCTCGATGAACTCGATGATGCCCCGGTTCGCGATGTTGAACTCGCCGTCGAAGTTGAACGCCCGCGGGTCCGAGTCCGAGCCGTATTCGGCGATCTTGCGGTAGTTGATGTCGCCGGTCAGCTCGGTCGAGTCCTGGTTCTTCTCATCCTTGGGCTGGAAGGTACCGATGCCGACCCGGTCCTTCTCGGAGAGGCTCAAGCGCCGGACCCGCACGTGCTGCATCACCTTGGACCACTCGCCGTGGTACTGGGCCATCAGATCTTTGTAGACGTAGCGGCACGCCGGGCAGAGGTCGCCGGTGTCCGGAATCACGAACCCGCTCTCGCCAGCGAGGTCCGGGTAGATCTTGCTGCGCCACTCGGTCGGGATGAGGTGCAGCGGCTCCTCGTGCATCGGGCAGGGCGTCTCCTCCCGGTGCGTCACGCCGTCCAGCCCGGTGCGCTCGAGCAGCCAACTGAAGGTGTAGATGGCGCCCTCGCTGGTCCGGGAGTAGACCTCCAGCCCTTTCTTCAGAAGCCGGGCGATAGTGGATTTCGACGACCCGACCGGCCCGTGCAGGAGGATGACCCGCCGCTCGGTGCCGTAGTGCTGCGCCGCGCTCTTGAAGACGTTGACGAGCTTCATCAGCGGCACGTCCAGCCCGTAGATGGCGTCGCGGCCGCCGAACTCCTCGTCATGGAAGAAGTGGTACCGGATGAGCTTCTTCTTGTTGTCGACGTACTCCGTCTTCCCGTGCGACAGGATCATGTCGTAGATGCGCTGGAAGGCGGTGCGGGTGATCCGGGGGTTCTGGCGCACGATGCGCAGGTAGTCCTCGAAGGACCCTTCCCAGTGCTGCTCGCTGTAGGCGGCGCGGTCCTGCAGCGACGCGATGCGTTCGACCAGGCTCTCGGTCTCCCGGATTTCCATCATGGCGTTCGTGTCCTTCAGGCGTTGGCGACGGCTCGTCGGCCGCCGTGGGGACGGCCTGTCTTCGCGAACCGGTCGTGGCGATGTCCTATTTCCCTCGCTCAGAGCTCGGCCCCGGCGAGGTTGTTCGATCCTCTCCCTCGGGACCTCGAGGCGTGCCGTGCGGTCTGTTCGGACGGACCGGCCCCTCGGGCATTTTAGCGTGCGGTGGCTCCCGTGGCAACGCCGACCGGGCAGCTCCCGGGCGTTTGCGCTCCTGCTCCCCGGCCAGCCGCGCGCTTTACACCCCGCCTCGGCCGCCCCTAGAGTCGTCCTCGCTCGCGCCATGCGAGCGATTCGTCGAGGGAAAGACCATCCCGGGTCCCGCCCGTCCAGAGCGTTCGAGCGACTCCCCGCTCCCCGTCAGCGCTCATCCCGAGCGCAGTCGAGGGGCCGAGCCGGCGCCGGCCGATGAGGGGCGAGCGGCACGCCGGGTTCGCGGCTGGCTGCGGCGCCATCGGGTTCCGCTCCTGGTGGGCCTTGGCGCTCTTGCTCTGCGGCTCCCGATTGCCGTCGTCGCCCAGGACCAGTTCGGCGATGCGCCAGCGCGGATGGAGATTCTCCGCCGCTTCGTCGCGCACCCGCAGGTCTCCTGGGACTTCTCGCGCGTCTTCCAGTACGGGCCGTTGCCGACCCAGCTCGCCGGGCTCCTCGCGCTCACCGGCCTCGGGTCGCTCGTCGCGTCGCGGATCGTCGTCGTCCTCGGCGGCACGCTCTCGGTCGTCCTCGCCGCCCGCCTCGCGCAGCGCTTTTCCGGCGACCGCGCCGGCCTCGCCGCCGGCCTCGCCCTCGCACTCTGTCCGATTCACCTGCAGGCCTCGACCACCTTCGCTTCCGAGGCGATCTACCTGCCGTTCGCGCTGGGCACCGTCCTCGCCGCCCTCGACGACCGGCCGCTCCTCGCCGTCGCCTGCGCGTTCGGCGCGAGCACCACCCGCTACGACGCCTGGCTCTGGCTGCCGCTTCTCGCCGCCTGGTGGGTCTGGAAACGCGCCGGGACCTCCGCCGCGCGCGATGAGACCGATCAGTCGGATCCGACCGATCGGGCCGATCGGCGGTCGGCTCGCGCGTCACGCGTACGCGCGTGGGTGACGGCAGCGCTCTTGCTCCTCGGTCCGGCGTCCATTCTTCTCGCCAACGCCCTCGCCTCCGGCCACCCGCTCGCGCCGCTGACGCACATCACCGCCGATCACGCTCGGCTCGCGGCACGCGCCGAGGCGCAGTACGGCGTCCTCTCCTGGCGGATCTCGATGCTCGGCTACTGGCCGGCGGCGCTCTTCGGCCTCCTGACCCCGGGCTTCTTCGTCGTCCTCGTCCCCGGCCTCGTGCGGGCGGCCAAATGGAGGTCGAAAGCGCTCCTGCCTATTTCGTTGGGCCTCTTTCCGCTGGTCCTCTACACCGGCAAGTCGGTGCTCCTCGGCTCGTTCTGGCCCATGGCCCGCTTCGCTTTGGGCCCGGCAGCGTTCCTGCTCGCCGCGATGCCCGCCTTGAAACCGCGGACCCTCGTCGTCTGCCTGCTGCTGGCGCTCTGGACCGACGCGGCGATCGTGCGAGAAGCGGATGGCATGCCGGGCCTCGGCCTGATGGCGGCGGCGTCGAGCCCGGTCTCGCGCCTGCCCGCGGACCTCGAGGCGGGCGCCGACGCGCTGCGTGCCAGCCGCGGTCCGGTCGCGCTCGACCGGGTGCCGACCTACGAGGACATCGTCATCGCCTGCGCCGCCCGGCGCGATCGCCGGGACGTCGAACACCTGCCGCCCGGCGTGGTGCCCGGCCTCATCGTCTCGATTCACGGTGGTGCGCTCGATCGCACGCTCCACGAGACCGAGACCGCCTTCCGGCACCGGTACAGGATGGCACACGCCGTCGGGCGCGTGACCGTCTGGCGGCTCGCCGGGCGGCGCTAGGGCCCGCGAGCGATCGCCGCGTGTTCGCGCTATCCTTGAAGCATGTTGGATGCTCGTGCCATTGCGCCCGAACGCCTTCGGCCGCTGCTCCGGTCCGAGTACGACCGCCTGGTCGAGTGGGGCGTGTTCGACGGCGAGCGCCTGGAGCTTCTCGAAGGAGCGCTCGTCGTCATGTCCCCGCAACATTCGCCGCATGCCGAGGTGATTGGTCGCCTCACCGAGCTCTTCGTGGAAGCGCTCGGCAAGCGGGCCCGAATCCGCGTCCAGCTTCCGCTGGCCATCTCGGATGACTCCGAGCCCGAACCCGACATCGCCGTCGTCGCGCGCCGCGACTACTCGAAGGCGCATCCGAGAACCGCGAAGCTGATCATCGAAGTTGCCGACAGCTCGGTTCGCAAGGACCGGACCGTCAAGTCGTCCATCTACGCGCGGGCGAGCATTCCCGAATACTGGCTCGTCAACCTGGTCTCGAAAGTGGTCGAGGTCCGAACTGAGCCGAAGGGCAGCCGCTATACGCACGTCGAGCGCCGGACCACCGGAACCTTGAGCCCTCGCGCCTTTACGGACATCGCCGTTCCGGTGCGGTGGATGCTGCTGCTCGAAAGCTGAGCCGCGGCGCTCCTACCTCCCGCGCGACCGAGTCCCCCGTTCGGCTGCCCATTTCTTGCGAAAGTACTCGACCTGCCATTTCTCGACCGCGCGCTCGTGGCAGGCGAGGGTGGGGCAGAAGACGTGGGTGCCGTCGTTCTTGGAAACGAAATAGAGGTCGTCGCACTTCGAGGGGTCGAGCGCCGCGATCAGGGAGGCGAGCCCGGCGTTCGCGATCGGCCCCGGCGGCAAGCCAGTGTGCTCGTAGGTGTTGTACGGGCTGTCGATAGACAAGTCGCGCTTGTGGATGTCGCCGTCGAAATGCCCTTCCTTCAGGATGATGCTGTAGATCACGGTCGGGTCGGTTTGCAGCTTCATCCCGAGCTTGAGCCGGTTGTGGAAGACGCAGGAGATGTGCGGCCGCTCCTGGGCCTGGCCCGTTTCCTTCTCGATGATGCTCGCGAGGGTCGCGGTCTGGCGCTCGTCGAGGGCGATGCCGGCCTGGCGCCGCTCGTCGGCGGCCGCGTAGGCCGCCTGGAAGTGCAGCACCATCAGCTTCAGGAGCGCCGCCGTCTGGATGTTCTTCGGCACGAGGTAGGTGTCGGGAAAGAGGTAGCCCTCGAGGCTCTTCGCGTCGATGCCCGCCGAGCGCGCGAAGGCGGGGTCTCGCGCGAGGCGGATGAACGTGGCCGGGTCGCCGACGCCGTGGGCCGCGAAAATCGCCGCCTCTTCGTCGAGCCGCAGCCCCTCCGGGATGGTCACCTTCACGTCCAGCACCTCGCCGCGCAAGAGCCGCGCGATGATCTGGCTCGGCGTCTGCGCTTCCCCTTTGCGAAAGAGGTACTGCCCGGCTTTGAGCCGTCCCGCCAGCCGGCGGCGAAACCGCACCTCCCAGTAGAACAGCCGCGCGCTGGTGATGGCGCCCGCCTGGAAGAGCTTCTCGCTCACCGCTTTCGGTCCCGTCTTCGGCCGGACGGTCACCACCACCTCGCGCTGGACGGCGTGCGGCGTGCGCGCGAAGACGGCGAGCCGATGCGCCTGCCAGCCGAGAAGGCCCGCCGCGACGACCAGCGCCGCCAGGGCCGCACAGAGCGCCACGAGAAGCTTCTTCTTCACGGCCGCTCACCTTTCTCGGGCGCCCCCGCCGCGAGGTAGCTCTGGAGAATCACCTGCGCCGCGAGCATGTCCACCACTGCCTTGCGCTCTCTCGCGCGCACGCCCCCTTCGCGCAGGACGTTCTCCGCCTCGAACGTCGACAGCCGCTCGTCCCATAGCAGGACGGGAGCGCTCACGTGGTCCTGCAGCCGTCTCGCAAAGCGTCGTGTCTTCTCGGCCCGCGGGCCTTCGCTGCCGTCCATGTTCAGCGGCCAGCCGACGATCCACCGGTCGACCTCACGCTCGCCGACCAGCGCCAAGAGCGCCGGGAAATCGTGCCGGTCGCCCTTGCGCCAGATCGTCCCCAGCCCCTGCGCCGTCAGCCCCAGCTCGTCCGACGCCGCGACCCCGATGGTCCTGTCGCCCACGTCGAGCGCCACGATGCTCACCTGCCGGATCCTCGCCGGGCTTTGTACCACAGGGCGCGCGCGATCCTTTCCACCGGCGACGGGTGCGTCGAAAGCAGCCGGTCGAACCCTCCCGGGTCGGGCTCGAGCGCGTCGCGGCGGGTGAGCTCGACCTGCTCCTGCACGTACGCGTCGAGGTCCTTCCGCGTCTTCAGCTCGAGCGTGTCCGCGGCTCGCTCGTCGTGTCGCGAGATGGCGGCGCGCACCGGCAGCGACGCGACGTTCAAGAGCGTGAACACTGCGATGAAGAGCGGCAGCGCTTGTGCTGTCGAACGCGCGCCATGCGCGAGACCGAAGCGCAACGTCCGCTCGAGGAGCCAGAGCAGCGCGAAGAGGCCGCCCATCGACAGCGCCAGCCGGAAGGGCAGCTTGCGGTCCCGCCGATGGCCGATTTCGTGCGCCACCGCCCCGACCACCGCGTCGTCGCCCAGCGCGAGCAGATTGTCGGTGAGCACCAGCCGTTTCGTGGGGCCGAAGCCCATCACGTAGGCGTTCGCTTCAGTGGAATCTTTTGAAACGTTAGCCTCCACCACCTCGCCGACCCGCGCGTTCGTCGCCGCGATGAGCTGGTCGATCCGCGTTCGCAGCGGTCCTGGCGCGAGCGGCGTCAGCTTGTAGTCGAGCTCGACGCGATAGGGGTCCATCGCCACGTCCGCCACGAGCACGATCGATCCAGCGACCGCGAGGGCGAGCCACCACCGCTTGGGCAGCTTCGCCCGCACGAACGGCAGGGTGGCGCCGATCAACGCGAAGGCGGCGGCGCCGAAGAGCGCGTCGCGGCCCGCGAGCGACAGGAACCGGGCGAAGGTCTCGTGCGAGAGGCCGAGGGCGCGCGCATTGCGCAAATCGAACTCCCAGTCGAGCGGCAGCGCAAGCGCCGACCTGCATAGCTCCACCAGAGCGAGGAACGCCGCGTCGCCGAGCCACGGCCGGGGCAGGCGACGGCAGCGGTCGTAGAGCGCGCGCCCGGTCGGGGAGAGCGCCAGCAGTAGAACGAGAGCGGTGTCGAGGACCGTGGCGACGCCGAGCCGCAAGTCGAGCGAGAACGCGCGCGCCGCGCCGCGCGCGACGTCGTGGGCGGTGAAGTACGTGGCGAGGATCGCCGCGTGCGAGGCCATCTCCATCGATCGAGGGCTAACACGCCCGGAAGGCGCGCCGCGCTCGGTCATCTGGCGGCGGGGCGCATTTCGCCGCCGGAGCGGCACCATCGACCCGGCTGGCGGATGCGCTGGCCAGCAGGGGTTTCTCTCGCCGGGGTCAGCAGCCGGCCGAGGCTCCCCTGGGCAGCGCTCCCGGTGGCCGGCAGCGCCGTCTTCCCGCGGAGCGGCGGCTTGTGCGCGGAGCGCCTCTCGTGCGACAACGCCGGCCCCCGCGTGGGAGCGGGACCGCCGATGGGCCGCGTCGACCTGCACAATCACCTGCTCTTCGGGCTCGACGACGGCGCCACCGACGCGGGCGAGTCGCTCGCGCTCGCCGAAGCGTTGGTCGAGGCGGGCTTCACCGACGTCGTCACCACCCCCCACTCGAAGCCGGAGATGTCGCCGGACGGCGCGCGGTGCGCCGAGCGCCTGGGAGAAGTCCAGCGGATGCTCGACGAGCGGCAGGTCGCGCTCAAGCTCCACGCCGGCCGCGAGCACTTGTTGACGCCCGAGTTCCTCGCGCGGGTCGAGGCGGGCGAGGCGACGCGGCTCGCGGGCGGCCCCTACGTGCTCGTCGAGCTTCCTTTCGCGACGCCGGTGCCGGGCCTGCGCGACGCCATCTTCAAGCTGTTGATGCGCGGGGTCCGGCCGATCATCGCGCACCCGGAGCGCTGCGCGCACTTCACCGCCCGCCCCGAGGCCGCGCCCGAGGTCGTGGCGGCAGGAGCGCACCTGCAGATCGAAATCGGTTCCGTCGCCGGTCTCTACGGCTCCACGGCGAAGAAGCTGGCGCAGGCGTTGCTCGCCGAGAACCTCGTCGCGGTCGCCGCCACCGACGCGCACCGGAGCGCGAGCACCCGGGAAGTCCTCGGGAGCGGTCTCAAGGTACTGGAGCGCAGCATTGGTTCGGCACGGCTCCAGCTCCTCATCGAGGAGAATCCGGCCCGCGTGCTCGCCGGCTCGCCGCTCGTGCTGATGCCTCGATGAAGCGCGCCCTGCAAATCGCCTTCGGCCTCGGCCTGAGCGCCTTCTTCATCTGGTGGAGCCTGCGCGGCGTCGACCTGGGGAAGGTCGGGCACGCGATCGAGGCGGCGCTCGCGGGTCCGCGCGTCCTCTGGGTGGTGGCGATGGTCGCGGTCCTCGCCCTCGTCCACTTCGTGCGCGCCTGGCGCTGGGGCCTCTTGCTCAAGCCGCTCGCGTCGGCGCCCTTTCGCGAAATCAACGCCATCGCCGCGGTGGGGTTCATGGCGTTGATGGTGATGCCGCTGCGGCTGGGCGAGCTCGGGCGGCCGTCGCTCGCCGCGGAGAAGCTGAAGATCCGGATGAGCGGCGCGCTCGCGAGCGTGGTGGTCGAGCGGGTGACCGACGGCCTCTTCATGGGAGCGCTGCTGGTCGGCCTCCTGTGGACGGTGGGCGGCCGCAGCGCGAGCGCGCACCTCGCGCACGTCCGGGTCGGCGCGGTGATCGTGGCGCTGATCTTCGCACTGGGGCTCGCGTTCCTCATCGTCGCTTTCGTCCATCGGCAAGCCGCGAATCGTTGGACCCGCCGGGTGGTGGGCGTGTTCTCGACGCGCCTGGCCGAGCGGTTGTGCGGGATGCTCGACTCGTTCATCGACGGGCTCGCGGTGGTCCCGAGCTGGACCCGGTTCGCCGAGGTGGTGGGGCTGACCGCGATCTACTGGGCCTTGAACGCCCTCGGCATCGTCCTCATCTCGCGGGCGTTCGCGCTGCGCCTGACGTTCCTGCAGGCGACGACCGTGCTGGGCCTGCAGGTGATCGGCGTGATGATTCCGGCCGGCCCCGGGATGGTGGGGACCATGCAAGCCTTCACCGCCCTGGGGATGAAGCTGTTTCGCACGACGCTCCACCCGGGCCTGAGCGCGGGGGCGCTCGGCGCCAGCGTCGCGGCGTGCGTGAACACTGGCTGGGCGCTCTCGTTCGCGCAGCAGGTCTCCTTCGGCCTCTACTTCGTGCTGTTGGGGCGGGTCGAGCTCAATCACCTCTTCAGCCACCTGTGGTCGCGCCGCCGGGTGCCCGAAGCCGAGCAGGTGCCGGCCGGGTCTTGACTTCGCGGGCGCGCCTCCACTATCTACCCGCGCGCTCGCGCGCCGACGTAGCTCATCCGGCCAGAGCGGAGGTCTCATAATCCTCAGGTAAGTGGTTCGAGTCCACTCGTCGGCACCAAGAAGAAGACGCGGAATCCCGGAAAGACAAGGGGTTCCGCGTTTTCTTTTGCTAGAGTATCATCTGTCCAGAAATGAACCAAGTACACCTGAGCTGAACCCAAAGTGTGTGGGAAAGTGTGTGGGCGTCCTCTACTTAAATAACTTTTTCCGCTGTTCGTCGAGCTCCGCCCGCAGGGTGTCCCTGTCAGGCACTGCGCTCTGCGGGAGCGGATTCGGCCTCCTTCGAGGTGCCCGACCCTTCGGCTTCTTCTCCGGGGGCACGACGGCGACCGAGGCCCGGTACGCCATCACGCTCTCCCGCGTCACGCAGGTCCGCCGGCCAGGAGCCTCGGGGGCGACCTGGAGCTTCTTCTCGCTGATGAGGATGAAGAACTTCGTCCGGCTGCACCGCAGCAGCTCGTTTGTCTCGGCGAAGTCGCACCAGGGCAGCGGTTCACCGGTGTGCCCCGGTCGATTGGCGGCAGCGGTCACGTTATGCGCCTGCGAAGCCGGGTAGCCAGAGGGCTCCTGAACAGCTTTCGGCTGCTCGGGAAGGCGTGAGTTCAGCTCGCGTTCGCGCACAGCCAGCTCGCGCTTCCGCAGGAGGATGTCCCGCTCTTCGAGGCTCAGCCGCCGATTGCAGAAGCCGCACGTCATGTTCACGTCGGGAGGGTCGATGTACGGGACGTTGTTCCCGCAGCACTGCTCGCACCACCACTCGTCAGGGCCGGGTACCGCCATCCCGTAGCCATCGGAGGTCGGCATGCGCCACAGGTGGGCGCCCTCCACGGGAGGAACAGGGCCGGCACCTGGGCCGTATCGACTCCGCAGCGTGGAGTTGTTCTGGGAAGTTTCGGTGGACTCATCTGCATCCGTCGGCATTCAGATTGACCTCCGACCTTCTAGGGGAGCGGATGAGCAGCCGCTTGGCATCTGAGGTGCCCTGGCCGTCAGCCGCGCGGTCTAATTCGGCCTCGTCGAGCCGTCGAGCCAAACGCACCGACGTCTTGCGCCCTCTCGAACTCACCGGGACCAGGGGCATGCGTCGGCTAGCCAGTAGCCGATCTGCTTAGCAGGACCCGTTTAGGTCTGCCGTAGCGCAAGAATCCCGGAATTTCCGGCATAAGCACTATGGACAGGACATTCGCCCTGTTGTGCAGCTTTGCGGCTGCATTTCCGGCCTTTCACGGCCAAGGAGGTGGTCGAAATGACCATCGATTCGCTCATCAACGTGCTCGCGACCGGCGGGCAGCACCTCGGCGACCTGGTGTGGTGGACGCTCGCCGAAGCGCAGATCGACCGGACCACGCTGGAGGCGAAGTGGGCGCCGACCGGGCTCCCGGCGGAGCTGCTCCCGGAGCCGCCGACGCTGGAAAAAGCGTTCAAGCTCGCCATCCGGGAGACGCAGGTCGGCCTCTCCGACCGGCTCATCCGCCTCGCGAAGGACGACGAGGAGGAGCTCGTGTTCGGCATCGTCCGGGAGCGGAAGCTCGACGACGGCACGCTCGACTACCACCAGGAGGCCAGGATCGCTCTCGTCCACCCCGGCGACGAGGTGACGACCGACGACCCGACGCACGAAATCGCGGCGAACATCAAGGCCCGGTTCGAGCTTCACCGCGACACGCACACGGCGGACGACGTGCGGCGGACCATCAACCGGACGCTCCAGAGTTTTTCCGCCGTGCTGCTCCGGGAGAACGGCGGCGTGTGGTGGGTGCCGGCGCCGCACGCGAAGGAAGTGCGAGCGCTCCAGGGTGCCATCGAGAGCATCGGCAGCTCGCGGTTCTACCTGCTCCCGGTGCACGACTCGGCCGATGCGAACCGGACGCTCGGCGACGTGGCGGCGAAGTCGATCGAGGAAGAGCTCGATGCGCTGAAGAAGGAGGTGGAGAAGTTCGTCGCGTCGCCGCCGGAGAAGCCGTCCACTCTGGTCCGCCGGTTCGACGCCTTCGAGGCGCTCCGGTCCCGGGCGCAGCTCTACCGCGACATCCTGAACGTGCAGGTGAAGGGCCTCGACAGCACTCTCGGACAGCTCACCGAGTCGGTCGAGAAGCTGCTCGCGCAGAAGGCGGCGTGACCATGCCGCTCGACGTGAAGGTCCTGCGGTTCCTGGTCGATTCGGTGCTCTACGCTCTCGACGAGTGCTGCCTCGACGAGCCCCGAGAACGTCGGCGCGTTGCCGACGCCATCGTCGTCGCCATCATCGAGTTCACCCGCAGCCAGCGGCGACGCCAGCAGCGATGCCAGCGTCATCCGCCACGCCGGTGCGTCACCCGAAACCGGCGCAAGTCCGCGGAAGTCTCGGGCTTGTGACGCAGTGACGTTGATGACGCGAGCTTTCCGGTGCCCCCCTAGTCAGGCAAGAGAGGTGCTGGCAAGCGCCGGAGCACCTTCCGAGAAGTTTCGCGGACGATGCGTCATCTGCGTCATTGCGTCATTGCGGGTGAAAAACCCGCAGAAAGTCGCCGATCCAGCGTGACGCAAGGCTGACGCATCGTACGTCACGGTCCCCGAACGTCCGTCACTCCGGCATCCCGCCGGGCAACCCGAGAGCGGTGCTGTGCAGGTGGCACGGTGCCGCTCTCCGTCGTTCAAGAAGGAGAGGAAGTCCATGCAGCAGCAGTTCGAGAAGCTCAGGAACGAGCTGGTCAGCAAGTTCCCGGAGCGCACCGCCGTCATCGACGGGGCGCTGTGCGCGGTGCTCGCCGGGGAGCACGTGCTGTTCATCGGCCCGCCGGGCACGGCGAAGTCCGCGCTCGCGAGGTCCATCGCTCAGGCGTTCGGCGGCGTGTACTTCGAGCGCCTGCTCACGAAGTTCTCGACGCCGGAAGAGCTGTTCGGGCCGATCTCGCTCAAGGCGCTGGAGCAGGACCGGTTCACCCGGCTCACCACCGGGAAGCTGCCCGAGGCGGAGTTCGCGTTCGTGGACGAGATCTTCAAGGCGAACAGCGCCATCTTGAACTCGCTCCTCGCGGTGGTGAACGAGCGGGTGTTCCACAACGACGGCCAACCGGTAGCGGTGCCGCTCGTCACGATGTTCGGCGCGTCGAACGAGCTGCCGGAGGGCAAGGAGCTGGAAGCGCTGTTCGACCGGTTCATCCTGCGGTTCGAGGTGAGCTACCTGCTCCGGCCGGCCCACCTGAAGAGCGTCCTCACCGCGCTGGAGCCGAACGTGTCGACCCGGCTCGACATGAAGACGCTCAAGGCGGCGCAAGTCGAGGTCGGCAAGATCAAGCTGACCGACGCGACGGTCGACGCGCTCATCAGCATCCGCGACGCGCTGAAGCAGGAGGGCATCATCGCGTCGGACCGCCGCTGGAAGAAGTCGCTCAAGCTCACGCAGGCGGCGGCGTGGGCGGCGGGGGAGAGCAAGACCACTCCCGAAGACCTCATCCTGCTCACCGATTCCCTCTGGCGCGAGCCGAAGGCGCGAGCGAAGGTCGCGAAGATCGTCGGGCACGTCGCGGACCCGGTGTCGAGCCAGGCGACGGAAATCCTGGACGCCGCGCGGGAGACGGCGGACACGGTGCGGGCGCTCAAGAGCAGCGACCGCAAGCAGTACATCGCGAAGGCCGCGGAAGCGCTGGAGCAGTTCAACCAGCAGATGACCAAGCTCGAGAAGCTCGCACACGCAGGCGGCAAGCGGGCGCGGCAGGTCATCCAGGAAGCGTCGTTCGAGATCACCGCGCTGCACGAGGACCTCGCGCGCACGGTGTCGAGCGGCCTCGGGCTCCGGCGCGCGGCGGGGAAGTGAGCGATGCGCCGGCTCCGGTTCGACGTGCCGCTCTGGCACGTGTTCCTGCACCGGGAAGCCCGGGAGCTGCCGCCGGTCGAAGAGGACGACAAGCCCGCCCGCCAGCTCGAAGACGAGCTGTTCGACCGGCTCTTCGCGGGGGGAGGTGAACCGCTCCCGCACCCCGACAACGGCGAGCTCGCCGCCTGGTCGGAGAAGCTCCACGCGACCTGCGAGCAACTTCCCGCGTTCGGCCGCCTGGTCGAAGAGTGCCTGGGCGATGCGGATGCGGCGGGCTCGGCCGTCGAAACGCTGATGGCCGAGCTCGCGCCGCACCTGAAGACGAAGCCGCAGGATGCGAACGACGCGGCGCTGCGCAAGGTCATCGGCAACGGATGTGAGAAGGCGAGCGGCACCGTTGCCGATCAGCGCGAGACGAAAGAAGCACTCGATGGGGTCGGGTTCAGGCTGCCCGGCACCGGTTCTGCAAAAGGGGAGCGGTTCGAACATCCGTCGTCGAGGTTCCTCGCGGCGAGGCTGAAGAACGACGATCGGCTCCGGCGCATCGCCATGCTCGCCGGGAAATTCAAGCGCATCGCCGCGCGCAAGCAGCGGTCGAAGGTGAAGCATGGCGCCGACGAGATCACCGACGTCGAGATGGGGTCGGAGCTGTCGAGGCTCCTGCCCGTCGAGCTGGCCGGGCTCCTGAACCCGCGCCGCAAGCTCGCGTTCCTGCGCGACCTCATCGAGAACCGGGCGCTCCAGTACAAGCTGGAGGGCACCGATTCCCTGGGGCGTGGGCCGCTGGTCGTGTGCCTGGACAAGTCCGGCTCGATGTCCGGGCCGAGCGACATCTGGGCGACCGCGGTGGCTCTCGCGCTGCTCGAAATCGCCCATCGCCAGCGTCGGCACTTCGCGGTCTTGTCGTTCGATGCGCTGGTCAAGCACGAGGTCATCGTGCGCCCTGGTGAACCGCTGCCGGAGAGCGCGCTGTTCGTCGGCTGCGCTGGCGGCACCTCCATCGAGCGGGTGCTGAGGCGGTCGCTCGAAATCATCCAGGACAGCGACGGCGCGATGAAGAAGGCCGACGTGGTGCTCATCACCGACGGCCAGAGCGACGGGAACAACGCGCCGCAGGTCCGCCAGGTCGCGAAAGAGATGGGCGTCACGATGCTCGGCATCGGCATCGGGGTCGACGAGAGCGACCTCGAACCCTGGTGCGACGAAGCGCACGCCATCCAGCGACTCGACGACATCGACGACGAGACCGCCGAGAAGCTGTTCACGCTCTGATCCGGCACCTCCGGGAGAAGGGAGGTGATGCTCATGTGGAACCTCGTGAGGGGCGTTTGGCGCACGCCCGGTGTTCGTCAGTTCGTCAGCGCGGTGCTCGTGATTCTCGCCGAGCTGATCGTCACGACCCTGTAGTCGTTCGGCAAGTCCAGCACGTCCACCTGCGTCGAGGCCCTCGCGTCCCTGGTCATCCGGGACCGGGGGCTTCGGCGCTTTTGCGGGGCAGGAGCCCCACCGAGGAGCACGACGATGAACGAGGACAAGCGGAAGCTGTACGCGATGTTGTCGGCGCCGTTCACTGACGAGGCCATCGAGCGCACCGAAGGGCGCGTCACCGGCAAGGGCTACGACACGACCGGCATCAAGTACCAGTACGTGGTGAACCGGATGAACGAGGTGCTCGGCGTCGGCGGCTGGCGGACGCAGCAGGCCATCACGGTGCGCGAGATCACGACCAGCAAGGGCCGACCGGCGTTCGACGCGACCTGCGACATCACGCTCCAACTCGGCGAGTGGGTCGACGGCAAGTTCGTCCCGTGGGCGGAGACGTTCGCGACCGGCGGGCACCAGTCGGTCAGCGAGTCCGACGCGAAGAAAGGCAGCTACACGAACGCGCTGAAGAAGGGCGCGGCGATGCTCGGCTGCGGCAAACAGGCGTACGAAGGGACGCTCGACGACGACAACCTGCCGGCGACGGAGACGTTCCAGCCGCAGCCCCCGCATTCGCAGAGCTCCGCCGAGCAGAAGCCCCAGCCCCAGGCGGCGCCGCAGCCGGTGAGCACCTACGCCCAGCCGCGCGAGGAGGCGAGCAACCCAGCACCGGTGCAGCAGTACGACCAGCAGCACGCCGAGCAGCACCGCTCCCAGCCGGCGGCGAACAACACCCCGAGCCGCAACCGGCTCACCTCCAAGCAGCTCGCGGCGATCTGGGCGCTCGCGAGGAAGCTGAATTACCAGCAGTCGCCGTTCCGCCAGCAGGTCAGGCTGGCCTTCGGCTGCCAGCCGGAGTTCCTCTCGAAGACCGACGCGAGCACGCTCATCGGCCAGCTCTCGCAGCAGGCGTCCAACGGCCACTCGCACCCGACCGGCGAGCACCCGGAGGCGTAGATGCCGGCGACCATCCGCGAGGCGATCGGCGACGAGCTGTACGTCAGCATCTCGCAGATCAAGGCGTACCTGCTCTGCCCGCGGCAGTTCGAGCTGCGCTACGTGCGCGGCGTCGAGCCCGAGTTCGTGCCGCGGGCGCTCGCGTTCGGCATCGCGTTCCACGCCGCCCTCGCCCACCACTACATCGACCTGCGAGACCTGCACGTCGCGCCGACGACCGAGAAGCTCATCGAGACGTTCCGCCGGGCGTGGGCGCTCAAGCTAGACGGCAGCGTTCCCGTCCAGGGCGAGGACGACGAGCCGAAGGTCGACCCGCTGGACCTCGCCGCGAAGATGCTCGGGAAGTTCGTCGAGAACGCGAAGGCGACCGAGCAGGACCTGGTGGTCGACGCGGTGGAACAGCCGTTCTCGGTCACCCTGGTCGATCCGGACACCGGGGAAGTGCTCGAAGAGAAGCTGGTCGGCGCCATCGATCTGGTTGCGCACGAGGGCGACCTGACGATCGTCGTCGAGCACAAGTCGGCGGCGAAGAAGTACGGCGTCGACCAGCTCCGGTACGACCTCCAGCCGACGGCGTATCAGCTCGCGATGCACGAGCTGGGCTGGAGCCCTATCGGCCTGCGCTACCAGATCGTGACGAAGACGAAGAGCCCGCAGGTGCAGATCGAAAACATCGTGCGGGACCAGCAGGACGAGGACGACTTCCTCCGCGTCGCGTTCGGCGTGCTCAAGGCCATCGACGCCGGGGTCAGCTACCCGGTGCGCGGCTGGCAGTGCCGGAGCTGCCCGTACCAGACGGCGTGCGCGAAGAAGACGAGCTAGCCGAAACCTCACGAAAACAGGGCGAACGAACACGAAAGGAGGTGATGAACCTGCCGAAGAAGGTGAGCGTGTCCGACGAGCTACACACCCTGGAGCTCGCAGTGGACGGCGCCCGGAGACTCGCGCAGCTCGGCGAAGAGAGCGACGAGCACGAAACCCGCCGGCTGCAACCGCGCATCGGGGCCATCCTCGCCGTCGTCATCGCGAGGCTGCACCAGTTCGACCGCGTGGTTCGCGGCGAGGTCGACCCGGCCGACTTCCGGGCGCCGCACAACACCGTCGAGGAAGACGGCGAAGAGGAACGAGAGGAGCAGGAAGACGGCGAGGAAACCGGCGACCTGCGGATCGAAGACTGGCCGCCGGACAAGCTCCGCGAGCACGGCGAGGATGAAATCGAACGGGCGAAAGCCCTGGAAAAGGAGGCGAAGGGGATCAGGTAACCAAGAGCGTCAGCGTCGGGTAGAACCGATGCTAATGCTCTTTAGCATTCACGCGCATCGACAGCAGGGTTTGGTTCGAGAGAACTTGCAAGCAGACAGGGGCGAGAGCCGCCCGGTCAATTCAGGCGCTACAGCTATTCGTCGGTGAGACCGAGAAAGCCGTCGACGAAGGCATCACGATCATCCTCCGGAACAGCCTTCACGAAATTCGGGAAATACTTGTCGAGCCACTCTTTCGCGTCTTTCGCGTCCGCGATCTCGTCGAGACGATTCGACGCCTCATCCAAGAGCCCCTCGATCTCGTCGTCGAGAAGGGAGAGCGCGTGGATGTGCAAGTGATGGCCCGCTTCCCAGTACTTCTTGCCGGCGAGGTTGTAGTTGAACCACGACGGCAGGTGAACGTCGTTCCTGTTGTTTCCCATGGATCACTCCGTGCCCCGAAGGACAGAAGGTTAAGGTCAACTTTCAGGGAAGACATCAACACCCGTGTGGATCAGCTTGACTCGATTTGGTTTGTCCTCCGCCGTCACGACGGGCGGCTCTCAAGGGCACGCCTAACACCGGGCGCGCGGCCTGTCAACCGGACCCGCTAGCCTCCGCCTTGGAGGGAGGCGCGGAAGACGTTTCCTGCTTGGCCCGGAGCTCGTCACGTTCAGCGACGACACTTGGCTATTTCCGCCGACGCCCGCGACGGTTCCGCTTGCGCCTTGTTCAGCTCAGAGGCGAGTCGTGCCACTACAACTTGCGCCTTGTCCAAGGCCGCCTTCGTCCGTTGGTGAGCGGCCCGCTCGGTGTCACGCTGCGAGACCGCCTGTTGAGCGTTCGCCTCGGCTGTGGCGCGGACACGCCTCTCGCTCTCGCCGGCCGCCTCGGACCTCTGGAGCGCGGCTACCAGGCGCGTGATCGTGGGCGCCGCGGCGGGCGGGGAGCGGGTGACGCTCGGGGGCGCGCTTCGGGCGCGCGTCGTGGCGAGGGTGGGGCTCACAGCAACGGCCCGCGAGAGCGGTTCGGCAAGGTGCGCGGGGCCGGCACGTGGCGGGCTCAGTGCCGGACCCCTCCCCCCATAGGTGTTAACCTTAGCCTTGGGTTCCCGGACGGCTGTTGCAAATACCGTTCGTCCTGAGCGTAGGTCGCGCGCTCTTTGCGCGACCGGAGTCGAAGGACAACGGTGATGGAGAGCAGCAGCGCCGTCCTTCGACTCCGCCGGACGAAAGAACCGTCCGGCTCGCTCAGGACGAACGGTTTCAGAAAGGGTCGCGTTGAAGAGGCAAGCTTTGGATTAACGCATATGACCCCTCCCCCCCTCGATTTTCCAAGGGGGGGGAGGTCATCGCCCTCGCTTGGCGCCTCTCGCGTCGCAGGGCCAGTTTGCGGGAAAGGTCCACCCGAAGCGCTTCAGGAAGACATGCAGCTTCGATTCCTCGGCAGCCGGCCGATGTCCGGGATGAGAAACGTCCACAAAGAAGGACGGGACGGCGAAACGTCCCCGGGTCGGACGATCTAAACGCCCAGGTGCCCTGCCGCCGCTTCCGCTTGCTTGCGCGCACGTTTGCGGTAGAACAGCCCTAGGGCCGTTTGCGAAAACGGGTCGGATGCTCGTGTGCGAGCGAGCGTGAGGGGAACGAGGATGGCGTGGTCCGCGGCGTGGCTTCGGAAGGCACGCAAGGCGAGAGGGCTCTCGCAGGGCGAGCTGGGCGCGAAGGTCGGCGCGTCGCAGAATACGGTAAGCCAGTGGGAAACCGGCAAGCTTGAGCCCTCCCGAGAGACGATAGCGGTGCTGGAGAAGATACTCGGCCGCAATGCGTCGGGGCTCGCGCGTTCCACGGCGTCGGATTCCGAAGCGTCTCCTTCGCCGACGACTCGCGGTGGTCCACGGCCAGCGAAAGCCGAGAAGGCGAACGGCAGCGGCGACCTGGGGTTCGAGAAGAAGCTGTGGCTCGCGGCGGACAAGCTCCGCTCGAACATGGATGCCGCGGAATACAAGCACGTCGTCCTCGGGCTCATCTTCCTCAAGTACATCAGCGACGCTTTCGAGGAGCGGCACCGGCAGCTTGAGCTGGAGCGCGCCGACGGCGCCGACCCGGAGGACCGGGACGAATACCGCGGCGCGAGCATCTTCTGGGTGCCGAAGGAAGCGCGCTGGTCGCACCTCGCGGCGCAGGCGAAGCAGCCCACCATCGGGAAGCTCATCGACGACGCGATGGTCGCCATCGAGCGGGACAACCCTTCGCTCAAGGGAGTCCTGCCGAAAGAATACGCGCGGCCAGCGCTCGACAAGCAGCGGCTTGGGGAGCTGCTCGACCTCATCGGGACCATCACCCTGGGCGACGAGGCGAGCCGCTCCAAGGACATCCTCGGCCGGGTCTACGAGTATTTCCTCTCGGAGTTCGCGCTCGCCGAAGGCCGCAAGGGCGGGCAGTTCTACACCCCGAAGAGCGTGGTCCAGCTCCTCGTCGCAATGCTCGCCCCGTACAAGGGCCGGGTCTACGACCCTTGCTGCGGCTCGGGCGGGATGTTCGTGCAGAGCGAGAAGTTCGTCGAGGCCCACGGCGGGCGCGTCGGCGACATCTCCATCTACGGGCAGGAGTCGAACCCGACCACCTGGCGGCTCGCCAAGATGAACCTCGCGCTGCGCGGCATCGAGGGGAACCTGGGGCCCCAGCAGGGCGACACCCTCCACCACGACCTGCACAAGGACCTCCGGGCGGACTACGTCCTCGCGAACCCGCCGTTCAACGTGAGCGATTGGGGCGGGGAGCGGCTCAGGGAGGACGTGCGCTGGAAATACGGCACCCCGCCCACCGGCAACGCGAACTTCGCCTGGGTCCAGCACTTCATCCACCACCTCGCGCCCGCGGGCCAGGCCGGCTTCGTCCTGGCGAACGGCTCAATGTCCTCCCAGCAGTCCGGGGAGGGCGAAATCCGTAAGGCCCTCGTCGAGGCCGACCTCGTGGACTGCATGGTCGCCCTGCCCGGGCAGCTCTTCTACTCGACGCAGATTCCCGCCTGCCTCTGGTTTCTCGCCCGCGACCGGAAGAAGGGCCGCTTCCGCGATCGCCGCGGCCAGGTGCTCTTCATCGACGCCCGGAAGATGGGCCGGATGATCGATCGGACTCAGCGCGAGCTGACCGAGGAGGACGTAGAGAGGATTGCGAAGACCTACCACGCCTGGCGCGGTGACCAGGACGCTGGGAAGTACGACGACGTGGCGGGCTTCGCCAAGAGCGCCACCAAGGAGGAGATCGCCGGGCACACCTACGTGCTCACCCCGGGCCGCTATGTCGGCGCCGAAGACGTAGAGGAGGACGACGAGCCGTTCGACGAAAAGATGAAGCGGCTCGTAGCGAAGCTGGAGGAGCAGTTCGCGGAAGGGGATCGACTGACGGCGGCGATCCGCGAACACTTGGAGAGCTTCAAGTGACCCCCTGGCGCGAGACACGGCTCGGTGATATTGCCAGTCTCCGCGGGGGATCGGTCTTCAAACCTCACCTTCAGGGGAAGTCGTCTGGTCGCTACCCTTTTATCAAGGTGAGCGACATGAATCTGCCCGAGAACGGCTACTACATCCGATCGGCAAACAACTGGGTCGATGAAACCGACGTGGAGGAACTTCGGGCGATAATCCATCCTCGGGGTGCGACGGTATTTGCGAAGATAGGTGAGGCACTAACCCAGGAACGCCGCCGGTTTCTTCTTCGCGAAACGGTCGTCGATAATAACATGATGTCGGCGCAGGCTCGGAGCGAGACCGATGACCGATTCCTGTTCTATTTACTGTCAAGCCTTCGTTTGAGGGAGATCGCATCAGGCACTGCTCTCCCATACCTGAATTTCGGAACCATTGCTGAGCTCCGCGTGAGGGTTCCTCCACTGCCCGAGCAGCGCGCCATCGCCGCGGTGCTCGGCGCGCTCGATGACAAGATAGACCTCAACCGCCGGATGAACGAGACGCTGGAGGCGATGGCGCGGGCGCTCTTCAAGTCCTGGTTCATCGACTTCGACCCGGTGCGAGCGAAGGCCGAGGGTCGCCAGCCGGCCGGCATGGACGCCGAGACCGCCGCGCTCTTCCCGTCGGAGTTCGAGGGCGAGCTGCCGAAGGGGTGGACCGGAGAGCCCGTTGGTGAACTGGTCGAAGTCGTCGGCGGTGCAACGCCCAGCACGGAGCGTCCGGACTTCTGGACGGGCGGCCACCATTGCTGGGCGACGCCGAAGGACCTATCGCGCCTATCGACGCCGGTGCTGCTCGACACTGAGCGGCGCATCACCGACGCTGGCCTCGCGAACATCTCGTCTGGTCTCCTTCCGGCCGGCGTATTGCTGCTCTCTTCGCGCGCTCCGATCGGGTATCTGGCGATTTCCGAGGTGCCGGTAGCAGTCAATCAAGGCTTCATTGCGATGGTCTGTAAGGAGAAGGTTTCGAACTACTTCATGCTCCAGTGGTGTCGGGCCAACATGAGCGAAATCGAGCAACGGGCGAGCGGCACCACCTTCCCCGAAATCAGTAAGCGTAACTTCCGGCCGATGCCGGTCTTTATGCCGTCGGCGGAACTCCTTCAGGTCTTCGACTCCGCGGTCGCGCCACTCCATCAGCGAATCGTCGCGAGCGAGCGCGAGATTCGGACTCTCGCCGGTCTTCGAGACCTCATGCTTCCAAAGCTGATGTCCGGGGAGATTCGCGTCGAGGACCTCGCGGTCCGGCGCTTAAGATCACCATGCAGAGGGACCTACCATGATCAACGCGAGTGAAGCTGCGGCCGTTGAGGCCGACATGCCACGCCTCTTGGAACTGGCGGCGGGAACGAAGGAGGACAAGCAGCACTGGATTCAGGATCGTTTTCATTTCCGTGTTCCGAAAGGGAACTACGACGAGATGTGGCAGTCCATCGTCGCCAACACGACGACTCGCGGAATGGCAGTGGGGGTGGTGTTCGACCTCGCCGTGGAAACAGCCAAGCCAAGAGTCCAGGAGGTTTTCGAGCAACTCGTCTCCGAGGGATTCATTACGATCAGGGCGAGCGACCCGCGGATTGTGGACCTTCTGATCTTCGGCAACGGGAATCCGCGCAAGCTCGGCCACCTGCTCGCCTCCCACTGGGCTCGCAGAAGCACGCAGCGTGTCTCCCATCATGGCGGAGGCACATCCACAAAGGCGGCGACTGCCAAGACACTCCTGGCTCACACCATCGTTGTCCCGGCGGACGCGACCACAATCGCTTCCAATAGGGTTCGTTCGACGGAGCCGGCTGACGCGCGAGGGGAATGGTTCGATCGCCAGCAGCGCTTCAAGATTGGCAAGAGACGTGGCAAGGGTGGAATGGGGCTCGTTTACGAGGCGTTCGACACGCGAACGAGACAGCATGTGGCGGTCAAACGTCTCGATCCCGCACACCACAAGGATTCAGAGTATCTTGAGAGGTTCCACCGCGAGGTCCGCGCACAGTCAACGCTTCACCACACGAACATCCTTTCGATCATCGACTTCGGCCGTGACTGGTACGCCTCGGAACTCTGCAAGAAATCACTTGATGACGAACTCTCCCGCGGAGCGCTACGACTTAGTGTCGCCCTCCAGGTGGTTGAAGAAGCTGGTCTCGCGTTGGCCTATGCTCACTCGCAGCGCGTGATCCATCGCGACATGAAGCCAGCGAATATTCTCGTGACCGCTTCCGGCAGCGTCCGTGTTTCGGACTTCGGACTCTGCAAGATCGAAAGCTCAGAGATGGCGACGGTAACAAGTACCGGCCACGGCGCGGGTACTGCGCGGTACGCCCCTCCAGAGCAGTGGTCTGATTTCCGACGAGCTGATCATCGAGCCGATATTTACGCACTCGGTGTTGTCTTCCGCGATTGCCTGACAGGAGACTTGGAGGGGTCTCCGTCGGTACTACCATCCAGATTCACGTCGAAGTACGGATCACGTTTCGACGCAGTTTACCGCAGAGCGACAGAGCTGAATCCCGAAGCACGCTTCCCGAACATGAAGGCGTTTCTAGACGCGCTGCGCGATGCGGCGGTTTGACGGAGGTCGATCATGGTCACGGTACGTGAGGAGACAGGGGCGGAACGGTGGTTTCGTGAGGGCATTGAGGATGCGAAGGAGGTGATCGACCGCGGAGATTCGAACGCATTGCTGCTGGTTATCTCGGCTGTTCCAACGGCCGCGCCATCCATTCCTCGCGAAACCCTGTTCAGAGCGGTAGGCACCTACCTCACGGGGGCGAATCTGGAACGTGCGCGCGATGCCGTCTGGCGGGGTACTGGACAGGTCTTCACGAAGTGGGGAACACAGGGAGAGTTCCTATCCATCGAGCATTCTCCTTCGCTCAACGTCATTGACGCCATCAGGTTGGTGATTCCTGCGTTCACCCATGCGGCGGCAGCCCGGGACCATGCAAGCTGGTCGTTCCGGTTTCTCGCTGAGGGCAGCAAGGGCAAGAGAACGATAGCGGATCCGCATTGGCGCGAGACGATCGACCGGCCCCTGCTTCGTGACGGCCAGGTTGTGGCTGAGGTCGATCCTAACGAACAAAGTTACTCGGAATTTGCGGAGTCCGTCGCTTGGAGCTTGGGTGCGCCGATGCCAAGGTTTAGGCCGGAGGAGCAGTCGCAGGCTTGGGGCGAGCAATACCGAGAGAGTGAGTTCTTCTGGAGTGTCGTGTCGCGTTGAGCCGGACGAGCGGGGAGGAGAACGAAGTGTCTGGGCGAAGCGCCCGGACGGTCCAAGCCGCGAGCCCGCCAAAGGGCCCGAAGAAGGGCGGAGAGAGATGACGGGACTTTTCTGCGAATCGGTTGTCGAGACCGCCGCGCTCGATTGGTTCGCGGGGCAAGGATGGCCGGCGCTGCACGGTCCCGACATCGCTCCGGGCGAACCGGGAGCTGAGCGCGAGTCGCTCGATGAAACGATTCTGCCTCAGCGCCTTCGAACCGCTATCGATCTTCTCAACGCTGATGTACCAGAAGCCGCTCGTGAAGAGGCTTTTCGTAAGGCTCGACAGGCGAGCGCGCCGTCGGTGATCCTGGCGAATCGGACCTGCCACAAGCTGCTGGTCGATGGGGTGACGGTCGAAGTCCTCGGCGACGACGGCACGGTCCGCGGCGAGCAGGTGAAGCTCATCGACTTCGACGAGCCCGGCCACAACGACTTCGTGGTGGTGAACCAGTTCGGCGTCGTCCAGGGGAACAAGAGCCGCCGGCCGGATCTCGTGGTCTTCGTCAACGGGCTGCCGCTCGCGGTCATCGAGCTGAAGAACGCAGCCGACGAGGACACGACGATCTGGAGCGCCTTCCACCAGCTCGAAACCTACCGGGAGCAGATCCCCAATCTCTTCCATTGGAACGAGGTGCTGGTCGTCTCCGATGGCCTGGAGGCGCGGCTCGGCTCGCTCAGCGCGGGCAAGGAACGCTTCCTCCCGTGGCGAGCGATCGACGACGAGCAGCTCGCACCGACCTCGCTGTCACAGCTCGAAGTTCTGATCAAGGGCGTCTTCGATCGCGCGCGCTTCCTCGACTACGTGCGCCACTTCGTGGTCTTCGAGGACGAGGACGGGAAGATCACGAAGAAGATCGCCGGCTACCACCAGTTCCACGCGGTCCATCGCGCGGTGGAGATGACCGTCGCCTCGGTCCGCCCGCAGAGCGACCGCCGGGCAGGAGTGGTCTGGCATACGCAGGGCTCGGGGAAGTCGCTGACGATGCTGTTCTACGCCGGCAGTCTCATCCTCCACCCGGCGATGCAGAACCCGACGCTGGTCGTCCTCACCGACCGGAACGACCTCGACGAGCAGCTCTTCGGCACGTTCTCGCGCTGCCACGAGCTTCTCCGTCAGACGCCGGTGAAGGCCGAGAGCCGGGCGCAGCTCCGCGAGCTGCTCGCGGTCGCGTCGGGCGGCGTGGTCTTCACCACCATCCAGAAGTTCCTGCCCGAGGAGAAGGGCGATAGCTTTCCGACGTTGACCGAGAGGCGCAACGTCGTGGTCATTGCCGACGAGGCTCACCGAAGCCAGTACGGCTTCAAGGCGAAGCTCTCGGGCGGCGAGATCGTCTATGGGTTCGCCCACCACCTGCACGACGCGCTCCCGAACGCGAGCTTCATCGGCTTTACCGGAACGCCCATCGAGCGCGAGGACAAGAGCACCCGAGCCATCTTCGGCGACTACATCTCCATCTACGACATCCAGCGCGCGGTCGATGACGGTGCCACCGTTCGCATCTACTACGAGTCGCGACTCGCCAAGCTGGACCTCAAAGCCGAAGAGAAGCCGCACATCGACGAGGAGTTCGAGGAAATCACCGAGGGCGAGGAGGACACCCGGCGCGACGCTCTGAAGACCAAGTGGGCGCAGCTCGAAGCGGTGGTCGGAACCGAGAAGCGCATCGACCTCATCGCCCGCGACCTGGTGGACCACTTCGAGAAGCGGCTGGGAGCGATGGACGGTAAGGCGATGGCCGTGTGCATGAGCCGGCGCATCTGCGTCGAGCTGTACGAGGCGATTCGCAAGCTTCGGCCGCGGTGGCATGACGAGGATGATGCGAAGGGCACGATGAAGGTAGTGATGACCGGCTCGGCCGCGGACCCGCTCCCGTGGCAGCCGCATATCCGAAGCAAGGGGCGGCTCAAGGACCTCGCCAACCGCTTTCGCAAAGCCGACGACCCCTTCAAAGTGGTCATCGTCCGGGACATGTGGCTGACCGGGTTCGACGCGCCGGCGCTGCACACCCTCTACCTCGATAAGCCGATGGTCGGGCACACCCTGATGCAGGCCATCGCCCGGGTGAACCGGGTCTTCAAGGACAAGCCGGGCGGCCTCGTGGTGGACTATCTGGGGCTCGCCGACAGCCTCCGGCAGGCCCTCGTCACCTACACCGAGAGCCACGGGCGCGGCGCACCGACCATCGACCAGAAGCAGGCGGTGGCGGTTCTCTTGGAGAAGTACGAGGTCTGCCAGAGCATCTTCTTTGGGTTCGACTACTCGGCCTTCTTCCGCGGCACCCCGGCCGAGCGGCTGTCGCTGTTGCCGGCGGCGCAGGAGCACGTCCTCGCGCAGCCGGAGGGGAAGGAGCGCTTCGTCAAGGTGGTGGTCGAGCTGGGGCAGGCGTTCGCGCTGGCGGTGCCCGACGAAGCGGCCCTGGCCATCCGGGAGCACGTCGCCTTCTTCCAGGCGGTGAAGGCGGCCCTGACGAAGAGCGCCGACGCCCGCGGCAAGAGCGAGGAGGACCTGGACCATGCCATCCGGCAGATCGTTTCCGAAGCGGTGGCGAGCGAGGGCATCATCGACGTGTTCGCCGCGGCCGGCTTGAAGAAGCCGGACATCTCCATCCTCTCCGACGAGTTCCTGGCCGAAGTGCGGTCGATGCCGCACAAGAACCTCGCGGTCGAGCTTTTGCGCAAGCTCCTGAATGACGAGGTGCGCGCGCGCTCCAAGAAGAACCTCATCCTGTCGAAGTCCTTCTCTGAGATGCTGGAACAGACCATCCGGCGCTACCAGAGCCGAGCGATCACCACCGCGCAGGTCATCGAGGAACTGATCTCGATGGCCAAGGAGATGCGCCAGGCGACCGCCCGCGGCGAGAAGCTCGGACTGACCGAAGATGAGACCGCCTTCTATGACGCCCTGGAGACGAACGACTCCGCGGTGGCCGTCCTGGGGGACCAGGTGCTGGCGCAGATCGCCCGCCACCTGACCAAGACCATCCGGGAGAACGTGACCCTCGACTGGACTCAGAAGGAGACGGTGAGAGCCAAGCTGCGGACGCTGGTGAAGCGGCTATTGAGGAAGTACGGCTACCCACCGGACAAGCAGGAGAAGGCGACCGAGACCGTGCTCGCGCAGGCGGAGCTGCTCTGCGCGGACTGGGCGGCGTGAACTACGACTTCAACTTCCGGCATGAGGGTTGAGGGCAGTTGGAACAGACATCGCTCGCACGCGGCAGGTCTGAGAAGGACTCGATTTTCGACGGCCGCGCCCCGGCTGACCTCGCACCGTTTCTCCTCCTGGCGAAACTAATGCAAGGCGCGTCGGCCGG
>JAJYLH010000051.1 GCA_021787845.1 Myxococcales bacterium | reverse complement strand
GGCTGCCATCTTCGGAATCGAGCAGTGGACTTCCGCTTTTTCAGCTACCGGCCCAGACCGCGAAAAGCCTCGCCGCATGCGGCCCAACGCCTGACGCCTCGCCTCTCATGCGAAACTAGGGCTAGACATGCTGCACCGGTGTTTCCGCTCATCCCGCGCGTGGTCGAGGGATGGGCGCCACCGCGAAGAACCGCTTGTCTCTTCGACTGCGCTGGGATGAGCGGTTCTTCGCTCCATGCCTATCCGGTTGACACACTTGCCGGAAGTTGGACCCGGTCACGTCAGTGCCCGGGTTGGCTCGGGACGCCGCATCCGACCCGGACACTGATGTGTCCGGCTCCAAGTGTGTCAACCGGATAGGCATGGTCCGAACGAAGGCCGCGCCGGGCCGTCGGCGAGGGTCCTCGACGCAGCGATCCCGCCGACCGACGCGATCAACGCCGCGCCGGCGCTCGACCTGTCGCGGGCCAAGGCGGGCACGGTGGTCACTGGCAACGTCTTCTACGACGACCGGGTTCCGCTCTCGGTGAACGTGACCTACAACCTCGACGACTCCAACAGCTTCGACAACTCCGCCCTGGCGCCGAGCGACCCGCAGCCGAGCGAGTTCAATGGCATCATCGTTGCCGGCTGCAGCACCATCGACGGCAACCTGAGCTGGACCCCGAGCAAGGCTCCGCTGGTGATCGGCGACCCGATCTCGGCGTGCAGCTACCTGAACGTCGCCGGGGCCGGGCACCTCACCCTGGGCGCGAACACGGTGATGAAGTTCTTCCAGGGCGGCGTGCTGAACGTCGACACCGGCGGCGCCGTCACCGCACCCTCGACGGCCGCGTTCACGTCGATTCGAGACGACTCGCGTTGCGGCGACACCAACGCCTGCGGAGGTAGCCTGATGCCCAACGCCACCGACTGGGTCGGGGTCAAGATCGACGGCGCCTGTCAGACCTGGTCGAACATCTACTACGCGACCTGCCAGTGATCGTCTGAGCGGCAGCGCTCACTGTGCGGTACCGCCTTCGTTCAGGTTGCGGCTGCCCCCTCCCGACCTTTCCCCGCAAGGCTGGGGAGGGGCGCGGCATCGAGCTCAGGCGAACCACGACCCGTTGCGGCGCTATCGCAAGCCGAGCCCTGATGAGCAGGGCAGTGAGGCGGTACGCTCGCCGTGGACTACGCTGTCGTCTCGGGGTGCAGTGCGCGCTCGTCGATTTCCCGCACACGATCGATTGTGATGCCTACGCGCTGCTCGACAGCGAGCGGATGGTCCGTGGGCTGGAGTGTGATGCTCGGACGGAGCTTCGGGTCGAACCGCCGGGCTATCGTTCGCGCTCGAGCGCGGGATACGGGCGAGGGGCACCGCGCACGAGCAGCTCCTGGCGACTGCCGACGCCGAGCTTGCGGTAGATGGAAACGACGTACTGGTGTGCGGTCCCGACCGAGAGGCCCAGCTCGTGGGCGAGAGCCTTTTCCGACAGCGCGCTGAAGAGCAGACCGACCGCCTGACGTTCCCGCCGGCTCAATGGCGTCTGGCCCGGAAAGAGGCCGAACACCTGCGCCCAGCGCTCGCACCAGGGCCGCAGGACCGGCAGCGCCTCGGTGAGCAACCGCTGGTCGTGTTCGTCGAACGGGGCCGCGCCGACGGGCCGCACGAAGCTGACGTAGACCTCGACCGTGCGGTGCAGGGGACAGCCCGCAATCAGGTGGTCGCCGTGACCGACCCGGCGCATGAAATCGGCGGTTCGGGTTTCAGCCCAGCGCGCCTCGATCGCCGTCGACTGGCGCTGGACCCGGGGTTGGCCGGCGCGCGCGGTCAACCAGCGCGCCAGCTCGTCCTTCACGAGCTCGTCCTTGAGAAACCGCTCGGCCAGCCGGGGGTTGCGCATCCCCGGGCCGCTGATCAGCACCGCCCCCGCACGGAAGCCCCTCAGCGGGTCATCGGCCGGAGCCGACAGGTTGCGCACCGCGAGGATGGTCATTTCGCCGTAGGCGTTCAGCGGCCCGGCGAGCCCGCGGACCAGCCCGCGGACCGCCTCCTGCGGCGAGGCGTTGCCCTCCTGGGCGGCGCGGGCAGTGAGGTCGAGCAGCAACCGCCAATCGGCATCGTCGAGCGAAGGGTCTTCGACCGGCGTCAGGAGCGTCCGCATGCTGATCCGAGGGCCACCGGCCTCAGCACCGGCTGGCCGAGCGCCCGTTCCCGCCTCGGCCAGCTCGACGGCCGAAAGCGACGACTCGACAGCTTAGCCGATCGTGGGGGTCGTGGGGCGAGGGGCGGCAGCCCCGCTTCAGGAGCCGGCGAGCTCGACGAGCTTCTGGACCGTGGCGCCGTCGGAGGCGCCGGTCGCCGGCAGGTCGTGGTCTTCCTGGAACTGCCGCAGGTCGAGCTGCAGGTTGTCGGAACCGTAGCCGAGGTTCTTCAGCCGCTCACGGACGCCGGCGGCCGTGTCGGCGGGAGGTAGCTTCCCGAGCTTGAGGGTCCACTCGTGCTTCTCCTTGCCGCCGTCGTCGGCGTCGACCTCGAGCGAGGCCTCGGTCGCGTCCGAGGGGATCTTCAGCTCGACGAGGCCGGCGTCGGTGGTGGTGCCCTCGAAGGTCTGCCCGCCCGCCTTGAGCGTGAACTTGCGGCCCGCGAGCGCCTGGCCGTTCTCGTCCTCCGCGAGCACGCGGATCAGCCGGGTCGGGTTCTCGACCACGAAGTGGTAGGCCTTGCCGGTCTCCACCTGGAGGTCGCCCTTCTCCAGCTCCGCGCGGGTGACGTTCTGGCTCTCCTCGGCTTCCGGCATCGTTGTCCTCTCTTCCCAGAGTAATCGCTAGTTGCCCGGTGCGAACGCGACCTGGACCGGACCCGGCGCGAGCCCGCTCGCGAGGAGGTGCCCGCCTTCGTCCAGCGCGAACCGGCGGCGGACTCCCGCCCGGTCGGTCAGCACCACGGCGCCGTCGCTGAGCGGCCGGCCCGAGGCGTCGGCGAAGTCGAGCTCCACCCAACCGGTCCGGGCGGACGCTTCCGCTTCCGCTTCCTCGTCCTCCGCCTCCGGCAGGAGTCGCAGCCGGCCGGCGCCGAGCGGCAGGTCGACGAGCAGTGCCCGGCCGCGCTCGTCGAGCTCGCCTCGATGGCGCTCGCCCTTCGCGTCGGTGAGCTCGAAGTCCTGATCGGCGAGCGGACGACCATCCGCACCGGTCACGGTCAGCGAGAGCGTTCCCGATTGGCGCGGCAGCTCGACCGGCAGCGGCTGGTCGTCCTCGAAGAGGACCTGGAGCGTGTACTCGCCCTTCGCGAGCCCGCGGACGCGGGCGCGCCCGTCGTCGTCGAGCCGGCCGGTCACCCGACGGCCACCGCCGGCGACGACGAAGGGACGCCAGCGCACCGGATGGCCATCGGAACCGGTCACGGTCAGCTCGATCTCGTCGCCGCGACCGGATGGCGGGAGACTGACCTCGGACTCGACCTCGCTCGCGTCGATCCAGACCAGCGCGGTGCCGGGATTGAGCGAGGGCAGGCGGACGTGGCCCTTGCGATCGAGGACGCCGGTGTACTGCATCCCGTCGGCGAGCTTGACCCGGTAGGGGCGAAAGGCGAGCGCGTCGCCGTGCTCCAGGTCGGCGGTCAGCTCGAGCCAGCCGAGCTCCTTCTTCTTCTGCCGCTCGGCGACCGCGTTCTTCACCGCTTCCCGCGCCTGCGCCTCTTTCTTCGCCGGTGAGACCGCGCTCGCCCCCGGGCCCGCGCCGCTGCTGGCGCTCGTGGGCGTGGGCGGCGTCAGCGCTTGCCGCTGGGCGTTGGCCCGAGCGTCGCGCGCGGGAGCTTGGGGCTGCTGTGGATGATGCATCGGCCGTCCTCGCGAGGGCGACTTCTACCTCCCACCGCCGCCTGGTGTCTCCTACTGATTAGTAGAATAGCGGTCGACTCCGAGCTGTGGCACGGTCCGCACCCGTCTTCGGCCGGACCTCGGGCGCACCCGCCGCCCGGCCGAGTCTCGGGCGCCGACGCGCCCCTGAGTGAAGGACCATGGCGACGTATCCGTTCCCCATCGACGAGAACACCTTTCCGAAGATCGACGGGCTCGACAAGCCGGACGCGCCGCGCGCGGGCTCGGGCGAGATGACGCTCGATGTCGGGGCGACGGTGATGCGCGCCCGCGCGGGCAAGAGCAGCCTCCACGGCGTGACCAAGGTGGCGCTGGTCGTCGGCGATCAGGTCAGCGGTTACCAGAACAACGGCAAGGGCAACGGCGAGAAGAAGGGCAAGTTCGAGACGCCCCACGAGGCTTTCGTCTTCGCGCCGGGCGTGGAAGACCCGACCGTCATCGTCAAGCTGCGAAATCTCGCGAACGCGGAGAAGGTCACCTTCGAGCTCTACTGCCGCAGCCAGAAGGAGCCCCTCGCCAAGACCGACAAGACCATCGAAGAAGTGGCGCGGATGGAGAGCAGCCAGGAGCTGCTCGACCGTGACATCCGCCACACCGCGGCGATGAAGCTGTCGGAGCTTTTCAACCTTCGCGACGTGAAGATCGGTGACGCCATCGCCTTCCCCGACGGCGTTCCGACCTACGAGCACTCGCCCTACCAACTGCGGGTGACCGTCACCAGCAAGGAAGCGACGAAGAAGGCCGCCTACCCGACCGTGGCCTGGGTGAACTTCCAGGTTCAAGTCGCGGGCATCGAGCTGTTCTTCGGTCCGAAGAAGGTGCTGGCCAACAGCCCCTCGGTGCGGCGTGACCAGAGCCTACAGCGCGACCACCAAGCGTACGGATACGTGATCGCCGATGGCGGAAGAGTTCCCGATGAGGCCGGGAAGACTCGGCGGGTGCTTCTCGACGCGAACTTCTTCTACCAGGACGCCAACGAGCTCAACGGAAACATGCACTACGAGGTATTCAAGCACAAGTGGGGAGATGGGCCGCGCATTCCGATCTTCGCCCGGGTACTGATCAGGAACGCGAAGGGGGAACGCATCGAGGCGCCGTCCGCCCTGGGCGGGGCCGGCGTCTTCTGGGAGTGGGAAGACGCCTTCGAGCTCCCCGCGACGCTGACCGAAACGCAGAAAGCATTTGTCGAGGCGGCCCACGACTACCACGTGAACGACCAAGACTTCCCCGGCAAGAACTGCCACGTCGATCGCGGTGGGAAGCGCGGGGCTGGCGCGACGCGGGTGCTTCCTCTGCAAGACGGCTCCGCCGAGGAGTGGGTCCCGGACCAGACCTTTCCCTTCAAGGTGGAAGCGGCCGCCCACCGCAAGCGGATGGTACGCAGCCATTTCCGCCGAAACGGCGACTACGCGGGGCTGACCGGCGTCCTGTTCGCGCCGGGCATCATCGCCGGTGACGCCTACCGGCTCAACGTCTATCTCGGCACGGCGGCCGATCTCGACAAGGCGGACGCGAAGCTCGACGAGGTTCCCGAGCCGTTGCGGTTCAAGAGCGGCCGCTTCGAAATCTGGCGAAAGGTCGACGTGGTGGCGTACTGGCAACTCGACCCCGATGCGAGCCCCGTCAGCTCGCCGGAGCTGAACGACGCCCAAGAGGAGTTGAAGAAGGCGTTCGTCTATCTGGGGACGCGACCGCCGCAGCCAGCCCAGGACCACTTCTGGAATGCCGTGCGCTCGATCGCCGAGGACACGGATTTACTCGATGTCGACTGGGGACCCGCCCTCCGCGCCCTCGACAAGGAAAAGCTTGGCGCCTCCGACCGCGCAGCCTCGCTTCCGTTCAAACCCTACGAGGCGTGGGTCGAAGCCTTGCGGGAGTGGAAGGACACCGAGGACGCCCTCAACGACTGGGCGAAGAACTTCAAGCCGACCGAGCCTGGTCCATGGAACCAGAATGCCAAGCAGATCAGCGAGCCCGACAGCGCCTACGTCCCGTACCTCTCGCCCTATCCAGTCCAGATCGTCATGCAGGATGGCGGTATCGTGGGCGCCGTGACGGTCAAGTTCTACAAGGTTCAGAACGGCGAGACGGAGGCCACCACCAAGCTGTCTCCTGTCGCGTACAAGCGAACGACCCGAACGCTGCACCGAACCGTCACGTTCACGCCTGACGCGGTGGATTCCGGGCTGAGAGCCGCCTGCAAGAAGTTTGTCAATGAGCTGACCTGGGGTAGCATTCGCACTTCGGACTCGCGCGCCAAAGGGAAGATCGTCCTGGAGGTCAAGAAAGAGGACAAGGGAGGCCCAAGAGCCCGCGACCAGGTGAAGGGGCTGATCGAGCAGGAGTTGCGGCAGGGTTTCATCGACAGCGGGAGCGGGACTTACAAAACGATGATCGGCTACTCGTGGGCGTTCCGGATTCTGGAAGGTGCCATCGAGAAACTGCTCGAGACGCAGCCTCTCGAGGGGCTGATCATCCTGCACAGCACCAAGTTGACGCAATTCGGGGGCCCGGCCGGAAAATCGGGGTTCGCTTGCGACGACCGGCGCACCAGCTTCGTCCCCCTCCTGATCGCGAACGACGACCACATCAAGAACACGATCAAACACGAGATTTCCCACGAGCTCTTCCTGAACCACCCGTTCCTCCAGCAGGGACAAGGCGACGCCGACACGCTCCAGCTCCACGACCAGGCTGCCAAGGGCGCCTGTACCATGTACACGCCCAGCCTGCCGCATCCCTGCGGCTTCTGCCTCTTGCGGCTGGGCGGCTGGAGCATCTTCAAGGTCCAGGGCAACAACGTCGACACCAGCACGCGGGTGTTGAAGAAGGACGCGAAAGACAACCGCGCCTGACGCCGCCTCGATCGCTCGCGCCCGCGACGGGCGAGGTCGGTGTTGCGTCCCGTGGTGTTCCCAAGCACGCACTTTCGCCCACCGCGCGGGGTTTTCTTTCCGGCGCGATGTGATAGGGGTGGACTGACCGGTGACGACGACCGGCAGGAGGCACCCCATGCGGCATGGCAGCGCTCGATGGCTCGCGGCGATCACGATGCTCGTTCTCGTGATGCCTCCGATTGCGCGGGTGGGGGCACGGCCCCGGGGCGCCGCGCCGACGGTCTCCGCCGGATGGGGGCGGATCGTCCGGCGCGGTGTCCTGCGGGTGATCGTCCAGGACCAGGCGCCGGCGTTTCTCCCCCGAGGAAGCGGCGCGTGGATTCAGTCCGACGAGGACCTCGCCCGGGCGTTCGCGCGGCGCTTTCACCTGAAGGTAGAGCTCGTTCCGGTGCTCGATTTCGCCGACCTGATTCCGGCGCTCGTCTCGGGCAAGGGCGATGTCATCGCCGCCGACCTGACGGTGACGCCCGAACGCCAGAAGCGGGTGACGTTCACGACGGCGGTCGCGACGGTCACCGAGGTCCTGGTCGGCAAGAAGGGCGCGAAGAACCCGACCTCGCCCGAGCAACTCGCCGGGCGGGAAGTCGACGTGCGCGCCACCAGCTCGTTCGCCGGCACGCTGCGCGGGCTGCAGTCGGTCGCGCCGGGGCTGAAGATCGTCGTCGCGCCCGACAACGAGAATCCGGAGGCGCTCGCCTGGGACGTTTCCCAAGGCAAGCGGCCGCTGACGGTGGTCGACTCCAACGTGCTCGCGGGCATCGAGACCTACAACACGGGCATCGTCCGATGTTTCGACCTGGTGCGCGGCCGGCAGATCGCCTGGGCGGTGCGAAAGGAGAATCGGGTCCTGCTGGGCAAGCTCGACGCGTTTCTGATGGAGCACGCGCTCAACGCCCACGAGCAGGAGGAATCGACGGTCGACCTGCCGGCGATGAAGAAGCGCGGCTCGCTCAGGGTACTGACTCGGAACAACGGCCTGACGTACTTCTTGCACCGCGGCCAGGCGTACGGGTTCGACTACGAGCTGGCGAAGATGGCCGCCCAAGCGGCGGGCTTGCGGCTGGAAATGATCGTCGTCCCGTCGCGCGCGGACCTCATCCCCTGGCTGCTCCAGGGCCGCGGCGACGTCATCGCGGCGTCGCTCACCGACACGCCCGCGCGGGAGAAGCGGGTCGCGTTCTCGAGGCCGTACCTCTACGTCGACCAGGTTCTCGTCGAGCGGCGCCGCGGCCCGCAGGCGAAGCGCTTCACCGATCTCCGTGGCAAGACCGTCGCCATCCGGGAGAGCTCCAGCTACTGGCAACGGCTGGAACCGCTCCAGAAGAAATACGGCTTCGAGCTGGTCCCGGTCTCGGAGGACCGCGAGACGCCGGAGATCATCGGCGACGTGGCGAAGGGAGACTACGACTTCACCGTTTCGGACAGCGACATCCTCGACGTCGAGCTGACCTGGCGCAACGACGTGCAGAAGGCGTTCACCCTGCCGCTTCCCCCGAACGTCGAGCCGGCCGGTCGCGATGGACAGCAGGCGATCGCCTTCGCGGTGCGCAAGGACAACCCGCGCCTGAAGAGATTCCTCGATCGGTTCGTCGCGAGGACCTACCGCGGGATGCGCTACAACATGGCCCGCAACCGCTACTTCAAGAACAAGCACACCATCGTCGTCGGGCATCGGGAGACGGTGAAGCCCGGCGCGATTTCGCCCTACGACGCCATCTTCAAGCGGGTCAGCCGGAAGTACGGGTTCGACTGGCGTCTGATGGCCGCGCAAGCGTATCAAGAGAGCCGGTTCGACCCCAGAGTGAAGAGCTGGGTCGGCGCGAAGGGCTTGTTCCAGGTGATGCCGACGACCGGCCGGGCGATGGGCTTTTCGAACCTCGAGAACCCCGAGCAAGGCGCCCACGCGGGCATCGAGTACATGCGGCGGCTGGTGAGCCAGCTCGACGCGCGCATTCCGCTCAAGCACCGGCTGAGGTTCGCCCTCGCCGCCTACAACGTGGGGCTCGGGCACGTGCAAGACGCCCGGCGGCTCGCCGCGCAGATCGGACTGAACCCAAACAAGTGGTTCAAGAACGTCGCCAAGGCGATGCTGCTCCTACAAGAGCGCCGCTACTACTCCAAGGCCAGCCATGGCTACTGCCGGGGCTCGGAGCCCGTCGCCTACGTCTCTCAGATTCAGCTCCGCTACGACAACTACGTCAAGATGATTCCGCAGTAGCGAGTCCGGAGCGTCTCAAGCCGGTATCGGAACACCGCCGCATCTTCCCGACCCTCGTCCGACCGAGGCCATGGTCCCTGACACGGGAGTGTCCGGATTTCCCGGCCTCGCCCATGCCGCGTCGGACAGCGAACGCTGTAACGTCCGGCGCGCTCCGTCGTCAGGTCGGGTGAGCGGAGGAGCCGCTCGAAGGAAGTCCACCCAAACGAAAGGAGAACGAACATGTTGGCACGTGGAGCTCGGAGAACCTCACTGCTCGTGGCCGCCGTCCTCATCGCCCTGGCGGCGCCGGCGATGGCGCAGGGTCCGACGTTCGTCCAGGAGCGCTCGAATCACGACTTCAACCGGACGGTGTCGGCGCTCAAGCGGTCGGTCTCCCGCAACGGGTTCATGGTGATGGGTCATCTCAACCAGGCGCGGGTCCTGAGCATGACCGGACTCCACCTCGCCGGCGCGCAGACGTTTCTCGTCGGGAACCCCACCGTCGGCAAAAAGGTCTTCGCGATGAACCCCGCCGCCGGCGCGGTGCTCCCGGTGCGCGTCTACGTCTGGCAGCAGGGCGACACGGTCTACGTCGGATACTTCAAGCCGTCCGAGGAGCTCGCGGGCATCAGCGGGAAGCTCGCGATGCCGGGCGCGATGCTGGACAAGAAGCTCGCTGCCATCAGCCAGGGAGCCACGCAGTAGCCACGAGGAAAGCCGGGCCGGGGGCCGCGGATCGGTCGTGGCCCTCGGCTCGATGGGAGCATGCCTGTCCAGTGACGCACCTGGAGCCGGAATTGGAGCCGGACACGTGAGTGTCCGGGTTCTGCCACGGCCCCCGGGAAACCCGGACCCTGACGTGTCCGGCTCCAACATGGGGGTAGGTATTAATCGTTGCGAAAGTAGTTGCAGTCGGGGTCTCGTGGCACACTGGGTATCCAGACACCTCAGGTGTCTTGGTCCCCGATCCGCTCACCCTGAGGTGCCCGCGCCCACGGAGCATGAATGGAGCACGGCAAGCATGCGCGGGCCTCGAAGGGCGAGCGCGAGGGTGGCACAGGCTGTGCCGAGCCCTCACGGCCCTTCGAGGGCCGGGCACGAGGGCGGTGGCAACGAGCGAGGTCCGTGGGCCCGGCCGCCTCAGGGCGAGCGGGAACGACAACCTGAGATGTCTGGATACCCAGCCGTGGCACAGGCGTCCTCGCCTGTGAAAACCACAACGAAGGCTACACGGGCGGGGACGCCCGTGCCACGACTGATGATGCGAGGTGCAGATACTTTCGCAACGATTAATACGTCAACCGGATATGCATGGAACGAAGCCGATAGCCCTCGAGTTCTTAGCGACCCTCGTGCCGGGAGCAGATCATGCGACAGTCGATTTCGCGCAATACGGGAGACCTCCTCGCGACGCTGATCGTCCTCGCGTGCGCGTCGGTGTCTCCACTCATCTTGACCGTGTCGGCGGCGGGCTATTCCACGATGCACGCGCTGGCGCTCGAGGTGTTGGTGCCCGCGCTGGTCGTGTGGATCGGCATCGCCATCGCGGCCACCCTCGGCGGATGGGAACGGCTCTCCCGCGGGCTGTTCGCGGGGCTCCTCGCCGGCGTCGCCGGCACCATCGGGCTCGAGGCGGTGCGCATCCTCGGTTTTCGGGTCTTCCACGCGATGCCCGGGTCGCTGCCGGAGCTCATCGGCGTCCTCATCACCGACCGGTTCATGCTAGGTCCGAACGCCTGGTCCAACGTGCTCGGCTGGGGAGATCACTTCGTCACCGGCATCGGGTTCGCGACGATCTTCGTGCTCATCTTCGGTCGCCCGCGGGCGTGGAAGGCGATTCCCTACGGGCTCGCCATCGCGGTAGTCTTCCTGGGGAGCCCGGTCGTCCGGGTCACGGGAGCGGGTTATTTCGGGAAGGACTTCGGGCCGGGCTTTGCGACCACCGTGCTCCTCGCGCATCTCGTCTTCGGCGCCGTCGTCGGGATGGTCATCGCCCGCGGCGTCGCGGTGAAGGAGCCGATCTGGCGGCTCGTCCTGGCGGGTCTCGGTCCCGCGAAAGAGGTCCCGATGAAGGTGCAGCTCTTCTACTTTCCTGGATGCCCGCATGCGGACGCGACGCGGGGTCTCTTGCGGCGGGTGCTGGCAGAGGAGGGGCTGCCCGCGGCGTTCGAGGAAATCGACGTCAGCGCGGCCGGGACGCCCGAGGAGCTGCGGCCTTGGGGCTCGCCGACCATCCTCGTCGACGGTCACGACGTCGCGGGCCTGCCGCCGACGGGGTCGAGCTGCCGTCTCTACCGCACGACCGGGGGAACCCAAGGGGTGCCGCCGGAGGGCCTGCTGCGAGAGGCGCTGCGCCGGGCGCGGTGACCGCGCGGACGACGCCTACGGCCTGTCGGCGGATGTGGTTCTCCTGTCGATGGATGGCGACGGCGCGGCGATGCTAACCGACGCCCGGGACGGCGACGGGAACCGCCCATCGAAACGGCAATTCGAGCGCGGGCGCGGGTGTGGCGAGAAAGACCGCTCGGGGCATCGTTCCCTCCGAGGCTGTTGCGGAGGCGAGACTACCCGGCTCGGCGAGCCCTCGCAAGCCCCCGACCCCAGCCCGGGCGAGCATCGCCGCCCCGACCCCGCCCCAGCCCGGCCGAACGGAGCCCAAGGTGTCGAGAACGAAACACAAGAAGTCTTTTTCGACCCTCAAGAAGTCTTCATCGACCCTCAAGAAGTCTTTTTCGACCTTCAAGAAGTCTTCGTCGACCCTCAAGACGTCTTTTTCGACCCTGGAGCCGCCTCGTCGACCCGCGAGGAGTCGCCCTCGACCCTGGAGCCGCCTCGTCGACCCGCGAGGAGTCGCCCTCGACCTTGGAGCCGCCTCATCGACCCGCGAGGAGTCTTTTTCGACCCGAGAGCGGCCTCGTCGACCCGTGAGACGTCTCCCTCGACCCGCAAGGAGTCGCCCTCGACCCTGGAGCCGCCTCGTCGACCCGCGAGAGGTCGCCCTCGACCCTGGAGCCGCCTCGTCGACCCGCGAGAGGTCGCCCTCGACCCTGGAGCCGCCTCGTCGACCCGCGAGAGGTCTCATCGACCCGCCGGACGACGCCGGCCGGGCCCGGAGGATTCGGCTCGGCGGCGAGAACCGGCCGCGACGCTGCCGCGGTCCTGACGCGCCGCGGTGGACCCAGGTCCGGCGACGCTTGGAGGTGTAGCTCAGAGCCCCGTCGGGAAGGTCGCACCCGATCGCGGAAGGTAGTGACCGTGTCGCGCCGCTCCCTCACGGTCGCGGGCGGTGCGGACCTGAATGCGGCCGATGTCGGCGAATCAGTACCACGACCGTGAGGGAGCGACACCTTCGTTCGTCGTCGCCGCGCGAGGTTGCGCTCGCCAGCTTCGTGTGGTAGACGGGGCCATCCTCCGCCGGAGGGAGGCCGCAATGCCCGAGCCCGCCGAAGCCCTGGCCGACATCGAGCGGTTGGAGACTTCACTGTGGGAGGCGGCGGATCACCTCCGCGCCAACTCGAAGCTCACGTCGAGCGAGTACGCGATGCCGGTGCTCGGCGTCATCTTCCTGCGTCACGCGACCAACCGCTACGACGCGGCGCGCGAGCAGATCGAAGCCGACCAGTCCGCGGGGCGGATGCCGAAGCGGCCCCTGACGAAGGACGACTTCATCCGCCGCCGCGCGCTGATGCTGCCGGAAGTGGCGCGCTACGACGTCATCCTCGGCAGGCCCAAGGGCACCGACTTCGGCCGTGCGCTCATCCAAGCGATGGAGGCGGTCGAGGCGCAGTTCCCGCCGCTGCAAGGCCAGCTCCCGAAGGAGTACGATCGGTTCGAGGCCGGCCTGCTCGAAGACCTGCTTCGGATCTTCGACCGCGAGGAGCTGCGCAGGGCGTCGGGCGACGTGTTCGGCCGCATCTACGAGTACTTCCTGATGAAGTTCGCGATGCAGGGCGCGCAGGACAACGGCGAGTTCTTCACGCCGCCGTCGCTCGTGCAGACCATCGTGAACGTCATCGAGCCAGACCACGGCGTGGTGTTCGACCCGGCGTGCGGCTCGGGCGGGATGTTCGTGCAATCGAGCCACTTCGTCGAGGCGCGCGGCGAAGACACGGCGCGGCGGGTCACGTTTTACGGGCAGGAGAAGACCGGCACCACCATCCGCCTCGCGAAGATGAACCTCGCCGTTCACGGGCTGGAGGGCGACATCCGCGAGGCCAACACGTTCTACGACGACGTTCACCGCCTCGAGGCCGGCAAGGCCCTCTGGGGCAACTGCGATTTCGTGATGGCGAATCCGCCGTTCAACGTCGACATGGTCGATGCCGAGCGGGTCAAGACCGACCGCCGCTTGCTGTTCGGCCTGCCAGGGGTGAACGCGAAGAAGAAGGTGTCGAACGGCAACTACCTGTGGATTTCGTATTTCTACAGCTACCTCGGGCCGAAGGGCCGCGCTGGTTTCGTGATGTCTTCGCAGGCGTCGAGCGCCGGTCACGGCGAGGCCGACGTGCGACGCAAGCTGGTGGAGACCGGCGCCGTCGATGTGATGATCGCGATCCGGTCGAACTTCTTCTACACGCGCACTGTCCCTTGCGAGCTGTGGCACCTCGACAAGGGCAAGCCGAAGGAGCGGCAGGACCAGGTGCTGATGATCGACGCGCGGCAAATCTACCGGAAGGTCACGCGCAAGATCTACGACTTCTCACCCGAGCAGCTTCTAAACATTTCAGCCATCGTGTGGCTCTACCGTGGGCAGAACGAGCGGTTCCTTCGGCTTGTCGAGGGGTATCTCAAGATGCTTCACGCCCAGTGCGGTGCGGCCGAGGCCTGCCTGGAGGTGTTCGAGAATCGCCTCGCCCCGGTCATGGCCGACCTGTCGGCGCTCGCCGGGAAAGCGAGCGAACCGCGGCTGCGTGAGGCTCTTCACGCTATCGACGAAGCGCATCAGGCCTGGCTCGCGCTGCTAACAAGCTGCGCGAAGGAGTTCCCCGCTTTCGCGCGGCGCATCGAGAAGAAGGCCGTCGACACGAACGAGGCTCAACGCGGGGCGAGAACGGCCTTCGAGCCGCTCGCGGAGCGGTACAAGAGCCTCGCCCGGCAGACGGACGTTGCTTACAAGCTGTGCGCGCGCGGCATCGATGTCGCGGCAGAGCTGGACCCGCGCAGGGCCGGTTCGCCCCTGTTCGACACGCGCGCCGCAGTACGCAAGCTCAAGCAGCTCGATGAGGATCGCAAGGACGTGGTCGACGAATGCAAGGGCGCCGTCCACATGCACCGCGAGATCGCATGGCTTCAGGACGGCTTCCCCGATGCGCGCATGCGCGACGTCCCGGGGCTTTGCAAAGTCGTCACCCGCGCTGAGATCGAGAAGGCCGACTGGAGTCTCACCCCCGGCCGCTACGTCGGCGTCGCCCCGCCAGAGGTCGACGAGGACTTCGACTTCGAGCAGGCAATCAAGGACATCCACAGTGAATTGGCCGACCTTAACGCTGAAGCCGTGGAGCTGGCGGCGACCATCCAGACGAACATCGAGGAGCTGGCGTAGTGCGTTGGCCGATGGCGAGCATCGAGTCGATCAAGTCCGACCAGCGCTACTCGTTGGTCGGTGGGCCGTTCGGCTCCGAGTTGACGCAACGCGACTATGTTGACGACGGAGTACCGGTAATCCGCGGCGCGAATCTGCCGGACGACCAGGGCTTCCTCGACGATAACTTCGTCTTTGTGAGAGAGGACAAGGCGGACTCGCTTGCAGGAAACTTGGCATTCCCTGGGGACGTCGTCTTCACGCAGCGAGGAACCCTCGGTCAGGTGGGGCTCATCCCCACCGACGCGAAGTATCGCCGATATGTCGTGTCGCAGAGCCAAATGAAGCTTACTGTGGCTAATGACCTGGCGGATGCGGCGTTCGTCTTCTACTGGTTTCGCACCAGCCTTGCAATTGCGACGATCAAGAACAGAGCGTTGGCCTCTGGCGTCCCCCACATCAACCTTGGTATTCTTCGCGATCTGACTCTGCCTTTGCCGCCACTTGACTCACAGAGACGGGCCGTCGCTTTCTTGCGGAGCTACGACGACTTCATCGAGAACAACCGACGGCGCATGGCGCTGCTGGAGGAGGCCGCGCGGCTGCTGTACCAGGAGTGGTTCGTGCGGCTGAGATTTCCGGGGCACGAGCATGGACGAGCCGCGAGTGGAGTCCCGCCCGGATGGGAGCGAGTTCCGCTCGAATCAGCCCTTGTTCTCCAGCGTGGGTTCGACCTGCCGGTGCAGTCCCGCCATGACGGCGACATTCCGATCTTCGGCTCGACCGGCATCGTTGGCCACCACAACCAGGCAAAGGCGAAGGGCCCGGGAGTAGTCACCGGACGGAGCGGCACGTTGGGGGAGGTACATTTCTGTCCGTCGGACTGCTGGCCGCTAAACACGGCCCTATGGGTGAGGGAGTTTCGGCGTGTCTCGCCGTTCTTCGCTGTCCTGCTCCTGCGTCAGATGGATCTCGCCCAGTTCAACAGCGGGGTGTCTGTTCCAACACTCGATAGAAAAGCGGTGCACCGGGTCGGAATTCTGATCCCGCCGCCGCGCCTGGTGGAGCAGTTCGACCGGCACGTTGCGCCGCTCTTCGAGCAGATCGACACGCTGAACCGGCTTTCGCAGAAGCTCCGCGCTGCACGCGACCTGCTGCTGCCGCGGCTTATGAGTGGGGAGATCGAAGTCTGACGCTGCTCGGCGCCGGAGGGCGCGATGGTCACGGACATCAACAGCGAGGACCGGCTGGTCCAGAAGACGTTTGCGGATCACCTGCATGGCGTGCTCGACTGGGAGAGTGTCTACGCCTGGAACGAGGAGACATTCGGGCCGACGGGAATGCTCGGTCGCATCGACACGCGCGAGGTGGTGCTGAAGCACTACCTGCGGCTCGCCATCGAGAAGCTGAACCCTGCGCTACCTCCCGAAGCCGTGTTGCAAGCCATCGACAAGCTGACGAGTACGGACCATACGCGCTCGCTTCTCCAGCACAACCAAACGTTCTATCGATGGATTCGCGATGGCGTACCCGTCGAGTTCCGGGACAACCACGGGGAGCTACGCTCTTTCAAGGCGCGGGTGCTCGACTTTCGCAATCCTTTCGATAACCGCTTTCTCGTGGTGCGTGAGCTGAAGATCACTGGGCTTCGCACGCCGAACTACAACCGTCGTGCGGACCTCGTTTGCTTCGTGAACGGGTTGCCGCTCGTGTTCGTCGAGCTGAAGGCGGTCTACAAGAACATCCGCGTCGCTTTCGACGGCAACCTGCGCGACTACCTGGACGAGAACGTCATCGCGCACGCGTTCCATCACAACGCCTTCATCGTGGTGAGCAATGGCCACCATGCCCGCTACGGGTCCATCACGAGCGAGTGGGAGCACTTCACCGAGTGGAAGCGTAACGACGAGAGTGAGAAGGGCCGACTCGACGCGCAGGTGCTGGTCGACGGCATGCTCGCGAAGGACCGGCTGCTGGACCTCGTCGAGAACTTCATCCTCTTCGACGAGAGCAAGCCCGGATCCACGCGCAAGGTGGTCGCGCGCAACCAACAGGTGCTCGGCGTCAACCGCGCCGTCGAATCCGTGGTCCGGCAGGAGGCGCTCAAGCGCGAGTACCCGCCGGAGTCCCGCCAGCGCTACAGGATCGTCGAGTTGGAGCGGCGGCAGGCATGTGACGAAAGCACGCCGGACGCGCGGCAACGCGGGCCCGCGCGCGTGGAGTTCATCGAGCCGGCCCATCCGGAGCTGGGCAAGCTCGGCGTGTTCTGGCATACGCAGGGGAGCGGCAAGTCGTATTCGATGGCGTTCTTCACCGAGAAGGTGCGCCGCACGGTGCCCGGCAACTTCACGTTCCTCGTGATGACCGACCGGCACGACCTCGACACGCAGATCTACGGAACTTTCGCCGGGTGCGGCATCGCGGACAAACACACACCGCGGCCATCCAGTGGCATCGAGCTACGCGAGACACTGAGGGAGAATCACCGCTACATCTTCAGCCTCGTTCACAAGTTCAACGAGGTCGTCGATCCGCGCGAGCCTTACAGCGTGCGCGACGACATCATCGTCATCTCGGACGAGGCACACCGCACGCAGGCGGGGAGGCTCGCGCGCAACATGCGGCTGGCGCTACCGAACGCCTCGTTCATCGGCTTCACCGGGACGCCGATTTTCCAGTATGACAACCTGACGAGGCGCCTCTTCGGCGACTACGTGTCGCGCTACGACTTCCGCCGGTCGGAAGAAGACGGCTCGACCGTCAAGCTCATCTACGACAACCGCGGCGAGAAGCTGGGCGTCGCAAGGCTCGACCTCAACGACCGCATCGCCGAAGCCATCGAGGAGGCCGAGCTCGATCCAGACGAACAAGCCCGACTCGAGAAGCTTCTGGGCAAAGATTACGAGGTCATCACCGCACCGGAGCGCTTAGAGAAGATCGCCGTGGACTTCGTGGATCAGTGCGCCGCCCGTTGGGAGACCGGCAAGTCGATGCTCGTCTGCATCGACAAGGTCACGTCCGCGCGCATGTGCCAACTTATCGAGCCCCTGTGGAAGGCCAAGCTCGCGCAAGTGCGTGCCGCTGCCCAGGCCGAGACGGATCCGGAGAAGCGGGCGACTTTCGAAGCCCAGGCGCGATGGCTCGACGAGACGATCATCGAGCTGATCATAAGCGAGGCGCAGGGGGAGGTCGCGGAGCTCAAGAAGTGGGATTTCGACATCATCCCGCACCGCGACCGCATGAAGAAGGGGTTCGAGACTTCTGACGGGAAGCGGGTTGCCGTCGATTCGGCCTTCAAGGACCCGAAGCACCCATTCCGCATCGCCATCGTGTGCGCGATGTGGCTCACCGGCTTCGACGTGGAGTGCCTCTCGACGCTCTACCTCGACAAGCCGATGAAGGCCCACTCGCTGATGCAGGCCATCGCCCGCGCGAACAGGCAGTTTCCGGGCAAGGACTCGGGGCTCGTCATCGATTACAACGGCATGCTGGCAGCACTTCGCAAGGCGCTGGCCCAGTACGCGCTCGGCGATGACGGAGGGACCGACGATAGCGACATCGTCATCCCTGTCGAGCAGCGGCTGCTGGCCCTGATCGAGGCGATCGAGCAGACCGAGGCGCACCTGCTGAAGTTCGGATTTGATCCGTTCAGGCTCACCGGCCTGGGTGGCTTTCCCCGCATCGAGGCACTCAAGGATGCGGTCGAGGCGGTTCTCACGACCGAGAATTCGCGGCGGCGCTTCGAGGTGCTGGCCCGCCTCGTCGTCGCGCGCTTCCGGGCCTTGGCCGGCGAGCCGGCGGTCATCACGTTCGCCGAGCGGCGCGACAACATCGAGACGATCTGGAGGAAGCTCGACGAGCGCCGTGACGATGCCGACGTGACGGACATCCTGAAGGAGTTGCACCGCCTCGTCGGCGAGGCCATCCGCACGCAGGCGAGTGTGCCCCGCGCGGACGGGCAGCGGATAGACCTGAGCCGCATCGATTTCGACAAGCTGCGAAAGGAGTTCGCCAAGGTGCGCCGTCGGGCGACGGCGATCCGCGACGTAAGCCAGATCGTGGCCCAAAGGCTGGCACAGATGCTCGCCGTCAACCCCAATGGGCCGCGCATGGACTACTATCAGCGGTACACGCAAATTATCGCCGCCTACAACCGCGAGAAGGATCGGGTGACCATCGAGGAGACGTTCGCCGAGCTATTGGACCTCGCCGAGAAGCTCGACGAGGAGCAGCACCGCGCCGTGCGCGAGGGTCTGAGCGAGGAAGAGCTGGCGCTCTTCGACCTCCTGCAGAAGGATGGCCTGTCGGCGACGCAGCGCGAGAAGGTGAAGCTGGCGAGTCGAGAGTTGCTGGCGGAGGTGCGGGCGCTGGTCGAACCGATGGAGGAGTGGACGCGCAAGGAGCAGACGCAGGCCGAGGTGCGCGTGCGCATCCTGGACCGCGTCTACCAGGAGCTGCCGTCGCCACCGTTCACCGCGGACGAGAAGAACGAGGCCGCCGAGCGCGCCTTCCGGCACCTCTGGCAGCAGAGCGCCGCCGGCGCATTCCCGAGGAGGGCGGCGTGATGGCCCGTGCATTCGGCTGGCATCCTGTTGAAGAACCGTCTGGTCTTAGCGCGGGCTGGCCCCCGCAACCCAAGTTCGACCTTGGAGATGATCGGGATCGTGGCACGGGCGTCCTCGCCCGAGAAAGCCCAGTCGAACCCGCTGGCATGGCAGGTCCCCAAGCGCTCACGGGCGAGGACGCCCGTGCCACGAAGTCTTGCTGCGTGGCGTCGAGAATCTGCGCGCGACGTGAGCCTTTCGCGGCTAAGTAGATCAGGTTCGAGCCGGCTCTCGTCTTCCCGTCCGTGATCACGACATCCAGAGCACCATCTCGTAGAGGACCTTCCACGATCGCCGTCGCGTTTGAGGATGAAGAGCGTGCCTTGGCCGTCGAGCCAGTCCCGCTGGAAGCCTTCGTAGACCATGGCCTCGGTCAGGTCGTTGCTCACTCCGACGCGCGAGAACGTGAAAATCGGCAGGGGGCGCTCATGGACCGCGCGAAGGACCGTCTTGCGGTTGACCCGCAGGACCGATGCCGCTTCTTCGACGGTCAGGAATTCGGGCTGGGTTTTCTCGTTTTCGTCGCTCATATTCCGGACTACCCTTTCCGGAGATGAGCCGAGAGAGCCCCTGTCAAGTCGGGGCACACGATTCACCGAATTCGGGGCACACGAAGCAAGAACCCCGCGAATCCTCAAGGATTTCGCGGGGTCACGTGGCTGGGGTGCTTGGAGTCGAACCAAGATTCAGGGCTTCAAAGACCCTTGTCCTGCCTTTAGACGACACCCCAACTCGACGTCATCCTACCACCGAACGAGCGCGGCGCCCCAGGTGAAGCCGGAGCCGAAGGCGGCGAAGGCGAGCCAGTCGCCCCGCGCCAGCCGGCCTTGCTCCAGCGCCTCGTGCAGCGCGAGCGGGATGCTCGCCGCGGTGGTGTTCCCGTACTTCGCGATGTTGTTGAAGACCTGGTCGTCGCGCAAGCCCAGGCTCCTCTGCACCGCGTCGCTGATGCGCTGGTTCGCCTGGTGCGGAATCAGGAGCTTGAGCTCTTCGACCTTGACGCCCTCCGCTTCCAGCACCGCTCGGGTGATCGCCGGCATCCGGACGATGGCGAACTTGAAGACCTTCGACCCCTCCATCGCCGGCCACTGCTTGAGCTGCTTGAGCTGCTCCTCGTCGGCGATGACCGGAAACGCGCTGCCCAGGCCTTCGATCCAGAGGTCGCCCGCGTGTCGCCCGTCCGCGCCGAGCTTGATCGACCGGATGCCGCGCGAGTCGTCCTCGGTCGGCCCCACGATCACCGCCGCCGCGCCGTCCCCGAAGATGCAGGCGACGTCGCGCCCCCGCGTCGTCTTGTCGAGCCCGGCCGAGTGCACCTCCGCGCCGATGATCATCACCCGCCGGTAGATGCCCGCGCGAATCCATCCGTCGGCCACCTGGAGGCTGTAGAGAAACCCCGAGCACTGGTTACGCACGTCCAGCGCCGGCGTCTCCTTGAGCCCGAGCTTCGCCGCGACGAGCACCCCCGAGCCCGGGAAGAAATGGTCCGGCGAGAGCGTCGCGAAGATGATGGCGTCGAGGTCCTCGGGCTTCATCTCCGCGCGTTCGAGCGCCGCCCGCGCCGCCTGCACCCCCAGCTCGCTCGCCCCGGTGCCGGGGACCTCGACCCACCGCCGCTCGTGGATGCCCGTGCGCTGGACGATCCACTCGTCGCTCGTCTCCATCATCTGCGCGAGGTCGTCGTTCGTCACCACCCGCGACGGGACGTACATGCCGGTCGAGAGGATTTCGGTCCGCATCACGCTCCTTGCTAGCCGCCCCCGGCCGTCGAACGGCGCGCACCATGCCACAGCTTCGCGCGCCCGGGCAACGCGCACACGGTCGTGTGACCCCTCCGACAAGACCGATCGGACCGATCGGTCGGATCGGTCGGATCGGTCGGATCGGCGATGGCCCGGCCGGAAATCGCCGCGCCGCAACTCGATCAAACGTGCGCCCGCCCCTCACCGGCGCGTCATCACCACGGCTCGCATCGCGTAACCGCCGTCGTGGTAGGTGCGCACCTCGATGGGCCGGTAGGAGCCCTCGAGGTCCTTCAGCTCGGCGTCGCCGTCGACGTTCGGGAAATCGAGCCAGTACAAGGTCGGCGGCGCGATGCGATGGACCATCGCGGCGTCGACCTCGGGAACCGCTTGCGCTCCCGCCCTGGGCAGCGACCGGTAGGGCGGCGGCCCGGGCATCACCGCGTTCAGCTCGTACCAGTGCGCGCGCTGCGCGAGGGCGATCGGCGCTTGCGGGCTCGGGCGCAGGTCGGCGAGCGCGTCGTCGAGCAGCGTGTCCAGGTGGGTGAACTCCAGGTTGTAGACGAGCTGGTCGCGCCCGTACCCGCAGCACTCGCCGGTCATCGAGGTGATCTTCAACACCGGGTGCGAGCCGAAGGGGAAGGTGCCGTAGAGCAGCTTCGCCACCGGGTCGACCGTGCGCTCGGCGGAGATGACGAACAGTGCCAGCACGAGCGCGAAGAGGCCGGCGCGCACGCGACGATCGAACGAGCCGGCGACGTGGAACGCGGCCCAGACGAGGAGCGGAAAGAGCGGCAGGAAGTAGCGGACGTTGACGTAGGTCCGGTGCCGGGTCAGCGCCCAGGTGCTGACGACGAGGAGCGCTCCGACGAGCTCCGCCCGCGCCCGCGGCTCCGGGTGCGGCTTCCCCAGGCCCGCTCGGATCACCCAGCGCACGACGCCGACGAGCACGACCAGCGACAGCACCCAGGCGAAGTTGATGACGAACGTCGTCGCGAGAAACGAGGCGAACGTCGGATCGAGCCCCTGGAAAGTCAGGAAGTCCTTGAGCAGGTTGACGTGCCTGCCGGACCACATCAGGTTCTGCCGGGTCAGCGCGCGCGCGCCGAGGTACCCGACGAAACCGAGCGGCACGACGATGGTCGGAAGCCACGCCAGGACCCGGCGGCGCTTCTCCTGAGCGTCGAGCGGCCGGCGCAGCGTGAACGCGAGGAGGTAGGCGGCGACCGCCAAGCAGAAGAGGAAGATGCCCGGCTCTTTCGAGAACGCGAGGAAGAGCCCCGCCACGATGACTTCGAGCCGCCTCTCTCGGACCAACGCCAGAAGGAGCAGGACGAAGAAGACGAGCGCTCCATAGTCGATGCCGATGTTGAGCGCGCTCGCCGCGAAGGGCGGCACCGCTCCCAGACAGGCCGCGGCGAGCAGGCGCTCCCAGCTCGGCCGCTCCGGATAGAGGCGGTCGAGGAGCGCGAGGAACGCGACGATCGCCGCGACGCCCAGGGCGGCGTTGACGAGGATCAGCGGCCAGCTCCGCCCGCCGCCCAGCTTGAACGCGAGCGCGAGCAGGCTCATGTAGCCCATCGATGGATGGCTCGCGCAGTTGAGCGCCCACAGGTCGAACCCGTGCCGGGTCGCGTCGAACAGGCACTGGCCGTAGACCTCGCCGTCGTAGATGGGCGTGAAGAACAGGTGCGGGAGCACCAGCGCGAGAAACGGCGCCACCGCGGCGAGGCGGCGCACGAGCGGCGAATGCAGGAGCCGGGAAAGGTTCACGGCCGCTCCTGTCCAAAACAGAATCCGTGCCCAAGCGAAGAACCGCTCATTCCGAGCGCAGTCGAGGAACAAGCGGTTCTTCGCAGCGGCGCCCATCCCTCGACTGCGCTCGGGATGAGCGGGAATCTCCGATAGGGGATGTCTTGGACAGCAGTGTTCACGGCATCGGCTGCGCCACCGCCGCCTCCGGGCCCGCCACTTCCCGCGTCGTCCGCGAGACGCGGAAGCGGATGCGCTTCGGAAACGCCTTCGCCGCCTTCTTGCCGACCGCCTTCTCGTTGAGGGTCCATGCTCCGTCCAACGTCGCCTTTTCCAGTAGCACCTGGCAGGTGTCGAGCGAGATGTACCGCACTCCGCGTCCGGTGACGTCGCCGGTCAAGACGCCCGGCTCGAGCTTCGAAAGGATCGGCTCCGCTCCCGCTTCCCGCGCGAGCCGGCTCGACGCGCCGCCGAATTCGAGCGCCACCTCGACCGCCGGCTCGATGCCCACCTGGCTCTCGCCGATCACCGTCGCCTTGACGACCGACACCGCCGGCCCGCCCATCGGGAGCCCCTGCGTGTCCAGGCCGAAGAAGGTCTGCCCCGGCGTGAGGTCTGAGTTGCACAACCCCGTCGTCCGGCGGCGCCACTCCTCCGCGATGCGCCGCGCGACCACCTTCGGCGTCAAGAGCGGCGCCATCAGGTCGTGGAGCACCTTCGTCGGCGCGTTCGCCTCGATCGCCGCGATGGTCTCGTCCACGTCCTCGGCGCGCACGAACCGCCCTTTGGCGTCGATGCGGGCGACGAACGGCACGCCCTTGAGCGGCACCGCCGACGCGACCGGGACGCCGTTTCGTTTCGCGAGCTCGTCGAGGAGCATCGAGGTCACCCGCCAGCCGCCATCGGTCTGCGGGTCGAAGGTCTCGCGCTGCGTCGTGCGGACGTGCTCCCCGATGTGCACCGTGTCGCGCCCGGGGAAGTCCAGGTCAGTCTCGCGATCCATCTCCGAGACGAAGAGCTGCGCGTCCTCTGACGGCGGCGCGAAGCGCACGTGCATCGGCGGGCCGGGGCGCACCTGGGGAACGTGAGCGCAAGCGCAAAGCGCGATGAGGGCGACCGCCGACCGCTTCACCTAGTCCTCCGCCACCCGGCACCGGGCCACGAGCGATAGCACGCTCGCCTCCCTAAGCCGCCGCCCGAAGAACAGGAGACGCGACTCGCCGTGTTCCGGCGCGGCGACCGACGGCTCGACCTGCGCCCGCTCGCCGACCACGTGGAAGGACGCCCAGCCGCCCTTCGTGCGCACGACGCCCTTCGCCCGAAACACCTCGCCCGGCAGCGACTCGAGCAGGTCCTCGAGCCGGTCCAAGTCGTACGTCGCCGGGCCTTCGACGCTGACCGCGCGGAAATCGGAGTGGCGGTGGCCCTCGCGGCGATCGAGCGAGCGGATTCGCGACCCGTGCGGTTCGCCGCCCGCGTCGGGCACCACGTCGAGCAGCACCGCCACCGCTCCCGCGTCGTCCGACAAGAGCAGTCGCGCGTGCGGGTTGACCTCGCGCACCGCGGCTTCGGTCCGGCCGATCGCTTCGGCACCCGCCAGGTCGCGCTTGGAAACGACCACCACGTCGGCCGCGCTCACCTGCGCTTCCCATTCCTCGCGGCCAGCCTTCTCGCGATGGAGCGGGTCGACCACCGCCACCACCGCGTCGAGCCGCACCTTCCCCGACAGCTCCGGCTTCTGAAGCGTCCAGGAGAGCGGCAGCGGATCCGCGAGCCCGGAGGGCTCCACCAGCACGCGGTCCAAGTCGCCCCGCGCGGCGAGCTCTTCCATCGCCCGCACCAGGTCGGGATTGCGCACGCAGCAGGCGCAGCCCTGGGTCAGCTCGATGAACGCCCGGTCCACCGTCTGGACCGCGTCGATGCCCGCCTGCCCGAACTCGTTGAGCACGAGCCCGACCTTGAGGCCCTGGCGCTCGGCGAGCATCCGGCGGATCAGCGTCGTCTTCCCAGCGCCCAAGAATCCGGTGACCAGGGTGACCGGCAGCACGCGCATCGCGGGGAGTGTAGTCGGCCGCGCGCCCGGTCGACGCACTGGCCAGATGGGCGAACGCGTTCGTTCACGTTCGGGCCGGGCCCATTCTCCCGTGGCACAGGCGTCGCTGCCTGTGGAAGCCGCGCCGGTTTCACCGGCGAGGACGCCCGTGCCACTGTGGAAGAACCCGCCGTGAACCTGAACGAAGGCGATCCCCTTTCTCGGCTTTTTTCACTTCGCGGGTGGCCAGCGCGCGCGGTCTGAGGGTAATCTTGCGCGCCCTTGAGGAGGGCTCTGGGATGGCGCACCCCAACGGTTTTCGCGGCACGATGACGGCGCTCATCACGCCGATGCGCGACGGACAGCTCGACGAGGAGGCGCTGCGCCGGCTCGTCCAGCAGCAGCTCGACGGCGGTGTCGAGGTCCTGGTGCCCTGCGGCACCACCGGCGAGGGCGCGACGCTCACCGCCGAGGAGACGACCCGGGTCATCCGCGCGGTGGTCGAGGAGGCGCACGGCCGGGCGCCGGTCGTCGCCGGCTGCGGCTCGAACTCGACCGCCACCACCATCGCCAACGTCGAGCGCGCGAAAGCGGCGGGCGCCCACGGCGCGCTCGTCGTCACGCCCTACTACAACAAGCCGCAGCAGGAGGGGCTCTATCGCCACTTCGAAGCGGTGGCGCAGGAGGGCGGCCTTCCCGTGGTGCTCTACAACGTGCCCTCGCGCACGAGCGTCGACCTCGCCGCCGCGACGGTCGGCCGCCTCTCGAAGGTGCCGGGCATCGTCGGAGTCAAGGAAGCCTCCGGGTCGGTGCCGCGCGTCCTCGAGATCCTGGAGCACTGCGAAGGGCGGCCGTTCGACCTCTTGAGCGGCGACGACGGCTTCACCCTGGCGATGCTGGCCTTGGGCGGCGACGGCGTCATCAGCGTCGCCTCGAACGTGGTGCCCGACCGCGTCGCGGCGATCGTCCAGCGCTTCCGGGCCGGCGACCTGAAGGGAGCGCAGGCGGCGCAGCTCGCCTTGAACGCGCTCGTGCGGGCGCTGTTCGTCGAGACCAACCCGGCGCCGGTGAAGGCCGCGGCGAGGCTCCTGGGGCTCTCGCGGGACGAGGTGCGGCTGCCGCTGTGGCCAGCGTCGGAGGCGACGCGGCAGAAGCTTTCGGAAGCGCTCCAAGGACTGGGAATCGCTCTCGCTTAGCTCATCGAGGTGCGGCCGATGGAAGAGGCAAAACTGGTGCGGGTGGTCGTGACCGGTGCCGCTGGGCGGATGGGCGGCGTCCTCATCGGCGCGGTGCGCAAGGCGGACGACCTGGTCCTCGCCGGCGCCACCGAACGCGAGGGCAAGGAGATCATCGGCCTCGACGCGGGGCTCGTCGCCGGAGTCGGCATCACCCAGGTCCCCTTGCGCGCGCACCTCGAGGAGGCGATCGAGAGCGCCGACGTGGTGGTGGACTTCACCAACGCCGACGCCTCGCTCGACCACGCCCGCGTCTGCGCCGAGCGCGAGGTGCCGCTGGTCCTGGGCTCGACCGGCTTCTCCGCCTCCGCCCGCGCGGAAATCGCCGGCCGCACGCAGAAGATCCCGATCGTGATGGCGCCGAACATGTCGGTCGGCGTCAACGTCCTCTTCCGGCTCGCGGGCGAGGTCGCGAAGGTGCTCGGCCCCGGGTTCGACGTCGAGGTGCTGGAGGTCCACCACCGCTTGAAGCGCGACGCGCCGAGCGGCACCGCGCTCCGGCTCGTCGAGGTCGTCGCCGACTCCTTGGGCCTCGACCCCGAGCGCGACGTCATCAGCTCCCGCAGCGGTGCCATCGGCGAGCGGCCGGCGGGAAAAATCGGGCTCCAGGCGCTGCGGGGCGGCGACGTGGTCGGCGAGCACACCGTCTATTTTCTCGGCAACGGCGAGCGCCTCGAGCTGACCCACAAGGCGTCGAGCCGGGCGAACTTCGCCGCGGGGGCGCTGCGGGCGGCGCGGTGGGTGGTGCACCAGCGGCCCGGGCTCTACGACATGACCGACGTGCTCGGCCTGCCTCGCCCGACGCCATGACCCAGCTCATCGCCCGCGTCGAAATCGACGGCCGGCCCATCGCCGGCGACGTCGAGCAGGACCGCTTCTATCCCCGACACGGCGAGGTGCCGCTCTTGGGCGCGCGCACCGGGGAGTCGTTTCCGCTCGCCTCTTTGAGGCTCCTCCCCCCGGTGGCGCCGGGGAAGATCGTGGCGGTGGCGCTGAACTACCGGACCCACGCGGCCGAGATGGGGAAGGCCCCGCCGGCGGAGCCGCTCTTCTTCCTGAAGCCGCCCTCGGCGGTCATCGGCCCGGGCGAAACGATTCGCCTGCCGAAAGAGAGCGCTCTCGTCCACCATGAGGCGGAGCTGGGGCTGGTGGTCGGCCGGCGGCTCACCCGCGCGACCGTCGACGAGGCGCGGGAGGCGATTTTCGGAGTCACCGGCGTCATCGACGTGACCGCCCGCGACCTCCAGCGCGCGCAAGGCCACTACACGCGCGCCAAGGGCTACGACACCTTCTGCCCGCTGGGGCCGATGATCGCGCGCGGCCTCGACCCGGCCGACCTGGGCCTGACGCTCCGAGTCAACGGCGAGGTGCGGCAGCTAGGCCGCACGAGCGACCAGATTTTCGGCCCCTACGCGCTCGTCGCGTTCATCTCGCGGGTGATGACGCTGGTGCCCGGCGACGTCGTCTCGACGGGCACGCCCGCGGGCGTCGGGCCCCTCGTCGACGGCGACCGGGTGGAGTTGGAAGTGGAAGGCGCCGGCGTGCTGGAGCTCGAGGTGGAAGGGGCGTCCGGTTCGGCGCAACCCTGAATCGACTGCCTGTCCGGTCGACCGCACCTGGAGCGGCAGCGTCTCGAGTAGTCAGTGGTGGGGGGCCGGCCTGGCAGAATGTCTCGTCTCGCGGGCCAGCGGCCCGCTGGCGCGGTCAACCGGATGGACAGCTCGCCCGCGATCCGACCGATCGGTCCGATCCGACCGATCAGTCCGATCGGCGGGGCGTGCGCACCGCGCCGGGGATGGCACGGCGCGCTCGAGCCGGGCGTTCTTCCTTCGCGAGGCGCTACTGGTTCGAATTCTGGGTCGTGCCGTTCAGGTTGAACGGCACGAGGAGCTTGCCGACGCTGAGCGTTCCGGTGAAGGTCCACGGGAGCTGCTGTGCCCGCACGATTCGGTCGAAGTCCTTGCCGCAGTTGCTCGCGTCGGCCGCCACCGGCAGCTCGAACTCGTACCTGGCGCCTCCCGCCGGCAGCGTCGCGGTCACGTCGAGGCTCGTCGATGCCAGGGAATGGCCGTCGAGCGTGACCGCGTAAGTCATCTTCCCGACCTGGATGTCCCAGGGGTCGCTGTTGCTGATGCCGACCCGGAACGAAAGGGCGAGCTGGTCCGACTGCGGCTGCGAGGTCTCCATGTTGAGGATGCGCACCGTGGGCAGCAAGGGGCTGCGCAGGTCGACGGCGCGCTGGTCGGAGTAGGTCTTCCCGCCGCTCGTGAACGTCGCGTTCACGATCACCGACACCGTATCGCTCGACTGGAAGGGCTCCAGGTCGGCGAGAGTGCTGCCGAAGGACGCGGGAATCGAAAGCTGGAACGGACCCGACCCGGCGAGGGACTTCTTCCCGTGCCCGGCGTCGCGCCCCCCGACGGTAGCGGTCCAGGAAAGCTCGCCACCCTCGACGTCCTTTCGCAAGGTTCCACTCAGGTCGAGCGCCACCGCCGACAGCGTCTCAGCGGTCGAGCTCAAGTCGGTCAGCTCGAACGCGGGGCCCTGCGGCTTGGGCGGCGGGGGCGGCGCCACCGGCTTGGGCGGCGGCGCGCTGGCACACGCGCCGAGCGCGAAGAGCGCGAGAACGAACGCGAGCCTTCGCATGGTCAAAGCCTCCTACAACCCGCACGCCTCGCCGCTCTGGAGCGTCTGCGAGCTCTGGAACTCCTGGATGTTCTCCTGGCTGAACTCCACCTGGGCGAACCCGATCTTCGGTACGAGCCAGACGCGGTCGACCTTGCTGGGTTGGCCGCTTTCTTCGATGGTGACGGTGTATTTGGTCGCCTGCACCTGCTTTCCGCCGATCGCGAGCTTCAACGTCTCGGGCGGAAACGCCGCGACCGTGAACCGCTGCTGGAACTTCCCGCTGCGGGCCCCGGAGACGCTGGCCGTGGTGGTGGTCTCGACGCTCGCGCCCTGGGCGAGGTCGTTCTTCAAGTACACCGGCGGCGGGTCATAGGTCGTGTAGGTGATGCACGATTGGTTGGGGTTAGGGCAACCGCTGCCGTTCTCCTGGTCGCTCAATCCGCGGAGCAACAGCTCGTCGCCCGTCACCTGGAACCAGCGTTCGGTTCCGGGAAAGAGGTTGAAATGCTCGAGCACGTCGTAGGTGGTCACCCCGGAGAACTTCTGGCTGGTGTGGATTTCCAACTCGAACTGGGCGGGACCGCCGCTGGGATCCGCGTAGTGGAGACAGAGCGCGTTGCCCAAGCCCCACCACGGCGGGTCCGGCGTCCCGGATGACCCGTTGCCGGGCGAGCCCGACCCGGGCCCGGTGCCGCCGCACGCGGCGAGCGCCATCAGCGAGGCGACCACAATAGAGGTGCGCATCCGACATCCTCCGGCGGGCCATTCTACGCGCGCTGCCGGTTCGAAGTTACACTCCCGAGCGCCATGAAGAGCGTGCCCGAGCGCGCGAGCGTGCGGCGGCCCAACCTGTCGCGAGCGGTGCGCCTCCTCATCCGGGACGCGGCGCGCCGCCTGCCGGAGCTCAGCCACGTGCAGGCCGAGCGCGTCCTCGTCGTCGCGGGGGAAGCGCGCCGAGCGAGCCGGGCCACCGTGCGTCCGTTGCGCTTCGACGGCGGGCACCGAAGCGGCCCCGGCCGCCGCCGCAAGCCCCGGGTGACCTTTCGCGGCCGCGACATCCTCTACATCGTCACCCTGCGTCCGCTGTTCTTTCGCGCCTCGACCCCGGACCAGCGGGTGGAAACGATTCTCCACGAGCTGTTCCACCTCTCGCTCCGGTTCGACGGGACCCTGGCCCAGGACCGCCGGCACCGCGTGCTCGCCGGCGGCGGGTTCGAGAAGGAGCTGCGGCCCCTCGTGCGCCGGTACCTCGCGAGCTGTCCCGAAGAGCTCCTGCTGCCCTTGAGGAAGAACGGCGAAGTGCTGGTCCGGCAGTGGCTGGAGAAGCCACCCCGCGTCACCGGTCCTGCCTCCCGGATCCGCAAACGCTACACCGAAGCGCACACGTTCCTCGGCCCGGTGCGGATGATCACCCGGGCGACCCGGCACTGAGCCGGAGAGCGGACGTCCACCTCTTCCTCACGGCGGCGCGATGCCCATCCGCACAAGCGACCGCCGAAAATCGTCGGGCAGCGGCGAGGCGATGGTCCGCCGGCCGCTCCCGTCGGGGTGCGCGAATTCAATCGACCAGGCGTGGAGCAGGTGCCGGGCGACGCCTTCCCCGGCAGCGGCGCCGTAGAGCGCATCGCCCACCACCGGGTGGCCGACGAACGAGAAGTGCGCGCGAATCTGGTGCATCACCCCGGTGGGAATCTCGACCTCGAGCAGGGTCGCACGCTCGCCGTTCGCCAGCGTCCGGTAGCGCGTCACCGCCGGCCTCGCCTTCTGCGCTATCGCTTCCCGTGGATACGGCGTCGCCACCATTCGCGCGGCGTTCTTCGGGTCGTGCGCCAGCTTCAGGTCGAGCTCGCCCGCGCCCTCGACGAACCCTTCGACCAGCGCCCAGTACCTCTTCACCACCGTCTTGTCGGCGAACTGCGCCCGCAGCGCCTCGAACGCGCTCGGCGTGCGCGCCCAGAGGACGACGCCGCTCGTCTCGCGATCGAGCCGGTGGACGAGCCCGGGGCAGCGCTCTTCCGGCGACGCGCCGGCCACGTCGGGAAACCGCGCCAGCACCGCGTTCGCGAGCGTCCCGCGCTCCCCCGGCGCCAAAGGGTGCATGTTCATTCCCGCCGGCTTGTCGAGCGCGACGAGGAACGGATCCTCGTGCAGCACGACGAGGGGCAGCAGCGCTTCCGGGGCCGGTCCCGCGGGCTCCAGCGGCTCGACCCGGACGGTCGCGCCCGCGAGGAGCGGCTCGCCCTTCTTCGCGCGCCGGTGGCCGACCCGGACCTTCCCCGCGCCGATGAGCGCCATCGCCCGCTGCCGCGAGATGCCGATCGACCGAGCGAGGAAGCGGTCCAGACGCTCTCCGGCATCGGACTCGCCCACCGTCACGTCGATCGGCCGCTCGCCATCGTTCCCGGGCACCTCGAGCTCTCGGTCGCGCCAGCTAGAGGTGGTCGAGCCGCCAGACGTCGCGCTTCAAGTCCTCGTTCACGATCTGCGTCAAGGCGTGGCCTTTTTCAGCCACGTACTGCGCGGAGAGCGCGGCGGCCTTGGCTTTGAGCTCGCTCTTCGTCGCGGGAACGTAGCTGAGCCAGGCGAGCGCGATGTACGCCGCGTGCCGCACCGCCAGCGACTTGTCCTTGCAGGCCACCACCAGCGGGTCGACCGCCTCGGGCGCGCCCAATTCACCGAGCGTGTAGGCGGCGCGCTCGCGCACGTGCTCGCGCTTGTCGGCGAGCTTGCCAATCCAGCACTTCGGGTCCTTCTTGCACTCGTCGCCGGTCAAGAGGACCGCGAGCTCCTCGGTCAGAAAAGCCTGCCGCGCCTTTCCCGCTTCCTGGCAGTGAGCCTTCTGGACGTCCGCGCTCTCGTTCGTGTCCTCGGCCATGCACTCCTTGAACGCGGCATCCGGCGTCTCCTCCTTGAGCAAGGCGTCGAGCACCGGCTTCTCCCGGGCGCCGCCCAACAGCGCCAGGCCCTCAATCGCCTCCTCGCGAGCGCCCCAGGTGTCGGTCTTGTTCTTCGCCGCATCGACCAGCTTCGGAATCACGCTCTCGTCCCCGATGCGCGCCAGCGCGAACGCATACTGGTGCCGGATGTTCGCCTCCTCGACGTTGACCTGGCCGGCGATCGGCCGCGCGGCCGCCGTCGCCCGCAGGCGCCCGAGCGCGCTCGCCACCTCCCCGCGCAGGAGCAGGGTTTTGCCCGGGTCGCCGTTGGGGTCGTTCCACTGCATCAGCTTGACGATCTGCGGCACCGCTGCCGTGTAGTCCAGGTCCGCCTCGATGATCGCCGCCTTCGAGAGGTACCCCGCCGCCGCCCGGTTGTTGTCGTCCGCCCACTTCAGGTACGGCTTGTCCTCGCCGTTCAGAATCTTCAGCAGCGCGACCGCCGCCGGCTGGCCGATCTGGAACAGCGCGTAGCTCGCCTCGGGAAAGAACGAGATGCCCATCCGCTCCATCACCAGCGCTTCTTCCAGCGCCCGGACCGCCGGCGCCGCGCGCATGGCGCCGAGCGCGATGATCGCTTCCTTGGTGATCAACGGCGGCGTCGACTGGTCCTCCACCAGGCGAATCAGCGGCTCGACCGACGACGGGTCGCCGAGCTTTCCGAGCGCCTCCACCGCCGCCACCCGCACGAGCGGCCGGGCCGCCTCGACCATCTTCGTCAGCGCCGGCAGCGCCGCCTTGTCCCCGAGCGCACCCAGCGCCTGCGCGATGTGGATGTTCGCGTCGTCCGCGCCGCTCGCGCTCGAATAGATGTCCACCGCCGCCGCCAGCGGCTTCACCGCGCTCTTCTCGCCGAAGGCCTGGAGCGCTTGTGCCGCCTCGGAGCGCACCCCCATGTCGTCGCTCTTGAGCGCCGCCTCCACCGGCCCGAGCGCGCTTTTCGCGTCGAGCTGGCGCAGATGGTCCAGTGCGTCCGCCACCACCTGCGGGTCGTCGTTGTTGAGCTTCGCCACCCAGGTCTTCGGGTCTTTCGGGTTCGACTGGCAGGCCGCCAGCGCGCCCACGAGCGCCAGGACCGCCCACCACCACGCGAGATGCGCCTGCGGCTTCATGAGCTCCTCCTCGAAGAAAGCGCCACGAGCGACGCATCTTAAGCCACAGCGTTCGCCGGAATTCAAGCCTCGGCATGGGTCCGGCGACAAACCGACCGCTCCGACCGGCCGGTCGGATCCTCCGCGCGAAAAGAAGCGGGCTCGCCTCGTTCTCGCGCGGCCGCACCGTGCCCCGCCTCGAAGCTGCGCGAGGCCGCGTTCTCCACTACGCTTCTCGCCCGTTCGGCTTGCGGAGGGTCACCTTGCCATCGCCGTCGTTGCGGGTCGCCGTGGTCGGCGCGACCGGACTCGCCGGGCAGCAGTTCCTCGCCGCCCTCGTCCGCCACCCCTGGATGCAGGTCGCGAAGCTCGCCGCCAGCGAACGCTCCGCCGGCAAACGTTACTCACAAGCGCTCCAGGACCCCTCCGGCACCTCCCGCTGGTTCGTGCCCGAGCCCCTCGACTCCGCTATCGCTGAGCTAAAGGTCGAGGACGCCCGGGAGATGTCGACCGCGGGGCTGGACCTCGTCTTCAGCGCCGTCGAGTCGGACGCGGCGAGGGAGCTGGAGCCGCTCTACGCCCGCCACGTCCCCGTGATTTCGACGGCGAGCGCGTTTCGGTACGAGCCCGACGTGCCGGTGTTCCTGCCCGGAGTCAACCTCGATCACGCCGCGCTGATCGACCGACAGCGCGCAACGCGGGGCTGGAGGGGTTTCGTTACCCCGGGGCCCAACTGCACGACGGTAGGGCTCGCGTTGAGCTTGAAGCCCCTCGACGACCGCTTCGGGCTTCGCCGGGTCCTGATGACCTCTCTCCAGGCGGCGAGCGGCGCGGGCCGCAGCCCCGGCGTCCTCGCGCTCGACGTCCTGGACAACGTGGTGCCCTTCATCGCCAAGGAAGAGCAGAAGGTCGAAATCGAAACCCGGAAGATCCTCGGCCGGCTGGAACAGGGCGTGCTGCGCCCCCACGATGCCGCCGTCAGCGCCACCTGCACCCGGGTCGCGGTCCTCGACGGGCACACCGAGTCGGTCTTCGTCGCCCTGGAGAAGAAGGCGAGCGTCGCCGAGGCCGGTCAGGCGCTGCGCGAGTTCGGCCGCGACTTCGTCGCCCTGGGGCTCCCCTCCTGCCCGGCGGAGCTGATTCACGTCACCGACGAGCCCGACCGCCCCCAGCCGCGGCTCGACCGCGATCGCGGCGGCGGCATGACCACGACCGTCGGCCGCTTGCGCGAGGATTCGGCGCTCGAGAACGGGCTCAAGTACGTCCTCGTCAGCCACAACACCAAGCTCGGCGCCGCCAAGGGAGCCATCCTGATGGGCGAGTGGCTCGCGACGAAGGGGTATGTCGGCTAGCTGGTTATCCGAATCACGCCAGTGCGTCCGCTTGGAGCGCCGGCCATCGGCCGCCGCTCCGACTTTTCTGGCGTCAACCCGATAAGCAGACGTCGGCTATCGACCGTTACGTGAGGGGGTATCGGCTTCGTTCAGACCCAGGCAACACTTTAGGTCGGTTGCCGCCACCCCCTCCACCGATGCCGTTTGTGCTTATGGCACCGCGGATTTCGATCCGACGGTTGGCGTGCAGGATGATCCCGAAGTCGGGTTCGGCGGGGACGATGGCCTGAACGATCGCCCGTCGAGTCGCGAAGTCCGGCGAGTCGAGCGCGGCCCGGAGCTGGTCGAGGCGCTCAGCCAGGGTGCCGAGCCGGGCCTGGTGCTCGGTGGCATGCGACCGAGCCTCGCGGGCGGAAGCCATCATCGCTGAGGTGTTCGCCCGCTCCCGCCGAATCCGGTCGAGCTCGTCCTTGGCCTTCTGCTCGGAGATGAGCCCGTCCGCCCGGAGGTCGACGACCCCGACCGCCTTGCGTTCGAGCGCGGCGAGCTTCTTCTCGCAGGTGGCAATCTGCACGTCGAAGCTCGCCGGGTTGGCCGCGCTGTCCGCCGTCTCGCAGGCCTTGCTCAGCACGTCGGACTCCTGGAGCTTCGCGCGGAGCGCCGCCCAGACTGCGGCGTCGACGTCCGGCAAGTAGAACCTGATGTTGCCGCACGAGCGTCTGTGCGTCCGGCTCGAGCACTCGTAGTAGCGGGTCCTCGTCGCGTCTCTCGACGCAACGTAGACGGGAGCGCCGCAGGTCCCGCACCGCGCAAGCCCCCTGCACAGGGCCTCGATGACGGCCGGTCGTCCAGAGGGGCGCCCCTTCCGGCCGCGGAGCCCAGCCTGCGCGCGCGCCGCCAACTCGGGGGTGATGATCGCGGGGACGGTGATCGGGAACGTGTCGCCGCCGACGTGGAACTCCGTGTGGCCCGTGTAGGCGGGGTTGCGAATCAGCTTGGTGATGGCGGTCGAGGCCCAGCGCGAGCCATCGGGTGAAGTGACGCCGGCGTCCGCGAGCGCCTTCTTGATCTGGTTGAGCGACGCGCCGTCCGCCGCGAGCTGGAAGATCTGCTTCACGACTCCGGCTTGCTTCTCGACGATGTGCCACTCCTTGGCCTTCCGATCGAAGGTGAGGCCGTAGGACGCGCGACCACCGGGATGGTAGCCGGAGGCTGCCGCGCGACGCCGGCCGTCGGTCATCCGCCGGTGGATGCGCGCCTTCTCCTGCGCTGCGCCCCAGGCTTCAATCATGTAGCCAAGCTCGGCGATGCCCGCGCCATCGCCCTCGGCGCAGGGGTCGATCTCGCGGCCGGTCGTGGTGACGATTTTCGCGCCCGCTTGCCGAAGGGCTTGGTAGATCGTCGCCCGCTCCACCGGGTCGTCCGAGCGGGTCAGCCGGTCTATGGCGTAAACCCGAACCTCGTCTATCGCGCGGCGGGAAAGCAGATCGAAGAGCACTCGCAGGTCGTCGCGCTCGTCCAAGCGCAAACCCCCGGAGACTGCGAGAGCCTCAATCCGGGGGTGGGCACGCACGCCCCCGCGTCTTTCGGCGAGCTGGTCGAGGGCCTTACGCTGCATCTCCGGCGTATCGCGATCGGCCTGGCCCTTGGTCGAGCATCGCAGCAGATCTACGTATCTCGGCAGCTTTCGGGCTTCCGTGGCCGAGGTGGTGGCGCAGGGTTCCGGGGTCATCGTCGCCCTCCGGGGGCGCTATCGCTCGGCTCACACGCTAAGTGGTAGCGCTGTCGTATAGCTAAGCTCGTCACGTCGTCCTCCTCGCCCGGTACCATTGCCGGGGCGATCGACATGCCCGCTCTGGTGGCGGCCGGAAGCAAGTGGGAACCCGGCGACCGGCGCCGCCGACGGTGGGCAGGATGGCTGAGTACTCTGACTGGGTGCGCACCTGCCCAGCATCGCAAGGCGCGCCAGCAGGGAATCTGGACCCGGGCCAGTCCGGCGCCGCCGGGCCGAATTCGTCGAAGGACGGCACTTTTCCGGCGGGGCAAATTGTCCCCACCGGTGTCGGCGGTCGAAAGGTGTGCCAGGAGCCCGCTCGCATCGAGGCTGCGCCCATCGAGCGCGCCGGCCAGCGGGTGAGCACGCTCGCCATGATGGACGGGGTCCACGGCCGACCGGAGGGCACCGCCAGGCGCGCGTTCGCGAAGCACCGCGAGAAGCTGAGCGAAGGACGCCACTACTTCCGGGCGGCGCCGGGAACGGCGGACGAAAAACGTACACCGTTCGGGACGCCCAAGGGCGGCGGCAGCCACATCGTCCTCCTCACCGAGCGCGGCTACCTCGTCCTCGTCAAGAGCTTCCGCGACCCGCTCGCGTGGCAGGTCGAGGAGCGGGAGGTCGAGGCGGACAGCGGGATGCGCGCGCTGGTCGCGCCAAGGCCGGAGCGATGCGCAGCCGCCGCCGGACGGGAGCCAGCGCCGCCCACGCTTCTCGGCCCGGTGCCCAGCGGCGGCACTCTCGGTTAGCTTCAGGGCCCGAGTCATGCCGCCCTCGCCGCCCGACGCGGACCGCCCGACGTGGTGGTGACCTTCCCGGCCTCGTTCCCGTACTGGTCGAAGGCCTCGTGTGCGTGCGCAAGTAGCCGGTCGGAATTGGCCGCTTGGCAGCCGTACGTCACGCTTGCGTCACGCACTGCATCACGCTGCGTCACGCACTGCATCACGCGTGACGCGGGCGTGACGCTGCTGCCGCGCGAGCCAAGACCTGCCTCGCGGAACGGTTGATGGAGTGGAATCGCGAGGTGCGCGCGTTGGTCGCGCCGACGCCGTTGCGACGCGCAGAAGCCGCCGGACGAGAGCCAGCGCGCACGCTTCTCGGCCTCGTGACAAGCGGCACCGCTCTTGGTAAGCATCGACGCCTCCGGCGCCACGAGCGCGGCTTGCGCGACGGCAGCCTTCGCGGCTTCGTGCTTGACCTGAGCGAGCGCCGCAGGCCCGGACACCTCGCCGCGGACGACGGCTTCGAACTTCTCCGGGTCCTTCTCCTTCAGCTTCATCGCACGGCGCACGGTAGCGACGGAGACGCGGGCGCTCTCGGCGACCTCATCGGCGGCCCGGTGCGGCTTGGGCTTCGCCTTCGATTCACGAGACGGTCGTGGCTCACGTGAGCCACCACTGTTTCGGGCAGCGTTGCGATTGCCCTTCGCGGCTTCGCTCCTCGCCCTGTTGGCGGCCTCGCGTCGGGACTCCTGCTTCGCTTGCCACTTCTCCGACTCGGTGGCGAACTTGACCGCGATGGCGGCCTTCTGGAACGGCTCCATGTGCCGGCGCTCGGCGTTGAGGTCCCAGACGTACTGCCAGGGGTTGCCGCCGTCGAACTCGACGAAGCGCGGCTCGACATTCTCGGCGATGCATGCGATGAGCCGGTTGCGCCCGTCCAGGATCAGTCCATCGGCCCGGACAATCGGCTGGCGCAGTCCGTTGGCGCGGATGCTCGCCCGGAGGGCCGCGGCTTCATCGTTGCCGAGCAGTGGGAACAGGTCTGCGGCCGAGTGCGTCTCGTAGGTTCCGATTCTCATGTCAGGTTCTCCTGCGCTGTTCGTGCGTGGCGACCAGCGCGAAATGCCGCGCAGGCGTCGCGGCGGGATTGAGGGTTTTGAAGATTCGCCGTTTTCGTCGAGCCCGTTGGCTTGCTGAGGCGGCGCCCGGAATCGGCGATTTTTCGAAGGCATGGGCTCACGACGCGCCCCCTTCGGAGACCTGGAGGTGGTTGTTGACGAGGTTGTCGGCGATCTCCTCTACCGGTTCTGTCCAGCGAGCAACCGGGTTCTCCGCAAGCGTGCGCGCGACCTCTCGATGCAGCTTCGCTGAGCGTCGCTGAAGAGTCGGCGCCAGTTCGGTCACGGCGTCGGCAACCTGCTCGTCGAGCCCCGCCTCGCGCAGGATTCGCTCGGTGAGGGCGTTCTCGACGCGCTCGCGTACGGACGAGATGAGGTGCTCGTCCAAGACGGGCGCCGGCGGAATCAGCTTGCCCTGCGCGTGCGCCGCCATCTTCTTGTCGAGCCACGCGAGCAGATCCGCGGTGCCCATCGCGTTGAGCTCGATGCGCTGGGTCAGCAGCCAGTCGCGCCACGCGTCTGACACGTAGTCCGCGATGGCCGGCGTGCGGGCGTACTCGGCGGGCTCAACGGGGAGTCCCATCGCGAGCCCTTCTTCGGGCTCGAGGCCGAGGTTGACGATGCGAACCTTGCGGGCCTTTCGCGCCCGCGTCTCTTTCTGGAGCGACTGGAAGATGATCGTGCCGGCTGCGTCCGCGTCGTGGATGCAGAAGAAGGTGATCTCCTCGTCCGTCTCGCCGAGCAGGTCGAGCAAGTCACGAACCGCTCGAGTCGGCTGACCCTTCGACGTGACGAGCGCGCAGTCGTGACGCTCGGGCCATCTGGCTGCGATCAGAAGCGGGAAGAAGCCCTCCTTCTCGATGAAGAGGATCTTGTTGAAGGTCCACTTCGGGCGCTCGTACCGCTCCACCGCGATGGTCCCGAGTGGGATCTCCTCGTGCGTGTGCGGGTGGTAGAGAAGACCGCGCACGTCGCGCATCATGCCGGCGATGTCTTGGCCGTCGTCGGCCTCCTTCGCGGTGACGATGTTGCAGAAGTTCTCCCAGGTAGGTGCTTCGCTCGTTTCGGCGATCACCATGGGGCGCACCGTGTAGTAGAGCTGCCGCTGGGTGAAGCGCTGCTGCCCACCGTCGCTCGCCGTCTCGATGGCCTGAGGGAGCACCCCCAAGACGACGTCCTTGACCGAGCGGCGTCCGGGGCCGCGCTGCGACCGGCGGCATTGGCGCACCGCCGCTTCGAGCGCCTCAGCGATGGGGACAGCCAGAGCGCTGAGGTCGGGCGACTTGCTGTCGTTGGTCTTCGGCAACCACGGGGCGATGATGTTCACCCAGGTGCCGAAATCGCCGTGACGGCCGATCTGTACCGGTGTCGCGATGCCGCGCTGTTCTTCGGAAAGGCCGCATCCCTTCAGCCCGCAGCACGTCTTGTCTTTCATCGTGCGACCGAACGAGATCTCGGCCGGGACGGGCGTGCGGTTCACGAGTAGGCACAGATGCGGTGCCGATGCGGACTGCGCCCAGGCCTCGACGACAAACGGGATCTCGGCCGCGTGTGGACCCCGGTGGAGCGGCACCTTGAAAGTGCCGGTGCGGCGGGCGTAGGCGTCGGGTAGATCTGGCTGACGCCCGACATTGCCGAGACGCTCGGGCTTCACCGGCCGTGCGGCCGCGCGAGCACGGGCAAGTAGCTCATCCGTCTCATCGCGGGAGAGCTCAATCGCGGCGCGTCCGGCGAACCCCGCCGCGACCTCGCCAGCCTTGGTGCCCGTGCAGCCGTCGAGCTCGGCGACGAGCGCCCGGACCGTTCGGGCGCCCGCCGCCTGCGCCAGCTCGAAGAACGCCTCCGAGGTGTACCAGTAGGCCGAGGACCGCCCGCGGTATGGCTCGCCACCAGTGAAGAACTGCGCCTGCTCCGCCCACCCGAGCGCGAGAACACAGTTGATGCCCGGCCCGAACGTGACCGAGATGCGGGTGCCCGTCCCGGACCACGAACCCGCGCGCTCGACCTGTGTCGAGCCGTCGTCCTGGGGGTCGAGGCGCAAGACGCGTCCGGCGGTCGAGACCGTGAGGTCGCCCGCGGACGCCAGCACCGTGCCCGCGACGACCCGCAGGCCGTTGCCGAGGGCGCCGCAGGTGGGCTGCCGCAACAGCTTGCTCGAGGTGAGCGGCCGGCGGATCGAGAACAGCTCGGCGATTTCCTCGTCGGTGCCGTGCAGGCCGGGGCCGCCGTCCTGGACGAAGAACTCGCGCTCGGCGGCGCCGCGCCCGACCTGCACCTCGCCGCCGGCGTCCAGGGCGTTGTCGGCCAGCTCCTTCAGCACGAGCCGGGCGAGGCCTTGGACCGGCACGCCAGCGCGCTGGGCAACGCCGTCGAGCGTCCGGAACACCTCCCAGTCCTCGCGCCGGAAGAGGCGGTTTTCAAAATCGGCCGAATCCGTCAGTGGCGTTGGCTTGCCGACGGCGGGCTCAAGATCAGCGATTCTTGAAAGCGCGAGGGTCACGGGCGGCCCCCGGATCTGGACGGGGCCATAGGCCGCCTGGCTGGCGCCGAGACGACTGCCCCCTCTGGCTCACCTTCGGCGGCCACCGAGATGGCGGCGGCGGGGATTCCAGCCTGCGAGGGGTCCGCCAGCGCTGGCGTGCTTGGGTCCGGCTCGGACGGGATGGGCGAGTGCGCCCCGGCCGGGCGTCCGTCGGGTGAGCCAGGTGAATGCGCCGCGATGGGCGTCCCTGGCTTGCCACCCGGCGGCCGGGCCGGAGCCGAAGCGCAGGACCGGCTCGCCGAAGCTATACGCTTCGATCCGCAGAGGGCGTGCGTCAGAAAAATGAGGAGCCGCCCGGTCATCCGGCCGCCCGGCGTTCCCAGAAGCCCTCGAAGCGGCCGCTGAGGATGCAGCAGCGCAGGGCGATGATCGCGTCGGCGCCGGCGACGGT
>JAJYLH010000110.1 GCA_021787845.1 Myxococcales bacterium | reverse complement strand
CTGACGCGCCCGGTCCCCGCGGGCTGGTACTTCCGAAAGGCGACCGGATCGCGTTCGACCCCGCTCGCCTCCAGCGGCCCCGGTCAGCTACCTGGCCGGGGCCGCGCCACGTCCTGGGGCCGCGGCGGCGGCGGAGCCACGCGTCGCTGGAAGGGCCCGGGCGTCGGTCCGGACGGGACGCGCGCAAGGATCACAACTGCCACGGTGGCAGCCCGGGCGGAGGGCCTGCGCCACGACAACCTCGCCGCCTCGGTTGCCGAGTCGCTCGCGCTCGACGTCGCCGACTACGCAATCGATCCGGAGGTGAGGTTCGCCGCGCGCGCCGAAGCGCTCCTTGCTGCGCCGCTGCATTCCGCCAGCCACGTCAATGCCGAGGCCGCCGCGGCCGCGGCCCATCAAGGCTCGGGCTCCCGCGGAGCGTCTCCGAGCGGCGGTCGCAGCGCGAGGATCCGAGCCACCCACCAGCTGTGGAGATCGTGACCGCGCCGTGGTCGATAGTGCGCGCGCCGCTCTACGTTTCCGAGACACTGCGCCACGAGCGGCGCGCCCGGCGCCAAGCGTCGCTCCCACTCGTGGGCCAATTCCGGCGTCGTCACCACTGTCACCCCGCGTCGCGCCGCGGCCCGACCCGCCCGCCGGTCGTCTGAGGCGAGCCGAATGCCACGGGCCTGTGCCAGAGCGATGGCCTGCGCTTCGCCATCGTCGACCTCTTGCGCCAGTTCGACGTAGTAGGTGACTTCGATCGGGTCGAGCGCAGCCCGTGCAAGGTCGCCTGTGCGCGCGAGAGGATCGAGATTGATCGACACGCGCTCGCCACCGGGATCGTCCGGCTCGAGGAAGAGCGTCTCAGACTCGACGCGAGGTGCGATGAGGAGGGTCAGCCGCAGCTCCGTCAAGATCCGGCCGCACTGCCCGGTCGCCACCAGGTTCATCAGGACGTCGGCGTCTGCGACGAGCGGCACGCGCAACGGCTCACCAGCGGACATCGAACCTGAGGGGCTCTCCCAGGTCGACGGCTCCGCCTTCGTCGGCGGTGCCCCCGTCGATGCTCGAGAACCGCTCGATCTGGCGACGCAGGTCAAGTCGATCGACCCGAAGCAGAGCCCCGAGCTCTCGCTCGGTCACCATCTCGCGCTCGTAGGCTTCGAGGGCGAGCAGCGTGAACCGGCGGGGCAATCGACGCGCATCGGGCGATGGTTCGGCGAGGTCGAGCAGGCGACGGGCCTCGCGTACCTGCAGCCGGGAGGCCGCCAGCCGCTCCCATTGGCCGGCGGGGACGAACCGCAGGTCCTCGAGCCGAAGGATCATCGCCTGCGCGGACACCCCGAAGTCGTTCGCCAGCACGAGCAGGTCGGCCACGATCGCCTGGCGCCCATCGCGCAGGATCTCTCGCAGGCGCCGCTCGAGACCGGGGCGAGGCATCAGGAAAGACGCCGCGAAGCGCTCGGCGAACCTCTCGATCTCGGGCAGTCGGTGGTAACCAGCGACCCGGGTGACCTCAGGGCGGCCGGGCGCGACGAGGTAGTGGGCGAGCTCGTGCGCAAGCGTCCAACGCTGGCGGACGAATGCATGCGCCGCGTTCACGGCGACACACCCGCCAGCCACGTCGGAGGTGCCGAGGAGGCCGCCGATCGCGTCCGGCATCGCGATGCCGAAGATTCGGAGACCGAACTCGCGCTCGAGGAGGTCACGCAGGGCATGGACGGGCCCATCGCCAAGCCCGAGGCGCCGGCGCTCGGCATCAGCCACCAAGTCGGCGTCCTCCTCCGCACGCTTCGGCTCAAACACGTACGGAGGGGGAGGCGGGACGCGTAGGGGCGCGTCAAGCATCGCCTCGAGTCGGAGGTAGTCACGGACCAGCTCCTCGAGGCGCGCCACTGCCTGCTCAAGACGATCACGCTCGACCGGCGCGGCCGACAACGGCACCCGGAACTGTGCCGCCAGACTCGGTGACGGCGGCTGCTCACGCACGAGGGCGGCGACATCCGTTTCGTACGCGTCGGCAAGGTCGACGAGCATCTGCGGCGAAAGCCGCCGATGCCCCGCCTCGATTGCCGCGACCGTGGGCCGCGATACCCCCAGCCGATCGGCGATCTGCTGCTGCGTCAGGGCGCGAAGGCGTCGCGCCTCCTGGAGACGAGCGCCGATCCTCGGCGGGTACGCATCGACCATCACGCCGCCTCTGCCGTTCCCGGCCCCCACCCGACCGCGCGCGCGACGCTCGCGTCTGACTCGGCCAGGGCCGCCCACTCGGCGCCGTAGCGATGCAGCAGCGCGAGGTTCATCTCGGCCTCGAGCGTCGCGCCGCCCGCCGCTTCCATGGCGAGTTCCGGCCAGCGCACGTGGAGGAGCGGCACGGCCTCGCTCGTGAGTCGCTGGAACTGCCACGCCTGATAGGCCATCAGCCTGGCGACGTCGGAGCCACCGAGCGGATCGCGGGCGTAGTCGATGCGGTCGTAGGTCGCGAGACCCGCCGCGACGACCGATTGCCGCCGCAGCACGCAGGACCCGCAGCATCCGCATTGCTTGACATCGTGGCGGTGAAGCGGGAACGCGTCACAGGACTCCGTCTCGGCGATCCCGACCCGAAGGTCGAACGGGATCCTCGCTACCAGTTCGGCTTTCGTGTCCCAGCGGTGTGGCAGCGCCACCGCGACGTCGTACCCGACCGAGCGGGCCCACCGAGTCCAGGCCTCGAGCACGCGGGGATGGGCAGACTTGGCCGCCTGGGAACCAGCCTGATGCTCGCCTAGCCGGGGATTGAGCGCGCCGTATCCGTTCTCGAAGACGAGGACGGCGCGGGCCATCGCGACCTGTGCCACGACGGCGGCGAGCACCTGGAACAGGAACGCGCGCGACCGTTGCCACGAATCGCGCGAGAGCGTGGCCTCGAGGTGGAGCGGGATGCCCACGAGGACGACACGACCCGGGTAGGACCGCTGCAGTCGCGCTGCGAGCCGCCGTTGGACCGCGGCGACGACCGTGCTGGACTGGGCCCCGACGAGCACGAGCCCCCCGTCGCGGTTCGCATCGAGCCAGACAGCGGCACCGGCGAAAGAGTCCAGACCGCCGGAGAAGAGGCCAACCGCGTCCCATTCGCGATCGGGAAGGCCGAGCACGAGTTGTGACTCGCCGCCGCGCGGCATCCGCCGCGTGACCAGCTCCAGTCGCCAGCGATCATCGGTGATCGCGCACAGCCAGCGTTCCAGCTCCGGGATGGCATGCCGGAAGGCTCTGGCATCAGCGACCGGGATACGCAGGTGGAGTTCTCGCCGCCACGATGCCGGGCGAAGCGCAACGCGATCAGCAGCGTAGCAGCACATCGCGAGCGAGAGCAGGTCGGCCGAGCGCGCCGACACCACCCGCCCCAGCGTGCCCGGGATCCGCCGATCGTCAGGCCACACGGTCTCGCCACGCAGCTGGTCGACCGCCCGCGCCGCCGCGCCTGATCGGTCGAGAAAGTCGAACTTCATCGCCTGTCCGGCAAGGCGACCGCGACAACGTCGCTGAGCACCTCGGCGGTCGGACGGCGACTGGCGGGACGGGCCGTCACCCGGCGGCCGTTGCTGATCTGGCGCCCGTACCGTTCGGCATCTGACAGGAGCGCAGACAGGAGCCTGCGCTCCTCCGCGTCCACCTCGGGAATGGGTCGCTCGCGCAGCCGCAACCGCCGAAGCGGCGCGAGGAGATTCGCGCGCACCAACTGCTCGACGACGACGGGGAGGTGATTCACATCGAGACGCCCCAGCTGCAAGAGATCTCGCAGATCAGCCGCGAGGGCTCGCCTGGCCAGGCGGACGCCGTCTTCGGAATACCCGAAGTGCTTCCACTGCACGCCCGCCCGCCACCATCGTCGCGGCACGCTCGTCGGTAGGTAGTCCCGATCCGGCACCTTCTGACCCCGTCACAGAGCAACGCCAGAATCAGACTCCTGTAATCTAACATTGTCAAGTCTGGACGCGATTCTTCCGGGGCTTCGCGTCACCACACGGTCGGACGGGCGAGCCCAACTCGCAGTCGTGCTCCCCGTCTTGGCAGTGAAAGACCCGATCGCGCACTCTACGCGGTTCCCGCTTGGACGGAGGGGGAGGTTACGGGGGTTACGATCGCCGGAGGTTTCGCCGTGGGAAGCGCAGCCAGGTCGCCCGCTCCTCTCGTCGCGCCGGCGCAGGCGGGACAAGTCCTTCCCCCGATCGAAACCCTGCGGACGGTGCCGTCAGACAACCGATAGACGAGCATGCCAGCGGGCGCCTCGGCGCCGCGGAACCCGGTCACGCGGTCGAGGAACTCGGTGACGGCCAGGCTCGCCACAACACCGTTGATGCTGACCACGGCAGGTTGGCGAACGTCTACATCGTTCACGTAGCCTGCGGCGCGCTGCGCCTCGAACCCTTCGGGCCCGAGCTGCTCGGCGCGGACGCGTTCCTCGCTGAGCAGGCCGAGGCACCAGAGGCACCCCTCACCCGGACCCAGCACCGTCACCCGGCCGCCCAGGCCGCCGCGCGAGGCGAGTTCGACCCCGATGTCGATGACCGGGACGTAGTACTGGTGCGCGACTACGTTCAGCACCGCGCGACTCCATTGCGTGTCCGTGCAGCCGAACACAACGTCCATCCGAGCGACCTCCCGGGCGATGTCGTCGAGCACGGCGGAGGCCCGAAGCTCGCGCACGCGGGTGCCCGTACCGAGTCGCCGCGCGAGCCGGGTAACGAGCGCAGTCTTCGGCGTGCCGCGGGCCGGGTCTGCTCCGGACGCACCCACGAGCCTCGAGAGGTTCGACGCTTCGACGCGGTCGGGATCGACGACGAGGAGCTCGCCCACGCCGAGATGGACCAGCTGCTGGGCTACGTGGCTGCCCGTGCCGCCATTGCCGACCACGGCGACCGAGAGCGATCGGAGCCGCGCGTGCCCGCTCGCCCCGAGGGCTCGCACCTGGCGCTCGAACGGCGCATCGGCGGCGTCAACGGCCTCGGGTCGGGCCCCGCTCCCCCACACGCCGCGCAGGGCCATTGCCTCCTGGCGCCGCTCGTGGAGCCGCCCTTCGCTCCCCCCCGGCGACACCACGAGCGTGCCGACGGGCACCGGCGCTCGCGCGCGCAGCTTCGGGACCAGCTGCTCCTCACCCCAGTCGTCGGACGGCGAGAACCGAGGGACGCCCGGATCTCGTGGGTGCGTGTGGACGATGACCGGGCTCTCGCCCGTCGCTCGCGCGCGCTTTGCCACCCGCGACCAGAAGGCCGGATCCATCTCGAGGTGGGACGCCCCGTGAACACGGTAGTCCGGCTCCGCGGCGACCCACCAGTCACGGCCCAGGAGCCGATATCGGCTGCCCAGCCTCCGCCCTGCACGGCTGCGCCCGGCGAACACGACCGCCAGCGTTTCCCGGCTCGTGTCGGCGAGGAGCGCGCCGCGCAGCGGGCGCCCGATGTCATCGGGCAGCACGAGCTCGTGCATCAGCGGGCCTCGGCGAACCGGCGCTCGACGAAGCGCGCGTACTGAAGGAGGCCGTCATGCTGCGGGTCCCAGCTGGCGGGGTGCCATGAGAACCAGCGCACCACCTGTCCGTCGAGCGCCTGCACGCCGCTGTTCGCGGGCTCACCCCCCGCGGCGAGGCGCAGATCGGGCGCGGCGAAGAAGCAGTCCGGGCGCACGTTCGGGTACACCTGCGGGATGCTGACCCAGACCGGGGTGGAGCGCCGGTTCCAGCCGTTCGGCAGGGGCACCGACGGCAGGAAGAGGCGGCGCCCGCCCCCGGCCTCTTCCAGCCCGGCCTCGGGGTAGCGCTCCTGCACGAGCGCGAGCTCGTCGGCCAACGGGTCGATCACGCGTGCGACCCGAAGTTGCCCGGCGGCATGTCGTAGAAGTGCTGCCCAGACTTCAGTGCGACCACCTGGTCGTCGCGGATCGGCACGTCGTCGCCGGTGCCGGGTTCCTCAAGGAACAACAGGTTCGCGTCGGGGATCGCGGCCGCGGCCTTGAGCTGCCGGCCGGTCGCCTGGTCGACGCCGAAGTGGTACGGCTTCTGGTTGATGAGCACAGTCACCCGCTCATGGGTGTGGATGGTCTCGGCGGTCATCGGTTTCTCCTCTACGCTGGGTGGTTCCGAACAATGGCGAACGTGCCGGGGAGCGGGCTGGCCAGCTCCTCGAGCCATGGGTGCCGATGGCGGATGCGAATCCCGTGCCGGCCGGAGCGCAGGACGAGCTCGACGCCCGAGGCCGCCGTCCGGGCCGCCAGAAAGGGCAGTCCCAAGCCCCGCGGCTCAGGCGATGGCAGCAGGGACACGGAGGCGAGCAGGGCATCCGCGTCGGTGGACACGGAGAAGCGGGCGGACCATGTCTGCCGGATGCCGACCCCGCGGTCCACCACGGCGAGCTCGTACCCCGCCTCGTCGTACTCGAAGACGGCAAACGTCGACGGAGATCCGCTATGCGTCACGCCGTTCGCCGCGAGCTCGCCCGCGGCCTGCGCGATGAACGTGGCATCCGGCGACCCGGCGGACCGCGCGGCGACGAAGACCTCGCCGGCGAAGCGCTCGGCGTCGCGCGCGTCGCGCAGTTCGAGGATCGGCACTCCGGCCCACCCACTCACGCTTGACCGCACCTCACCCGAGATGGGCAGCCCGAGCGACAGACCGCTCGTCACGAACCGGAGTGCGGCGCTCGAGGAGCTCGGCAAGGCGAGCGAGACGGCGCGCCCCGTCGCGTACAGATCGTCCACGAGGCCGCGAAGCGCGACCAGCGCGCCTGCCGATGCCCACGTGTTCGCGCCGGCGGCAAGGACGATCCGGCTGTCCGGCTGCTCCGTGACGTAGGCGTCGAGCTGCAGGAACCCCGTGTCGTCGAGGAACGGCGGGATGCTGATCATGTCCATTACGGTCGTTTCCGTGAAACGGTGGAACCCGATGTCCTGAGAGAGGGAGCCTACACGGCTCCCTCTCGAACTGACGGGTCAGCTACGTGTAGCTTGGGGCTCGATACTCGTACTCCTTGCCGCCGCCGGCGGGCACCGTTCGCTCGCGAATGACCGCGCCGCTGGCGGAGAGCTGCTTCAACCGGTTGTTCGCCGCCTGGGGGCTCAGCTCGAGCCCCTTCGCGAGATCGAGTGCACTGAACGTGCGGAGCCGCTGTGCCTCGGCGACCGTCTCGCTGAACCACGGCGGCCCGGCCAGCGGCTTCACCGCTCCGGCCGCCTGATCGCGGTACAGCGCGCCGCTCCGGCGACGCTCGAGGACGGCCTGGACGGTCTCCCGCACGTCCTCTCCCTTCCCCCTGATGACGACCGCCTGGCCCTCGAACTCACCGGCCTGTCGCGCCGTCATCAGCCGCCCGATGAGCTCATCGGCGAACGACACCGTCATCGCCTCGACGGCGGTGAGGTCGATCTCGATCACCTCACCCACGGCTGCCGAGCGCAGCAGATCCTCGAGGCGTTCGCGGACCTCGCGCCCGCGCTCTCGCGTCGCCGCCACCGGCCCCTGAACGGGGAACCTCAGCATGACCCTCCACCTCGTTTTCAATGAGATCGTGGAAACCGTACCCCTGTCAGCCCATCTTGTCAATGGGGCCGTCGCGATGGCCGGCGAGCACGTGAACCCACGTGCCCGGAATCGGACGGGCAACGCGGTACCGGGCCGTCTCGACGCACGACGCACCGACGTAGAACGTCGCCTCCCCCGTGCCCGACCGGATCGTCACGCGGCCTGGCGCGAGCGATCCGGCTTCCGCCAGCGCAGTGGGCAGCCCGTAGCCGCGGCGATCGACGGTGCCGGTTACGCCGCGACGGACGGCGAGGCGGATGGCCGCGGCATCGGTTGGCACTTTCGCTGCATACGCGGGATTCTGTCGAAGGTGATTCCGGATCCCTATGCCCGCGTCGGCGACGCCGATCCAGAAGCCCTCCGGCATCCCAGATGTCGCCCCCGAGTAGTACTGGGCGGCAATGAGCGTTCCGCACGGGCTCCTGCCATGCGTGGCGGCGTTGTCCACGAGCTCGCCGAGGATCTCGAAGAGCGCGACGCAGACGGCCTGCGGCAGCCGCGAGAGGAGCCGTGGCCACAGATCTTCCGATTCGTCGTCGAACTGATCCGGGTAGGCGAGCGCGCGAAGCTCGATGAGCGCGGGGCTCCCAACACGCGGTTGCTCGGGCGCGAAGGGCGGGTCGACGTGGACGCGAGATTCGACGAGCCTGAGCAGGTCCATGCGGAGCAGGTAGTTCGCGACGCCGGCGTCCGACGGCGGTGTCAGCCCGATCTCGTACTCCGGCGGCGTCGCGATCACGAGCGTCGCGAGGCCGACCAGATCGAACGGCGACGCGAACGTCAGCCCTGACAGATCCAGCACATAGTCGTCGGCCGGCGGCCACGGAGGCGTGCTGCCTGCAAGCAGGGGCATCCGGCCGGCCAACTCGATGCGAAGCACGCCACCCAGCGTATCGCCACTCCGGCGTGGGAACCGACCTCTACTGCTCCGCGGAGCGGAGCACAGTCGGCCCCGGTCGAACCCAGAAGCGGCCACGGTCCCGGGCAACGTCGCGTTCAGCGCGCTCGACGCCCGGCACGTCTTCCTGCTCGTCGAGGGCGGCATGGCGGACGGCTACACGAGGGACCGTCCATCCTGACGAGATGACTGCTGGAGTCGGCGCGCCATGTGCTCGGCCGAGATCCGGCGCACGACCTTCGAGAACTGGCGCTGTCGCTCGCGCAGCTCCGGGGCCGACGGCTGATCGGCCAGCTCCCGGCCCAGGCGC
>JAJYLH010000050.1 GCA_021787845.1 Myxococcales bacterium | reverse complement strand
CGCGAACAGGCGCGCAACCACCTCTCCCGCTACGCCGACGGCAACCCACGCAACGTCATCCTACGCTCCGCCCCAGCCCACCAGAAGGCTCATCTCCATGTGGTTTCAGAATAGCCGCACCCAAATCGGATGCTCGCCGCGGGCCTCGCTGTCGAGGAAGACCTGGCGCAGGCGCGCGAAGTCGTCCCAATTGCCGTGCAGGTCGGTGCTGACGAGGAGCGTTCCCTCCGACGCCGTCACCGTCGCGACCTTCTTGCCGTCCGCGGTCGACACGCTCACCCCATCCACCTCCGCCCCTCGGTCGGCCGGTTTTCCCGCCGGCAACCGACTCCGCGCACGCGGGTCCCCGGAGGTTACGATCTTTGCGGCGCGTTCGCATCGCAAGGCGACCCGACCACGAGCGGGAAGGTAACAGAACAGCGATGAGGGCGAGGTGTGGACAGGAACGGTTCCCCGACGGAAACGCGGCGGCGGATCGGAACAAGGCTCCTCAACAGAATCTGTGCGTGAACTCGGGCTCCGGGAGACAGCCCAGTTGATGGTAGAGAGCGGTTTCGAGAGCTTCGTAGGTGCGGAAGCCGCGGGCTTTTCTGAGGGCGAGTTTGGCGTTGGTGTTCAGGCCTTCGACGGCGGCAGTGGAGATCTGTTTGAGGGCGTCGAACCAGTTGAGGATGAGCTGCCGGTGATTGCGCAGGGAGCGGGCGAGCTTCTTGAAGGGCTCCAGCCGGGAGCGCATGGCGCGTTTGCATCACTTGTCCAAGTGCCAGCCTGCCCAGTAGGTCGAACCGTAGAGCCAGAGCCCGTCGAGCGCTTCCTTGAGCAAGGTAGGCGCGCACGGTCGCCACGCAGCCCCGATGCGTTCCCCCGCTCCGAAAAGATAGGAATAATTGTTCCCGGGAAAGTCGATGTCCACGGTGAAGGCCGACCGTCCGTAGGGCCACCATCCGCAGGTCGCGCGGCGAACTCGCTGCGGCTTCTCGATTCTCGATGCCGGCCTCGATCGGTGCCAGGCGCTCGAGCTGGGCAGCCGCCCAGGCGCGCAAGGCCGGAGTCGCCGGGGCCGCCTCCAGCAGCTCCAGGTGAATGCGAGCGAGGTCGAGGTCCTTGACGCTGCGGGAACCGAGGCCCATGTCGAGGTAGGCGAGTGCCGCTCCGAGCTGCGCGTCGGCGCTCCAGGGGGCGAGCGTCGCTGCCGCTTGATAGGCTACCACCGCGCCGAAGACATCCTGCCGCTCCGCGGCACGCCATCCTGCGTCGAGCTCCCGAACGGCCTCGGGCGGCAAGGGCGGAGGCCCTCTTCGCACCAGCTCGATGATGGCTCTACCCTGTCGTTCGTAGTCGAATGGCGCGCCCGGCGCGACGCTTCTACCCGCCCGGAGATCTTCGAGCGCCTCGCGGAGGGTGGGCGAATAGAGAATCGTGGGGTCCGTCGGTGGCCAGTGGGCGATGGCGCTGGGCTGCTCGGCACTCGCGGTCGGGCCGGCCGTCGATGCCACCACACGGGGACTCGAGAGCAGGACCCCGGCGACAAGGCACGCAAACAATCGGCGAGGGCCGTGGGCGTTCAACGGTATGGCCATCGGCGTTCGGGGAGCTGCGCCTGCCGACGCGGGCCTGCCCGCCAGGTGGAAACGCTCGAGGGTCATGGTGTCCTCAACTTCCACTCGGCCAAAGGGTCGATTTCCAGGATAGCACGGTCAAACCGCCACGTGTCAAGCCGTCCGACGCGTCGCCCGCCGAGTCGGGCACGGAACGTCGCGCCCCAGCGCCCGCCACGATTTCGTCACAGCTTCTCCGTCGACTCTCCTCGCCGGCGCACAACGAAAGCCATTCTCCGAGCGCATCGTCCCTCCTCGCTGTCCGGCAACGGATGCCGGAGCAAAGGAGAACAAAGATGACCGGGAAGACGAAGAGAAGCTCGGTCGGCCCGCGCGAGGTGGGCCTGACGCTCGCGGGCCCCGGGTTCGCGGGCCTGGCGCTCGGCCTGCCAGGCGGGAGCGGTTCCGTTCGGCACGCGGCGAAGCTCGCGGTGGCGCTGCCGGCGCTCTACCTCGGGGTCGCCCTGCTGATGTTGCCGGCGCTGTACATCGCGCTCTCGCTCGCGGGGCACGCGGCGCCGCTCGGGGAGCTGGTCGAGCAGCTCGCGCGCGCGATGCGCGACGCCGGCCTCGCGCTCCTGGGGTTGGTGCCGGCGCTGCTCTTCCTCGTGTCCACCGGGACCGGGGCCGACCTGCCCGAGGCGCTCGCGTACGGAACGGTCGGGCTCGGCGCGGTGGCCGGCTTGCGGCTCCTCGAACGGCGTCTCTTCGCCGGCGCCGACCACCCGCGCCCGCTCGCGCAGACCGCCTTCGTCACCTGGGCAGCGGTAGCGCTCGGGCTTGGCGTTTGCCTTGTCGTCAACCTGTTCCGGTCCTGACCCCCAGCCCACCACCACGAGGAGATTCCGATGAACGCCGAACCCCAATCGACTCCGCTCCTGATCCCCAGCACGACGGACCTCGAAGTCTGGGCGCTGCCCGACACGGCGTCCGTTCCCGAGACCCCGCGCATCGCTCCGCCGCCGGCCGGACCGGCCGACCCTCCGGGGTCCCCTGAGGACGCGACCTGTCCGAAAGGCGGCGCATGTCGCGTGGTGGGCCGCGCTGAGTGCCAGCACTGTAGCGTCATCTGCGACAATGCCTGTCCGAGCGTACCGCCCGCGAACGTTGCTCCGGCCGTCGAACCGGCGTCGCGCGCTTCGTCGACCGCGCTGCCCCTGGAAGCGGCGTCACTCTCACCCCTCGACACGCCCGCGCCGTTCGGCCTCGTCGACGAGCTGTTGCGCGACCGCGGGCGCTTCCTGCACCGCATCGCCGAAACCGACGAGCTGACGGTGATCGCGCGGACGATGCTCCTGACCATCCTCGTCTGCGCGGCCGGGTTCGGCGCTACGCTGGGGCTCTCGCACGGCGGCTGGCAGATCCTCTTCGCGGCGATGAAGCTCCCGCTCGCGGTCCTCTTCACCGCCTGCCTCGCGTCGCCGGCCTTGAGCGCGCTGCGTTCGGCGATGGACGGCCAGACCGACGTCCGCGGCGACTTCGCGCTGGTGCTCGGCTCGCTGGCGCTAGGCAGCACCGTTCTCGCCGGGCTGGCGCCGCTCTTCGTACTCGCCTGGCTCGTCGGCCTCGGCTACCACGTGACCATCCTCCTGACGTTCGTCGCGTGCTCCGTCGCCGGTGCCGCTACCCTGCAGCTCTTCCGCCGAGGGCTGGCGCAAGCGGGCCGCGTCAGCCGGCTCGTCCTGGTGACGACGATGCTGGTCTTCGCCCTCGTCGGCGCGCAGATGTCCTGGACCTTGCGGCCGTTCCTCGCGCACCCGTCGGGCCAGGTGACCTTCCTGCGGCCGCTCGAAGGGAGCCTGTTCGAGTCGGTCTCGACCTCGTGGGATTCCGCTCGCGGCATCTACCGCACCGAGGTGTCGCGATGAGGCTCCCGGAATTGGCGCTGCTCTACGCGCTCATCGGCACCGGTGTCGCTGGGTGGGCGTTCACGCAGGCGCGCGCCGGCCGAAGGCGGCCGGCAGAGGTGCTGCTCGCCTTCGCATTCTGGCCGCTGTACGGGCCATTTCTGCTCCAGCCGCACGTCGCCGCGGTCGCGCCCGAGGACGCCGGCTTTCTCGAGGCGCTCGGGCGCATCGAGGGGACGCCCTTGGCAGCGCTCCTGCCGAGCGGACAGGCGGCGAAAGTGCTGGCGCTGCGCATCCGGCTGGCGATGGAGCGGATCACGGAGATCGATCGGCTCCTCGCGCAACCGGACTTCTCGGAGTCGGCGGCGGAGGCGCGGCACGCGGAGTTCGTGGCGCGCGGCGACACGCGGGCAGCGGCGGCAGCGCAGTCGAGAGCCAACAACATCCGGCGGCTGCGGGGCTTGCGGGATCGGTTCGCTCGCGAGCTGGACGAGGTTCGGGAGCTGCTCGGGCAACTGCGGGTGCAAGCGGAGGTGGTGCGTCTCGCCGGCGCGCCCGGCGCCCAGACGCGCGACCTGGTGACGGAAATCCTGTCACGGGTCGAAGGGCTGGACGCGATTCTCGCCGACGACGCCGAAGCGGAAGGGGGCGCGCGGTAGCGGGGGGTGAGGCCGTCAATGCACGGCCAACGCGCTTTCGAACGAATTGCTCTACGATTTCCCCGAGGTTCTCGATGGCCACGATCCTGGTTGCCGACGACGAGGCGAACATCCGCGACGTGGTGCAGTACGCGCTGGAGCGTGACGGGCACCGGGTGGTGACGGCGACGAACGGCGTCGAGGCGATAGCGCGCGCGGCGGAAGGCAAGGTCGACCTCGCCGTCCTCGACATCCTGATGCCCGAGCTCGACGGCCTGTCCGTCTGCCGGCAACTGCGCGCCAGAGGCGGGCTGCCGATCGTCTTCCTCTCGTCGCGCGCCGAGGAGGTCGACCGCATCCTCGGCCTCGAGCTGGGCGGCGACGACTACGTCACCAAGCCCTTCTCGCCGCGCGAGCTGGCGACACGAGTCAAAGCGCTCCTCCGGCGCACGCAGGGCACGCTCGACGGGAGCCCTCCTGAGCAGACGCTGGCCCACGGCGCGCTGGTGATGAACGTCCCCCGCCACGAGGTCCGCGTCGGCGACGACCGCGTGGCGCTGACGATGATGGAGTTCGCCATCCTTCGCGCGCTCATCGAACGGCCGGGCCACGTGCTCTCGCGCGAGCAGCTCATGAACCGCTGCTACGCCGACGACACCCACGTGACCGAGCGCACCGTCGACACCCACGTTCGGCGCCTGCGCGCCAAGCTGCGGCCGCTCGGGGTGGATCCCATCGAGACCGTGCATGGCTTGGGCTATCGCGCCCGCGAGCTCGATCGGTGAAGCTGCCGCGCCTTCTTCCTCCGAAGCTGCGCAAGCCCTTCGCGTCGATTCGGTTCCGCCTCCTGGTCGTCAACCTCCTCGTGCTCGCGATTCCCTCCATCGGCGCGGGCTTCGCGCACTTCTACGAACGCGAGATGCTGCGCGAGCTCGAGACCGACATGATCCACCAAGGTCAGGTCCTCGCGGCCGAGCTGCAACGAGACCCGGCAGGGCTAGAGCTCAGCACGCGCGAGCCGATGCTCCGGGCCATCGCCCGTCAGACCCGGACCCGCATCCGGCTGCTCGACGCCAGCGGGCACCTCGTCGCCGACAGCCATCGCGGGGGGCCCCCCGAGGGAGAGGAAGCGCAGCCGCCCCGGCTCAGCCTGAGCTACGCGATCGACAGCCTCGAGAACGAGCGGCCGCGCGGCGCCGGGCGGTCGACGACGCCGGCGGACGACATCAGCCAGCGCCCGGAAGTGAAGCGGGCGCTCGCCGGCCATTACGGCGCGGCGACGCGGATCTACGTCAACGGCCACCGGCTCTACCTCTTCAGCGCGCTGCCGGTCCTCGGTCCCGGACGGCGGGTAGAAGCGGTGGTGTACCTCACGCGGTCGAGCATTCCGGTGCTCAAGGCGATGTACCGGCTCCGGACCTCGCTCATCAAGCTCTTCGCCGGCGCGCTGGCGGCGACGCTGCTGCTCACCCTGTTCCTCGCCGCCACCCTCTCGCGGCCGCTCGAGCACCTGACGCGGGTCGCCAGCGCTCTCGCGAGGCAGGACCGCTCCCGCCGGCTGGAGCTCAGCCGGGACGACGAGATCGGGGAGCTGGCGCGGGCGTTCCAGGCGCTGACCGACCGGCTCGACGCGCGCGCGCACGACGTGGCGGAGCTCGCGTCGAACTTGAGCCACGAGCTCAAGAGCCCGCTGACCTCCATCCGAGGGGCGGCGGAGCTGCTCCTCGACGGCGCTGCCGATGATCCCGCAGCGCGCACCCGCTTTCTGCGCAACATGCTCGCCGACTCGCAGCGGCTCGACCGGCTGGTGACGCGGCTCTTGGAGCTGTCGCGGCTCGAAGCCGACCCGGCGCCGAACGAGACCTGCGACTTCGAGTCGATCGTGCGGGAGGCGTGCGCGCGCACGAGCCCCGGCGCGCCCATCGACGTGCGCTACGAGGCGCAGCGGCGCGAGGTCCAGGGCCGGCGGGCGCATCTCGTCAGCGCGCTCGGGAACCTCGTCGACAACGCGCGCCAGCATGCGAAACCCGACACCCGCGTCACCGTCCGGGTGGTCGACACCGACGGCGGGCTCGCGACGACCGTCCACAACGTCGGGCCGGTGATCAGCCCGGCGAATCTGAGCCGCATCTGGGACCGCTTCTTCACCACCCGCGCCGCGGAGGGCGGGAGCGGTCTCGGGCTTCCCATCGTCCGGCAGGTCGCGCGGGCGCACGGCGGCGAGGTGAGCGTCGAATGCAGCGCCGAAAGAGGCACCACGTTCACCTTGACGTTGCCATGAACGCGCTCGCTCTGGCGTTGGTGCTGGCCGCTCTGCCCGCACGCCCGGCGCTTCCGCCGGCGATTCGGGCCTTCCTCGCCCACCCGCAAGCGACGTTCCATCGCCAGCGCGTCCCCCGCGGGTTCCGGATGATCGTCCTCTCGAACCTCGCGCAAGGCTGCGCGGAGACGAAGAACGCCGGCTGTCTCGACCGGCTGGTGGCGATTGCGCTGTCGCCGGGCGTGCGGCCGTGGAAAGGCGCGGCGCCGGTGAAGCTGGGGCGAGACAACCTGCTCTACACGCACCTGTTGTTCGTCCTCGCGGAACACGAGCGGGTGGCCAAGGATCGTTTGCACGCCGCGCTGATCGACCGCCTCGCGAATCATCTGGCGACCGCGATCCTCCGCGACCCGCGGCGCAACGCTCCGTCCTACGCCTCGTCGTCGCAGCGCTGGCCGGCGGACGTTTCGGCGATGCTCGCGGCGCTGGCGCTGGTCGATCGAATACGCGGCACGCACCTGCACGACGCCCCCGCGCGCGAATGGTTCGACTGGCTCGACCACCACGCGACCGACCGCGCGACCGGCCTGCCCTACTCGGAGGTGACCGGCAGCACTGCTACCTCACGGCTCCCCCGCGGCTGTGCGTTGTCGTGGTCCGTGCGCTACCTCGCCTCGTTCGACCTTCCGGCGGCGCGCGACCTCTGGCGGCGTTACCGCGCGCGCTACCGAGTGGACTTCGGTCCTTTCGCGGGCCTGCGCGAATGGCCGCCGGGCGTCGACCGTCGGGGCGACGCGGATTCCGGGCCCATCCTGATGGGTGTCGGCAGCGCGGCGACCGCGTTCGGCATCGGCGCGGCGCGAGCGGTGGGTGACCTGACGACGGCGGGTGAGCTCGCCCGCACGGAGGATGGCGGCGCCGGTCTGGCGCACCTCGCGCGCGGGTCGCTCGCCCGCGCCGCGGACGGCATCGTCGCCCAGTCGGTTCTCTTCGCCGTCGAGCACACGCCGGTTCCGCGCTGAGAGCGTGTGGCCGCGGCATTGGAAGAAAGGCTCTCCGACAGAATCTGTGCGTGTTGCGGGCGAGAAGGAAGCCGGACACGTGAGTGTCCGGGTGCAGGCACCGCATTCGTCGATCGCGAGAACAGCACCTCAAGATCTTCGCGTCAGGCGACAGGACGGTCGGAGAGCGGCGAATGGCACTGCCCAACCCGGACACTCACGTGTCCGGCTTCCCGAGCGGCGCTTTCCACACACAGATTCTGTCGGAGAGCCCGATTAATAGCCCCGCCAAAACCGTAGGATGGTGTAGGGAGCGGAGCCCATCGAACGGCGATGGCTGAGGACGATGGGCTACGCTTGCGCTCCACCCATCGTACCTCCTGGTCGGCCGTGCCTCTCACGTCCCGATTCTTCGGAGCGAAATCAGCGGCGCGTCGTCCGGGCGCTCGGCTTCGAGGTCGACGAAGGCGTCGAGCATCCAGAACTCGTCGCCGTCGTTGGCGAGGAGCCGATGCGTCACGTCCCAGCGTCGATGCCCGGCCTCCGCGACCTGGGTCAGATGGCTCTGCCGCGCCCGCGGCGTCAGGTCGAGCCCGCCGTGCGCCGTGAAGATCTCCGCGGTTTCTTTTTCGATCTCCGCAGCCGTCCAGGCACGCTCCGGATCGAAGAGCACCTCCGCCGCCTCCGCGAACTGCTTGCGTCCGATGAGGCGGGTCAACTGATGCAGCTCCGCGCGGATGCGAGCGACGAACGCGCGCGGGTCCGCGGCCGGGTCTCGCTTGCGCGCCGGCACCGGCTGATGCCGCGCGCGCGCGACGAGGTCCTCCGGATGCCGCAGCGCTTCCCACTCGTCGAGCAAGCTCGAGTCGACGGCCTCCAAAGTCACTTGCAGGTACGCCACGATTTCCTGGAGCCGTTCATCCGCCGCGCTCTGCGGCACCGAGCGTTCCAGGGTCCGGTAGACCTCGCTCAAGTACCGGAGCAGCACCCCTTCCGAGCGCTCCAGACCATAGTCGCGAACGTACTCGTCGAAGGTCGCGCCGCGCTCGAACATCTCCCGGGCGATGCTCTTCGGCCGCACGTTCTCCGCCGCGACCCACGGATGCGACTCGCGAAACAGATCGAACGCGCCCCACAACACCTCGGCGTTCGGCTTGGGATAATCCACCTTCTCCAGCTCGGCCATGCGCTCTTCGTATTCCACCCCCTGCGCTTTCAGCTCGGCGATCTTCTCTCCCTTGGCCCGATGGAGCTGCGCGAAGAGCACGACCCGCGGGTCTTCGAGAATCGACTCGACGAGCGAGACGAGGTCGAGGGCATAGGTCTCGGACGTTGGCGAAAAGAGCTCCAGCGCGCCGACGAGGAACAAGGACAGCGTCTGCGGCAAGGAGAAGTCGCGCTGCAAGTCCGCGCGCAGCTGGAGCATCGAGCCCGAGCGCCGCTGCGGCCAGGCATCGAAGTGCGGCGCGACCTCGACGAGCCCTGCTCGGCGCAACGCGCGTAGGAGCTCGGCCGCGTGCCGCTTGTGCTGCCGCTGGTTCCAAGGGCGCTCGTGCGAGAGCGCGACGATCTCCAGAAGCTTCCGGTACCCGCCGCCGCGAGCGCTGTTCTGCTCCTCCGGCCGCTGCAACAGCGCCAAGAGCATCCCGTGCGTCACCTCGAACCGCGACTCGAGCGGCTCCGGCGGGCGCTCCTGCAGCCGCTTGAAGGTGCCCTCGTCGAAATGGACGTAACCCTTTTCCGGCGGCTTCTTCTTCACCACTTTCTTGCCGCCCTTGGCCTTGGCCTCGAGCACGAGGTTCTCGATGACGTGCTCGGGCGCCTGGGCGACGACCCAACCCTGCTCGTCGAAACCCTTGCGCCCGGCGCGGCCGGCGAGCTGGTGAAACTCGCGCACCGAGAGGATGACGGTCTTCTCCCCATCGAACTTGCAGAGCTGGGTGAAGAGCACGGTTCGCAGCGGGATGTTCACGCCGACGCCGAGGGTGTCGGTGCCGCTGACCACGCGAAGCTGGTTCGCCTGCGCGAGCCGCTCGACGAGCCGCCGGTACTTCGGCAAGAGCCCGGCATGGTGGACGCCGACGCCGGCGCGCAGGAAACGCTGGAGCTCCTTGCCGTAAGGCGAATCGAAGCGGAAGCCCGACAGCGCTTCCTTCATCCGCTCCTTCTCTTCCTTGCTGAGGAGATTGACGCTGGTCAAGTTCTGCGCCTGTTCGGCGGCCGCGCGCTGGGTGAAGCTGACGACGTAGATCGGCGCCCGCGCGGTGCGCACCAGCTCGGCGATGGTCTCGTGCAGCGCGGTCATCCGATATTCGAACGACAGCGGCACGGGCCGGTCGGTGCGCTGGATGATCGCCACCGGCCGCTCGGTGCGCTGCTCGATGCGCTTGGCGATGTCGGTCATGTCGCCCAGCGTCGCCGAGAGCAGGACGAACTGCGCCTTCGGCATCAAGAGGAGCGGAAGCTGCCAGGCGACGCCCCGGTCGCGGTCGGCGTAGTAGTGAAACTCGTCCATCACCACCGCGTCGACCGGCGTCTTCTCGCCCTCCTTCAGCGCCCAGCTCGCGAGAATCTCGGCGGTGCAGCAGAGCACCGGCGCCTCCCGGTTGATGCTGGCGTCGCCGGTGAGCATGCCGACGTTGTCCGGACCGAAGAGGTCGCAGAGCGCAAAGAACTTCTCGTTGACCAGCGCCTTGATGGGACTCGTGTACACCGACCGGCGCCGCTCCGACACCGCCTTCGCGTGGAGCGCGAGCGCCACCAGGCTCTTCCCGGACCCGGTCGGCGTGTGCAGGATGACGTGCCGCCCGTCGGCGAGCGCGAGCACCGCCTCCTCCTGCGCCGGGTAGAGCGACAGCCCCCGCGCGCCGACGTGCGCGAGAAACGTGTCCAGGAAGGCGTCCGGGCCGCGGGCAGCGAGGTCGAGGAAAGGGGCTTGAGCCATGGCGCCGGCAAGGTGCCACAGATGCCGCCCGAAGGCCAGCATCCTGGAAGGGAACGCGCAGGTGTTCGACCCCGGCCCGTCGCGGCTGCGATGCCGCTCACGATGCCAATGCCCCTCGCCGCGTCATCGGCTATCCAACCACGGCGGGGACGAGCCTCCGCCCATTTTCTAAGGCTCCTCGACAGAATCATGCCTATCCTGTTGACGCACTCGTGATGGCCATTGGGCTTGAGCCACGTGGCGTGAGCCCGCGGTTTCGAGGCGTCGCCCGCGGGCTAACGCTGCGCGGCTCAAACCGGTCGCCGACGTCAAATTGTGTGAACCGGATAGGCTGGACAGAATCTGCGCAGGACGCCTCGATCGGGGAAGCCGGACACGTGATGTCCGGGAGGCACAGCGTGGTGGAAGACCCGGACAGTCGCGTGTCCGGGTCCAACGATTGCTCATGGCGGGGAAGGTCGGAGAGGAGGGGTGAGCGGCGTCTCCCCTCCGGCCCGAGGGTCATCCCCGGGGCATCTTGCCGCTGTCCCTGTCCCGTCCCCGGCCTTCTAAAAGCCACCGCCCTTTTTCTAGAAGCCATCGCCCATTTTCTAGAAGCCACCGCCCATTTACTAGAAGCCATCGCCCATTTTCTAGAAGCCATCGCCCTTCTGCTAGAAGGCGTCGCCCACTTTCTAGAAGCCCCGCGCCGACAAGCGAGGTCAGGCCGCCGACAAGCCAGTGGGATGGACAGTCCAGTCGAGCGCCGTTCTTCGCGCTCGGCGGGCTGTCCGTCGGAGAGCGATCGTTCCGGATCTTCTGGACGACTCAGGCGACGTCGGCCTGTCGTCACACAGTCGCTCTGGAACGACGGGCAGCCCGAAGCCCTGCGGGCTCCGGGACTGCCCATCCTACTGTTTGTCGGGCAATGACCGTTCCTCGCGTTCAAGCGGCGTCGATCGCCTGAGCCGGCCCGCGTCCGAGCCTCCCCTTGGGGTCGAGCAGCGCGTATACGGACGGCAAGAGGAAGAGCACCGCGGGTCCGGAGAGGACGAAGCCTCCGATCACAGCGATGGCGAGCGGTTGCATGAGCTGCGAGCCTTCTCCCAGGGCGAGGGCGAGCGGGCTGAGGGCGAGGGCGGTGGCGAGGATGGTCATCGCGACCGGGCGCAGTCGGCGGCGGGACGCCTCGGTCCAGGCTTGCGCGGTCGGGAGGCCGCGTTGGAGCTCGAGCTTGCCCTCGTGGATGACGAAGATGGCGTTCTCCCCGACGATGCCGACCATCATGATGGCGCCGACGTAGCTCGAGATGTTCAAGGTCATCCCGGTCAGCTTCAGGAGCTCGAGCACGCCCGCGAGCGACGCGAGGGCGGTGAGCGTCGTCGCAATCGGCGCGCGCCAGTCGGCGAACTCGAAGAGCACGACGATGCTCACGAGCACCAGCCCCGCGAGCAGCACGATGAACAGCTCGGCGAACGACGACTGCTGCTGCGCGTACATGCCGCCGTATTCGATGCTCATCCCCGGCGCGCGCGGCAGGTGGGCTTTGAGCGTCTGCTGGATGTCGTGGATGGCGCTGCCGAGATCGCGTCCGGACAGGCGCGCGGTGACGCCGAGATAGGAGCGCAGGTTCTCGCGGTCGATTTCGGTCTCCGGCGGACCGGTCTGGACGCTGGCGACGCTCCCGAGCGGCAGGAGCTTGCCGTTGGGCAGCCGCACCGGCAACCGTTTCAGGTTCGCCGCGCCGTCGCCGGCATTGACGAACACCCGCACGTCGTAGACCCGCTCACCGACGCGCGCGCTCCCGGCGACGGTTCCGACCAGCGCCGGCTCGACCGCGGCCTCGACGGAGTCGGTCGAAAGCCCGTAGCGCGCCGCCGCCTCGGGATGCACCCGGACCTCCAGCGCCGGCCCCGCGATGGTCATGCCGTTGAAGACATCCCGGATTCCCGGTACCTGCGCGACGAGCGTCGCCGCCTCGCGCGCCCGCCGTTTCAAGAGGGTCGGGTCATCGTCGAAGATCTTCACGTCCACCGGCTGCGGCGTGCCGCCGGTCAGGTCGCCGATGTTGTCTTCCAGCACCTGTCCGAAGTCCGTGTGAATCGCCGGCTCGACCGCGGCGATGCGCTGGCGCAGCTCGTCCATGATCTGGCCGATGGGTCGCCGGCTCTGGCGCGGGGCGAGGTTGATGAGATAGTCGCCGGTGTTCGGCTCGGTGATGAAAAAGCCCATCTGCGTTCCGAGCCGGCGCGAGTAGCTGACCACGCCGGGCGTCGCCACGATCTGCTTTTCGGCGACCCGCAGCATCTGATCGGTGTCGGTCAACGAGGTGCCCGGCGGCGTCCAGTAGTCCATGACGATCGAGCCCTCGTCCATCGCCGGCAGGAAGTCGGTTCCCATCTGGCGATAGATCCGCGCCGCCACGACCAACAGCCCGAGGGTGACGAGCGTGCCCAACCAGCCATGCCGAAAGAGCAGCCCCGTGAACCGGTCGTACCCTCGGGCGAGCGCGTCGACCATCTTGGCCCAGGCGGCACCAACGCCGCTCGTCCTTCGACTGCGCTCAGGATGAGCGGGTGTCCGTTCGGTTTCGCTGCCTTCCCGAGTTTCAGCAGGCAGTGTACCCGGACCTTCGCCGCTCATCCCAGCGGGTGTCCGTTCGGTTTCGCTGCCTTCCCGAGTTTCAGGAGGCAGACTAATCGTTGCGAAAGTATCTGCACCTCGCATCATCAGTCGTGGCACGGGCGTCCCCGCCCGTGTAGCCTTCGTTGTGGCTTTCACAGGCGAGGACGCCTGTGCCACGAGACCCCGACCGCAACTACTTTCGCAACGATTAATGCCCGGACCTTCGCCGCTCATCCCAGCGGGTGTCCGTTCGGTTTCGCTGCCTTCCCGAGTATCGGGAGGCAGTGCCCCTCCGGCCTCCTGCGGATCTTCCCCGCTCATCCCGAGCGCAGTCGAGGGACGAGCGGGTCGCGGCTTGCGCTCGATGAGACCGACCGCGACGGGCACGGCGAGCAGGGCAATGAAGAAGGACACGATGAGAGCGGCGGCCATCGTCAGCGCGAGCGGCTTGAAGAACGCGCCGACGACGCCGGCGAGGAGCGAGAACGGAAGGAAGATGATGATCGTCGAGAGACTGGAACCGATCAACGCCGGCAGGATTTCCGAGAGCCCGCTCTCCGCGGGATGCGGCTTGCCCTCTTCGCGATGGCGCTGGATGTTTTCAACGACCACGATGGCGTCGTCCGCGATGAGCCCCAGCGCGGCCGCGACCCCGGCGAGGGTCATCAGATTCACGGTCTGGCCGGTCACCGCGAGCGCGAGAATCACGATGGCGGCGGTCACCGGAATCGCGAGCACCGCGATCAGCGTCACGCCCGGCCGGCGGAGGAAGATGAGAAGCACCAGCGCCGCCAGCACGACGCCGATGAGAATCGCGTCGCGCACGCCGTTGACCGACTGGCTCACGAACCGCGCCTGGTCGTAGAAGCTCGACCAGTGGACGCCCGAGGGCAGCAGGTCCGGATGGTCGTGGAAGAGCTGCTTCACGCCCGCCGCGATGGCGACGGTGTTCGCGGACGGCTGCCGGACGATGTTGAGAAGAACCGCTTCCTGGCCCGCGGCGGTCGTGCGGATGTACGAGACCGCGTTGGCGACGGTCACCGTTCCGAGGTCGGTCAGCTTGACCGGCGGTCCGCCGTCGGGAAGCGGCACCGAGATGTTCTCGAGCACGCCGAGCCCGGTGACCTGTCCATCGACCAGCGTCAGGTACAGCTCGTGGTTCTTCTCCAGAAGCCCCGCGGAGAGGACGCGGTCGTTCTTGTGAATCGCATCGACCACGTCCGCCGCGGTGAGGCCCAGACCCGTCAGGGTGGCGCCGTTCAAGCGCACCTGGAATTCCCGCTGGCGGCCGCCTTGAACCTGCACTTGCGACACGCCGGAGATCCGAATCAGCTCTGGCTTGAGGATGTACTCGGCGCGGTCCCACAGCTCCGCCTGGGTCTCGGTGTTCGAGGTGAGCGCGTAACCCAGAATCGGGTAGGTCGCCGTGTTCATCCACTCGGTGTCGATTTGCGTCTGCGCCGGCAGGCTCGGGCGCACGCGCTGGACCTCCGCCTCGGTGCGCTGGAGCGCGACCTTCATGTCGGTGCCCCAGGCGAACTGCGCGGAGATCTCCGACGACCCGCGCGAGGTCGTGGAGCGCACGACCTGGATGCCGGGCACCCGGAGAATCGCGTCCTCCAAGGGCCGGGTGACCGTCGGCATCATCTGCGCCGCCGGCTCCTCGCCGACGTCCGCGATGACGTTCACCAGGGGGAACGTGACCGACGGGAAGATGGCCGACGGCAGCCGGGTGAATTCCCAAGCGCCGCCGGCGACGAGGACCGCGACCAGCACGAAGATCGCCGCCGCCCGACCGCGCGCCTGGCGCACGAGCGAGGTCATCGGGTGCGACCCGGCGCCTTCGGGCCATCCGCCAGATCCGAAGGCGCGGTCCCGTTCGATCCTTGCAACGTCGGCGCGACCGGCGCGCCGTCGGACAGTCCGACTTGTCCGTCGACGGCGACGAACGCGCCCGAGGGCAGGACGGGTTTGACAATCTCGACCGCGCTCGGAGTTTCGATGCCCGTCGTCACGTCGGTCCAGCGCAGGTGGTGGTCCTTGCTGATCAGCGCGATGCGGGTCACGCCGGTGATGTCGTTACGCAGGATGGCTTGCGGCGGCACGACCTCGGCGTTCGGATGAGCGCCGACGATGATTTGCGCGGTGCCGAAGAGCCCGACCGCGGGAGGGGCCCTGCGCGGCTGGAAGTCGAGTCGGACGAGCGCGGTGAGATCATTGCCGCTCGACGTGGGCAGCAGGGCATGGACCCGGGCGGGAATCCCTTGCGGACGGGAGACGAGGACGATGCGCGCCGGCAGGCCCGGATGGACGTCGGGGAGATCAGACTGGGCGATCTGCGCGATGAAGACGAAGGAATCGGTCGCCGCGAGGGTGACGAGCGTCTCGTCTTTGGCGACGACCGCGCCCGAATTGACCTGATGGCTGACGACGACGCTGTTCTTCGGTGCCCGCAGCGACACGGCGACGAGGCTGCGCTTGGCGAGCTGCATCGCGCGGCGGGCGCTCCGCTTCTCTTCGGGCGTGCGCGCGGCGGCGAGCAGGGCCTGCGCGCCCCGGAGCGCCGCCTGGCTGTTCGTCGAGACTTCCGTGGCCAGCACCTCGCCCGGCCAGACGCGGTCACCGTCCTGCACCCGCAAGGAAGTCAAGACGCCGTCGAACGGCGCGCGCACGAGCTGCTGGTCGATGGCCTCGGTCCGCCCCGGACCGCTGACGAGCACGTCGAGCGTCTGCCGGCGCACCCGCGCCACGGTCACCGGCGTTGCCGCGAGGGTCGGAGCCGGCGAAGATTCCGAATGCGAGTGGCTCGGGCATGCGCAAAGAAGTGCGAGAGCAGGAAGAAGTGCCGACCACGGAAGCATGCCGCGCAGTTGCCCGCGGTTCCCGGAAGGCGCGTGGGTGCCGGACACGTAGGTGTCGGGGTTCAGGCACGGCGCCCGAGGTGCCTTGGCGGTGCCCGACCGTCGGCCCGGCAGGTGAGCCGGCAGCGCGCCATCATCGAGTTGGTTACGGCCCCTGCCTGTACCCGGACACTCACGTGTCCGGCTCCATCTGCCGCGAACGGTCCATGACGCACGCGCTCCCGGACCGCGCCGAGAGCGGATGGAGCCGGACACGTCACTGTCCGAGTGAAGGCAATGCAATCGACATGTCCCCAGTGGTGCCCGGCCCCTGGCCGGACGCCGGGCAAGCCCAGCACCACCGATATTAATCGTTGCGAAAGTATCTGCACCTCGCATCATCAGTCGTGGCACGGGCGTCCCCGCCCGTGTAGCCTTCGTTGTGGCTTTCACAGGCGAGGACGCCTGTGCCACGAGACTCCGACTCCGACTACTTTCGCAACGACTAATAGCATTCCAGGCCGTGCATGAACCCGGACACTCATGTGTCCGGCTCCATCTGCCGCGAACGACGGCAAGCGAGTCCGACCAACGCTGACCCTGCTTCATGGCGTCCCCCATCGTTGCATCTGGGCTTGGGCGAGGCGCCAGGCGAACACGGTGTCCGACAGCGCGGTCTGGGCGTCCATCCATTGGGTGAAAGCGTCGAGCACATCCAAGGACGTGCCCGCTCCGCCGAGGTAGAGGCTCTCGGCCATCAGGTAGGAATCGTGCGCGTGCGGTACCGCTTGGCGGCGCAGCTCGAGCTCCCGCGAGAGCGCGTCGAGGTTCGCTTTGGCGCTGTCCCATTGGAGCCGAGCGAGTCGCCGCGTCACGACGAGCTGATCCTCGGCCGCGCGCACGCTGGCTTGGGCCGCCTGCAATCTGGGGAGGTAGGTTGGATCGAAGAACGCCCAGCGCACCCCGACGCCCACCGAGATGCCGAAGTCGTCCCGCAGCCGTTGAAGCGGACCGTCGTGCGGCGGATCCGCGGTGAAGCCCGGACCGTACCAGCCCGCGTCGTAGGTCAAGCCGACCTGCGGCCTGTGGCTCGCTTGCGTCTCGCGAACCGTGGCCTCGGACGCGGATATCGCGGCGTGCGCCTCGTCGATCTCGGGAAGCTGGGTCCAGGGCGGGACTCCGGTCGACGGTCCGCCGCTCCGGCGGCTCCCGGTCGTCCCTCGACTGCGCTCGGGATGAGCGGGAGTCGATGCCGCAGAGGATCCGTTTGCCGAGGTTCGCCCCGCCGGGCTAGTATTTGGCTCTGGCCGTGCGCTCGTCCCGCTCGCCCCTCGACTGCGCTCGGGATGAGCGGGAATCGATGACGCAGAGGATCCGTTTGCCGAGGTTCGCCCCGCCGGGCTAGTATTTTGCTCCGGCCGTGCGCTCGTCCCGCTCATCCCGAGCGCAGTCGAGGGAAGAGCGGAACTGCCGCCGGTTTCCTTCCACGGCTCCGGCAACGGCGCAAGGACGATCGGCGTCGTCGGGTCGCGGCCGAGCAAATCGTTGAGCGCGAGGGCCGCCGCCTGCCGCTGCCGCTCGAGGGTGGCGAGCCGCGCTTGCTCGTCGTCGATGCGCACCTGGGTTCGCAGCCGGTCCGCCGTGATGCCTTGTCCGGCCGCCTCGCGTTCGCGCAGGTCGGTCAGGTAGTCGTGAAGCTGCGCCAAGCCCTGCCGGACGATACCGATTTCGGCGTCGGCCTGCGCAAGCTGGAAGTAGCCCAGCCGCACCTCGAAGTCGAGATCCTTCTCGGCGACGCGAAAGCGCGCGCCCTCCTCGGCGAGCCGTGCCTCGGCCGCCGCGGTGCCCGCCTCGAGCGCGCCCGCCGTGTAGAGCGGGTACTGCCCGGCGGCCATCAGCCGTTCCTCGTTCACCGTCTCCGACGGACCGTAGGTCAGGTACGGAGCCGTGACACGGAGGTCGGCATCCAGCTCAGCAGTCGGCCTGCGCGCCGCGCGCGCCTCGTCGACCCCGGCCTTGGCGAGGTCGATCGCCGCCGCCGCCACCGGCAACCGGGCGTTCGCGACGCTCGCGAGGCGCAGCGCTTCGTCGAGGGTCAGCGGCTTCGACGCCTTGGGCTGGGCACTCGCCGGCACCGCCGCGACCAGCGCGACGACGAGCGGAGAGGCTGTCCACGAGCGCAAGGCCATCGGTCGGAGCACGAAGAACGGAGGACACGCCAGTTGCCGCGCATCCTGAGTTTCCGCTCATCCTGAGTCAGTCGAAGGACGAAGCGGTGCCCGACGTTCCGGGCGAAACGCTCTGACGGCCTCGACGCGCGCGTATTCACGGGAGCGTAGGGCGGGGGCTCGTCCCAGGGCTCGTCCCCCGCCGTTCCTGGATGCCGATGACGCGGCGGGGGACAAGCCCCCGCCCGACGGATGCCTTCGCGAAGGCGATCTTCGCCTCCCTCTCCCGCTTGCGGGGAAGGGTCGGGGAGGGGGCGAACCGCCGCACCCTGGGCAAAGGCCATGCCTCTCAGCCTTGACAGGAGGCCCCGGCGGCGGCAGCATCGCGCGGCTCTGGTCGCGTAGGGCGGTGATGACGGTTGGCATGTCGCTTCGTGAGACGCTGAAGAACATTCCGGCGGCGCGCCGCCTGAACGCGGCGGTCAAGGGTCCGCTCCAGGCGCTGGCCGCCACGCGGTCGCAATGGAAATACGAGTGGCGGGCGCGAGCGAGCGGCGGGCACGCGCTCGAAGACCCCGAGCTATGGAAGGCCGTGCGGAGCCGGATCGCGGCGCGGCGTGAGGGCCGGCCGCCAGCGGCGATCGGCGAGCTGCATCTGTTTCTCGCCTATCCGCTCGCGAACTGGGAAGCGGTGCTGCCAGTCGCCTTCGCGCCGTTCGGTCGGGTGACCGTGTTCGAATGGAGGTCGCTCGGCTTCGACGACCGCGCGCCGGATTGGGCGTCTCGCCGGGACGCGATGAACCGCGCGATGCTCGCGGCTTTCGACGACGCGCAGTCGGTTCGACCCGTCGACGCGGTGGTCGGATACCTGTCCGGACACAACACCGCTCCCGAGACCCTGCGCGAGATGGCGGGCCGCGGAGCGGCGGTCTTCAACTTCTGCTGGGACGACAAGCTCAACTTCCCCGGGCCTCGCGTCGGCGGTCGCTACTCGACTCCGGCCGCGATCGCCTCCAGCGTCGACTTGACCCTGACCAACGCGCCCGCGTCGGTGGTCAAGTACGCGGTCCACGGCGGCCTCGCGGTGTTCGCGCCGGAGGCCGCGCTGCCGAGCTTGCACCGGCCCCACGAGGTGCCGTTCGAATTCGATGTCTCCTTCGTCGGCGCCCGCTACGGATGGCGGCCTCAGTTCATCGAGCGGTTGGCGAGGAGGGGCGTTCTGGTCGAGTGTTTCGGTCGTGGTTGGCCCAACGGACCTCTGTCCGACGAGGAGATGGTTCGGCTCTACTCGCGTAGCCGCATCAACCTCGGCTTCGGCGGCGTCGGGTATTCGCGGTCCCTCGTGTGCCTCAAAGGACGCGACTTCGAAGTCCCGATGAGCGGCGGTCTCTACCTGACCCAGGAGAACCCCGAGCTGCGGCTGGTCTTCGACGTCGGACGCGAGGTCGTGACCTACCGGGACGAGCGCGACTGCGCTCGGAAGATACGACATCTTCTCGACCACCCGGACGAGGCGGCGCGCATTCGCGAGGCCGGCCGCGAGCGGGCGTTGCGCGACCACACCTACTTGGCGCGCTGGGGCTCGGTGTTCCGGCAGGCCGGGCTCTTGAGCGAGAACCGATGCCATGCCGCGTGATCTGAACATCCTCTACGTCGCCGCCTTGGCCCAAGGTTTCGGCGGCACCGACGCACAGCGAATGCGGTCGCTGGAGGAGAACGGGCATCGGGTCGTGCCTTTCGGAATGTCCTCGGTCACCGACCGGAGCCTGCTCGGCGGTCTCGGGGTTCGGCTACGCCGGCGGGGCCTGAGTCGCTTTCTCGGCGACGAACGTCTGACGCCCAAGCTCTGGGCCGCCGTCCGAGAAGGCCACTTCGACGTCGTCTGGATCGACAAGGGCGTGGAGTTGCCCCCGCGAGCGCTCAAGGGCATCCGCCAGCGTTGTCCGGCGGCCCGGATCGTGGGCTATTCGCCCGATGACATGATGAACCCGGCGAACGGATCTCCCAACTTCCTGCGCACCCTGCCGTTGTACGATCTGTACTTCACGACCAAGACCTACGGGGTCGAGGAGCTGCGCAACGAGGGTTGTCCGCGAGTTCTCTTTGTTCCCAACGCTTACGATTCGCACCTCCACCGGCCGGTGGCGGTCACTGCCGACGAGCGCCAGCGTTGGGGAGGTCCAGTGGGGTTCATCGGAACCGCGGAGGAAGAGCGCGCGCACACCATTCGTTGGCTGGCGGAGCAGGGCGTGCCCATCAAGGTGTGGGGCAACGGTTGGGAGCGCGCCCAGCGCGAGCTCGGCGGGAAGTTCGAAGTCGCGGGGCCGAGCCAGTACGGCGAGACGTACGTGAAGATCATGTGCGCGTTCGACATCAACCTCGCCTTCTTGCGTAAGGTGAATCGGGACCGCCAGACGCAGCGGAGCATCGAGATTCCCGCCTGCGGCGCCTTCATGCTGGCCGAACGGACGGACGAGCATCGGGCGCTGTTCGAGGAGGGCACGGAAGCCGAGTTCTTCGCGACCGACGCGGAAGCGCTCGAGAAGATTCGCTACTACCTGGCCCATCCGGACGAGCGCCAGCGCATCGCCCGCGCCGGCCGCCAGCGCTGCCTGGATGCCGGCTACAGCAACCGCGATCGCGTCGCGTGGATGCTGGAGCAGGTCGGGGCGCTCCCTGACCCTGGAAGAACGGCATGACCGTGGCGTTCGACCTCGCCTTACGGCGGACCGATGGTTTTCGATGGACTTTCGATCAGGGTATGGCCCGCGACCGGTGCCCCAGGCGCGTCGAGCGCACCGAGTTCACGGCGACCGTCTCCAGGAGCCAGACCGCCAGCCAGTAGGCACAGAAGATAGCGAACCCGCCGACCACGGCCTCGGCAAAGCGCCCGACGAGCCCGAGGCCCGCCGTAATACCCATCGACACCAGCGGAAGGTAGACGAACGCGCGTCGCTGCATCCACCTGAGGGTCAGGCAGGAGTATAGACCGTAGACGAGGCCGGCGATAAGCGAGAGGAGGACAACTCCGATCCAGCCGTCGTCCCAGTATCCCTCGCCAAAGATACCGAGGCCCACGCTGTTCCTGCTGTTTCCGCTGAAGATGGTAGAGAACTCCACCCCGTCCTGGGTCAAGATCGGCTTGTTGGGCCAAATCGCGCGCGGAATCCAAGCATAGGTGGCAGCCGCGAGCGAGTGTCCGGGCAGGCCCCGATCGTACCGTTGGACCGCAAAGGTCTGGGGCGGAGCGTAGTCGAGGCGAGTCCACCAGCCCTGGGCCTCGGGCTCGTCGACCGGGCCGGCATCGGCTCTTGCCGAGTACTGCTCGACGGAACCCAGGCGCTGGGAGAACGCCGCTTGAACGTTGTTCGTCGGCGCGCCCCCGAGGTGTTCTCGTCCCCAGTTGACGAGGGGCGTGTCCACATAGTACGCCATCGCGGCGATCGCTCCCCACATCGCCAGGCGCCGGAGCCGCCCGTGAGCGAGAAAGGCGCCGATGGGTGGAAGAACCAAGGCCAGAACCAGACTCTGCTTCGAGAAGCGAAGCAGCGATGCGACGACCTCGGGAATCCAAAGCACCCAGAGGGCGACCTGCCACCGCGCGCTTTGCACCGAGAGATACGCGGCGACGATCAGACCCAGAATGTAGAGCAGGCCCAGGCTGTTCAACACGCCAGGGACGATGACGTCGAGGGCGCCGAGGTCGCGGGGAAGCAGCAGGCCGAACTCGAGCGCGCCGCCGAGGGCAAGGAAGAGCACCGCGACGTGTTCGGGCCGGAACGTGGTGTGGTGGCGTGACGGAGATGCCTCGTCGCTTTGGAAGGGGAGGAGGGCCTCGATGATGTGAACGCCGAGAAGGAAGATCAGCAGACCGGCGGCATCGAGGGCGTTGGTGAAGAGCAGCTTCTCGGGCGTGACCGGCAGAATCACATCGAGCGAAGCGAGCGTCGCCGCATCGCCGAAAACGTGCGCCAGCGGGCCGACCCCGAAGAAGGCGGCCGATGACGCGAGGACCCAGAAGTAAGCCGTCCACACGAAGCTCGGGATCGCGCGCAGACCCAAGAGCGCGGCGACCCCCAAGGAGATCGCGACGACGGTGGGACCGAGCGCGTTCGCGACCCAGATCAGCCTCGACGCACCGGTGCCGTGCGCGATGGCATAGAAGACAAGCAGCCCCGCGAGGAGCGCCATGAGCCAGAGGCGCTGGCGGCGCAGCCGCGCGGTCGCAAGGTCTGTTGGCCGACCCGTGCGCTCAGCTCGCCTGCTCGTGCTTGCGACCGCCAAGGAACGCTCCTTCGTTCAATCGAACAGCGGCACAACAGACGCCTGGCCGAAGCTCTTCCGGCCGGTCGGCAGGCTCGTGTCGCGACCGCCCCCGAAGCCTCAAACCGTTGGGCGCTCGCGTTCGACGCTCATCGTCGCGCGACCGCCAAGAGGTTCTGCGAGAGCACCGCGTTGCGTCCGAGATCGCCGGTCTCAGCCGCGAGATACAGGCGCAAGAGCGTGCGAATGCCCGTCCAGACGACTCGCCGCGCCGCGCTCTTGACCCCGTGGACGACCGGGCGATCCTCGAAGCATTGGATGTCGGAAAAGCCGCTCGACACGAGGAGCTGCCGGAGCGACTTCGGCGTGAACGCGAGCTCGTGGGTGAAGTCGCCGTAGCGGATGGCACCCCCGAAAGGGGAAGCGCCATTCGGCAGGTGCAGAATCCATCGCCCGCCAGGACGCAGCACCCGGTACACGCCGTCGACGAACGGCACGATTTCGTCCTTGGTGAAGTGCTCGAGCACGTCGAACGCCGTCACCACGCCCTGCGACGCCTCGGGAAGGTCCCGTAACGTTTCCAGAAGGTCGCCCGGGCGGACCTCGATGCCGAGTTCCCGCGCCCGCGCGACCTGTTCGGGGGAAACATCGACGCCCATCAGCCGGGCGTACCCGGCCGCTTGCGCCGCGGCGAGCAATGTTCCGGCGCCGCAGCCGAGATCCAGCACCGGCGTCGTCCGGTCCGCAGGAAAGTGGCGTCGCACCACCTGGTCGAGATACGGGCGCTGCTGCGCGAACGCCTCCTCGACCTTCAGGGGAACGCCAACGCAACCTGCCCGCACGTAGGCGTCATAGATGCGCCGTCGGTAGGATGACATCGATTCCAGTCCCGCGGCATCACGCCGCGCGTCACGGCGGAGCCTATCAGACCTGGCCGCGTCCGGCGCTCCCTTCAACGCTGCGAGACCTCCCTTTGGACGCGTAATCGGGGGCTCAAGGCGAGGCGCGCGAGCGCGGCGAGCAAGACGACCGCGACTCCGCCCAGCAATGCCAGCCGGGCCGAACGGACCATCGGGAACGCCGAGGTCTCGAGCCCTATCAGTGGAACCATGAGATGGATGGCCAGGACTTGGCCGAGCACGGTGCGCCGGCGAAACAGAGCGGTCGCCAGCGCGAGCACGATCCCCCAGACGATCGCCACCACCGCGACGCCCCACATGCCGTCGGCGATGAAGCCCTCGGCCTGCGCGGTGCATGGGAGGTCGCGAAGGACGCCGAGCCTGACGAACGCGCTTTCGCACGCGACCGGCGGGTACTTGTATTTGTCTGGATAGAGCACTCCGGGAATGCTGCTGATGACCGTGCCGGAAAACATGTCGTCCAGGCTCATGCTGCCCGCGATCTGCGGCGCGACCTGGATGGTCGACGCATCGAGCCAGAGATACGTCAGCCGTTGGCGATCCGTCCGGAGCGTCGCCTGCTCGTTCACCGTACCAAGCTGGCTCATCGTGTCGGACAAGCGCACGGTGACAGAGTTCGTCTGGAAACGCTGAGCGCTCGCGCGCCAGGCGGCGCTGCCGATGACGACGATCACGCCTACCACGGCAAACGACGCCGACAGGACGAGCAGTTGGCGCGGCGAGCGCAGCAACCGGACGATGGCCGGCACCTCGCTCGCGAGCAGGACTACGGCCAGCACCATCGCGAAGAGCATGAATCGGCGTATCTGGGTCATGAACAAGAGAACGAAGAGGATGCCGAGCAAGGCCCAGAGGTGGCGGTAGGCGGCCTTTCGGCGCTGCGCGTAGGCCTCGATGAGCACGCTGGCGGCGATGCCAAAGGCACTCAGGAGCGCCGGAGCGTAGAAATAGGAAAGCCGAAACTGGGTATCCAGACACCTCAGGTGTCTTGGTCCCCGATCCGCTCACCCTGAGGTGCCCGCGCCCACGGAGCATGAATGGAGCACGGCAAGCATGCGCGGGCCTCGAAGGGCGAGCGCGAGGGTGGCACAGGCTGTGCCGAGCCCTCACGGCCCTTCGAGGGCCGGGCACGAGGGCGGTGGCAACGAGCGAGGTCCGTGGGCCCGGCCGCCTCAGGGCGAGCGGGAACGACAACCTGAGATGTCTGGATACCCAGCAAGCCGAAAGGCGCCGTTGCTCGTGTCCCCGCCGGTCGCGCCGCCGTAGTCGGTCCAGGCGCCGCTGTTCAAGGACGCGATGAACGATAGGACAATCAAGGCTCCCAGCCCTAGGGCATAGCCACGTCTCGTCGTCCTGTCCTCGGTTCGCACGCGAGGGAGCACCGCTTGCCAGGCCGGAACGAAGAGCCAGGAGACGACCGTGGGGACGGCGAGGAAGAACAGCAGCATCCAGACCGCGTCCCGGGTGCTGGCGGCGTCGGGCAGAATCTCGGCGCCCGGGAGGAGGGCGCCGTGGACCACGGCATTGCCCAGACCCGGCGCGTAGGCCGCTGTCGTGAGGATGATCAGCGTCGCGACGAAAGGCTGCTCGAGCCGCGTGCAGACGTACAGCGAGAGCCCCGCGAAAGCCGCCAGCAGCGCGGGGTAGGCGACGGAGCCGATGTTCGCGAATCGGCTCGGCCACCCGAGAACGACGAGCGCGAGCGCCAGGATGATCGACGGCAGCAGGGGCACGCTCGCCCGCAGTCTGCGCTCGGTCTGGCGATGGAGCACCATCAGTTGGCACCGATCGGCCCGACGTGTCGGCCGGCTCGCTCGTGTCATAGCCGACCGTGGGCCTTCATCGCGAGGCGGTATTCGCATTCAGGCGCCGGCTCGGGGATCGTGCTCAGCCGTCGCGTGCCTTGCGCCGTCTCGCGAGGAGCAGCCCCAGGGCGCCGACGAGCGCGAGCGCTCCGGCGCCGGTCGACGCGCAGCCGCCGCCACCGCTTCCCGCACTCCCGCTTCCCGCGCCGCCGCTCGCACTGCCCGAGCCCTGCGTCACAGGTGGAGCGCTGCTGCCCTGCACGATGTCCTGGCGGGTCGTCCCGACCACGGTCCCGCGCAGGAAGAGCGTCGCTTCCGGCTGAATGCTCGCGTCGCGGTAGAGCCCCTGCTTCAGGTAGACGCCCTCGCCTTCGTACATCGTCGCCGCGTCGAGGCGGTCGAGCACCTGCTCGCCGTCGTACCAGAGCTCGACGAAGCCGTGGTTGACCGCCGGCGACCAGCGGACGTGGAAGACGAAATCGTGCCACGCGCCCCGCACGAGCGGCGCCGACCAGCGGTCGATTCCCTGCACCCGGAGGCAGACCTGCTCGCCCTTGACGTAGAACTCGACCGGCGGCGAACCGCTCGCGCCGGTGTGGTGGAACTGGGTGAAGAGCTGCCAGGTGTCCTCGGTCGGATAGCTCTGTGGCCAGAGCACCTGCCAGTGGTACCAGCGCTCGCTGCCCTCGGGCTCGTTCGGCGGTGCCTCCAGCTCGTTGCGGTTGCCGCTCGCGTCGATGGGGTTGTCGCCCTGGCGGACCGTCACCTTCAGCGCGAAGCCGTCGCCGCCGTCCATCCCGACCACCTGCAGCCGGTCGCGGTCGACCTCCTGCACCTGCTGCCACTGCGAGAGATCGCCGGTCGAGAAGTCGCCGCGCCAGAGCACGCTCGCGCGCGCGGGCACGGACGCGAGGCCGCCCAGGGCCACGCCCGCGACGAAAATGATGCGACTTGCCGAGACTCGATTCACCAAGACCTCCTTCGTTTGCCGCTGTCGAATGCCGGCGCTGAATTGCCGTCTCGCTCTGGGCTCGTGCTCCCGCGAGCCTGGGCGGAACGCAGGCGAGAGCCTTGGAGCGCAGTCGAAGAGCGGGCAGTGGTCGCCATGCCCAGCAGGACCGCCGCTGTCGATCGCCGGCGGCCCGACCAATCGGACGGATAGGACCGATCGGTCATCGTTCAAGCGAGGCGATCCGCCCGCGCCCGCGCCGTCGACTGCCGGCGCTCTGCCACGCCACCAGGACCGCCGCCTTCGATCGCCGGCGGCCCGTCGAGGCGCGGCCGATCGGAACAGCGCGCGCCGGTTCCCATTCCTCGAGGAGGTAGCCGGTCGGCCGGTCGGGAGGGCGCGAAGGGTGGTTTTCACCCGGTGCGCGTTCGCCTCGTCGGCCTTACCCTTTTCCGGCTTGTTTTCGAGCGATCACCCGCTTCCCGAGGTGTGCGCGTTCGCGCCACATCCGGGAAAACCATTCCCTCCATCCCGGCCGGACACCTCGCGCAGCGACGGGATTTCGGTTGGCGCGGCTCTTGAATCGCCCGGTATCGGGCCGGCCCTCGCCGGCGCCGGGGGGACCACCAGCCATGCCGATCGCCACGAGCGGTGTCCGAGCGCACAACCGCAAGCCCTCAGCTCGCGCGCTCGCCTGGCTGGGCCTCGTCCTGGCGCTGAGCTGCTCGACCGACCAACTCCAGGGCGTCAGCGGAACCCTTCAGGTCGAACCGCTCGTCGACTTCGGAGCGGTCGCCCTCGGCCGCCGCAGCGTCGAGGTCCTGTCGCTGCGCAACGTCGGCCGCGCGCCGCTGACCCTCGAGCCGCTGTCGTTCGAGCAGCCGGCGCTCGCGGACTTCGTCACCGGTGCCGCTCAGCACGAGGTCCTCCTCGCGGGCGAGAGCACCACCGTCGCCGTCTCGTTCGCGCCGACGGTGCTGGGCCGGCGCGCCGTGCGCCTTTTCATCCCCACCGACTCGACCGAGACGCCGCAAGCGTCGGTCGACCTGAAGGGCCTGGGCATCCTCGCCGACGCGCAGGTCGGGCCGGGCGCGCTCGACTTCGGCGACGTCGCGATCCACACCACGCGCACGCTCAACGTGACCTTGACGAACACCCAGCCGTACACCGCCGAGGTCTCCGTTCAGACGCCCACCGGCACCGATGCCGCCTTCTTCACCGCGACGCCGACCGGAACCGTGCTCGTGCCGCCGAAGTCGAGCCGGCCGGTCGCCGTTCAGTTCGCGCCGATGCGCCTGGGTGGGCACACCGCGACCGTCGTCGTCCAGCCCTGCCCGAGCTGCCAGTCGGAGAGCATCGCGCTCACCGGCAACGGCATCGCCGCGACCCTGGTCGCGAACCCGCCCTCGCTCGATTACGGCTTCACGCCCCCGCACCAGCCGGCGACCAAGACGACCACCATCACCAACGAAGGCACCGCGACCGTCGACCTGACGCGATTCTTCTTCGCGAAAGGGAGCGCCCCGGACTTCACCGTCGGGGCCCTGCCGCCGGTGCCGCTGGCGCTCGGGCACGCGCAGAGCGTGACGCTGCCGGTGGTGTTCGACCCCGAGAACATGAACGCGAAGTCGGGCTCTCTCGTCGTCGAGTACCAGGACCCCTCCTGGCAAGCGCCGCAAGAGCTGGCGGTGCCGGTCACCGGGACGGGCGGCGGGCCGAGCATCCAGGTGGTGCCGAATCCGCTCGGGTACCCCAGGACCGCTGTCGGGTTGCACGTGGACAAGAACGTCGTCATCCGCAACCTGGGGACGAACCCGGCGACGCCGCTCGTCGTGACGAACCTCGAGATCACCGGCTCGGCCGAGTTCACCCTGGTGCCGCCGAACAACGCGCCGCCGCTCACCATCGCGCCGGGACGGCAGGTCTACCTCTTCGTCCGTTACACGCCGGCCCTGGCGGGGCAGTCGACGGCGACCTTGGAAATCGACTCCAACGATCCGAACGACCCGAAGGTCCTGGTCCCCCTGATCGCTTCCGCCTCCCAGCTCGGCCCCTGCTCCTGGGAAGTGGTGCCGCCGAGCCTCGATTTCGGCGCGGTGACCGTGAAGACGAGAGCCGAGCTCTCCTTCCGCATCACCAACGTCGGCCAGAACGAGTGCTCCGTCGCGAACGTCCGCCTCTCCCCCGCGACGGCGCCCGAGTTCGCGATCACGCCGGTGTCGACCCGGATGATCGACCCCGGCCAGAGCCTCTTCGTGCCCGTCGACTTCACCCCCGACGGCACCAACGCGAGCTACTTGGGCGAGGTCGACTTCGACATGTCCGACCTGGCGAACCCGACGGGGGCGGTGCCGCTCAGCGGAACGGGTCTCGCCCCCTGCCTGGCGGTCGATCCGAATCACCTCGACTTCGGCGACGTCGGACTCGCCTGCCAGCCGCCGCAGCAGTCGGTCCAGGTGCGAAACGCCTGCAACGTCCCGGTCGGCATCAGCGGCGTCACCATCGGGCAGGGCACCTCGGACGCCTTCACCATCGACGCCGGCGGCGGCGCGCGCATCCTCCAGCCCGGCGACGACGTGCTCATTTCCGTCACCTACGCCCCCAAGGTCGCCGGCGACGACTCGGCCCCGCTCGACATCCAGACCGACCTCTCTCCGGCACCGGTGATGGTTCCCTTGACCGGTCACGCCGACCTTCGGCCGACCCAGACCGACACCTTCACCCTGCCCGTGCAGAACAAGGTCGACTTCCTCCTCGTCGTCGACAACTCGGGGTCGATGCAGGACAAGCAGGGGCTCCTCGCGGCCAACTTTCCCGCGCTCATCCGCACCGCTCTCGCTAACCACATCGACTTCCACATCGCGGTCACCACCACCGGGCTCACCCCCTACCGCGGCGGCTGGGCCGACTGTCCGGGTGGCGCCTACGGGGGCGAGGACGGCCGCTTCTTCCCGGTCGACAACTCGCGCCCGCGCATCCTCACCCCGCAGACGCCGAACCTGGCGCAGGTCTTCGCCGAGAACGTGAACGTCGGCACCTGCACCTGGGACGAACAGGGGCTGGAAGCGATGCGCCGCGCTCTGTCGCCGCCGCTCATCGACAACACCGACGACCCGAACACGCCGCAGCCGAACGACGGCAACGCGGGATTCCTGCGGCCGGACGCGTCGCTCTACGTCCTGTGGGTGACCGACGCCGACGACGGCACCGACGGCAGCGGGACCATCGTCGCGGACCCGAACTATTACGTGCAGTTCCTCCTCTCGCTCAAGCCGGGGCGGCCGGACCTCGTGACCGCTTCCGGGGTCATCGGCCTGCCGTCCTGCCCGACCGCCGAGGGCGTCGGCACCCGGTACATGCAGGTGATCAACGCGCTCGGCGGCATCGTCGCCGACATCTGCTCGCCCGATTGGAACGGCATCCTGACCAAGATCGGCCAGGACGCGTTCACGCCCCGGTCGGTCTTCCCGCTCTCGCACGCGCCGGACGGACGCAACGTGACGGTCTCCATCGACGGGCAGAACGTTCCCGAGACCGCGTCCGACGGGTCGTCGAACTGGCATTTCGATCCGACGATCGGCCTCTACGGCGCGGTGGTCTTCGACAATGGCCGCGGCCCCGGACCGAACCAGACCGTCACCATCACCTACCCGGTGCCGTGCCCTCCGCCGACGCCGTAGGAAGGCAGGAGCGCTGCCGGCGGCAGGCCAGCGGGCCCGTGGAGCTGGCGCTTCAACCCCCGGCCCGGGTGGAGCCGGAGCCGCGAATCAACGGCATCGCAGGAAGGATCGGACCGATCCGACGGATCCGACCGATCGGTCCGATCGGCGGGGGCACGCAGGACCGGAGAGCGAGGCCATCCCCGCGGCGCGCCAGTCAGGGTCCGGTAGGGCAGGAGCGCTGCCGGGAGATGGCATCGCCACCGCTCTTCCTCAGACCTCGAACTCGGCAATCACCGGCGCGTGATCGCTGGGTTCTTTGCCCTTGCGTTCGTCGCGGTCGATGAACGCCTCGGTGCACGCGCGCGCGAGCGGCGCGGTCGCGAGGAGGTGGTCGATGCGCAGGCCGCGGTTCTTCGGAAACCCGAGCATCCGGTAATCCCACCACGAATAGAGGTTCGGCTCGCCCGGGTGCTTCGCGCGAAACGCGTCGACGAGCCCCCATCCGGTCAGCTCGGCGAGCGCCGCTCGCGCTTCCGGGTGGTAGAGCGTGGTCGGCTCCCACGCTGCCGGGTCGTGCACGTCGATCGGTTCGGGCGCGACGTTGAAGTCGCCGCAGAGGCACAGCTTCTCTTCTGGTTTGCAGTTGCGCTCCAGCCAAGCACGCAGCCGCTTCATCCAGGCGAGCTTGTAGAACCACTTGTCGCTGCCGACGGCTTGCCCGTTGGGCGCGTACACGCTCGCCACCCGCACCCCCAGAATCACCGCCGACGCGAAGCGCGCCTGCGGGTCCTCGACACCGTCCGAAAGACCGAGCCGCACGTCGGTCGCTTCTTCGCGCGAGAGGATCGCCACGCCGTTGTAGGTCTTCTGCGCGTTGACGACGCTCTGGTACCCGGCGTCGGCGAGCGCCTGCCGCGGGAACCTCTCCTCCACCACCTTCAGCTCCTGCAGGCAGACGACGTCGGGCTTCTGCCGCGCGAGAAAGGCGAGCAGCCGGTCGTGCCGCGCGCGAATGGAGTTCAGGTTCCAGGTCGCGATGCGCATCGGTGACCAGGAAGGCTAGTGCAAGGCGGCTTCGGACGAAAGCCGCACGGTCACCGGTTCGTCACCGGAAGCGCCCTGCGGTCGCCATCTTCGTGGCCGCGAAGATGTTTCCCAACCGTTCGAGGGGCGTCACGTCCCGCCGCTACTTGCAGCAAGCGGAGGTGGAGGATGCACGCCCTCAGCTTGGTCTTGTTCGCCGCCGCGGCCTTCGGGATCGTCATCGCCGCGCTCCATGTGGCGGCCGTCTGGCGTCGCCCCGCGCCCGCGCGCGCCCGCCCGCGCGCCGCCCCGCCGATTTCGATTCTCAAGCCCTTGTGCGGCGTCGACGACGACCTCGAGGCGAACCTCGAGCTCTTCGCGACCGCTCTCGACTACCCGCGCTACGAAGTGGTGCTCGGCGTGCGCTCGGTCAGCGACGCCGCGTGGCCGCTCGCGAAGGCGCTCGCCGCCCGCCATCCGGGCCGGGTGCGCGCCGTCGTCCAGCGCGGCGAGCCCGGCCTGAACCCCAAGGTCAATCAGCTCATCACTCTCGCCGCCGCGGCGCGCTTCGACCTCCTCGTCGTCAGCGACTCGAACGTCCAGGTCGGCCCCGGTTACCTCTCGGAAATCGCGTCGCTCTTCGAGAGCGCTGACGTGGGGCTCGTCACCCACCCGACCGTCGGCGTCGGCGAAAGGTCGTTCGGCGCGCTGCTCGACAACCTGCACATGATCTCGACCGGCTCGAGCATGATCGCCGCCAAGGATTTCGCGGGCCAGGACATCGTGGTCGGCAAGTCGATGGCCTTCCGGCGCGTCGACCTCGAGGCGCTGGGCGGCTTCCAGTCGGTCAAGGACGTGCTCGCCGAGGACTACCTGCTCGGACGATGGGTCTCGAAGGCGCTCGGACGCCGGGTGGTGGTCGGGCTGGAGCCGGTCTTCAACGTCACCCGGCGCCGGACGGTGCTCGAGTTCCTCCGGCGTTTCTCCCGCTGGAGCGTGATGCAGCGGCAGGCGGTCGGCACGCCGACCTACCTGGCGCAAGCGCTCCTGACCCCCAGCGCGCTGGCGCTCCTCGGGTTCGCGCTCGATCCGGAGCCGCGGACAGCGCTGGCGCTCCTCTGCTGCATCGGGGCCAAGTCGGCCTGCGACCTCGCCGTCGCGACGCGCCTGCGGCCGACGCGATTGCCGCCCCTCGCCTTCCTGGCGGCACCGCTGCGGGAGCTCGGCATCGCCGCCGCCTGGCTGCACGGGCTTCTCAGCAACCACGTCGACTGGCGCGGCAACCGGTTACGGGTCCTTCCTGGCACCAGGCTCGCCCTGCCGGAGCCCGAAACCGCTCTCGCTACCCAGCGGACCGAAGGCGAGGCGGCGTAGCGCACTTTCGACAGGCGAGCGTCGATCGGACCGATCGGTCCGATCCGACCGATCGGTCTGACCAGCGCGAGCGCACGACGGCGAAGAACGCACCCGGACCTTTCCGGTTCCGCGAAGACCCCTCACCGGCACTGGCGGACCGCGTTCTGCGCGGGCGCATCTTCGATGCCGTCGGCGCGCAGCCCGTCGACCGCGGCCATCGCGTCGCGGCAGGCGGAGCGCTTCAGCAACGCGTTGAGGAGGTCGTGCGTCGCGGCGACGTAGTTCTGCCGGGCATTCGCGCTCGCGCGATCGAACAGATACGCGCGGCGGGCCCAGGCGACCGCGCGGGGCGGGTCGAGGTCGAACCACCGGCCGCTCATCCAGTCGGCGATGTTCGCGCAGGCAGGTCCCCCAGAAGCGCACCGGAGGAGCGAGAGCGCCGTCGAGACCAGCTTCTCCGCGCCCGCCCGGTCTCCTCGGGCAAAGCGGCCCATCGCCTCGTGGGTCGCGAAGAAGACGAGGTTCATCCGGTCCTGCGGATCGGTCAGCGGCCGGGGAACGAGCTGCACGATTCGCCAGGCGCCGGCCGCGTCGCCCGCGTCGAGCCGCGCTTTCGCGGCGCTCCAGCCCTCCGGTCGCGCCATCGACCAGAGCTCGGCGCACTCGGACGCCTTCGGGCAACCGAGCAGCTCCTCCGCCCGACGCTCGACCGCCGCCGCCTGCTCGGGTTTCCCGCCGGCGAAGCTCGCCCGCATCGAGGCATGGGTGAACGCGATGACGTTCATCCGCGCCGCCTCGACGATCGAGCGGCTGCGCGTCTTCGCCGCCGCCTTCAGCGCCACCTCGGTCAGCGCGAACGCTTCCGCCGGCCGGCTCCCCTTCAGCCACCCTGCGAGCTGCTGGTTCGCCGCCACCCAGTTGCGCTGGTAGCGGCGGTCGCCCGGAACGAGCAGCGTCAGCCGTTCGGTCAGGAGCCGCTGCACCCGCAACGCCGGCTCCCTCCGGGGCCCCCCGGCCGGCATCGGCCCGTCGTGGTGCATCGACATCCGGTTCTCGATCACCAGGGCGAAGAGCTGCGCGTTCGAAATCGGTCGTCCGATGGCGCCCAGCCGGCCGGTCAAGTGCCGCTCGCGCAAAAAGGTCTCGAGAGCGCTCCCGCTGAGCTTCTTGTCGAACCCGTCGGGAACGGTCGTCTGCACCTCGTAGCGGCGGCCGGCCAAGAGTGCGCTGTACGCGTGCGACGGCAGCTTCATCCCCTCGGTCTCGAGCCCCAGACCGGCCGCGAAGACGTTGTAGAGGATCGCCGAGGAGACGCAGTCGTAGACTCCGCTCTCCAGCACCACCGCGGGATAGGTCTGCTCCGACGCGTAGCGGCGGAACACCGCTTGATGCAAGAGCTTGAGGAGCAGCGCGCCCTTGCGCGCCGGGTCGGTCACGCCGGCGAGCCGCTCCCGAAGCCTCTGGAGATCGGCACCCGCCAGCGCTTCCAGATGGCGGCGGCGCTGCTGCCGAACGACGCCGCTGACGTCGAGCGCGACGGCGAGCAGCGTTTCGTAGGACCCGTCGCCGCGAGCTAGCTCCGAGAGAGAGCGCGCCTCGGAGGGAGTCGGTGCGGCGACCGGCGGGACCACCATCGTCTCGAGTTCGGGAACGCCGAGGTGGACACGGCCGCCGCCGAACGCGCTGGCCAGGCCTTTCGCCGGCGCGGTCGCGAAGAGCGACGGCAGCGTGACGCCGACCACGACCAACGCCCACCGGCGGTTCATCGGCTCAGAACGTAGCACGCGGCTGTCTTGGGGCTGCCGCCACGCGCCAGAGGCGGTTCACGTTTCCCAGACGATCGGGTAGGGCGGCTCGAGCGCGTCCTCGGGCCCGTCGAGCGACACGCGCAGCAGGGTGGAGAACAAGGCGAGCCTCGGCAGGGCTTGCGCGAAGAGGCCGGTCACCCGCACCGCATGCGCGTGATGGTGCGGGCTCTCGAAGCGGTCGGGCGGCAGCTCGATGGGGTGCGGTAGCGCTCTCGCTCGACGTGCCGCCGCGGCGGACACCTCGTTCAAGGCATCCTCGAGGCCGTGGTGCCGGAGGACCGGCGACAGCTCTTCCCAGGCGAGCTCGAGAAAGGCCGGCCAGTGCGTCAGCGCCCGCAAGCCCACCGTCGGCACCGACAGGTGCGCCGGCCGGAGGATTTCCCCCAGCACCTCGCCCGCGATGCCGCCCGGGTGCTCGGTCGAGAGGTGCAGTTCCGGCAGCTCCTGCTCCGCCGTGTCGGGAACGGTCGCCAGGAGCGGTGCTGCCAGACGCACGCCGCCGACCCGTTCGCCGTCGAGCGACGGCCCTAGCGCTTTGCAGCAGAGCAGCAGCTTGGGGTCGGCGTACTGGAAGAGCAGCACCTGATCGCGCAGCTCGTCCAACTCGTCGACGTCGAACCCCGCCGACTGGAGGACCGGCTCGATGAGAGGCGTGCCCAAATCGACCGCGGCATGGACGAGCTCGACCCGCAGGTCCTCGGCGGCCTCCTCGAAGGCCCGCGTGCGCGCGTTCGGCTTGAGCTCGCGCCAGACCGCCTTGAGCGCGCCGTGCACGGGCGCGAGCGCTTGGAAGAACAGCGGCACGTACGACAGCCGGAGCGAATGCTTGATGTCTCGAAAGGCGCCCGCGAGCTCCGCCGGCACCTCGCCCTCGCGGATGTGCTCCAGCATTCGCCAAGCCCTTTCGCCGCCCACGCTCGCCCGGCGCGTCGCGGCGCCGCTCCGGGACGACAAGCTAGGGCGTGCGCCTTCGATCCGCACTGATCCTCGTTGAGCCGACGGTCCGGCCCGTCGATGCCAGGCGAGAGGGCCGACCCTATTCTCGAAAGCGAAGCCGATTCGCGCGGCCGGGTCGTTCCAGGGGCTCGTGCCGCACGTTCGTTCGGGGACGGCGATGTTCTGGGTGGTCTGTCTTCGCCTCGACCTGCCCGAGGACGCCGGGCGGCACCCCACCCGCTGGCTAGCAGCGGCGGCGGAGCCCATCCTGGCGGCCGTCGGGACCCACGAGCTCGCGCACGTGAACCTCGCCGTGAGCGCCGCCGCCCTCACCGCCTTCGAGCGCCACGGGTGTCACGATCTCGTCGCCGAGATGGCGGTGCTCGCCGCGAAGCGGCGGGTCGAGCTGTGCGCGACCGCGGCCCACGGGGCGGTCTTGCCGCTCTTGCCGCTCGCCGAGGCGGACCGGCAGCTCGAGCTTTCCGACGAGGCGGGCGCGCGGATGTTCGGCTCGCTCTACCGGCCGACCTGCCTGTGGCCGCCCGCGCTCGCGCAAAGCCAGCGGGTGCTCGCCGCGGCGCTCAAGCGCGGATACGAGATGGTCCTCACCGACGAGCGCGCGTTGAGCGGGCCGGCCGCCGCTGGGGAACGGGTCGACGCGGCGCAAGGTTTCCCCGGGCTCTTCCTGCTCCCGGTCAGCCGCGCGATGAGCGAACGGGCCGCGGCGGGCGAGGCGCGCTCGCGCTCGGACCTCCTGTCGCCGCCGGAGAGGCTCGCGCAACCGTTCGCGCGCTTCCGGGTCGTCGCGCTCGACCTGACGCCGCGCTCGCCGCCGCCGCGGGCGCTCGTCGAGCTGCTCGCCGGACGACAGACGTTTCGCGTGCAGGACCTCCTGTTCCACTTCCGGCTGGATGGCTGCTCGGCACCGCTGCCGAGTAGCGCCGAGGCATCGGACGAAGAGCTCCTGCGGGGAACGGCCTTCGCGCCCTGGCGAGAGCCAGGCGACCGCCGGCAGGAGCTGCGCTGGGAGCTCTTGGCGCGCCTGGCGCGGGCGGCGGCGATGCTCGACCGTCGCGGACTGTCGGCGCTGCCGGACGTGCGCGCGCTACGCTGGGCGATCGACCGCGCTTGGCGCGGGTCGCGCTGGCGCGAGGGGAGCGATCGGGATCTGTTCGCGCTGCGGCCGACGCTGAGCCGTCTCGAACCGCTGCTGCCGGAGGGCATCGCTGGCGGGATCCAGGAGCTATCCGATTCCCTCGCCGCGGAGTCGGGCGCCGCCGGACGGGAAGCCGAAGATCGCCCGCCTCTCTAGAGGTCCTCCCGCGGGGCCCAGGCGCTCGCCGCCCTCGCGCGCTCTACTTCGGCTGCTCGGGAACGTACCCCTCGGGCAGCTTCGACCCTTCGCCGAAGAAGTACTTCTCGGCCTCGGAGAGGAACGCCTTGGTCGCCAGCTCCGTGCCGCCCTGGAGGCGATAGTCGTTCATGATCATCTTGAAGTGATCGACGTAGGTCTGCCACGCCTGGGCCGAAACCTCGCGCCAGATACGCTCTCCGAGAGCGCCGCCGAAGGGCGGGTAGTCGAGCCCCGGCAGCTCCTGGCTGAGCTTGACGCACCTGACCGTTCGCGCCATCGCTCTCTCCTTCCGAGCCCGACGAGGGTCGAGCGGCGCATCGCATAGCGAAGACCTGCCCGCGAACGCAAGGGCAATCGCGCTCGTTGGCGCCAGGCGTCGAGAGGGGAGCCCCCGATGGGGCGCCTCGGCAAACGGCACGCTAGACTCGCACGCGAGCATGCGCGTCGAAATCCGCTACTTCGCTTCGCTCAAGGACCGCGCCGGCACCGCCCGCGACGAGCTCGACCTGCCGGAGCGCGCGACGGTCCAGGTCGCCGTCGCCCGGGCGCTCGAGGTCCATCCGAAGCTCGTGCCCTTGCGGGCCGTGCGGTTCGCGCGCAACGCGGAGCTGTGCGAGCCGGAGGAGCTCCTGGCGGACGGCGACGAGGTCGCGCTCCTGCCGCCGGTGTCGGGAGGGTAGGGTGCACGCGCTCGAATTGCGCCCGCTCGACGCCGGCCGCGCGGTCCAGGAGGTCTCGACCGACCGGGACGGAGCGGTCGTCACCTTCCTCGGCACCGTGCGCGCCACCTCGCACGGCCGCCGGGTCCTGCGCCTCGAGTACGAAGCGCACGAGCGGATGGCGCTCGAGACGTTCGCGCGCATCGCCGAGGAGGCGTCCCGCATCGGGGGCGCCCAGGTGGCGATCCACCATCGGCTAGGCGAGTGCGCTCCCGGGGAGCTGAGCGTGGTCGTCGCCGCGGCCGCGCCGCACCGGGCGGAGGCCTTCCAAGCCTGCCGGTACGCGATCGACCAGGTGAAGGCTCGCGCGGAAATCTGGAAGCGCGAGGTCACCGAGAGCGGCGCCGAGTGGGTGGAGGGCTCCTGACGGCCAGCGTCTGACAGCCGTTCCAGGTACGAGGAGAAGAACGAGCGGGCGGCCCTCACGCGGACCGCCCGCCCACCGTGTGCCCTAGCGCTCTTCGCTACCGCTGCAGCCGGGCGCCGAGGTCCACCGTCGCCGTCCAGAAGTCGCTCCGCCCGCCCAATTGGTTGATCTCGTTGAACAGGAAGTTGTAGGTGTACCGGGCGCCGACGAGGAAGCGCTTGCCGACGTCGACCTCGACACCCGCGCCCACCGGCAGCGCGAAGGCGTTGGTGTTGTCCTTGATGCCCGGCGTGAAACCCTGCGTGTCGATGCGGTGGTAGAACGCGCCGCCGAAGAGGAACGGCTTCAAGTGGCCCGGTAGCGAGTACGTCGCCGGCACCAGGTTGACCCGCAAGTCACCGCCGATCTCGTTCGTCACCAGCCGGCCATCCGACGAGAACTTGCTCGACAGGTCGTTGACGCCGCCGTCGTACCCGAGCTCGAGCCCGATGTTGCGCTGCGGGCTCAGGTCGACCGTCGCGCCGTACCCGACGCCGGTGTTCGTCTCGTGGGCGAGGTGCCGGTTGTAGTGGCTGACGCCGACGTCGCCCATGATGCCGAGGCTGCGTCCCATCCGGTGGGGCGTCACCTCCTCCTCGCCGTAGTTCGGTCCGTAGTCCTGCGCTTGCGCGACGGCCGGCGCGACGAGCGCCGCGACCGCCAGTGCGATGAGAGTCTGCCGCATGCATCCCTCCCTTGGGTTCGTGCGCCTACTTTCGCCGGGTCCCCACGGCGAAGTTAGTCACCCCCGTCCATCGGCAAGGGCCCCGAGCCGTCGCGCCCTCACGAGGCGCTCGGCTTTCCGTGCGCTTGTCGCCTTCGAGGCGGCGGCACGCCCACGTCTCGTGGAGGCCACGCCGACCCGAGGGGACCAGGTGGCGCGCCGGCGCGGACCTCGAGCGGGAGAGCCGCCGAAGGGGCCGGAAGGCGACGCCATCCTTCTTCCGCCCGCCGCGAATCCTCGTGCTACCCTGAAACGAGCTAGCGCCAGGGCCGCTGGGGACCGGATGCGATGCTCCTGACCGAAATCGCCGTCCAGAACGTCGTCGGGTTTCCGGCCACCGCTCGGATTCCCCTCAAGGCCGGCCTCAACGCCCTGGTCGGCCGCGAGGTCGAGTTCGGGTTGCTCATCCGCGCGGTCCTCTACCCGGCCTCCGACGACGGCCTCAAGCTCGCCGCCGTCGCCACTCCTCGCAAGGCGGCCCTGACCATCCTCGGCCGTGACGGCCACACCTGGCGGGTCGTGCGCGATTTCGACCGCGGCCGCACGCTCCTCAGAAGCGATGCCGCTGGGCCTCCGGTGACGGTCGCCCAGGAGGAGGGCGAGGTCGCCCAGGCCCTCGCGACGCAGGTGGGTCTGCCGCCCCCGGAAGCCTTTCGCGACCTGTTCTTCCTCCAGCAGGCGTCGCTGCCGAGCCAGGCGGGCACCGGGAAGAGTGGCGGGAAGCCGGCGGCGCTCTCGCCCACCTCCGAGGAGACGGACCTGCGCTTCACCGCGGACGAGGCGCGCCAGAAGCTCCCCCGGCTCAAGCAAGAGCTCGTCAAGGCGGTCGATTTCGAGAAGGTGCAGGACGAGGTCTTTCAGCTCCAGATTCGGATCGGCGAGCTGTCGGAGACCACCCGGCGGGTCGACGAGCTTCAGGAGCAGATCTCCGAGCTGGAGCAGAAGGCGCTGGCGTTCCGGCGGCTGGGCGAGGCCACCCAGGGCCTGGAGCAGAAGATTCGGGACTATCCCGAAGCGCAAGCGCACAGAGAAGGCGCTCTCGCCGAGCTCAAGCGCAAGCAGGCGGAGTACGAGCGCCAGACCGTCGCCGCGCCCGGCCGGGCCGCGTTGTGGAAGGACCAGATGCTGCTCGGCGGCGTCGGCGGGGGCCTCGCCTGCGCCGCGCTCGCCCTCGTCCTCGGCTGGGCCTGGCTCTGGTGGCTCGTTCCCGCCGGGTTCGCCGTCGCCGCGTTCGCCGCCTGGCGCTTCGTCGGGGTCGTCGAGGAGGCGGAGGGAGGCCGCCGCCGCCTTTCCGACCTCCTGGAGATCGAGAAGCGGATCGAGAAACAGTACGAGGCCGACACGGCGCCCGTCCACGAGGCGATGCGGCTCTTGGAGGCGGGCTCTCCAGCAGCCCTCTCGGCCAAGCTGGAAGAGCGCGACGTCCTCGAGGCGCGCAGGGTCGCCCTCCTGCGCGAGCTCGAGGAGGTGAAGAGCGACCCGCAGGTCGCCGGCGTCGCCCAAGAGCGGGACGGGCTCGCGGCCCAGCTCGCGGAACGCGAGGCGCTCGTCACTTCGTTCGGCTTCTCCCGCGACCCCGGAGCGATCCGGCGCGAAGTCCAGGTCTGCGAGGAGGTGCTGGGCTTGACCTCGACCGTCGACGACCCGCTCGCCGCGCCGATCGCCCGGGCGGCCGAGGCGACCGGGAGCCAAGTGACGGACCTCTTGCGCGGGCTCGGCCAGCGGCTCGGCCAGTACCTCGTCGCCTTGACCGACCGGCGCTTCGTCGCGGTCGAGCCGCGCGAGAGCGGGTTCAACGTGGTCGCCGCTGGCGGGGCGAAAGGACCGATCGGGGGGTTGTCGCCGGCCGACCGGGACCTGGTCGTGCTCGGCGTGCGGCTGGCGCTGGCCGAACGGCTAGCGGGAGCGCTCAAGCTTCCCGTGTTGGTCGACGAGCCGAGCGTGATGGTCGACACGAGCCATCGCGCCCTCTTCGTGAAGATGCTCAAGGCGCTCGGCAGCTCGACCCAGGTGCTCGTCCGGGCGTTCGAGGCTCCGCCGCCAGGGGTGGTCGATCACCTCGTGGCGGTCGGCCGCGCCGAGAAGGCTGCGTGAGCGCTCCTGCCAGGCGTCGCGCTCGGGCGCGCTCCCGCCGCCGGGCCGGGCAACGCGCCGAAACCCTCGCCGAGTCGTTCCTCGTCCGTCAGGGCTACCTCCCGCTCGCGCGAAACCACGTCGCCCGTGGGGGCGAAGTCGACCTGGTGATGGCCCAGGGCGAGCTCGTCGTCTTCGTCGAGGTCCGAAAGCGCAAGCGGGGGTCGGTAGTGGACCCGCTCGAGAGCGTCACAGTCGCCAAGCAGCGGCGCATTCTCCGAGCGGCGGCGGACTATGTCTGGCGCGCCGGTCTCGAGGCCCGCCCGCTTCGGTTCGACGTGGTCGGTCTTTCGCTCGATGCGAGACGCGAGCCCCAATTCGTCCACGTCGAGTCGGCGTTCGACGCGTCGGTCGGCGAGGATGGGAGCTAAGAGAGCGTGACCCTCTTCGTCGTGGCGACGCCGATCGGGAACCTCGAGGATCTGTCGCCCCGGGCGCGGCGGGTGTTGGGGGAGGTCGACCTGGTGGTGGCGGAGGACACCCGGCGCACGCGGGAGCTGTTGACCCATTTCAGCCTCTCGCGGCCGCTCTTCAGCCTGCCGGCCTTCGCCGAGCGGGACCGCGTAAGCCCTCTCGTCGAGCGGCTGCGCTCCGGGCAATCGCTAGCGCTGGTGACCGACGCGGGCACCCCGGCGGTGAGCGACCCCGGCGCGAAGCTGGTGGACGCGGCCCTGGACGCGGGCGTCGCGGTGGTGCCGATTCCGGGTCCGAGCGCGGCGGTGGCGGCGTTGTCCGCCTCGGGGCTCGACTCGTCCCGGTTCCTCTTCCTCGGCTTTCTGCCGCGCAAAGGGGACGCGCGGCGGGCGGCGCTGGGGGAGGTCGCGCGCTCGGGGGTGACGGCGATTCTGTACGAGGCGGGGAATCGGACGGGCGAGACGCTCGCGGACCTTTCGCGCGCGCTCGGGCCGCGACGGGCGGCGGTCGCGCGGGAGCTGACGAAGGTGCATGAGGAGGTCGTGCGCGGACCGTTGCCGGAGCTGGCCGAGCGCTTCGCGGCGGGCGCGCGGGGCGAGGTGGTGATCGTCGTAGAAGGTGGGCGGGAGCCGTCTCCCGAAGCGGAAGCGCTGCCACCTCTCGACGAGGCGATACGGGAGCGGCTGGCGGCGGGGGAGCACGTGGGCGACATCGCGAAGGCGCTCGCGCGCGACTACCGCCTGCCGCGGCAGGAGGTCTATGCGCGCGTTCTCGCGCTGAAGGATGCCTCCCACCCGCCGTGATCGCGCGCGGTGCGATTGGGCTTGCCCTGCTCGGCCCGGTCTGCTACCAAGCGTCCACGGCCGTGAGGGCCGACGTAGCTCAGTTGGTAGAGCAGCTGATTCGTAATCAGCAGGTCAGCGGTTCAAGTCCGCTCGTCGGCTCCAGCCTCTCGCGCGCAACCGACGACCGGCGAGCACGCGCGAAAACGACAGCACGCGTCAGCTCTCGCCAGCCGACGACAGGTCAGGGGTTGGCGCGACAGAAAGCGCGCGCGAAACCCGGCGGTGTGATCGCCCGTTCCGCCGCGGAAGACCGATCCATCGCGGACCGTTCCGGGACGACATACGGGCCACGCTCAGGAAGGACGAATTCACCCAAGAGCGCCGTCCGCTTCGTCCAAGAATCACCGAAGTCCGCGGGCTGAAACATGTCCCGGGGAGTTCCGAGGAACTGCGCGAGATAACCAGAGCCCGGGTTCTCGAGCGCCCACCACCGCGGCTTCGCCTGCGCGATGATGCGCATGCAGGCGTTGACGGTCTCCATCCCGCGCACAAAGTCGCGGGAATGCCCGTTCTTCGCGAGCGAGAACTCGGTGCAGGGTGGCGCAGCGAGCACACCCCAAACCGACGATGGAGGAACAAAGGTCCGGACATCTCCATCGGGTAGGGTGACCCGGCGCACATCGTAGCCGGCCAGCCGGTAGGGCTCACTCCATGCCCCGGACCCTGCACAGGCTGGGTATCCAGACATCTCAGGTTGTCGTTCCCGCTCGCCCTGAGGCGGCCGGGCCCACGGACCTCGCTCGTTGCCACCGCCCTCGTGCCCGGCC